>CAYWPC010000005.1:0-93936 GCA_964460075.1 uncultured Acidimicrobiaceae bacterium
AGACGTCGACAGCCAAGAAGGCCCCCGCAGCGAAGACGTCGACAGCCAAGAAGGCAGCGAAGACGTCGACAGCCAAGAAGGCCACGAGCACCGCAACCGCTACATCGAAGTCAGCGAAGAAGTCGTCCTCGACCAAGTAGCTCAAGTGGTGCGCGGCGACGAACACCGCACTCGAAGTGACAGGGGATCCGCAGGGAAGTGCGGGTCCCCTCGTCGTTCACGACGTGACGATCGGTTCCAACGTCGCGGCGACATCGATCCAACCTTGCACCATCTCTACGGTTGGCAGACGTTGAACGATGCGCTTCTTAGCGTTGACCTGCGCCATTGCAGTCATGAGATTGGCTGCGTTTCGCCTTCGCAGTGCTTTGATCGTATCGACTCCCGCTGCAGCGAGTAAGTCGGCGTACTCGGAACCGATGCCGCTGACACGCATGAGGTCGGCCTGCTGGGCCCATCGCAGTAAGTTCGCAGTGGCGACGCCTGTCCGCCCTGACACAACGCTGCGGCCAGGTCGAGTCGATGCCTGGCGCAGTAGTGCCTCAGTCGTGCGGACCTTGCCCTTCCTGAGCCGTGTGGCGTCGCGTTGACCGATCGACCGAATCGCCGAGATCGATGCCATAGCTTTCCCTCTCCCTCATCACCTTGGTGCGGTAACGCGTCCCGTCGACAATACCCACTGCTTGATCAGCATGCCCACCCGTTTCAACGGATACTCCGCGGAATGTCATCGGCGTCGCCGATGATTGCAGGCCCAAGGTGGTCAATCCATATCTCTTCGACATTTCGCGCATGTGTCTTGATGACATCGTGCACATCAATCGTCCCTTCAAGGCCAAGGAAAATACGCCATAAGACTGGAGCGATAACGACCGGCCAACCACGCGCGTACCGGTACTTGGGGACTACGGCGTCTGCACTCGTCTCAAGAGCCACATCGACCAGCGAGCCGACGACGTCGCTCCCGACACCGCGCTGGTCTCCCCTCGCCAGGATGACGAGATCGATCGAATTGTCTCGAGATACGAGGTCAAGAACAGCCCGCAGTGGAGATGCTTCGCCTTCGCCCCATTCAGGGTCAATGACGATCGATACATCATCTCGCTTCACGCTATCTGCGATCACTTCTCCATCAGAGCCGAGGACCACAATGACCTCGTCGACCGGCCACTGAGTCACCTCATTGATAACACCCTCGAGTAGTGGGGTTCCCTGTACCACCGTGAGGTACTTCGGCTGATCGAATCCCTCACCCTGATCAGCAGCGAGGACAACGGCAACAATTGACATGACCCGCAAGAGTACTTCGTGTGGAGCTATGTGTCCTTCGACCAAGGGAACAGCGAGCCTTGCGACGCGGGGGATCGCGCGTCGCACGGAAGCTAGCGATCCGAAGCTCTACCGGGCGTGGCGAAACTCAGCGCCTCAATGAGCTCACCTTGGACGTACCCAAGCCAAGCCACAGCTGCAAGTGCGGGGTCTCGGGGAATGTTCTCCTGCCACTCGGCATCATCGTCAAACACACCGGCCCTGGCGGCGAGCACGAGTCTCGCATCGTTGACGGCACGTAAGAATCCGTGAGCCTCCTCGAACGTCATCGTTGTGCGACCGTCGCCCATGTGTTGCACGACACCGCAGTCGATCGTTCGCTGTTGGTCGTTTTCAGGCTTGACGAGGTCGGCGAGCTCTTCAGCTGCTGAGGGGTTGTCGGCATACACTGGGCGGTGCAGCACGTCGTACCCCGGATCTGCATGGCCATCAACCAGCTCGCCGAGAAGCCACGGGATCTGGCGAAGCAAGGCCTTCTCTTCCGTCGAAAATGCCGCGTTCACCGCGTCATCGGTCGCTGTGAACATGGCGGATCAGCGCTCCATCGTCGCCCACAGGCCGTACGAAGCAAGTCGCGTGGCTGTGAACTCGGCTGGCTCTCTCAGTCCAGAGAACACGACAGCCTTACCCGAATTATGAACCTGGAACATGAGCTTGGACGCCTTCGCCGCGGGAAACCCAAGTACTTCCTGGAACACGAACACGACGTAGTCCATCAGATTGACGGGGTCATCCCAGACAACCACGGTCCATGGCTCGTCCCTCTGTGCGTCGTCAGCAACCTCCGGGTCGCTGATCGTATCGGGCGCCGTCATTGGACGTCAGCCGAAGTCTCGTGGACGAGGCTAGAGGACGTTCGCTGCGCATTGATCCAATCTTCGAAGTCCCCTGTGGCGACCCTCCACTCACGACCAAACTTGACCGCAGGGAGTTCGCCGGAACGCAACACCGACGTGACGACGAACGTTGACACCTCCATGTACTCACAGATGTCGGCCACCGATAACCACGGCTTGTCGATGTCAACACGAAGACGCTCCATGCTGCCAGGGTAGGCGACCAGACGCAGTGATTCCAGAGGGATGCGGAAAGACTTGCTAACCACCCCTCGACCTCGTATCTTTCTCTGGCTTGGACACAGTGGCCACCTGGCCGCAGCTAATGGTCGAAGGGGCCACGCGGGCGGCGGACCGGGAAGGTTGAGTACATGTTCAGCGCATCGGTCGCCGAATCTCACCGCTTTGGTCGGGTGAGGCGGAACGGGTACGACCCAAGAGAAGTTGACGCGGTAGTGGCGCGTCTCGTTGAGATTCTCCGCAGCAGTGATGCGCGGGCTAGCAATCTCGAAGCGAGGCTGGCCGAGGCCGACGTGTCGGCTGACGCCATCCGTCGTACCTTCGTCTCGGCGGAAATCACGAAGGGTAAGATCCTGAGCGAAGCCGCACTTGAGGCAGAGAAGTCCCTCGTTGCCGCGCATCAGGAGGCGACGGAGATCAGCGAGCTCGCCGAATCGCTCAACATCGCCGTCGCATCCGAGCGAGAGCGACTCCTGAAGGAAGCCCAAGCCGAGGCTGAGACGATCGCTCAGGAAGCAGAAGCCGCAGCGGCAGGCCGAACCGCCGGCACATCTGAGCAAGCCAACGAACTGCTACGTGCTGCGACGAGGGCAGCCGCTGACAGGAGTAACGAAGCCGCCGCAACTCGACACGCAGCTTCGATCGCGAGCGCATGGATCACACGACGTGCCAGGGAGAACGCTCGATCCACGATCGCCCAGGCCGAGGCACGAGCCGAGATCACCCTGCGCAATGCCACGATCGAGGCCGAGACGATCAGGGAGAAGATCTCCTCACTGCGTGCAGCAGTCGAATCGCTCCAGAGTGCAGCATCGAATCTCGCAACACATACCGCTGAGAACGCATCAGCAATCGCTATGGACGCTGTTGAGGTGCTCGGAAGCGTCGATTGTGCCGCCACGGCTATCCATGGTACCGAAGCGTTCAAACCCCTCCTGAGCGTCGCCGAGGCCAGGGAGGAGCTTGAGCTTGAGACCGAGAAGCCCGAACTGCTGTCCCTTCGACGACAAACGACTGGAACGCGCTTGAGCGATCGGATTAGGATCGCACGCATGTCCGGGTGATGATCTGACGCGGGCGGAGAGATAGACACCGGTGGTTCTCCACCGGTGTTTGTCATTTCATAGTTCTCGACGATCGGCACTGCATGCAACACCCTCCGTGTTTAGCCCAACATTCCCATATGTGATACGGATCGACTCAGGTTATACTTATTACAACGACTTAGCACCTGTCCCCGTCTGCACGGCGCGGGCAGATCGAACGTGAGGAGACACACCATGGGACGAGCAGTCGGAATCGACCTCGGAACCACCAACTCAGTCATCTCTGTCCTTGAGGGTGGAGAACCGAAGGTGGTTGCGAACGCCGAGGGTAACCGGACGACACCGTCGGTAGTCGCGTTCGCCAAGAACGGAGAGATACTCGTCGGCGACCAGGCGAAACGGCAGGCCATCACCAACCCTGAGCGAACGATTCGCTCGGTCAAACGCCACATGGGAACCGACTGGTCGATCGATATCGACGGTAAGCCCTATACGGCCCAGGAGATCTCGGCACGTATTCTCCAGAAGCTGAAGGCGGACGCAGAGGCCTACCTCGGTGAGCCGGTAACCAAGGCAGTCATCACCGTACCTGCCTACTTCGGTGACGCGCAGCGCCAAGCGACCAAGGAAGCCGGTCAAATCGCAGGCCTGGAAGTCGAGCGCATAGTCAACGAGCCAACCGCAGCATCTCTCGCCTACGGACTCGACAAGAACAGCGACGAACTGATCCTCGTCTACGACCTCGGCGGGGGCACCTTCGACGTATCCGTACTCGAGATCGGTGAGGGCGTTTTCGAGGTGAAATCGACTTCGGGCGACACCAACCTCGGCGGTGACGATTGGGACCAGAAGATCATCACATGGCTCGTCGACGGGTTCAAAGCCGACAACGGCGTCGATCTGTCGAAGGATCCAATGGCGCTCACTCGGCTGAAGGAAGCAGCTGAGAAGGCCAAGATCGAACTGTCAACCGTTCAAGAGACCGAAATCAATCTGCCCTTCATCACCGCGAATCAGGACGGACCGATCCATCTGCTCAAGTCGTTGCCGCGTTCGGAGTTCGAGCGGATGACCTCTGACCTCACGGAGCGAACGCGAGGACCGTTCGAGCGGGCGATCAAGGACGCGGGCGTTTCAGTATCTGCCATCGATCACATCATCCTGGTCGGCGGGTCTACCCGAATCCCAGCCGTTCAGAAACTCGTCGAGGAACTGGCGGGCAAGGAGCCGAACAGAGGCGTGAACCCTGACGAGGTTGTCGCCCTTGGAGCTGCCATCCAGGCGGGGGTCCTCACAGGAGATGTGTCAGGCATCCTGCTACTCGACGTCACTCCCCTCACGCTCGGTGTCGAAACCGAGGGCAATCTGTTCACGAAGATGATCGAACGCAACACAACGATTCCCTCGAGAAGGTCCGAGATTTTCACGACGGCGGCCGATGGTCAGCCCGAGGTCGAGATCAACGTACTCCAGGGCGAACGCGCAATGGCTGCGGACAACAAGTCTCTCGGACGATTCAAACTCCAGGGCATCCCGATGGCACCACGTGGAATACCCCAAATCGAGGTCACCTTCGACATCGACGCAAACGGCATCGTCTCGGTATCAGCCAAGGATCTCGGAACAGGGAAGACGCAGCAGGTCACGATCACCGGCGGTACCGCCCTCGATAGCGATCAGATCGACCAGATGGTCAAGGACGCCGAGGCGCACGCCGCTCAAGATGCAGAGCGCAAGGACGCTGCTGAGGCTCGCAACGCAGCAGACCACGCAGTGCACACCATTGGAAAGCAACTCGCCGAGAATGGAGACAAGCTCACAGAGGACGAGAAGGCTCCTCTGCAAGCAAACCTCGATGCCCTCAAGACGCTGCTCAACGACGAGGACGCATCCACTGATGCACTCAAGTCGGCAACCACCAAGCTCACCGAGAGCGCGCAGATCATCGGTCAGAAGATCTATGAAGCTGCCCAGGCGGACGCTGCGGCTGCAGAGAACGATGAGAGCGGCGATTCTGGCGGAGACGACGACGTCGTAGAAGCAGAGGTCATCGACGACGAGGAGTAGATCAGGTGAAACCGGACACGTCGAGATTTGCCGATTACCCGCTTGCCCGTTCCTCCTCAGGGGGGACGGGCGAGGCGCCCGAGCGATGGGAGCCCACAAGCCTGGGGCTGGTCGACGTCCAACCATCTGATCCGCAATCCCACCAGATGCCACGTACCTTTCGCATGGAGTTCACATGACCGATTCACCAGACACGCGAGCAAAGAACTCTCCTCCCTCGGGCAAGGCCGGCGCCCACACAGATAGCGACGCTGGAGCCGAGATCATCGAAGTTCTCCCTGAGGAACCGACAGCAGAAATGCTCGGGCTTTCGCTCCCAGATGATCCGGATGAGACGCGGCGACTTCTCCTTCGAGAGCTCTCTGAGGCGCGGCAGGACGCAGGAGATCTACTGGCCAATCTCCAGCGTGTCGCTGCCGAATTCGATAACTTCCGAAAGCGGGTCGAGCGTGATCAGGGCGAGAACGTCATTCGTGCTAGCCAGCGAGTGATCGAAGCGTTGCTGCCGGCGCTCGACAGCTTCGATGCTGCGCTCACGACAGAAATTTCATCCGACTCGGAGCGACTCATGCTCGACGGCATGGCAAGCACGCATTCCCAACTGCTCGATGCACTCAACAACGAGGGCTTCGAGCCGATCGACGCCCTCGGCCAGCCGTTCGATCCGGCTCTTCACGAGGCGGTATCGGTGACACCCGGTGAAGGGAACCAGGTCGTCGAACAAGAACTCAGAAAGGGATACGTGATGAGAGGACGGGTGATCCGTCCAACACTCGTGATCGTCGGCCATGCGTAAGGAGTGGTTGGAGAAGGACTACTACGCCGAGCTCGGCGTAGACAAGAATGCTTCGCAGAAGGACATCAAGCGAGCGTTTCGCTCACTCGCGAGAGAGGTCCATCCAGACAGCAACCCTGAGGACCCCAACGCAGAAACGCGATTCAAGGAGATCAACGAGGCCTACGACACCCTCTCCGACGAGGAAACGCGTAGGGAGTACGACCACGCCCGCGAGATGGGGTACTTCGTTGGTGGACCGGGTGGAGGCCAGCAGTACGTCCGCGTCGAGGACCTGTTCGGTGGCGCAGAGGGCGCATCGTCCCAGGATCTGTTCAGCGGATTCGGCGATCTGTTTGGGGGAGGACGACGTCAGAGCCGTCCACACAAGGGTGCCGACGCGACCGGCTCGATAACGCTCAGCTTTCACGAAGCCTTGGCCGGTACAACGAAGGAACTCAACGTCGGGGGAAACCCTGTGAAGGTGAAGATCCCACGAGGCGTCTCGGATGGCACGAAGGTGCGCGTCAAGGGCAGAGGCGGACCGGGTATCGGTGGCGGACCACCGGGGGATCTGCTCGTGAGGGTCCGCGTTGGCTCACACCCGATCTTCAGTCGAAAGGGAAAACGCGATCTCGCTATTGACATCCCGATCACGTACACCGAGGCAGCCCTCGGAGCCGTCATCTCGGTACCGACGCTTGACGGCTCATCCAAGATCAAGATACCCGCTGGGACACAAGGCGGAGCAACGATGAAGTTGTCTGGCAAAGGTGTCGAGACGGCCAAGGGATCGGGCGACCTCCTTGTTACGCTGCACATAGCGGTTCCGCCGTCAACATCGGACGAAGTACGCTCGGCTCTCGACGCGTTACGCACGGCAGAAGACGGGTGGAACCCACGAGCCCACTTGGGGGTGTGAAATGGCAGAATCTACCGACGCCGTATACATCATTTCGGTAGCTGCCGAAATCGTTGGCATGCATCCTCAGACGCTTCGCGTCTATGAACGAAAAGGCCTCCTCGACCCATACCGAACTCCGGGAGGAACGCGCCGATACAGCCAGGTCGATCTCGACCGACTCCTCCTCATCCAGGAACTCTCAAGTGCTGGTGTGAACCTCGAAGGCGTCAAACGGATTCTCCAGCTCCGCGCAGACAACGATCGACTCCGAAACCAGGTTGCGCGTTTGCGCCGACTTCTCGAGGAGGCGGAGGTCCGCAGGGGTGGAAGAGGAACGAGCCTCTTTCAGATGCGAGCGTCCGCAAAGCGCCCGCTGCCCGACATTCTTCGACGGAACCCTTTCGACTCGTGAACCAACCAGGGCCCGGTGCTGGGATATGAGCAGCCGGTTCGCTACGGGTTTCGCTCTGTCCGCTACTGCGCAGCGAGCTGCCTGAGTTCTGATGCAACCATCACCTCGGTGATGAGTGCGTGTGATTCGATCCCGAACTGTGGCCACGGTGCATCTGTGGCCGTTAGCCGCCGCGGAGGGGCAACGAGTTCGTATCCGCAACGCTCAGCGATCTCCGCCACAATCTCTGCAGCGATACCACCTGTACGTTGCGGCTCCTGGACACACAGCAACCGCCCCGTCTTGCGGACAGATTCGCTGACGGAGGCCACATCCCACGGATATATCGTGCGGAGGTCGACGACCTCGACATCGATACCCTCATCAGCGACCATCTCGGCCGCGCTAACCGAGACAGGCACCATACTGCCGTAGGTCACGACCGTGACATCAGCACCCTGTCTCCTCACGCGTGCACGGCCGAGTGGAAGTTCGAACGCGTCGAGCGGAACCGGCTCCGAACCCAGCCGATACAGAATTTTGGGTTCGAGAAACATCACAGGGTCGTTCGATCGAATTGCCGCGGCTAGGAGACCCTTGGCATCCGAGGGACTCGAAGGGACGACGACGACGAGACCCGGAACGTGAGCGAAGTACGCCTCGGGGCTATCGCAGTGGTGCTCATGGGCTCCAATACCGGCACCACTCGGCATTCTCACAACCATTGGAATGGACGCATTCCCTCTAACACGGAAACGCATCCGACCAAGGTGACTCGCGATCTGGTCGAAGGCTGGATACGCGAATCCGTCAAACTGAATCTCTGCTATCGGTCTCGCACCGGCAATCGCCATGCCGATAGCCGTTCCAATAATGCCGCTCTCGTTGATGGGAGTGTCGATGACACGCTTCGCGCCATATTTCGCGAGGAGACCCTCTGAGATTCGGAAGACACCGCCAGCAACCGCCACATCCTCACCGAGCAGCACCGTCGTCGGGTCAGCCTCCATCTCCTGATGTAACGCAGCGTTGAGGGCATCTGCCATTGTCATATCTGCTCTCGGGCCACTTGGCGCCAGATCCTCACCAACGGTCCACAACTGTGCGTCTGAGAACTCGCTCAACGGTTCGCCGACGTCCGCTTCCATCCGATGTAGTTGCTCGACCATCATGTTTGGGATCTTCTCGAACACGTGTGTCACGATGTCGGCACGCGGTGGGGGGTCGATCGCAGAGACTGCGTCAAGGGCTGCATCGAAGGTGTTTGCCGCATCCGCCGCCAGTTCCTCCTCCGCGGCATCGCTCCACCAGCCTTGGGCTGTGACAAAGCGCCGCATCCGAATCAGCGGATCGTACGGACGCCACAGATCCACCTCCTCCTGCTTTCGGTACAGCGTCGAATCATCGGCCGTCGCGTGCGGGCCAAACCGGTAGCACACTGCCTCGATCATCGACGGCCCGCCACCGTGTGCGGCCCTCTCGACGGCACGCTGGGTTGCGTCATACACCGCAAGCACATCGAACCCGTTGACCCTCTCCGCCGGCATTCCGTAGCCAAGGGCCTTGTCGGCTATCGATGCCGCAGCCGTTTGACGGGAATACGGCACAGAGATTGCATAGAAGTTGTTCGAAACGATGAAGACTGTCGGCGTCTTCCACACGCCTGCGAAGTTGAGGCCGGAATGGAAGTCGTTCTCGGATGTTCCACCGTCGCCAATGTAGGTCACGGTCACGACATCGTTGCCAGCGATTGCCTCCGCATATGCATGTCCTACGGCATGTGGCAGGTGACTCGCAATAGGAATCGTGATCACCATCTGGTTCATGGCGCCAGGGTCCCAGGTCGCATTCGGAAGCCCGCGCCAGTACGAGAGCATCGTCTCAAGCGGCACACCCCGAACGATCTGAACGCCGTGCTCCCTGTATCCGGGATAGACGAAGTCCTGACCTCGCAACGCATGTGCGCTGCCGACTTGCACGGCTTCGTGGCCCTCGAGCGGGGCATATGTCCCGATCCGACCCTGCCGCTGAGCGGCAATCGCCCTCTGGTCGAAGATCCGTGTGCGGACCATATCGGTGTACATCGTGACGGCAAGTTCCTGAGTCAACCATGGGACGTCTGCGACCAGATCGCCTTCGATGCTGACCAGCTCAGAGAGCTCGTCCCAGTCGACATCTACAGGATTCATCACCGCATCGCCGCCTCGTCGAGTGCGTTCAAGAACCGCGCGTTCTCGTCCTCTGCGCCAACGGTCACGCGTATGCCGCGCCCCAACACGCGCACGATCACGCCGCGGTGCAACAGGATGTCGCCGAGTTCGGCTGCGGATCCGTCAGGCTCGAAGTAGACGAAGTTGGCCTGCGACGCCACGGGCTCGAAACCGAGCGAGGCCAATCCCTCGGTAAGCACTTGCCTACCGTGTGCGTTCACGTCCCTTCTCTCGACAACTCGATCTTGGTGCTTAAGCGCCTCGAGTGCTGCGACCTGGCCGATCGACGTCACAGAGAACGGTGCCTGGGTTCGCCGGAGATTCGCCACGAGGTCAGCCGTGCCTACGCCGTAGCCGACCCTGACTCCTGCAAGGCCGTAGATCTTCGAGAAGGTCCGCGCGACGAGTAGGTTCGGTCGAGTCTGTGCCTCCTCGACGAATGTCCTGTAATCACCCACCGTGACGTATTCGGCATATGCCTCATCGACGATGACGAGCACTCGTTCAGGGACGGCATCGACGAACGAAGCCACATCCGAACCGTTGATGTGGCCACCCGTCGGGTTGTTCGGGTTGCACACGTACACGATGGTCGTGTCGTCGCGAATCGCGGCGAGCATCGCATCGAGATCGTGCCCGTACCCCTTGGTCAGCGGAACCGTGACCGGCTCAGCGCCTGCAACCATCGTTGAAATGCGATACATCACGAACGAGGGCTCAGGAAACACGGCGGAAGTCCCTGGCCCGCCGACAGCAAGTGCGGCACAGCGGAGTATCTCACTGGAACCTGCGCCAACCCACACCTTGTCTGGCTGGATCCCGTGATGCGCTGCGACCGCACGAGAAAGATCGTATGTCGAACTGTCCGGGTACCGGTTCAAGCCGAGAGCAGAGGCAGAGATCGCCTCGACGACCTCAGGGAAGGGGACTTCACAACACTCGTTCGATGCGAGTTTGTCAATTGAGTCAATCCCGAGTTCTCTGGCAACGTCATCGATCGGCCTGCCCGGCACATACCGCGGGATTGATTCGAGATCTGACCTGTACGTCGGCACGCGCTTCGACCTCCAAATATCGTGTGTGCATCACAGGCTAATCGGTGGCGCACCTTCCGAGGAGGGACACCGACGTGTCCTTGCGAGTCTCGATCCCCGGACGCGTGGCCGACACACAACGTCCTTGCTCGACTTCGCCAAGCCGAGGCCAAACGGAAACTACACGCTCACGCAACGATCGTTTCCGTATCGGGTTGCTGGAACACGAAAGCGACCACCAGTGTGCTGCGATTCGGCCAAGACCGCAATGCATCGTGTGCCGTCACATTGGCGAACGTGCGAAATTCGGACCATGTCATGACGGACTGAGGCGACACCCTGAGATCCAGCTTTGGCCGCGGGATCAGGGTCGTACCTTCGAGGTCGAAACCCTCCATCTCCACGACAGCTAAGTCGAGCTCTTCGCATTTCGTGACGAACGCCTCTGCCACGGTCTTTGGGAAGAACCCCTCGCCATCACCGGTACGAAAGACCGCACGGCTATCGAACTCGCCAAGGAGCTCCGTGGTGGCAGGATGCTCCTCACTCCACTCACTGTTCACCTCAGCAACAGCGTCGCGCAACTCGGAGAACTCCTCCTCGAACGCGTCCGGATCGATGATCTGGAGAGCGGTGTCGAGAAGTCGTTGGAGTTCGTGCAGATCAAGATCGTGCACCTCACCGTCGCCAGAGGGATATATCTGGACGATCGGTGCGTCACCGTCCCAGAACACCATTCCGATGAAATCGTTCTCACGCCATAGCTCGACGACAGTTCCTTCGAAGTTGTCTCGTTCAGTTTCGATGATTTGGATCGGCAGCATGAGGTAAGGGTAGACATCTGGCAGCTATCAGTTGAAAGTCAGCACCGCTCGCGACACAGCGCGCACTGATTCCTCAGCGCTTCACCTTGACACCTCGCCAAAACGCGATGTAGTTCTTGATGTCGGCTGCGGCAGACTTCGGGTCCTTGTAGTACCACGCTGCACCGCGCACAACCTCGCCGTCGACCACAACGTCGTAGTAGCTTGCTGTGCCTTTCCATGGACATACGCTCTGAGCCGGAGAATCCCTCAAGAATCGCAGATCCACAGACTCGGGAGGGAAGTAGTCGTTCCCTTCGACCTTGATCGTCGCATCGCTCTGCGCAATGACCTGACCGTTCCAAATCGCCTTCGGCACGCGTCCATCCCTTCGTTACTTCCAACGACTGCAACGGATCCCACGGCTGCTGCATTCCAGTCGATCGAGCAAGGCCGCGGTCGCTGGAGCGGATGCTGTCCGTCAGATCTCCTCCTAGACGATGAAGGGGACGATGCGCCACGGCACAGAGGATCGATATGCCGCATACCCGTCCATGTACTTGACCATCATCGCCTCCTCGTGGGCCGACTTGGCTGCGAAGAACACGAGAAAGGTAAGGGAGGACACCAGCACGACTGGGGTGGTGTACGCAAGACCTACTCCGAGTGTGAAGAACACGATGCCCGCGTACATGGGGTGACGGACGAAACGATAAGGGCCACGATCGATCACCGCCATGCCCTCGACAGGGAAAGGGAAGGGAGAGAACTGAGAGCCATGGAGGAGGACCGACCAGGTAGTGAGCACTGCGCCGCCAACGGCGACAAAGACGCCGGCAACCCAGATGAACATCACCCCAGGGATGTCGGACAACGAGTCGCCGACAACGACCGAGATGAGGAAGAACACGAAGAGCACGCCCTGCGTTGCGACCCAGGCGACACCCTTCTGGCCACTCACACTTGAGTCGTTCCGACTCATATTATCTGGCATGTGCTACTCTATCTTGTGGTTGTACGGTCGTAGTATCGCACCAAGGACACCTGAAACCATGGACTTCAATGCATTCACACAGCGGAGCCAACAGGCTGTGCTCCACGCTCGCGAGCTTGGCGCCGCGCGCAATCACCAGTATGTACACAACGAGCACATTCTCGATGGCTTGCTCGCGCAAACCGATGGGATCATATATCCGATCTTGGCGAAGGTTGGAGCACACGTAAGCGAAGTACGAGGGTTCAATTCCGCTGCACTCGACGCGATGCCATCGGTGTATGGGGGCACCGAGGTCACTTTTGCACAGGACGCCCTTGAGGTTCTCGACGACGCTGCACGCGAAATGGAGGCACTCAAGGACAGCTATGTCTCGGTGGAGCACATCCTCATAGCGCTCGCCACGTCCGAATCTGCCACGGGGAGCAACCTGCGAGCCGTGGGAGTCTCCAAGGAGTCGATTCTCAATGCGCTCACCGAAGTGCGCGGTAGCCAGTCCGTGAGAAGCCAGAACCCAGAGGACACCTTTGCACCTCTCGACAAGTACGGGCGGGACCTCACAGAGGATGCCCGCAAGGGCAAGCTCGACCCTGTCATTGGAAGAGACGATGAGATTCGTCGCGTCATCCAGGTGCTATCTCGACGAACCAAGAACAACCCGGTCCTGATCGGCGAGCCAGGAACCGGCAAGACCGCTATCGCAGGAGGTCTGGCGCAGCGAATCGTCGATGGAGATGTCCCGGAATCTCTCAAGAACCGCCGGCTGATCGCCCTCGATATCTCTTCGATGATCGCAGGAGCCAAGTATCGAGGGGAGTTCGAGGAACGATTGCAGGCCGTCCTCAACGAGATCAAGGCGTCAGAAGGCCGCATCATCACGTTCATAGACGAGATGCACACGATTGTGGGCGCCGGGGCGTCAGAGGGCTCGATGGATGCGTCCAACATGCTCAAGCCGATGCTCGCGCGCGGTGAGCTCCGCATGATCGGGGCTACCACGCTCGACGAGTTCCGCAAGTACGTCGAGAAGGATCCGGCACTCGAACGACGTTTTCAGCCGGTACTTGTCAATCCGCCGAGCGTCGAAGAGGCGGTTGGCATCCTCCGCGGCCTCAAGGAGCGTTACGAGGTCCACCACGGAGTGCGAATCACCGATGCAGCTCTCATCGCTGCTGCTGTGCTCTCGGATCGGTACGTCACCGGCCGTCACCTTCCAGACAAGGCGATCGATCTCATGGACGAAGCTGCTTCGAAACTACGAATCGAGATCGACTCGATGCCGGATGAGATCGACGAGCTGGAGCGTCGGAGAAGACAACTCGAGATCGAGCGTCAAGCGCTCTCGAAGGAGAGCGACACGTCCTCCCTCGAGCGGCTCAAGGTCATCGAGGAGGATCTTGCAAACTTAGGAGAAGAACTCGACGGGCTCACAGCTCACTGGCAGCTCGAGAAGGAAGCCATCGCTGCGATTCGCGCTGCCAAACAGGAGGTCGAGGACACCAGGGCAGAGACAGACATGGCTGAGCGTTCCGGTGATCTAGAGAGGGCAGCCGAGCTGCGATACAGCACGCTACCCGCGCTCGATCTTCGTTTGGCCGATGAGCAATCGAAACTCGACGAACTTCAGTCGGAAGTCAAGATGCTCAAAGAGGAAGTCGACGAGGAAGATGTCGCAGAGGTGGTGAGCCGGTGGACGGGCGTGCCCGTAGCCAAGCTACTCGAGGGCGAGATCGAGAAGCTGGTCCACCTCGAGACACACCTCCACGAGCGCGTCGTCGGCCAGAACGCTGCAGTATCGGCGATCTCGAACGCCATCAGACGGTCCCGAGCAGGGCTGTCTGATCCTGACCGACCGATCGGGTCATTCCTGTTCCTAGGACCCACCGGGGTTGGCAAAACCGAACTCGCAAGAGCTCTCGCAGCGTTCCTCTTCGATGACGAGCAAGCCATGGTGCGCATCGACATGTCCGAATACATGGAGAGCCATTCCGTGAGCCGACTCATCGGTGCTCCCCCCGGATACGTCGGTTACGACGAGGGCGGCCAATTGACCGAAGCGGTTCGCCGTCGGCCGTACTCGGTAATTCTGCTCGACGAGGTCGAGAAGGCACACCCGGACGTCTTCAACGCACTGCTTCAAGTTCTCGACGACGGGCGCCTAACCGATGGGCAGGGTCGTACTGTCGATTTCACGAACACTGTTCTCGTGATGACGTCGAACCTTGGGTCGGAGTTCATCGACCCCGACCTGCCCGATGAGGCCATCGAGAACCGCGTACTCGATACCGTCAAGGCGTCCTTTCGCCCAGAGTTCTTGAACCGCGTCGACGACTTGATCGTGTTTCACCGGCTCACGAAGGATGACTTACGCATGATCGTTAGCATCCAATTCGATGAGTTGAGGAAGCGTCTGGCGAGTCGCAAGATCACGTTGCTACTCACCGATGAAGCGACACACTGGCTCACCGAAAACGGCTACGACCCCGTGTACGGAGCGCGCCCGCTCAAGCGTCTCCTCCAAACCGCTGTGGCCGACAAACTCGCAATGATGGTCCTTGACGGAGTCATCACCGAGGGCTCTACCGTCACCATCGGCGCCCGCGACGGTGCCCTGACGTTCACCTAACCCCTGTTCTCGTGCAACAGAGTGGCTGCTAGGTTGCGGTGCTCGCCCGCCGCACCTCGGGAACGCCCAAGAGCACAAGCGACGCGACACCTGCCATGACCGCACCGAACACGAATGCGGCTGCTGGACCGAACACTGCCCAGATCCCTCCGAAGATCACGCTTGCGGGCAGCGCGCCGATTCCGATAGCACCGTTGTAGTACCCGAAAGCCGATCCTCTGAGATCATCAGGAGCGAGGCTTGCGACCCAAGCCCGCTCGACAGGCTCGGTGAGACCGAAGTACAGCCCGTACACGAGGAACAGGCCGATGAGTGCAGCCGTTGAAGATGCAAGTGCCATCCCGAGATATACCAGCGCGTAGAACGTCCACCCGGCCAAGACGAGCGGCTTCCTGCCTGTCCTATCCGACAATCTCCCTCCGACCAGGTTCGCGGCCATCTTGACGAGGCTGAACATAGACCACAGAATCGCGATCCACACCACCGAGACGCCCGCATCCGACAAGCGCAGAAGAAGGAACGCGTCTGCACTGTTGCCCAGCGTGAACACGATGACGGCAGCCATCAGGATCCAGTACTTCGATCCCAACTCACGGCCGCGAGAGAACACGGATCTCGATGTCACATTCTCGCTCACCGCTTGATCGGGCTCCTGGACAAATCGCACGATGACAACGATCACGATCGCTGCAGGTATCGCAGCGAGGAAGAACACCCATCGCAGCCCCAATCCAGCCCACAAGAGGGCAGCAGCTACGAGAGGCCCCAGGACCGCTCCGAAGTGGTCGAGGCTCCGATGGACGCCGTACGCGGCGCCACGGCTCTCTACCGGCGTCACATCCGCTATCAGGGCGTCCCTTGGGGCGGTGCGGATACCTTTGCCGACGCGATCGGTGAATCGAATCCCCAGGACGAAGGTCCATGTCGTCGCGATCGCCATCAGAGGCCTGACCGCACCAGCGATCCCGTACCCGGCAAAGACGAACGGCTTGCGACGTTTGACGCTGTCAGTCCACCATCCTGACACAACCTTCAAGATGGCTGCCGTCGACTCGGCGATGCCTTCGATCACGCCCAGCGCGAGTGCACCGACACCGAGAACCGACGTGAGAAACACCGGAATCAACGGATAGATCATCTCACTCGACATGTCGGTGAACATGCTCACGAATCCGAGAGCGATGACCGTTCTCGGTACGCCCTTCGTGATCTTGGCTATCGCGCGCTGTATCACGGTTGACCCGCGCGCAGCGTCGCCCTCGGCCCCTGGTGGGCATTGGGAGTCTCGACCCAGAAGCTACGCACGAATCCGAGAGACGACATGCCCACATCCTACGTCGGACAACAGTATGCATCCCAATGGCGACCACTCACTCGACAGTTGGCCAAGATCCCGCTGGACCTTGACAACCTACCGATACTTTGATATCAATATAACCAAGGTACCAAACCACGAGTGATAATAAGCGATATGTGATATGGCGAGAATGGATCATCGAAGCCAGCTCCTCAAAGGTGTTTTGGACATGTGCCTCCTCGCGATGATCAGCGAGGAACCCAGCTACGGCTACGAGATGGCGGACAAACTCTCGAAACGCGGTCTCCACCTCACGAGCGAGGGATCAATCTACCCAACACTGTCGAGGATGCAGCGCTCAGGGCTCATCGAAGGCTACTTCGTCGAAGCGGACGGCTCGGGACCACCGCGTAAGTATTACCGCATCGAGAAGAGCGGGAAACAGAGGCTCACAGAATGGACAAAAGAGTGGTTCAGCCTCAGCAATGGCGTGGACCAGGTTGTGAAGGGAGTGGCGCGTGACCGATCTCACGGCTGACCAGGTGATCGACCGTTGTCGCAGCTTCTGGCTGAGCTCCGGTGTCGAGACTGACGGAGTGCAAGACATGACGGCCGAACTCAGATCCCACCTCGAAGATACACTCGCAGCAGGAAGGGACCTCGAGACGGTCACAGGTCCAAACATCGAGGAGTTCGCCGACGAGTGGGCCTCTGCGTCACAGGGTCCCCGGCACCAGGCGTATGCCGCTCAAGAAGATCTAGTTCCCCCACCGGTGACCAGCACCGCATCTCCGCCAGCTACGTGGGGTCTCTGGCTCGGTACGCTGGCGATCGTTGCCGGCGTTGCAGCCGTGGCCGTGTTCGCACCCAAGGACGACACGCTCGAGCAGGGGCTATGGACCGGTGTTTGGTTTGTCGCTGCCGCAGTGCTCGCCGTCGGCGAGATGCTCACTGCCGGCTTCTTCCTATTGCCGTTCGGAGCAGGAGCCATAGCTTCAGGACTGCTCACACTCACTGGCGTTGGTGTGGCCGTAGAGCTCATCACGTTCGTTGTGGTTTCGTTGCTTTCTCTGTTTCTGCTGCAGCGTTTCGCCCGCAAGGACATCCACGGCGAGCTCCTCCCCGTCGGCGCTGCACGCTACGTCGGGACCTCAGCTCTCGTGACGGAACCGGTCAACAGGCTTCGTGGCACAGGCCAGGTCAAAATGGGGACGGAGGATTGGCGGGCGACCACGAACTCGAACGTTGAGATCCCAGAGGGCGCTGAGGTTCTCGTCACCGAGGTCAGGGGCGCAAGGCTCGTTGTAGAACAGCGCATTCGATAAGTCACAGAGCACAAGAGAGAGAAAGGGCACCATGCAAGCTGCATCGATCGTACTGATCCTGATTTTCGTCTTGATCATCTACGTCGCACTCGCGGTCAAGATCGTGCAACAGCACGAACAAGGGCTGACCGAACGGTTCGGACGCTACAGGACGACACTGGACCCAGGGTTCCACATGATCGTCCCGTTCATCGAAAGGGTTCGCAAAATCGACATGCGAGAACAAGTCGTTGACGTACCTCCCCAGGAGGTCATCACCAAGGACAACGTGGTCGTCACCGTCGACGCGGTGGTCTACTACCAGGCGACCGATCCGGTGAAGCTGACCTACAACGTCGCGCACTTCATCCTTGCGGCAACGAAGCTCGCCCAGACGAACCTCAGGAACGTTGTTGGCGACATGGATCTCGATGCAGCATTCACGTCAAGGGAAACCATCAACACGGAGCTCCGCACGATTCTCGATGAGGCGACGGATGTCTGGGGAACCCGTGTGGTGCGAGTCGAGATCCAACGGATCGACCCACCGATCGACGTCACCGACGCAATGCACCGCCAGATGAAGGCTGAGCGTGACAGGCGAGCTGCTGTCACCGAGGCCGAGGGCGAGAAGCGAGCAGCCATCCTCACCGCAGAGGGCGTGAAAGAGTCACGAATCCTCGACGCTCAGGGACAGGCTGAGGCCATCAAGGAAGTCGCCGACGCAGAACGGTATCAGAAGGAGACCGTTGCCGAAGGCGAGGGCCGTGCGATCGAGCGGGTGTTCTCCGCAATCCACACAGGCGACCCGACACCCGACCTCATCGCCATCAGGTATCTCGAAGCTCTTCAGGGCATTGCAGATGGCAAGGCAACGAAGATCTACCTTCCCCTGGAAACGACATCGATTCTCGCGAGCATCGGTGCAATGGGAGAGCTCTTCGCAGACTCCCAGAAGGACCACCACGAGATGGGGCACTCACACGGCGACCACCACGAAGCAACGCCGTAGATCGGGTTCAATGACAGCGACCCGAAGGGGAGACAGAGCGCTCGAAACGCTGTGTCTCCCCTTCGCTGTCAGATGCTTGAGACCATCCACACGGCTGCGACCCCATCTCAACCTCGGCGATCGCACTCACTGAGACCCGCCAAGGTCGTTGCGAAGCCGAACACTTCCGATGCGGAAAGCGTCTAGGAGACCGTTCCCGTGTCGCCAGAGTCATCAGTGCTGTCGCTCGAGACGGCATCCCCGGCATCAACGCTCTGGCTGTCCGTTCCGCCAGCTTCCGAACTGACCGCAGCAACCGTCGCTGGCTGCGGTGAGAAGATGCTCGGATCGTCGATGAGCGTTCGCTGCTCATCCCGTTTCTGCATCCACCGGATCCAGATCACACCACCAATGAACGCTGCGATCGAAATCCAGCCATTGCGACTCAATCCGAATAGGCGGAACGTCGTATCCGTCCGAAGCAACTCCATCCAGAACCGAATGAAGGCGTACATGACGATATACACGCCGAACGAAGCGCCCTTTGCAAGCTTTCCTCGTTTTTCGAACCAAAGGATTACGGGAACCAGGATCAGTGCGTTCCAGAACGACTCGTAGAAGAACGTCGGATGAAACGTCTCGAACCCTGCGAACTGTGCTGGCCTGTTGGATTGGTCGATGATGATCGCCCACGGCAGATTGGATGGTGTGCCAAACAACTCTTGGTTGAAGTAGTTACCCCATCGCCCAAATGCTTGGGCGATTGGCACACCGATCGCCACGGCATCGCCGAACGCGAACAGATCTCCGTTGCGCTTGTTGACGAGGTAGATGACAGCTAGAGCCCCAAAGAACAGTCCTCCGTATATGGCAAGGCCACCCTCCCAGATGAACAACACTGCATACGGTCTGGCGGTGAAACGGCCGGAGTGGGTGAAGACGTATCCCGCTCGTGCTCCGAGGAACCCAATCACCACAGCCCATATCGCGACCGTCTCAAAGAACTCGCCGTCCCCACCGAATCGCACGTAGCGCTTGCGAGCAACGATGATCGCGACGATGACGCCGATCGCGATGAGGATGCCGTAGAAGAAGATCGTCAACGGCCCAATCTCAATGACGTTACGTGTCGGCGAAGGGATGGCTGCTATCAGGTTCATTCGTACCGTTCCTTGAGCTCCTTGAAGGCCACCCGGTCATGGGAGGCGCAGACCGCCCTTGTTCCGCCTTCGCACTTCGAGCACGATGACGACCCGCTCGGTCCTCCTTGTCGGCATCATGCTACGGCGATCAGCGATATGTGGTGCGCCCGACCCGGACCTCGTGACCCAAGTTGCAGCGGCCCCTCTAGCCTGGCATTGTGCAAACAGCCCACCGACGTCGTGGCGACTAACCCTATTGATGAGGTGATCGTGGAGACCAAACAGCGCGCAGAGGACAACTTCGCCGACAAGGAAGCCGAGCTCCAGGCGCTATCGCAGTGGATGTATGACAACCCGGAACTTGCCTACGTCGAACACAACACGTCCCGACGCATGGTCGAGACACTCCAAAGCAGCGGATTCGATGTTGAGTACCCGGCGTACGGGCTCGAGACAGCATTTGCCGCTCGCATCGGCTCCTCCGGCCCGGAGGTCATAATCTGCGCAGAGATGGACGCCCTACCCGAGGTAGGGCACGCATGCGGCCACAACATCATCGCCACGGCCGGCATCGGCGCCGGCATCGCGCTCTCGAACCTCGCAGATCAGCTCGGGATCAGGGTCACGGTGCTCGGTACACCCGCTGAGGAGCATTTCGGCGGCAAAGTAGACCTGATCGCGGCAGGCGCATTCGAAGGTGCCGCCGCGGCGATGATGATCCATCCGTCTCCGCTCGACGTCGTCGATCCACAGTTCATTGCGGTCACCCATGTCGATGTGGAGTTCTTCGGCAAGGAGACGCATGCCTCATTCGCACCTGAGCTTGGCATCAACGCTCTCGATGCAGCCGTTCAGGCCTACGTCAACGTCTCGACCCTGCGTCAGCACTTCCTCGATTCGGATCGTGTCCACGGCGTCATCACCCACGGAGGAACGGCGCCGAACGTCATCCCTGGACATACCCGCATGTCGTGGTATGTCAGGGCCGCAACAGACGAGCGGCTCGACGAGCTCTACCCGAAAATCAAGAGCTGCTTCGAAGCGGCGGCGCTTGCAACAGGGTGCCAACTCGAGATCGTCGAGCCAGGCCACCGATACAAGGACATTCGCAACGACGGACTCATGGTCGACCTCTTCGCCGCGAACTCGAAGGCACTGGGTCGCACCATGCCTCGCTACAACGAGCTTCCACCTCGTGGCTCCGGCTCGACGGACATGGGAAACGTCTCGTACGAAGTCCCAACGATTCACCCGATGATCAGCATCAACTCGTTCCCTGCTGTGAACCACCAACGCGAGTTCGCCGCCCACACGGTGACACAGGACGGGAAGGTTGCGATCCGTGACGGCGCTCTCGCGATGGCATGGACCATCATCGACCTCGCTGAAGGCGACCGCTGGGATGAGCTGGGTACGACCTAGGGTGCGGTTCGCTCAGAGAATCTGACTGAGGAACAGTTTCGTGCGATCGTGCTGGGGGTTGGTAAAGAAGTGCTCAGGGGTTCCCTCTTCGACGATGGTCCCGTAGTCGAAGAACAGCACTCTGTCCGCAACCTCACGTGCGAATCCCATCTCGTGCGTGACAACGATCATCGTCATGCCTGAAAGGGCAAGCTCCTTCATCACGTCGAGGACCTCCTTGATCATCTCCGGGTCAAGGGCCGAAGTTGGCTCGTCGAAGAGCATGATCTTCGGCTTCATCGCCAGAGACCGCGCAATCGCCACACGCTGCTGCTGACCACCAGAAAGCTGTCCAGGATACTTATCTGCCTGCTCGGGAATGCCGACACGCTCAAGGAGCGCCATGCCGCTCTCCTCGGCCTCGGCCTTCGGCAGCTTTCGAACCCACTGGGGAGCCAGTGTGATGTTGTCCAGCACCGTCAGATGAGGAAAGAGATTGAACTGCTGGAAGACCATGCCAACCTCTGACCGAATCTTCTCGACGTTCTTGATGTCGTTTGTTAGTTCGGTGCCATCAACGATGATCGTGCCCTCTTGATGTGCTTCGAGGCGATTGATACAGCGAATGAAGGTGGACTTACCTGAGCCGGACGGCCCGATAATGACAACCACTTCTCGTTCCTTGACGGTGGTGGTGATGTTCTTCAGAGCCTGGAAGTCACCAAACCACTTCTTGACACCGTCGCTGATGATGATGTCGTCCCCAAGGACCCGCTCCTGGTGACCCGATCCGTTGTTCTCCATGTTGCCTCCTAGCAAATCTCAGATCACCGCTCACCGACGCCGAGCTTCTTCTCCACACGTTGGGAGATGCGACTGAAGGTGAACGTAAACATCCAGTACACCACTGCGGCAAAGAGAAGTGGCTCACGTAACACGCCGAGGAAGTTGAAGGGCTGTGTTTGGGATGGGATGACGAGCCGAGCGATGTGGAGGAAATCGAACAGTCCCACGATGGTGACAAGCGAGGTGTCCTTGAACAGCGCTATCACCTGGCCGACGAGGGCAGGAATGACGGCTCTCAATGCCTGAGGAAGAACGATGAACACCGTGGTCTGCGTCGTCGTGAGCCCCATCGCCTGAGAAGCCTCGTACTGGCCCCTTGGGATCGACTGAAGGCCACCGCGGACATTCTCTGCGAGGTACGCGGCAGAGAAGAACGTCATTGCCCCCATTGCCCGTGCAACGCTGCCTACCTCCACTCCTCTCGGCAACGCAACCGGCAGCATGATGAACGCCACAATGAGCCAGGTAATGAGCGGCACGCCGCGAATCAGTTCGATGTACGTCGTCGACATCAGTCGGAAGATCGGCAACTTCGACGAGCGCGCTAGCGCAAGAATGATGCCGATTGGCAGTGAGAGGACGATCGAAACAACCGCAAGCACAATGGTTAGGAGGAGCCCTCCAAGGAACGACGTTCCAGCAACCTCGACGGTCGATGGAGCCGTGATCATTGCAAGGAAGAACGTCAGCACGACCACCGTGCCGGCCCAGAACGCCAAGAAGGACTTTCGCCCAGCACCCTCCCCGCCGAACGTTGGTGCTGCCAACGCGAACAGGGCGAGTGAGAACAGCGAGAACCGAACAAGGAACTCCATCGGGAACGCGAAGGAAACGAACGACACGATGAGGAGCACCGAGCCAATCACCCTGCCCAACTCCCCCTTCGTGCTCGCAACAAAGTTGAGCACCAACCCACCAAGTACGACGAAGCCGAGGGCCACCGGCACGTACCAGATGAACACCCGTCCGTAGTCCATGTCGGGATCTCGCAGAATCACGAGCACGATGACAGGGAAGGACGCAACCCAAAGTCCAAGGAGAACGCTGCGAGCCAAACCAGCGGCGACACGATCGCGCAGATACCACACGACGAAATAGACAGCAACCGACAGCGCAACGATCAATGTCCACGGCAGTCGAGTCGTCATCGCGATCGGTTCTAGCGCAATGATCTGTACACCGGCAGCATCACGTGCCGGGACGGGCAGAGAGATCGTCCACACCAA
Organism: uncultured Acidimicrobiaceae bacterium; assembly: GCA_964460075.1. GTDB lineage: Bacteria > Actinomycetota > Acidimicrobiia > Spongiisociales > UBA5794 > JAMBLL01. The sequence goes on from CAYWPC010000005.1 coordinate 23,463, forward strand.
AATGAGCACGACCGAGACAACGGCAAGAACCACGCCCAACACCGGGATGGACCTCACCCTCGCCTTCTCCCCTGGCACTGTGCGCAGGAGATAACCGGAGAGGAACACGGCGGCTCCAACGATGACCCACCCAAGGAACCCACGCATCGACACGACACCGAAGGGCGCAGACTCGAGGCCCCACGGTCCAACGATGCCACCGACAATGGCTGTACTGCCAAACACTGCTAGGCCCGTGCCGACTTTCCGTGGACTTGTGCGACCTCCAACCCTGTACAGCGCAAGCGTCACGGCAAGCAGAAGGGCGACTATGACGACCGACAGCCAGATTCGCGCCATCTGACCGTCCGGGTACGCCTGAACCATGAGCAGCCGCACATTGAACGTGACAGCATCCCATCGGCGTTCCGGAGCAAAAACGAAGCCGAGTAGGCCTCGGTACACGGCGAGCGCGAGCAGGATCGCAAGGACAGAGAGCGCTCCGCTGGCCCGCGTCGAGAACAGATTGTCCCTCAGCCACACCCGAGGACCGCTCGGAGGCAGCTCAGGAGCCAATTCAACGATGTCAGGGAGTTCGGTTTCGTAGGTCATTTCATCGCTCCACCAGCATCATCTTGCGGTTGTAGTAGTTGACAACTGCAGAGATCGACAAACTCCCTGTCAAGAAGAATGCCATCCAGACAAGCACAATTGGGAGTGTCTGCCCATTCTTGTTCATGAGGATCGAACCAACAGCGACGATCTCTATGAAGGCAACCGCCACGCCGAGCGACGTGTTCTTGAAGAGGTTGAGGTACTGGTTTCCAATCGGGGGGAGAATGATGCGGAAAGCCTGGGGAAGAATGATCAACCTGAGGTACTGCGACCGAGTGAGCCCGACAGCCTGTGCTGCCTCCGTCTGCCCTTTCGGAACTGCAAGAATGCCGCCTCGCACGATCTCTGCGATGAACGCCGCTGTGTACAACGTGACGGCGAACCAGACGGCGAAGAACGGGATCGTCATCACGGCCCCTGTCTCACCGTACTGGGCAAAGTTTCCTCTCTGCACGACTGCTGCCTTTGCGAAGCTCAGCGGTTGCCCACCGTTTGACGCAAAGCTATGGCCAAGCCAGTCGAAGACATCGGCGATGCCTGTTCTCGTGAGTTCAGCGATTGTGACCGTGTCACCAGCAACCGTCAGAATCGTGAGGCCCCCAACCGCGAATGCAACCACCGCAAGGATGAGCCCAGACAAGGCAGCAAAAATTACTCGGAACCAGTCGTCGTCTGTGATCTTGCCAAACCCGGCGGGTGTTCGCCTCGATTCGAAGAAGTTCCTGATCCACATGCCGGCTGCGGCCACCGACGCTGCGGCGATCAACACGGGGATGACGATCGACGGGACCGCGTCGACAAATGCAGCACTCCCTTCCAGCACCGGCTTGAAGAAGCCAATGATCGGCCACACGAACCAGCCAACGACAGCAATGGCCAGGAACGATCCGAAGGCCCAATACCCCGGATGGGCCGGCTGACCAGTCTCCTCTTGGATACGACGACGCCACCGAGCCAGGAACCTGCCGGCGAAAATACCGGCGACAATGAACACGAGCCATGGCCAGAACCCATCGCTGAGGGTCATCCAGGCAAACGCGAAGCCCTTGTTCGAACCTTTGAACCAATACGTCCTGATGTCGGACGCTACGAGACCGGGGAGTGCAATAGCCATCGCCTGCCAGAAGAAAATCTGAACGAGCAGCGGGATGTTGCGGATCGTCTCGATGTAGATGCTCGCCATCTTGGTGACGATCCAATTGCTGGACAGACGACCGATGCCGACCAGGGTTCCGATGATCGTCGCTGCGAGGATGCCGGTGACGGTGATGCGAAGCGTGTTGACGGAGCCCACGACCAGGGCACGTGCCCCGCTGTCTGGATTGAGGTCGATACCTTCACGCAGCAGGATGCTGGCGGGATCGGTCAGCCACCCCCAGTCGAACGTAGTCCCTGACGCTCCGAAGTTCGCGAACGCTTGCTTGCCTAGCACAGCCAAGAACCCGATCACAACAGCTAACGAGAAGAGTTGGGATGCCCACTTGAGGAACGCGGCATTCCGCCAAAGCGGCGTCTTCACCTGTTCGCGCACCTGTACTGTCACGCCTGAGCCTTCCCGTCAGCCCTCCCTCGATGATCGGGCTGATCATGCATGGCGGCACACTAGACACTTCCACACCCACTTTGCGAGCGAATGGGAAGACTTTCCGAAGACGACAGCAAAACATGCGTCCGAGGCGAGCGCACACAACGAGAGAGGGGCGCCCCTAGGGGCGCCCCTCTCTCATGTATTGCTACGCCTGGATCAACGGAATGGTGGGGAGTAAATGAGACCCCCGTCGTACCACTGCATGTTGAAGCTTCCCTCGCGCTCAAGGTTGAGCGGTCCGAGGTTACGGTCGTAGATCTCGCCGTAGTTGCCAACCTGCTTGATGACCTGATAGAAGGCATCCGCTGACAGTCCCATCTTCGTCTGGACCTCATCATCGGAATTACCGAGAAGTCGGGACATCTCGGGATTCACGCTCATCATGTCATCAACATTCCCTGACGTAACGCCGTTCTCTTCAGCGGCGAACGTTGCGAACACCGTCCACTGCACGATGTCGAACCAGGTGGAGTCGTTCTGACGGACGACAGGACCTAGCGGCTCCTTGGAGATTGGCGACGTTGGGAAAATCACCCATTTATCTGCACCAGGTGTCCCGGCTGCGATGTTCGCTGCACGGTTCCCGAACAGGCCAGAGCCGTCGGTCGTAACGATGTCGCACGTACCGGCGATGAACTTGTCCATCGCGTCGGAGAAGTTCTCTACGGTCTCGAGAGAGATCGTTACGCCAGCAACTGCTGCGCCCTCAGAAATATTCTGCTCGGTGGTCGTTCCTGCATTCGTGCAGACGACTGCGCCGTCGATTGCTGCGAATCCAGCATCGACGCTCAAGCCGTCCAACCTCGCAGGATCACCCATGATCTGCTGGCCGTCGTAGAACGTCGTCGCTACGAAGTCGAGTGCCAAATCCGTGTCACGAGTCTGGGTCCAGGTCGTGTTCCGGATGAGAACGTCAATCTCGCCGGTATCCAGTGCGGCGAACCGCTCCTTCGCCGTCAACTGACGGAACTCGACAGCATTCGCGTCACCGAGAACAGCTGCGGCCACTGCGCGGCAGTAGTCGGCGTCAAAGCCCTTTACGTTTCCTTGCGGATCCGTCTCCGTGAACCCGGCAGCGCCGGTCGAGACGCCACACTTGAGCGTTCCGCGAGCAACCACTTCTGCAAGTGTTCCCTCGCCGCTCGGGGCGGCCTGGCCGCTGTCGGTCTGCTCAACCGTAGTGGTTGTTGCATCGTCGCCTTCGCTCGTGCTCGCACATGCTGCGGCCACAAGAGCGAGGACGGCAAAGAGCACAGCAAGTCGCTTCAGCATGCTGTAACCCCTCCTCTTTTTTTGCTTGTAGTTACGTGATGAGAAACATCACTTGCCACCGTCCGTGAACGGAAGCGACTCCAACCTAGCCATGCTCGGTGTCACCTGCCAAGCGGATCTTTTGAAATGCGCGGCAGAGATGACGAAGTCGCAGGACATCCGATACGTCAAATCCCGTCTGCGCAACGAGATGGCCCTGCGAAAGTCGAGAAGGTGCGCTGCACGAGTAAGGAAGTAGAATCTCGCCGTAATCCACATTCGGGAGGAACCGATGCCCGCGTCAGTGATCCTCGGCGCCCAATGGGGTGATGAGGGCAAGGGCAAGATCACGGATCTGTTGTCCGAGAAGGCAGACGTCGTTGTCAGGTACCAAGGGGGCAACAACGCAGGTCACACCATCGTGATCGGAGACCAGAAATTCGCGTTGAGTCTCATCCCCTCAGGAGTCCTGTATGACACGGTCACTCCCGTTATAGGAAACGGCGTGGTCGTCGACCCTAAGTGGTTCTTCGAAGAGAAGGCGACCCTGACCAATCGAGGCATCGACCCCTCCAAGGTCAAGATCTCCAACAACGCACATCTGATCATGCCATACCACCGCAGGCTCGACGCAGTCATAGAGCGCTATCTAGGAAAGGCAATGATCGGGACGACGAAACGTGGCATCGGCCCCGCATATACGGACAAGTTCTCCCGCGTCGGAATCCGCGTCCAGGACCTCTTTGACGAGAAGATCTTCCGAGAGAAGCTCACCGTTGCGCTCAAGATGAAGAACAAGATCCTCATGAAGGTCTACAACCAACTCCCACTCGACTTCGATGAGATCGCGGACGAATACCTCGGATACACCGAAGCGTTGGCGCCCCACGTCACCGACACGTCGCTCCTCGTGTACAACGCCCTGCAGGCAAGCAAATCGGTTCTATTCGAGGGTGGCCAAGGCACCTTGCTCGACATCGACCACGGAACGTACCCGTTCGTCACGTCATCGAACCCGACAGCTGGAGGCGCCCCCATCGGTATCGGCATCGGACCAACGATGATCGATAACGTCATCGGAGTAGCAAAGGCGTACATCTCGCGGGTCGGTACCGGCCCGTTTCCAACCGAGTTGCATGGCGAGATCGGTGACCGCTTGATCGATATTGGTGGCGAATACGGTGTTGTCACTGGTCGTAGGCGTCGTTGTGGATGGCTTGACATGGTCGCGTTGCGCTACTCGGTTCGCGTCAACGGCCTCACCGAGATCGCCCTCACGAAACTCGACGTGCTCTCACACTTCGAAACCATCAAGATCGCGATGGCCTACACCGCTGACGGCGAACGCTTCACCGAGTTCCCTAGACAGCAGCGGGTGCTGTACAACTGCACACCCGAATACGAGGAGCACGCTGGCTGGAATGTCGACATCTCGAGCATCGACGACTACGACGACCTGCCGAGCAACGCACGAGCCTACGTCGAGCGAATCGAGGAACTCGCCGGAGTGCCAATCAAGACGGTCTCCGTAGGTCCCGGTCGCAGAGCCACACTCCTCAGGAGATAGCGGGTATGCGCGTCCTTCTCCTCGGCGGTGGCGGCAGGGAACATGCAATCGGGTGGAAACTCGCGCAGAGCCCTCTCCTCGACCGCCTCGTGTCGTGCCCTGGCAACCCAGGTCTGGCGCAACTCGGAGACGTCGTACCAGACGTGGATCCCTCCAGTCCGGCCGCCGTCGTGAGACTCTGCGCTGAACGCGAGATCGACCTTGTCGTGATCGGACCGGAAGGCCCACTAGCGGCAGGAGTCGCCGACGCCCTACATGTCGCAGCAGTACCTGTGTTCGGACCAGGCGCCGCTGGAGCACGTCTCGAATCCTCGAAGTCGTTCGCCAAGGAAATCATGGCCGCCGCGCATGTTCCAACCGCTCAATCGGCCACCTACGTAGACCGCGAAGCTGCCGTCATGAGACTCGAGGAACTCGATGGGCCCTATGTGGTGAAAGCCGACGGACTCGCAGCAGGCAAAGGCGTGCTGGTGACGGAATCCATTGAGCACGCCATCACCTGGATCGACGCATGCCTCGGCGGTCGCTTCGGATCAGCCGGTGCCTCGATCGTGATCGAGGACTACCTCAAGGGCGACGAGATCTCGATCTTCTACGTCTGTGCACGAGGCGACGCTATCCCCCTCGAACCGGCACGTGACTACAAGCGGCTCGACGACGGCGACACCGGTCCCAATACGGGAGGGATGGGTGCCTATTCGCCCGTCCACGACATTCCGACTGGGCTCGTCGAGTGGACAACCAACAACGTGACGTTGCCGGTTCTGCGAGAGTTGGCACGTCGAGGCATCACCTACACCGGATTCCTATACGTGGGTTTGATGATGACGGAGACCGGGCCGAAGGTTCTCGAGTTCAACTGCCGGCTCGGCGATCCAGAGACACAAGTGCTCATGCCGAGGCTCGAATCCGACCTCCTCCGCGTGCTCAATGCTGCGGCAACGACTGGCCTCACCGGCCAAGTGCTGGAGTGGTCACCTCAATCTGCTGTCGATGTTGTCCTTGCGTCCCAGGGATACCCAGATGACCCCGAGGTAGGTTTTGCAATCATCGGTCTCGAGCATGTGAACGAAGCACTCGTCTTCCACGCAGGCACGATCCATGCAGAGACTGGATTCCTCACGGCGGGCGGACGAGTCCTGAATGTCGTTGGGTCCGGCACCACGCTCGACGAGGCTCGGCTCGAAGCATATGCAGCGGCGAACCTGGTTCAGTTCCGTGGGAAGCAGAACCGGAGCGATATCGCACTTCGAGCATCCACACCCAGAGAGGAAGGGACATGACAGTGAAGGTCGCGATCTTGATGGGATCTGATAAGGACCTGCCAAAGATGGAGCCGTGCGCATCGGTCTTGCAGTCGTTCGGGGTCGATCACGAGATCCACGTCATGTCGGCTCACCGCACTCCAGAGAAGGTCGCAGAGTTTGCGGCGGCTGCTCGCGGTAACGGTTTCGGTATCGTCATCTGTGGAGCGGGGAAGGCAGCCCACCTCGCTGGAGCGGTCGCAGCGCACTCTTCCCTGCCGGTGATCGGCATCCCGATCGCGACTGGAGGGCTCGGAGGCGTCGACGCGTTGTACTCGACCGTCCAGATGCCAACCGGCATACCTGTTGCAACCGTTGCCATCGACAGCGCCGCCAACGCCGCATATCTCGCCGTGTCAATACTGTCGGTATCGGATCCGGATCTCGCTAGCCGACTTGACTCCTACAGGAAGGGCCTGAAGGGATGATCGAGCGGTACTCGACACCCGAGATGGCAGCGGTGTGGTCCGAGGACCACAAGCTCGCTGTCTGGAAAGAGGTCGAGACACTGGTCGTCGAGGCCTGGGTCGAACTCGGTGTCGCACCTCCAGAGGCAGCAGCTGCGGCAAGGCGAGCACCGAACGTCGACCCTGTGGCATGGAAGGAGAGGGAGGAGGTCACGAATCACGATGTCGCTGCTTTCGTCGACCTGCTTGCCGCGTCGGTAGAAGCCGGTGGCGAATGGATCCACTTCGGTCTGACGTCATCAGATGTGCTCGACACCGCAGGAGGGGTCCTGTTGAAGGAAGCGGGGGAACTTCTCTTGTCTGCCGTCGAGGAACTGTTCACCGTCACCAAGGACCGCGCGTTCGAGTTCAAGGACACGATCATGATTGGTCGCACGCACGGTATCTGGGCCGAGCCGACGTCGTTCGGCTTGAAGCTTGCAAACTGGGCCTTCGAGATCGAGCGCGATCACGAGCGGCTCATCGATGCGGTCAACGGCGTTTCCTACGGAAAGACCTCTGGTGCTGTCGGCACCTATGCACATACGCCACCCGATGTCGAGTCATTCGTGTGTGCTCGCCTGGGCCTCAACCCCGAGCCCGCATCGACGCAGGTGATCCCCCGCGATCGTCACGCTCACTTCCTCTCAGTGCTTGCACTTATCGGATCATCGATCGAGCGCTTCGCCACCGAGATCAGGCATCTTCAGCGATCCGAGGTCGCCGAGGTGAGGGAGGCGTTTCGCACAGGCCAAAAAGGATCCTCTGCCATGCCACACAAGCGGAATCCGATCGGCTCTGAGAACCTCACTGGTATCTCGCGGCTGCTGCGCGGCTACGCATCGACTGGGCTCGAGAACGTGGCCCTGTGGCACGAGCGAGACATCTCGCATTCGAGTGTCGAGCGTGTTGTGCTCCCAGACGCCACGATCGTCCTTCACTATGCGCTCACGCGTATGAGGCGCCTCATCGAGAACCTCGTTGTTGACACAGACCGCATGCAGAAGAATCTGGATGCAACCCGTGGCCTGGTCAGCTCACAAGCTGTGCTGCTGGCACTGATCGGCTCTGGTTATACGCGTGACGAGGCGTACCGAATCGTACAGCGCAACGCTTTGGCTGCATGGGATGGAGGCGACGCGTTGCTGGAAAGGCTCACGGCTGACCAGGATGTCGCCATCGATTCCGATACGCTCGCTGCGTGCTTCACCCCAGAGCGCGCCCTCCGAAACGCCGACACCATCTTCAACCGTCTCTCCTCGACTGTTCTTGCGTAACTGAGTCCCGCATTGCGGGACTCAGTTACGCAAGAACAGATGAGACGGTTGCTGCGGTGCGATCGGACTCGACAGTCACGTCATTCCACGTAAAGCGAAGTGTTCTCCAGCCGAGCGCCTGAGTCCGGTTTTGTTTGTCACGGTCGCGTTGAAAGGCCTGTGAGTCAGAGTGATATGAGCGGCCATCGACTTCGATCAACAGCCGACGCTCCACGTATGCAAAGTCGGCACGACACACAATCCTGCCATCGTCGCCAACGACCTCATACTGAATGGCAGGCAGTTCGATGCCCCTGTCGAAAAGGTTCCGAAGAAAGCGATCTTCAAGAAGGCTCTCGGTCCTCCCGCTCACGCCTCGGTACATATCGAGCAGAGGCCGTATGACACCAACGCCCCTTCGACCTCGCTTCGCAACCCTTGTCACGAAGGAGTCGATATCTGCAATGGTAAAGAGTTCCATCCGGATACCTGTGCTTAGCGCACGCTCGACCAGCCACGGGCTTGTCGCGCCGAGATCGACAACGGTTCTCGGAGCACTCGTCACAGGTACGCCGCCGAGCCACATCTGATCAGACGCACAGAGGTCCAGCGATTCGTGCACCGCGCAATCGTGTCGGTGTTCTCGTTGCCATCGGCGAACCACAACGTGCGTGTCCCTTGGCCGCTGATTGATCATGCCCCACAGGTACGCGGCCGAGTCATGTGAAATCGCGGCGTGAGGACCAATCGACAGCGCCTGCACGACGAGATCTTGGTCAAGCGTTGCTGGGCTTCCGCCGAACGCATAGACGGCTGGAGCACATCGCCTCAGCTGTCCTCGCGCCACTCTGCGCTCGATCATCGATGTCGATAGGCCAGCGCTGCGCAACGACTCCGCATGAATCACGCCATGCTGTTGCTCAGCAACATACGCCGCGTGGGTATCAACTACGGTCCACATGCGTACACCCTGTCAAACCGAGAGCACCGTTACCACCTGTCTGTTCTTGCGTAACTGAGTCCCGCATTGCGGGACTCAGTTACGCAAGAACAGACAGCATGGAGGTCAACAGGCAACGCCGGTCGGCTACCATCGCACTCGTGCCAGCGCTGGAACACCTTGGATCAGGCAAGGTCCGCGAGCTCTACCGCGTCGACGACGACCGCCTCCTCATCGTTGCATCCGATCGCATATCCGCCTTTGACGTCGTTCTCGGCGAGGACATCCCGCACAAGGGTCAGGTTCTCACGGGGCTGTCACTCCACTGGTTCGAGATTCTCGATACACCGCACCATCTCCTCTCTGCGGACACGTCCACGATGGGGTTCCTCACGCCGTCGCAGCGCTCCGCCTTTGCCGCCCGCGCGATGCTCGTGCGGGCAGCAAGCGTCATCCCGATGGAGTGCGTGATCCGTGGATATTTGTACGGATCATCATGGAAGGAGTACATCTCAGGTGGCGGACCAACGACAGAGCATCTCCCGAATGGCTTGGAGATGGCGGACAAGCTCCAAGAGCCAATCTTCACGCCAGCGACGAAGGCGGAGAGCGGCCATGACGAGAACCTCACGGAAGCCGAGGCACGGGCCTTCGTTGGTGACGACGTGTATGAGGAACTTCGATCGCGCTCGATGGAAATCTACCTAAGAGGTGCAGCATACGCTTCCGAGCATGGCATCATCCTCGCCGACACCAAGTTCGAATTCGGCACGATCGGCAACGAAATCGTTCTCATCGATGAAGTGTTGACGCCTGACTCGTCGCGCTACTGGCCCGCAGATGCCTGGTCCCCCGGACGAGTCATGCCATCGTTCGACAAGCAGCCCGTTAGAGACTGGCTCGATAACCAGGACGGCTGGGACAAGACTCCGCCAGCTCCGCCACTACCTCACGATGTACTCCAGGCCACCTCCGATCGATACATCGACGCATACGAACGCCTCACCGGGGATGACTTCGACACATATCTCGACGCCATGGCTGCCTCATGACGTACACATTCGTTGTCCGAATCGGGCGAAAGCCCGGACTCTCCGATCCTGAAGGAACAACCACAGCCAAGGCCCTCAAAGACCTGGGATTCGACGAGGTCAGCAGTGTCACATTCGGACGCACGATCACCCTCGAAGTCGATGCAGACTCCGAGATTGCCGCCAGAACCCGCATCGACGCAATGTGCTCCAAGCTGCTTGCAAACCCGGTGATGGAGCACTACATCATCGAGGCAGTGTCGTGACAATCGCCGTTGTGGTGTTCCCAGGAACCAACTGCGAACACGACATCACCTACGCGCTCGAACTGATCGGAGCCGACGTCGACCAGGTGTGGCACCACGACACGGATCTCTCTGGCGCAAGCGGTGTGGTGTTGCCAGGAGGCTTCGCCCACGGCGACTATCTCCGCACAGGGGCAATCGCCCGCTTCTCCCCTGTCATGGCAGAAGTTGAACGCCTCGCTGCCGAGGGTGTTCCGATCATCGGAATCTGCAACGGATTCCAGATCCTCTGTGAAGCAGGCATCCTTCCAGGCGGACTGATCGCCAACAGGGACCTCCGGTTCATCTGCAAACCCGTCTATGTCCGGGTTGAGTCCACCAACAGTGTGCTCACGCGGGCAGCCGATGTAGGCCAGATTCTACGCATCCCCCTCAACTCGTTCGAAGGCAACTACATCCCAACCGATCACACCGCACCCGACGATGACGACGGCGTGATTCTGCGATACTGCGATGCTTCCGGCACGGTTGACGACACATCGAATCCAAACGGATCCACGAGATCCATCGCAGGCGTCGCCAACAACATCGGTAATGTCGCCGCACTGATGCCGCACCCCGAACGAGCAGTCGAAGACATTCTCGGCTCTGTCGACGGACGAGTGCTCATCGAATCGTTTGTCGCGTCGGTCGAGACCGTCCACGCATGACGTCCCAACACGTCCCTGCTCACATCCAACTCGGGATGACTGACAGTGAATACGAAGATGTCATCGACATCCTGGGACGCGAGCCCCGGCCGGCAGAGCTCGCCATGTACTCTGTGATGTGGTCGGAGCACTGCTCGTATAAGTCTTCGCGCGAACATCTCTCACGGTTCCGCTCCCACCAACCCTGGGTCGTGCTTGGTCCTGGCGAGAACGCAGGAGTCGTCGACCTCGGTGATGGTTGGCTGGCGGCGCTACGGATCGAGAGCCACAACCACCCATCGTACGTCGAGCCGTATCAGGGCGCAGCTACCGGCGTCGGTGGCATTCTGCGGGACATCTTCACCATGGGGGCCAGGCCGATCGCCGTGTGGGATCCACTCCGCTTCGGCCCTCTTGAGGAAGCCCACAACCGGTACCTGTTGGAGGGTGTCGTATCTGGAATCGCTGGATACGGAAACGCCGTGGGCGTCCCAACCCTCGGCGGCGAGGTCGAATTCGCTGACCGATTCTCGAAGAATCCGCTCGTGAACGTGATGGCACTCGGCATCCTCAGACAGGACCAACTCGTACTTTCAGCAGCATCGGGTGAAGGCAACATCGCTGTTCTCCTCGGAAACGCGACAGGCAGAGACGGTATCGGTGGAGCATCGGTCCTTGCGTCTGCTTCCTTCGAACAGGGTGACGAGGGGAAGCGTCCAAGCGTGCAAGTCGGAGATCCCTTCGAGGAGAAGAAACTGATCGAGGCATGCCTCGAGCTGTACGACAACGGCCTCGTTGTTGCGATCCAGGATCTCGGTGCCGCCGGCATATCGTGTGCCACGTCCGAGACCGCAGGCAACGGTGGCATGGGCATGGATGTGAACATCGACGCGGTCCATATTCGTGAACCAGGGATGACACCAGGTGAAATCCTCATGTCGGAGTCCCAGGAGCGAATGCTCGCCATCGTCGAACCACAGAAGGCAGCGGAGGTACTCGCCGTCGCAGCCAAGTGGGATGTCACAGCATCAACCATTGGAACGGTGACACAAGGGCCACAGCTGAGGGTGTACGCCGGAGGGGATCTCGTTGCAGACGTCCCTGCCGCATCGCTGGCAGACGAAGCTCCCAAGTACAGCCGCCCACGCATGCGTCCAGAATATCTCGACAAAGTGTGGGCCTCGAAGCCGGAAGTTCCTTGCAACCTCGACGCGGGGCAGGCCCTGCGAGTGCTTCTCGACGACCCTGCGATCGGAGATCGCTCCTGGATTTCGTCGCAGTACGACCACATGCTCTTTCTCAACACGATCATCGAACCGGGACATGACGCATCCCTGCTCCGAATCAAGGGAACACAGAAAGCACTTGCCGTGGCCACCGACGGCGACGCCCTCCGCACCTATCTCGACCCGCGACGGGGCTCTAAGCGGATCGTTTTCGAGTCTGCGCTCAATGTCGCGGTCACAGGCGCTCGACCGTACGCCCTCGTTGACAACCTCAATTTTGGAAACCCCGAAGTACCTGGGGTCATGTGGCAGTTCGTCGAATCCGTCGAGGGGATCGCATGGGCATGTGAAGAGCTCGACGTACCAGTCGTCGGTGGAAATGTGTCGTTCTACAACCAGACCGACGGCGTCGACATCTATCCGACACCGGTCGTTGGGATGCTCGGCTTCTGCGATCCACGGCCTGAGCGTCCACCGCGACTCGATCGAGCTGCGGAAGGGATGAGTATCTGGATCGTGGGACAGGACGCCCAAGGCGACTTCGCTGCTTCGGCCTACGACCGGATCATCAACGGGCACCTTGGGGGTCGTCCGCTCGACGTGGAGGGGGACACGGCCAGACGCGTCATTGCAGCAGCTGCCGCACTCGCGTACGAGGTTCCCGTGCTCCATGACATATCCGTTGGCGGTCTTGCCGTCTCGCTCGCGGAGATCGCCTTCGCGTCCGGCGTCGGATTCACGATCGACGGTACATCAGGTGGCAGCCTTTTCGATGAGACTCCGCTACGTTTCGTCGCCGTCACACGAGGCGACGATCTAGAAACGCAGGTACCGAGCCGCAGGATCGGAACGGTTGGTGGCGACGTCCTCGACTTCGGTGCCGCAGGCTCGATCACACACCGAGAGGCGAGAGCGATCTGGGAAGACGCACTGCCCAGACGCCTACGATGAACGACCTCGTTCGCCTCAGGGCCGTCGATCATGCCGCGATGTTGCGCCGCAAAGACGTTTCGGCGCGTGAACTGCTCGATGCCCACCTCGGCCAGATCGAATCGACGAACAGCGATTTGAACGCCATTGTTACCCTGGTCCCCGATATCGCCTACGAGATGGCAGACGCCGCGGACACGGCACTAGCCAAGGGAGGGAATGTTCCGCTCCTCACCGGCCTGCCCGTTGCGCACAAGGATCTTCATGAGACCAAGGGCATCCGAACAACGTTCGGATCTCCTGTGTATTCGTCCTTCATCCCGACACGCAACACGTTGATCGTTCAACGAATGCAGGACGCAGGAGCGGTGACCCTCGGGAAGACCAACACACCTCAGCATGGGGCAGGGAGCCAGACATTCAACGAGGTATTCGGTTTCACCAGGAACCCGTGGAATCCGGACTACACGCCAGGTGGCTCATCTGGTGGCGCCAGCGTTGCCGTTGCCACTGGGATGGTTTCCCTCGCCGACGGCTCCGACTACGGCGCGTCGCTGAGGAACCCTGCTTCGTTCACCAACACGGTCGGGTTTCGTCCGTCACCGGGGAGGATTCCCACATGGCCAACGACGGACGCCTGGTGGACACACTCGGTACACGGTCCGATCGCACGTACCGTTGAGGACATCGCACTCTTCATGGCCGCGACCGCAGGTCCGGATGACAGGATCCCCGTCTCCATCGACCGTCCCGGCTCAGACTTCGCCGCACCGCTGGCCGCTGATTGGACGGATGTGCCTCTGGCATGGTCCGAGGATCTCGGCTGCCTACCAATCGACCCGTCGGTGACGCGGGCGCTCGCTCCGGCCCGCGCCGTGCTCGAGGACATCGGTTTCTCCGTGACGGAGGCCTGCCCTGACTTCACCGGTGCAGAGGAATCGTTCAAGGTGTGGCGTGGATACTCCTACGCCAGGCAATTCGGGCGAGCCATTGAGTCGAACCCTGATGCCTACAAGGAGACGATCCGATGGAATACCGAGTACGGGTTGACCTTGTCATCAGTGGATCTCGGCAGGGCCTCTGTGGCCAGAACCGAGCTGCGCGAACGCGTGCTGCGTTTTCTCGACACGCACCGCTTTCTTGCAATCCCAACTTCGGCGGTACCTCCCTTCCCTATCTCCATCGAGTACCCCACCGAGATCAACGGCGTAGACATGGAGAACTACACGTCGTGGTTCGCCTCGTGCTACTACATATCTGCGCTGGAACTTCCCGCAATCTCGGTCCCCGGTGGCTTCACAGATGACGGGTTACCGATCGGTCTCCAGATCGTCGGACGCCACCACGCGGACCTCGACGTGCTGCGGGCAGCGTTCGCGTTTCAGCAGGCGACGATGCTATGGGTGAAGACACCATCTGCTATCGCTGGACCGTCGAGGCCCGAAGTCAAACCTAAGGGGGTTAGCGGATAGGGCTTGATTCGGGGCTCCATCTGTCTCGCCAGTCGATGAGTTTCGCGGTGATCAACAAGACGGTGACGAGGCAGAGTTGTGCGTGGCGGTGCTCGTTACAGCGGTCGGTGTTGCGGCGAAGCTGCCCGTAGTTCGACAGTCACGAGTTGGTTCCTTCTACCACCCAACGCAACCCGAGCCGCATCGGCTGCTTCTTGTACGGGATACCACGGGGTTTGCGTTTCTGGATGTTGAGATCGTCGAGACCCATCACGGCGAGCTGGTTCCGAATCTTGGGGAAGTCGTATCCCCGATCGAGGTGCAACGTCTCAATGTCGAGATGGAGACCGGTCCTGCCGATATCGTCGAGGGTGGGTCCCAACAGCTTGACATCGGAACGGTTTGCACCGTCAATGGCCCACCCGACCGGGACACCGTTCGCGCCGGTGGCGATCGGCCACTTCCATCCGAGTTTCGCCCTATCCACGGGGCTTTTCCCTGTCCCCTCCCCGCCACACGGTGCCTTATGGATCGACCCATCCAACGCGACGTCAGACATGTCCAACCCGATGATCCGGTCATACGCTTCCATGGCCTCATCACGGATAGCGTCAAAGATGCCAGCCCCGACCCACGCATCACGGCGAGACCGCAACGTCGTATCCGACACCCTGCGTTCCAAGATCGCTTCCACCGTGACCCACGAACATCCCGTCACCAGACGGATCAGCATCCCCCAGAAACACAACCGGTCAAAGATACGGGACCGGTGACATCCCAACGGATGCAAATCGGGTATGCGCGGGATCAACGATTCGATGGATTCCCAGACAGCATCCACCACTTGTCGATCAAGCGCGCATACTGATCACCTCCACCGGATCGTTGGTTATTGCGTGCACTCGACATCATCGTCGAGGCAATCCAACGACCGGTGGACCCTTACCTACTCGCGCGGCCCCTAAGGGCCCGGTCGCGTGATATGTCCGACCTGCTCCGTTTAGGCTCTCGTCATGACACGATTCATCGACGGACCCGAGGTCGAAGTGGTCACCACGATCAACGCTCCGCCGAGCGTTGTTTGGGATTTGATCACCGACATCAACCTCCCTGCACGATTCCAGGACGAATTCGCCGAGGCCGAATGGCTCGACGATGGGCCAGCATTGGGGGCGAGGTTCCTTGGACGAAACAGGCGCGGTGAGCGCTCATGGGAGACCACTTCATGGATCGTCGCCCATGAGCCGCTGCGTACCTTTGGATGGGCGGTAATCGACGTGGCGAATCCGGCAGCAACATGGACATACCGTCTCGACGGCGACGAGAACACGACGACGCTGCGCTACCACAGGGTCGTCGGTCCAGGACCGAGCGGCCTCACGAGCGCCATCGCAAAACACCCCGATCGCGAAGAGGAGATCATCGCAGCCAGAGATGAGGAGCACCGCGTCCACATGCAGGCGGTTGTCGACGGGATACGCGACCTAGCAGAGAGCGAATATTCGTCACCCGACGACGAAGCGTGACCGGCGCCATATTCAGGCCCGAGTACGTGGAGTTCCTCGACGCCTGGCGAGCCTCACCGCCCATTCTCCCGACTCGCCCGCTGCTCACGCAAGAGGCGCTTCAGAACCTTTCCCGCTGCGTTGCGGGGCAGCTCCCCCACCACCCATACGGCCTTTGGCAGCTTGTACCGAGCCAGCTGGTCCTCGGCGAAGGCGAGGAACTCACGCTCGTCGAAAGCCTCCACATCTCGAAGTACCACAACGGCGAGGCCCACCTCCCCCCACCGGTCGTCTGGCACTCCGATAACTGATACGTCGCGAACGTTCGGATGACGGAAGTACACCTGCTCGACCTCGGCCGGGTACACGTTCTCGCCGCCGGAAATGTACATGTCCTTCCACCGATCCACGATGTACACGTAACCGTCCGCATCCATTCGCGCAGCATCACCGGTGTGAAGCCAACCATCGGTGAACGACTCGCGGTTCGCCTCCGGACGCTCCCAGTAACCTGGCGTAACGTTCGGGCCGCGTGCCCACAACTCACCAACCTCACCCGGCGCAACGTCGCCACCGGTCTCATCGACGATCCGTATCTCGGTATGCATGGCGGTCTTACCAACAGAGCCTGCCTTCGACAGCGCGTGCTCTGTGTCTGTGAGGAACAAGGTTGGACTCGTTTCCGTCAAGCCCATGCCTTGACGAATGATGATTCCGTGCTCTGCGTAACGCTCAAGCAGCGCGACGGGCATTGGGGATCCTCCGCATGCCCAGGAGGTCACTCGCGACAGATCTGCCGTTACCCAGATGTGATCCTCTACGAGGAACTGGTATACGGCTGGCACGCCGAAGAAGTGCGTGATTTCCCCAGACACGAGCCAGTGCAGCATCCTTTCAGCATCAAAGCCGCGCAAGATCACGGATGTTCCGCCCAGGTGAAGAAGCGGCGTTGTGTACAGATTGAGCCCACCGGTGTGGAATGTGGGGAGCACGTTGAGACCAATGGATGATCGTGTGAGCTCGACCTCTCCCCCGATGTTGACAGCGTTCCAGAAGAACATTCCAACCGTCTCTATGGCGCCCTTCGGCTTGCCGGTCGTGCCAGACGTGTAGAGAATCGCGAGAATGTCATCGTGAGTCGACGACATCCGAGGAGCAGCATCTGGGTCGGCTCCTCGCTTCGCTGCTTCGAAGTCATCCCCGAGACGCAACGAAACGGGAATGGGGAGACTCGCCACAGCATCCCCGAACTGCCCCTCAAAGATCACGGCACGAGGCCTGCAGTCGTCCACGATGAACGCTATCTCGGGTTGCGCAAGCCTCCAGTTGATCGGTACGAGGATTGCGCCAACCTTGGCACACGCAAAGAGCACCTCGAAGATGTCTGTGGTGTTCTCTGACAGGAACGCGACGCGGTCACCTCGACCGACACCCACAGAAACCATCCATGTGGCGAGGCGACGAACTCGCTCGCCGAGATCACCGTAGGTGATCGTCAGGCCGCGGTGATCATCGACCAGCGCCGTCTTGTTCGGACGCGTGGCCGCATGCTGTTCGATCCAGTCGAATGCCTGGGTCGCGCTCGGCGTCATGGTGAAACCTCTGTCGTCGTCCTGCGGTTATCGAGTGTGGCGGTTAGCGTCAAGGTGTCACCACCTCACCAGTGTTGCGGCCCAGGTGTAGCCGGTCCCAGCGGAGAGCAGCAAGACGAGGTCTCCTTCTTCGAGTTCGCCCTGTCGAGCGTCGAGTCCGACGATCGTATCAAGACCAGACATGTGGCCGTGACGCCTGATGTACACAGCGCGTTCTCGAGGAATGCCGAGTCCGTCGACGATCCACTCATGGATGGAGCGCTTCGTGTGCAATATCGGCAAGAGCCGAACGTCAGTAACGCTCACACCGGCACGGTCGCACGCCTCACGCGCAACCGTGAGGAAGTTATCCCCGGATACGGGATCGAGCCGCTGCTTCATTGAGACAGGATCGGCAACGTCGAGAGAGTGTCGACCATCCTTGACCGTGTCATGCGACGCCGGGATCCGGCTTCCTCCGGCGTACACCGCAACATCATCCGCGAACTGGCCATCACTGATGATCCGATAGGAAACGATGTCGTGACCAGGCAGAGAGGATGACAGCAGCACAGCAGCACCACCATCACCGAAGTTGAACATGAATCGAGAGCGCGGGTTCGAGTAGTCGATCAGATGGGACTCCCAGCAGCCACCGACCAGCAGCACGTTGCTGATCGAAGGGTCGCCAGCAAGCATCCCTGCGATCGTCGCGATCGCAACCGGGGCGCCGCACGAGACGTTCGCCATCTCAAGAGCCCAGGCGTTTGTCGCTCCGATGAGATTCTGTACCTTCGGGGCAGCCGACCACACCTGGTAGTCCTTCGCCATCGATCCGAAGTACGCGACGACGTCGACCTCTTCCGGCGAAAGGCCCGCACGCTCGATAGCCTGCACGCCGGCAGCCGCAGCCATCGTCGAAACATGATCGTCGGATCCTGCAATGTGCTTGCCGTCGAGGCCGAATCTGTCGACGATGACGTTCTCTGGTATACCAGACAGGTCGGCGATTTCCGATGCTGACATCCAGTCCTGCGGCATGTAGGTGCCAACCGACACCAAGCGCGGTTGTCTGCTCATCCGCCACGTCTCCCTATAAGCAACATTCGCAACCGATTCAAGCCGTCCCGTCGTTGAACCGACTTTGCACGCCAGGTACCCACGATGCCGTACGGCAGGAAAAGCACAATCGCGATGTACGCGGCACCGAGCAGCACCGATGCCGACCCTCCGAAATACTTGCCGAGGTAATACGCAAGAAGCCGGTACACCGCTGCACCGATGACGGCTCCGGTGAGCGTCCCGATGCCACCTATCAGGATCATGAGGAGAGCGGCAACGGTCCATCCGAGGCCCGCGACCTGTGGAGTCACGATCGGCTGGTGCAGCATCCAGAGCATGCCTGCAACTGCCGCGGTCAACGATGACACGAACAGTGCAAAAAGCTTGAACCAGAAGGTGTTGTATCCGAGGCCGAGTGCCCTGTCCTCATTCTCACGATTGGCGACAAGAACCGCGCCCGTTGGTGACCGGAGAATTCTTCGGTATAGCGCGAACACAGCGACGAGCACGAAGAGCGCGAGCAGATACATCCTGAACCGATAGTTGTTCGTATTGATCCAGTCTGGAACCGGAACCCCCTGGAGCCCGACATCGGCTCCGGTGTAGTCCCTGAACTCTGAGGATTGCACGACGACGAAGAAAACGGAAGATAGCCCGAGCGTCACAAGAGCAAATGCAATGCCCTTCACACGCGGGAGGACTACCGCGAACAGCAACGCTTGGATGAGAGCCAGCAATGCGACGCCGAGCAGGGTCACCGGAAGCGACCAACCGAATGACTTCAGCATTATCCCAGCACCGTATGCGCCAAGGGCGAAGAACATCGAGTGGCCGAATGACAGGAGTCCAGCCACGCCAAGAACGAGGTCGTAACTCAGTGCATACAACGCAAGGATGAAGACCTCAATCGCGAGACCCTGCAGGAACTTTGCGTTTCCCGCCTCCCCCGAGAGCACAGCGGCTGGAGATTGGCCATCCACGATCGCAACGACGAACGGAAAAGCTACGGCGGCAACGACAAGGGCTATAAGTAGGCGGCTCCCACTCCATCTCCTGGACGACTCAACGATCTTGGTATCGTCCATCGTCACTCCTCCCGCCCGAAGATGCCTTGAGGTGCGACGAGCAGTACAACGATCATCAGAACGATGACCGACACAGGAACAAGTGACGGTGACGGCTTGAACGGCTCGTCCAGCCACGGAAGCGGGATACCGGTCGACCCGGCCTTGATGACAAACTGTTGCAAGAGGCCAACGAGGACGGCGCCGGCAGCCGCACCAGGGAACGACGTCAATCCACCGACAGATATGGCGATTAGTGCCAAGAGCAGCACTCTCGAGCCCATCTCCGTGCTCAGTCCGATGGCGGGTGCAGCGATAACGCCTCCGAATGCTGCAAGGCCGACTCCCAGTCCGAACACAATGGTGAATACGAGACGGACGTTCACGCCGAGCGCTTCCACCATCTCACGATCCTGTACACCGGCTCGGATGATCATGCCCATCCTGGTGCGCTTGATCAGCAGGGTGACCACGACAAGTACAGCGACGCCAACCAAGACGATGAAGACTTCGTTGTATAACCGAATACGAGTGTCGAGAATCTTCACCGTAGAGCATCCCGAGAACAGCTCCGAAAGTCCTTCACCAGGACACCCGGGTCCCGTGCCGCTGAACAGGGCAGGCTTCGGCATCGTGAACTCGGGCCTGCCCCATACGGAACGGACCGCCTCGATGATGATGAAACCGAGACCGAGCGTGATCATGAGTTGGTACAAGAGACGGTCATATAGCGGACGGATGAGCACTGTCTCGATGAGCGCCCCCAGCCCGAATCCGCCTATGGCGGCAAGAGCCAACGCGAGGAAAAATCGATACGTCGTGCCGAGTCCGAACATCCACTCGGTGATCTGGTCGTTGAACATCAGGGACGCGAAGGCGATCCCAAAAGTTGCGAACGACGGAACGAGACGTCGGATGTCCATGGGCAGCGGAGTCACGTCCGTCTTGCGTGCCAAGGCGATAGCGAACGCAACAAGGCTCACCGACACGATCAGGACGACGACAGCCACCAATGCCGACCCGTCGAAGGAGTCTGGTACCGGCACGCTCTGAGTACCAACGTCGAAGGCCAGCGAGCTTGCAACCGGGGTGTCAGCAAAGGCCTCGAGGTCCCAGATAGAGAGAGGGAATCGCGGCAACACCCACACCGTGGCGCCGGTACCGAACGCTGCGAGAAGCCACGGCAGGAACCTCCCCCATGCGCCTCCTGGACCGACACGATCCGCTAGTTGTGCAAACGCTGGCCCAGCGGCAAACACGGCGGCGATGAGCAGCAGCGGCAACAGAACATCGACGAAGGTGTCTGGCCTGACGTAGATGGTCCACCCAACGTAGGCGCCGAGCATGAACAACTCCCCGTGCGCGAGGTTGAGGACGTCCATCAGCCCGAATATGAGGCTCAGGCCCGACGCCACCAGGAACGTGATCGCACCTACCGCGAGTCCACGCAACAGCGTGATCATCCAGTCACCTGCATCCATGGAGAAGAGCCCGGAGAGCACGATGAACGCGATCACAGCAAGAATGGCCGCCCGACCGCGAATCCTCCTCAAGCGGTCACTGATGTGCCGACTGCGACTCTGGATGGCAGGTGGAGCGATCATCACGCTGCCCCCAAGTACTTTCGAATCGTCTCCTCGTCATCCACGAGATCTGCCATCATCCCTGAGGACACAGAACATCCTTCCTCGATGATCACGTACTTCGTGGCGAGCCTTGAGGCAACGATGAAGTTTTGTTCAACCAACAGGACAGTGGTCGTTGCACTCATCTCCGTGATGGCATCCATCATCTGCTCGATCAGAACTGGAGCGAGGCCTTCTGATGGCTCGTCGATGAGCAACAGGCGGTTGTCGGGTACCAGCGCTCGGCCAACGGCGAGCATCTGCTGCTGGCCACCCGAGAGCTTGGTCCCTGGTAGATCAATCAGTCGTGCCAGATCGGGAAAGAGCGTCAGGATGAAGTCCCTGTGGGCGAGGTAATCACCCTTGGATCGCTCCGCGATCCTGAGATTCTCTTCGACCGAGAGATCCTTGAAGATCGCTCGATGCTCCGGCACGTATCCGATCCCTAGCTTGGCGACCTCGAACGGTCTGAAGCCAGCAAGGTCGCGGCCCATGAACCTGACTGTGCCAGAGCGTGGCGGCGTAAGTCCGAGAATGCTCTTGAGCGTGGTCGTCTTGCCCGCCCCATTCCTTCCGAGGAGTGCAACGATGTCGCCTTCGTCGACGGTGACATCGACTCCTTCGAGTATGTGGAAGGGCCCGATGAAGGTGTGTATATCCGAGACGTCGAGGATCGGATTCATTGCCCATCCTCTTCGTACAATCGCCCAAGATATGCCTCCTGGACTGCATCGTTGGCTGCGATTTCTGCCGGGGTACCTTCAGCGAGCACCGTCCCGTGGTGCACGACCGTGATGCGATCCGATGCGCTCATGACGACGTTCATGTTGTGTTCGACGAGAACGACCGTCTTATCTCCAGCCACCTGGATGTCTGTTATCAAGTCTATGAGTTCCGGCACCTGGTTCGAGGCCATGCCTGCCGTGGGCTCGTCGAGGAGAAGGACCTCCGGATCAGGAGCCAGGATCATGCCGAGCTCGAGTTTGCGTTGATCCCCGTGGGGGAGCACTCGTGCCAGTTTTAACGCGTCGCCGGTCAGTCCAACCCGCTCAAGGACCTCCTCGGTTCGCTCGTTCACATCGATGATCGTCTCGATTGACCGCAGGAATCGAAAGCTGTTCGTTCGCAGCGACTGTGCGGCCAGCCGTATGTTCTCGAACACGGAGAGGTTTGGAAAGACATTGGTTATTTGATATGAGCGACCGATGCCCTTTCGGATCGTTCGGTACACGGGGAGCGCTGTGATGTCTTCGCCCCTGTACACGACAGACCCTGCCGTTGGCTTCACCGTTCCGCTCAACATGTTGAACAGAGTTGTCTTGCCTGCCCCGTTAGGGCCGATGATCGAATGCAGCGTATTCTCTTCGATCTCTATCGAGACGTCAGCAACTGCCACGAGAGCGCCGTACTCCTTGCGCAGTCCTTGGGTTTGAAGAATCTTGTTTGCCATAGCTTGCATGGGGGCTGGGGGCGCGGTCGCCCCCAGCCATGGGTATGTGTCGCTATCCGCCGAGACTTCCAACCGGTAGATCACCACACCGATCGGCGTATTCACCTTCGAGCAGGCACGGTACGTCCGGGCGATTCGTTGCCACGAGCGTAAAGTACCCGAACTCTGGGTCGTCCAAGTTGTCGAGGGTCACGATGTACATGTCCTGAATGGCGACATGATCTTCGGCGCGGATGTCGATCGTGCCCTTGGGGCCCTCAAAGGACAGGCCCTCCATTGCTGCTCTGAGGGCGTCGACGGATGCGTCACCTCCCGTCACTTTCAGGGCTTCCACAATCATGATCGCTGCGTTCATCGCATCGGCATCGAAGAGGTCAGGGAAGGTCCCTTGTTCAGCGACCTTGTCGACTAGCCAGTCGTTGATCGGATTGTCCGGCAACGTGTATTGATACAGGATCCCTGAAGTCGATCCAATGCTGTTCCCGAAGAACACGGGCATGACAATGTTGTCCACGAATCCGGCCGCCATTGATTTCTCGTCAAGCACACCGAGGTCTGTCGCCGCCTGGGAGAGGGGCACAAAGCCTCCGCCCGCCCACGTTACGAGGAAGGCTTCCGCGTCGGTGTCGAGCACCTGCTCCATGTATGGCGTGAAGTCCGTAGTGTCGGCTGGAGCAAAGATGTCCTCTCCTGGGAAGCTGCCGCCGTAGAACGTGCAGGCGTCCCGGAACGCTTGAGCGCCGCCGTACCCGAATGAATAGTCAGGAGCGATTTGGACAAATGTCGAGTACTGCGTGACGAGATACTCACAAATGTTGACCGCATCTTGATAGTTGTTCCTCGATGTACGGAAGCTGTTCGGGTTGAACGTCGCGCCTGTGAGGTCGTTCGCCGCCGCAGGTGCGGCGATGTGGATCACGTCATTCTGAAGTGCAAGTTCCTGAATGCCTGCTGTTACACCGGATGACACGGATCCAACGATGATGTCGACACCGTCGACTTCGATGAGCTCGCGAGCGAGCGTGGCCGAGGTTTCAGCATCGGATAAGTCGTCCTTGTACACGATCTCGATGGTGCAGTCATCGATCTGGTAGCTGTCCGGACCCGAGTCTCCGGTCGCATACTCCATGCCGAGCGGGAATGCGCGAAGGATGTGCGCCCCATAGATCGCAAGCGGGCCACTCTGGTCTGTGATGACACCCACCTTCACCGGCTCCGTGCAGGTAACACCCGCAGCTTCAGGCGCGAGCGTCGTCGTTGTTTCTGCTGCTGCCTCGGTTGTCGTTGTCTCTTGCTGGACCGAACTAGATGTTGTGCTGTCCTCTGCTCCACTATCGGCGCTGCTACACGCCGCGGCAACGAGGGCAAGTACAACCGCTAATACCAAGACTCGCGCTAGACGCGTTGTCATTCGTTTCTCCTTGTTCACTTGCTTACCGACCTGAGGTGGGCGTGGAACACGCCATTGAAAGATTGAGCGTCGTCGATGTACGGCACATGTCCTGAGTTCTCAAGAACGACTTCTCTATATGAGCCGCCTGCGTTTTGGTATCGATGGAGCCACGCACGAGTTTGTGCAACCATCGGCTGTGGTGGATACACGTCTGTGCCTGGGAACCCGGGTATGAGACCCGTCGAGCCCCAGATTCCAGGATCTAGCGGACCGCCATCGGAGATGATCATGTCGTGCGCTCCTCGTATCCACAGCACCGGTGGCTTGCGTGATGCCTCGAGCGCGGTCACGCCTGCCTTCGCCCAACGGGGTGACAGAGCATTTGCAGCCCCATGGATGCCTGGTGCGGTGAACGGCCAATTCTCGGAGGTCACGGCGTCGCCTGGATAGGCTTCGGGGCCGAGATGGGTCGAGAGCATCGCTCCCACATGAGCGTCTTCACGCTCGGGGATGTACCCGACCTTCACAATCAGGCTTCGTAACACGGAGCGTGGGCTTACCGGGCTGCCCGTGGTCGTATCACCAGCAGCGAACAGCGAGACCATCTCAGGATTGATAAGTCCTGCTCCAGATCCGGCGAAGTCTTCGTACACCGCGACGCCGTCATCTCCCTTCGTTCCCCCGTATCCATATGGGGAGCCTGGGTTGACGACTACGGCGCTATGGATGCGGTCAGAATGGTCTGCAATCATTCGCCAGATCACCGACCCACCCATGGAGCTTCCCACAACGACTGCGGTGCCAATGTCGAGGGCATCAAGGAGATGGGCGGCATCGTCAGAGAGGTCTCCCATCCCGCGAGTGGCGTCGATGGTCTTGTCCCTGTCGGCTTCGCCGTAGCCGCGCATGTCTGGCGCGATGCCGAAGAAGCCACCAGGGAGTGCCAGCATCGTCTCTTCCCACCAGGTCGCAGAAGAGATGTTGCCGTGAAGAAACAGGACTGCTACGCCATTCGCATCTCCGCATGTCAGGACACGCGTAGTCAGGCGACGCGACGAAGCTACGGATGCCGTGATGCCTTGGAGCGTCGCGACACTCATGCTCGATCGCCTCGGTATTTCAGGCCTCGGGCTATGAATCCCATGATCTGTTCGAAGGCCTCGGGTGAAGGTGCTCCTTGACCTCGAATCACATACTTCCATCCGACGTACTCTGAGAGTCCCATCAGGATGTCGGCCGCGGTCTCCGCATCGAGGTCTGTATCGAGTTGACCTGCGTCGATCGCGGCCTGTATACCTTCCCTGTATCCGCGACCCAACGTCTCGTAGTGCCACCGGTAGAGATCCGAATCCACGAATTCGGCTTCTCTCATGATCTTGTACAGCGCCGTGTGTTCGTTGACGAACTGGAAGAAGGTGAGAAATCCGATGCGTTCCATTTCCATGCGGTCCGTCTCATCTCCGATCGCGATCGCGATGGTTCTGCGCAGTAGAGCGTTGAGTTCGTGGACAAGTTCCACATAGGCGGCCTTCTTGTCCGGGAAATACACGTAGAACGTCCCCTGTGCCACCCCGGCTCGACGCGTGATCTCGGAGACGGATGCACGCTCGTATGCAGACTCACCGAAAACGTCTTCCGCGGCCCTCAGGAGGGCCGCTCGCGTCGCCCTGCCACGCTTGGTAACAGGCTGGTTGGGGCCCTGTGTCGATAATCCTGCCATGGCTGCTCCGTAACTTGAAACCTGACTCAGGTGTCATGTTTAGTCATTTGGCGTGCTCGATGTCAAGTCACAGGCGCTGCACGGAACAGCTTTGACCCCGGTGTCGTTACCTTTCCATGACTATGGAAGAACAAGATGTGACTACGTGCTATCGGCACCCCACTCGGGCAACCCGCCTGTCTTGCACGAGTTGTGGGAGGCCGATCTGTGTCGAGTGCTCGCATGACGCATCGGTGGGCCAGAAGTGTCCAGAGTGCGCAGCACCCCAGCGTGGGGCACGAGTCATACATGCCAGGCAGGCACTCGGGGGACCAACCTTCCAATCATCCCCCGTTTCGTTCGCGATCATCGGAATCACCGTCGCCGTCTTCGCAGCCGGCTATCTCTCACCTGAAATCCACCACCAACTGATGCAGCTTCTTGCACAAGGCAACTTCCTCGTCGCACAAGGTGACTGGTACAGGGTCTTCACCGCTGCCCTCCTGCACGGCGGCGTCTTGCACATCGGGTTCAACATGTACGCCTTGTACTTGTTCGGCCCACGCCTCGAGCAACAGGTCGGAGGCCCGGCATTCGCCGCGCTGTACGTCGCTTCGGCCGGGGTAGGAGGCATGGTCGCGTATGGGTTCGGGCCAATCGAGCAGGTGACCATCGGCGCATCAGGTGCGATCTTCGGGTTGTTCGGTGCATGGATGTTCGTCGCGTGGAAGATGCGAAGCACCCCGGGAGGACGGTCGATGTTCAACCAACTCGCCATCCTCTTGCTCATCAACCTGTCGCTCCCACTGTTCGTGCCAAACATTGCATGGCGAGCTCACTTCGGAGGTTTCGCAGCGGGACTACTGATCGCTTGGCTGTGGTCTGTGTTCGCTGTCGGAAAGCCGAACGCACGCACGGTTCGCACGGTCATCGCTGCCGCCGTGACGCTCGCAGCGATCGCTCTCACGATCACCATCTGACCCGGGTCATCGGGTAGCCGGTACACTCGCACCCGTGAGCGAACACACCGTTGGCAACCCAACATTTGACCGTCCGGGAGAAGCCTGTGGCGTGTTCGGCATCGTCGGACCCGACATCGATGCGGCCCGCCTCACCTACTTCGGACTGTTCGCTCTACAACACCGCGGGCAGGAGAGTGCAGGCATCTCGGTGAGTGACCGCGACAACATCACCGTATACAAGGATCTCGGCCTCGTCGCACAGGTCTTCGACGAGAGCATCCTCGCCGGACTTCCAGGCAGCCTCGCAATCGGGCACACTCGCTATTCGACCACCGGATCCAACAATTGGGAGAACTCGCAACCGGTCTTCCGGCACCTCGGTGCAAGAGGGATCGCTCTCGCCCACAACGGGAACTTGACGAATACATCCCAACTCGCTGCCGACCTCGGCCCACTGCCAGCCACGACGGATTCGGAACTGATGACGGAGGCAATAGGCAGGGCCATCGACAAAGATGGCGTATCACTCGAAGACGCGCTCACCGCGACACTCCCAACATTCGACGGTGCGTTCACACTGACCGTCATGGACCGAACCACACTCGTTGGCGTCCGTGATCCTCGAGGTTTCAGGCCGCTCTGCCTCGGTCGACTTGCCGACAGCTGGATTCTTGCTTCCGAAAGTGCCGCACTCGACATTCTCGGAGCCGACTTCGTTCGCCAGATCGGCCCAGGCGAAATGGTCGTCATCGACGACGATGGGCCTCGCAGCTCCTTCCCGTTCCAGCAGGAGCAGCCCCATCTCTGCATCTTCGAATTCGTCTACTTCGCACGACCCGACTCCACCCTGCTCGGCCAGACAGTCCACTCGACAAGACAAGAGATGGGTCGACTTCTCGCGCGCCAAGCTCCCATCGATGCCGACATCACCGTGCCCGTACCGGAGTCAGGGATCCCAGCCGCTCAAGGATTTGCCGAAGTGTCGGGCATCCCGTACACCGACGGCCTCGTCAAGAACCGCTACGTTGGGCGCACCTTCATCCAGCCTGCGCAGTCGATGCGAGAGCGCGGCGTGCGCATGAAACTCAACGCCATGCCAGGCATCGTGTCAGGCAAACGTGTCGTGCTCGTCGACGACTCCATCGTCCGTGGCTCTACCACCAGCCAGCTCGTCTCGATGATGCGGGAAGCAGGTGCCTCAGAAGTACATCTGCGTATCTCGTCGCCGCCATATCGCTGGCCATGCTTTTACGGCATGGACACAGGCGACCGGTCGACCCTCCTCGCTGCCGGGAGACGCGTGGAGGAGATCGCTGACGAGCTTGGCGTCGATTCTCTCGCGTACCTGAACCTCGAAAACCTCATTCGGGCGACTGGCACAACGGCCGACGCGTTTTGCACAGCCTGCCTCTCTGGGAGATATCCAACCGATGTGCCGATTGCCGACAGCAAATTCGTACTCGAGCGGTCCACGTGACAAGTTACGAAAGGGCCGGCGTCAGCCTCGACGCGGCAGATGAGCTCGTCGATCGCATCGCCTGGCGGGTGACGAGCACCTGGGGAGGGAACGTCGTTGGAGGCTTTGGAGGCTTTGCGGCCGGACTACGGATTCCGCCAGGGTACGAGAACCCCATATTGATGATGTCGACCGACGGCGTCGGAACGAAAGCTGAGCTGGCCCGCCACGCTGGCCTACTCGAAGGTCTCGGCTACGACGTCGTAGCAATGGTTGCGGACGATCTCGCAGCTGCGGGTGCCCGCCCCATTGCGCTCACCGACTACATCGCCGTTGGGCACATGGACCTCGACCGCATCGAAACGATCGTGGAGTCGATCACCGACGCGTGCAACGAGTCAGACATCGCGTTGCTCGGAGGAGAAACGGCCGAGCATCCTGGTGTGATGGGACCCGATCAGTTCGACATGTCAGCTACGGCTCTCGGAATCGTCGAGGCTGGGGACGAAATCGACCCGCAGTCTGTCACCCCAGGTGATGTCATCGTCGGTGTACAGAGCCCAAACCTACGATCGAACGGCTTCTCACTCGTACGAGCCATTGCAGCCAAACACCTGCCACTCGACGCCCCGTTCCCAGACACGGACATCCCAACGGCACACGTCCTCCTCGAACCAAGCATCGTCTATGCACCTTCCGTGCTGAACTTGCTCGCAAGAGTTCGCCCTCACGGTCTCTCCCACATCACCGGTGGAGGGCTCCCAGGCAACGTGATGCGAGTGCTCCCAGACAACACGAGAGCAATAATCGAACGCTCCCGGTGGGAGATACCCCACGTTTTCAACGTTCTCCAACATCTCGGCGATATCCCGCCAGAAGACATGTTCCGCACCTTCAACATGGGTATCGGCTTCACAGCCATCGTTGCTGAGGAGGACGTTGATGCGACACGCGCCGCATTCGAGTCAAGCGACCTCGAAGCCGCTGTCATCGGACAGATCATCGAAGGCACCAAGGGCGTGGAGCTCCGATGACGTCACAACGACGAGCTACGGGTCGACTGTCAAAGTCCTCGCCCGTGTGGGACACTCCAACCAAGACCTTCTGATGCACAGACACACGCACCAACGATTGCCGAGGCGGAAATGACCGACGGATCTTCCCATCCAATCGACTTTAAGGTCCCCGTCGATGACGAGTACCGCAGCAGAGGGCTCGCAGCGCTCGGCTTAGTCGCGTTTGCCAAGGCTTTTCTGCTGATCCCTCACGTCTTCCTTCTGATCTTGTACGGAATCGTCGTGCAATTCGTGGTGTGGATCGGGTACTGGTACATCCTCATCACAGGTGCAAAGCCGTTCTGGATAGAGAACCTCGAGATGATCTTCCTCGAGTGGAGCAGCCGCGTCTTTGCCTGGTTCACGAGTACGACAGATGTGTTTCCGACGTACGGAACGGACGAGCACCACCCTGCGCAAGTGACCGTGGAGAAGGCACCCGATCCCCAGAGTCGGGTACTTGCAGTGCTCGGCATTCTCTTCATTCGCACGGCCCTCGCAATCCCTCATCTCTTCATCTTGGCTTGGTTGACGATCGGTACGCTCTTCCTGGCGTGGTACGGCTACCTAGCAATCCTTATCAACGGATCGCTGCCTCTGCCGCTTCACTACTATTTCGTTGGCTTTCATCGCTGGTGGGCCCGAACGTGGGGTTGGATAGCAGGGCTCACGGATCAATACCCGCCCTTCTCACTCAAACCGTGATCACGCATCGGCAGGGTCACAGCTCGGCTGGGTCTTCCTTGCGCCGAAGCGACATGAACAGCCTCGTGATGCCGTAGACGAGCAGTGCGAGAATTCCGATTGGCACGATCACCGCAGTGGCGACGATCATGAAACTCACCGTTGCAAGAAGCACCGCACCTGCCTCATCGAAGGCCTGTGCAATCACACCGGCGTCGACAGGCACAACCGAAGTGAATGACCCACCCGGAACTTCGGTGAGACCGATCCTCAGCGTCGCAAACTCGGTCCGGCTATCCAAGTATCGCAATCGTCCCTCAATCCGCTCGACATTCAGGAGCACATCTTGCATTCGAGTCTGAACTGCGACGAGATCCTCGATCGTCGAGGCCTTCTCGAGGAGCCGTGCATAAAACGCCTCTTGCTCACGCCAGTAGCTAAGGCGACCTTCGAGATCAACATACTCCTCAGTCACGTCCTGGCTCGACAGTGCAGACGCAATGTTCTCTCCCAGGTTGCCGATGCGCTCAACGGCGTCATCGAAGCGGTCACTCGGGATGCGAATCGCGAACCACCCAACGGCGTATCGCTCCTCGCCGTTCTCCTCGATACGCGACTCACCTGAGGCGACGTAGCCACCCAGGTCGGCGGCAATCGAACGGATCTGTGCGCTTGCTACGTTGAACGATCCCTGATCGATCCGCAACTCGACGCTTCCGTCACGGATCACCCTCGTATCGATCGACTGGTCGTCGATCCTCTTGAACACGACGCCTGTGTCGTCTGCCACAACGCTGTATGAGCTGTCCTCGTCCGCGTACGACGCGAACTCTGTGGCAACCCCAGCATCGGGGCTCTGCGGCACCTCCGCATAGGCACCGGCCTCGAATCTGTCTCCTGCGCTTTCATTACTACCAGAGCAGGCAGCCACGATCGCTGCAATCGCCAGTCCCACAACCACCAGCCATACCCTTCGTCGGATCCGTGATGTTTCTGCTGGCCTCATGTCTCACTCCGTTCGTTACCGCCCGGCTTCCCAACCGGCTACCGCTACGACGGTCAACGAACCAAGTTCGGTTCCTCACATCCGTCTACCCTCATGACATGCCTCGCTCGACTATCCCCACATCAGACGTCATCACCGTCGAATTCGTCGGCCACGTTGCCACGGTTTGGCTCGACCGTCCGGACCAGCGCAACGCTTTCGCCCAAGACTTCTGGGACGATCTGCCAGACATAATGAGCTCCCTCGCACGCGACGATGAGACGCGGGCCATCGTCATCGCTGCGGTGGGCTCGTCCTTCACCGTCGGTATCGATCTCAAGGCCTTCGGACCAATGTTCATGAGCGGTGGCGCCGCTTCGTCCGACATCGGCCAGCCCGGATCAGATGTCGGGCGCCGCATGAGGCTGTATCACTCGATCAAGAAACTCCAAGGCGCCTTCACCTCCATAGCGCAATGCCCGAAGCCGGTGATCGCCGCCATCCATGGCCACTGCATCGGTGCAGGAATCGACCTCATAACAGCCTGTGACATCCGATTCGCAGCATCCGACGCCACGTTCTCCGTTCGCGAGACCCGGATCGCAATGGTTGCCGATGTGGGGACGATGCAGCGGCTCCCAAAGATCATCAACCCTGGCCACCTCGCTGAGATCGTCTACACAGGGCGAGACTTCGACGCAACAGAGGCCGAAAACATCGGCTTGGTGACGAGAGTGCTCACCAACGCCGAGGCCACCCAAGCCGAGGCAGCGTCCGTCGCTCGGCAGATCGCAGCGAACTCACCGCTCGCGGTGCAAGGATCCAAGGCGGTTCTGGCTGCCGAAGAGGGGATGTCTACGGGTGACGCCCTCGACCATGTGGCCCTGTGGAATGCCGCGTTCATCCAGTCGAACGACGTTCAAGAAGCCGTCACGGCCTTCATCGAGAAGCGTCAACCAGAATTCACAGGAGAGTGACTGCGGCCACCCATCTCGCCGCATGATCTCGCGCTTGTCTTGCCAGGTACCATGGGGACATGAACCGGACACCTCGACACCATCGACGTCATCTCTTCGCAGCGCCGTAGGTGATCCGCGCACGCCTGCAGGACAACACATTTTCTACATCAACGGAGAGAAGAGATGACAGATCTTCAGACACGATTCCATGACATCATCGCCCCGGTGATCACGTTCGACTACGAGACGGAGATCATTGAAGGCAAGGGTAGTTGGGTGACCGGTGCCGACGGCAAGCAGTATCTCGACTTTGCTTGTGGCATCGCAACCACGAACCTCGGCCATCGGCCAGACGCCGTCGCCGCTGCAGCTTCAGCGCAGCTCAACAAGCTATGGCACGCAGGTGGGGCATTCCTCTACGAACCGATCGTCACCGCAGCCGAGAACATCGTGGGTATTGCTCCAGAGGGTATCGACAAGGTCCTGTTCATGAACTCTGGTGCAGAAGCAGTCGAGGCGTCGGTAAAGCTCGCCAGGAAGGTCAGCGGCCGCCAAGGTATCGTCACATTCCGCGGCGGCTTCCACGGTCGCACGATGGGTTCGGTCACCTACACAACGTCGAAGGCGAAGTACCGCCAGGGCTACCACCCGCTCGTCCCATCCACATTCGTGACACCATTTCCTCACCCGTTTAGCTGGGGCATGAGCCAGGAGGAGGCGAACGCATACGCGTTGCGTGAACTTGAGTTCAAGTTCAAGTTCGAGGTGACTCCCGGTGAGATCGCGGCATTCCTCGTCGAGCCGATGCAAGGTGAGGGCGGCTACTACCCGGCAAGCCACGAGTTCATCCACGCATTGCGCTCCATTGCCGATGAACACGGCATCCTCCTCATCGTCGACGAGGTCCAGACCGGATTTGGTAGGACCGGTGACTGGTTCACGAGCCAGGTGTACGACCTCAGACCCGACGTTCTCGTCATGGGGAAGGCGATCGCCAACGGTCTACCGTTGTCGGCAGTCGGAGCCTCGGCCGAGATTCTCGAAGCCTGGCGACCAGGTTCGCACGGCACCACGTTCGGAGGAAATCCGGTGTCCTGTGCAGCCTCGGCAGCCGTCGTGGACGAGCTTCGCGGTGTACTACCAGGCGTCAACCGACTGTCGGACTACTCGCTGTCACGTTGGAACGAACTCAAGGAGCAGCACCGAACGATTGGGGACGTACGCGGACTCGGCCTGATGATCGGAATCGAGTTGGTCACGAAAGGCAACACACCGGATCCCAACGCGTTCGCTGCGATCTCTTCGTACGCATTCGAGGCAGGAATGTTCATCCTGAATTGTGGGCCAGACGGGAACGTCATCCGGTTCATCCCGCCACTCAACGTCTCACAGGATGATCTCGACAAAGGTATCGACATCCTCGCAGCGGGAATCGCTTCGTACGAGGGGTGACTCGCCACGTCGATCGACGCGACAATCATGTGAAGAAGGGGTGCCCTCTACGGGCACCCCTTCTTCATGCATGAACTTGATTCCTGGGTGGTTCGTATCGAGTAGCCGTGCCTACTCGTCAGAATTCAGGACGCCGCGTAGACGAGGATATCGCACGGGCCGGTGCGTGTGGCAGAACTCGGCTCGATTGTATTTCGAGAGCCTCGTATCGCAGTTCGGGCTCTCGCAGGTTCGATCCTCGTCGTAGGTTTTAGGACGGCGGGATCTGCCCTTCGGACGCGATGCCTTGAGGATGTCAGACATAGGTTTTGTGCCTTTCTACGTTCTATTGATCAGGCACTCCTGCTGGGTGCGTTAGCCGCGGCAAGAGCGCCAAGAGGTTTCGGCATGACGCATTCTACCCGGACCTATCTGGAATGTGCAAGGCCGGTTCGCGGCTCTCGACGTTCACCACGGACAATGTCACCACCCCTGATACCGGGGAGTGCCAATGCCCCGAGAGCACCAAGCATTGCAAGGAACGCTAGCCAGTCGCCAAAACGCACCCAGATCGTCTGTCCGTTGGCGTTGAATTGCAAGACTCCATACAACACCGTCTCATCGAGCAGTTCGGTTCGGTTGGATGTCGCCCCTTCGGCTTTGATGAAGGTGGACTTCCCCGTTATCGAGGCATACGCGGTGTCGAATCCGACTGCCGCTGCGTTGACGCGTACCATCCCGATGGCCTGATCCGACGCAGCAGAGTCGCCAAAGCTCGACGTGTTCGTCGAAACAGCCATCACCTCCGCGCCTGCGCGGGCGATCGATCGCATGCTTCGCGCGAACGAGCCCTCGAATGAGATGACCGATCCGAGATTTCCGAACGCTGTTGGGAACACGACAGGTTCAGCACCTCTGATCATGTCACGTGGCACCTGGTCGAGTTGGGGTATGAAGTCAAGCAATCCACGCAACGGCACGTACTCACCGAAGGGGACCGGATGTCGCTTCCAATACTCCCCAACCTTGACGCCTTCAGGGGAGTACAGGACGTTGACATTCAGGAACTCCTCGCTGCTGACCAGCCTCGTTCCTGAGATCAACATGTATGCATCGAGTCTGCGTGCCTCCTCGATTATCGCCTTTCGGACCTCGTCGTTGCCCTCCGGCTCGTACGGTGTAGCTGTGGAGTTCTCCGGCCAAATCACGAAGTCGACCGCTCCAGCTGGAATCGATCGTGTCAGTTCGAGGTGGCTCTGGTAAATGCGTTGGTTCTCGTTCTGACATCGGACCATCGGGCATGGAGACGAACCCTGAACAATCGCCGTCCTCCACACCTGCGCGCCAGGGGTTGGGGGAAAGAGAAAGCCGGCGATGATGACGAGAATCGTGACCACCGAGGGGTCAACAGCAAGTCTCCACTCTTTATGCGACTCGATGACGAGAGCGAGACCCACGGCAACACCAACAACAAGCACCGTCCAACCCGATGGACCGATCCATTGCACCGACCCCGACGCCCCAGGTAAGCCGGCTGCTGGGTAGCCAATATCGCCCCACGGAAACCCACCAAATGGAAACCGTCCACGAACATACTCCATGCCGGCCCATCCCCCGACAGCGATAAGCCACCACCGCCACGCAGGCCACAGTCGAAACGTCCAAATTGCAATCGCGTAGACAGCCGTGAACGATCCCATCAGAATCACGAGCGGGAACCAGGCCACGACCCCCAGCATCATCAGCCACCAAAGCAACAATCCGAAAAATGTCGCGCCCCATCCAAAACCGAGCATGATCGCCGTCGATGGACGTTCCACGGACCGTATTGCAAGAAAGAACGGCACGGGGGCGACGAACGCAAGGGGCGCCCAACCAAGTGGAGGGAACGCTGCCCACATGAGAAGTGAGCTCAGGGCAACAAGGGCAACAGGCACCATGGCGGCAGAGCATAGGCTTCGATCAGCCGTTCCCACCCAGGTGCGCGACGATGCCGATACCATCTGGCTCATGGACGACCTACACCTCGCGATCTCGGCTGCACGCGCTGGCGCCAACATCGTGAAAGCTGCATTCGGCAATCCTCACACCGCTCGCTACAAGGGGAAGTTCGATCCCGTAACAGCGATTGACGAAGCCTCGGAGGCAGCGATCCTCGCGGTTATCCGCAATGCCAGACCCAGCGACGGAGTGATGGCAGAAGAGAGCGGCGGGACCGCGCACTCTGGGAGGCACTGGATCGTGGACCCGCTAGACGGAACCGTAAACTTTGTCCACGGCTTACCTCACGTATCGGTCTCAGTTGCCCTCTACGATGGCGATCGCGGGCTGGTCGGTGTCGTATACGACCCACTCAGAGACGAATTGTTCAGCGCGATCGAAGGTGGCGGAGCGCATTGCAACGGCCACAGCATCTCGGTTTCGACCGTCGGTCACCTCGGCAAGGCGATTGTCGCAACCGGTTTCCCCTACGACCACGACGTGTACGCCGACTCTCTCTCGGTCGTAATACGTGAAATGCTGCGTGAGGTCAACGGCATCCGCCGTATGGGATCGGCCGCACTCGATCTCGCCTGGGTTGCGTCAGGTCGCTACGACGCGTATTGGGAACTCGGGATTGCGCCGTGGGATGGCGCGGCCGGGATCATCCTGGTTCGCGAAGCCGGAGGCGAAGTCACCGATCCACACGGACGGCCGACGACGCCTTCAATGGGACTCGTAGTCGCCTCGAACACGCTGCTCCACGAGCCGTTCCGACGCATCGTCGAGACTTGGATTCCTCCCCACCTCGTATCCCCGTGACCCGGCTCGTCTCGGCAGATGCCGTCGTCACAGGCATCGGTGTCATCGGAAACGCCGTCCTCATCGATCACGGTAGGGTCGTCGCAACGGGCCAGAGGGAAGATCTCGCAACTTCAGGCATTCTGGAAGAGAGGTTCCCTGGCGCAACGATCATCCCAGGACTGAAAGACGCCCACATCCACGCCGTTGCGTTGGCTGCCCTACTGCGCGGATGCTCTCTCAAGTCAGCTGTCAACATCGCTGATCTCCAGAGCCGAATCGCTCGGTACGGCAAGACTCTTGCCCCGGGTATGCCCGTTGTCGCTATGAGGTTCGACGATGAGGCCCTCGCAGAGCGACGGATACCGACCCGTTCGGATCTCGACAGGGCCGTTCCCAATCGGCCGACCGTTATCTACAGATACTGCGGCCACATAGCAGTTGCCAACTCGGCCGCACTTGTCGCGTCAGGCATCACGGATGCGACAAGGAACCCAACAGGCGGCGCGATCGACAGAGATGGCAACGGGGTTGCTACCGGCGTCCTGCGCGAGGCCGCCGTTGGGCTTGTAGCGGGAGCACTCTCGAGAGCAGCGACCGTAACTCCTGACGACCTGGCGGACACGCTCGGCCGTCTCGCAGGTCTCGGAGTGACATCCATTGGAGCCATGATCGGTTATGGCGAGGCACCATCGGAGAGGCTCGAAGCCGAGGTCGAGCTGTGGCGAGATGTCGCCAAGCGACTCCCGGTCAAGGTTCACGGTTTCGTGATCGCCGATACACCAGATCGCCTCGAATCGTCGGCGAAGACGCTCACCGGAGCCGGGCAACGGCTCAGGTGGCTCGGTGTGAAGAGATTCTCCGATGGCAGCCTTGGGGGACACACCGCAGCCATGAGGGAACCGTACGCCGACGCCGAGACCACCGGCGTGCTTCGCCTGACGCCGTCCGACACCGAGGTGGCACGTCACAGCCTCAGACTCGGCGGCATGGTCGCTGTGCACGCGATCGGAGACCGTGCCATCGATCAGGTGCTCAACCTCTTCGAAACGCTTCTCCTCGAAAGGGCTGACGCCGATGACCTGCGCATGGAGCACGCGTCGGTGATGAGCCCGAGTCAGATTGGTCGTCTCGCCGGAATGGGGTGTACAGCTGTTCTCCAACCTGCATTCCTGGCATCGGAATCAGCGTGGGTCGGGTCGCGTGTCGGACGTGATCGACTCTCGTGGCTGTACCCTTTCCGTTCACTCATGACAGCAGGGATACCTACCGCAGGATCGTCGGATTGCCCTGTCGAGCCTCCCCATCCACTCTGGGGGATGGCAGCCGCGATGGACCGGTACGGGATCAGTGAAACCGAGCGGCTGACC
The DNA here is from genome assembly GCA_964460075.1 of uncultured Acidimicrobiaceae bacterium. Classification (GTDB taxonomy): domain Bacteria; phylum Actinomycetota; class Acidimicrobiia; order Spongiisociales; family UBA5794; genus JAMBLL01. The sequence goes on from CAYWPC010000005.1 coordinate 61,033, forward strand.
GGCCTCGAAGCACTTGCCCTGTTTACGTCAGGGTCTGCCAGGGCGTTACGTGAGCCACCCCCACTCTCCCCAGGATCCGCAGCCGACCTGGTTGTACTTGACGTCGACCCCGCAACGGCGAGTCCAACGGACATCCATTCAGCGGAGGTTCTCGACACGTATGTGGATGGATCGCCGGTGGAGGTAGACCGGGCACGCGCAGCGTGGGCTCCCTAGCACCTCGAAACCTGCGCATGAGAGGTCACACCGATGAGCGTGGGATCAACCGCCGAGAAAGGCCTGACGCACCTCACGATTCTCGAGAAGTTCCTCACCTGTACCCGTAAACGTGCACTTCCCCAGCTCGATCACATAGCCACGATGACTCACAGCGAGACCCTGTTTGGCGTTCTGCTCGATCATGAGGACGGTGAGGCCGATCTCGTCATTCAGACGCCGGATCGCCCCGAAGATCGACTTCGTGATCACAGGGGCAAGGCCGGCGGACGGCTCATCCATGAGGACGAGGTCAGGCTCCCACATGAGAGCTCTCCCGATTTCGAGCATCCGTTGCTCTCCTCCGCTCATCGTGCCTGCCGACTGCCTTGACCGTTCTGCGAGTCTGGGAAATAGTTCGAGAACGTAGTCGATTCTCTCCTGAACACGATCACGATCCGGTTCCAAATACATCCCCAGTTCGAGGTTCTCATACACCGTCATCTGCGGAAACACGCTGCGAAGCTGCGGCACGATCGTTATGCCTGCCCGCAACGCATCTTGAGGGCGCACGTTCGTTATCTCCCGATCGTCGAACAGGATCCGCCCGGACCGCACGGGAAGGAAGCCGTATATGGCCTTGAACACGGTCGACTTTCCTGCCCCGTTCGGACCAATCACGCAGACGATCTCTCCCTTGTGGACAGCGAGGTTGACTCCTTGGAGAATGTCCTCACCCTGGACATATCCTGCGTGGATCTCATGCACCTCGAGAAGCGGCTGACTGTTACTCCACATCGAGATCTCCATCGTCGCCAAAGTACGCCTCGAGAACGCGCTCGTCGGCCTTGATCTCCTCTGGGGTGCCGTCTGCGAGCTTCCGGCCGTAATTCAGAACGATCACGCGTGAACACAGATCGCTGATGAACCGGATGTCGTGTTCCACGAGCAGCAGCGTGAGCCCGTTCTTGTTCAGCTCCCGGAGACGATCCTTGATCGTCTCGATCAGAGATGGGTTGACGCCCGAGGTGGCCTCGTCGAGCAGGATCATGTCGGGGTCCGGCATCATGGTCATGCCGAGCTCCAAGAGCCGTCGTTGGCCCCCAGAGAGGGTCCCGGCCTTCGTCTTGAAGTGCGCCCCTAGCAGGAGAAAGTCTGCGATCTCGGTCGCTTTCCGATGCAGCGCAGGATCTGGCTTGGTGAAGCTCCGGTGTGTAGGGAGCAACCCCCACTGCTGACTCAACACGAGGTTCTCTTCGATCGTGAGGTCTCCGTACACCCTGATCACCTGGAAGGTCCGCGCCAGACCCATCCGCGCGATCTGGTACGGCTTCTTCGACTCGATATTCGTGCCCTTGAACTCAATCGAGCCGTCATCGATGTCGTGCACCCTCGTCAGACAGTTGAACAGGGTCGTTTTCCCACTTCCGTTCGGTCCGATCAAGCCGATGATCTCGCCCTCGCTGACGTGAAAGTCAACGCTGTCGACGGCGACGAGGCCTCCGAATCGTTTCGTGACGCCTCTGGCTTCAAGAATGCGCGGTGGGCTCATGACGACACCGACCGAGACTCGTCATCTGACACCTCTGCTGCGTCACCATCTGGTGGGGACCCACCAAAGCCTCTCCGCATGAGCCTGCCCAGGGTCGTTCCACCAGAACGATCCGAGAACGTGCCAATGATTCCTTCCGGTACCCACAGAATGATGGCAATCAGAATCGTTCCTTGAAAGATGAGGTGGTACTGGAGAAAGTTCGCCCAGATGAGATCTCGCAGCCAGAAAAGTACGACTGCACCAATCACGGGCCCCGCGACGGTTCCGAGTCCCCCAAGGATCACTGCGATGATCGCGTTCAGTGTCCTGGTGTCGACGAAAACGATGTCAGGATCGATGAACGTGTTCTGGTAGGCCCACAGCGCACCCACGAGCCCCGCGATCGCAGCGGAGAGTCCAAAGATCGTGATCTTGTGGAGCGTGGTGTTGATACCGCGCATGTCGGCACCGACCTCGTCTTCGCGGATGGCGATAAGGGTGAGCCCAAACTGTGTTCGGCGCAGCCACCATGTCAAGAGAACGACGAGAACAGCCAGCACCAGAGTCACATAGAAGAACAGCGGCCGGTTGAGGTACGGAGGGAGCGTCAAGCCGATGCCGCCTCCGGTGACGGGCTTGACGATGCGCACGGTTTCGCGAACCGCAACGACCGTTGCGAGCATCGCAATCGAGAAGTAGCCACCCTTGAGGCGCAGCGTCGGAGCTCCGATGAGCAATGCTGCGATCAGCGTGACGCCTATGGCACCACCGACGGCGAAGGGAAAGGACCAACCAACCTTCGTCATCAGGACACCAGTGGCGTATGCACCGATTCCGAACCACACGACATGTCCGAAGTCGACGTATCCAGTGAAACCACCTGTGAGATTCCAACTGCTCGCCAACGTGATCAACATGAACATCTGGGTGAAGCTGAAGAGCAGCGAGTTGGTCACGAAGCCGCCGTCGGTAGTGAACCGTTGAATGATCGGCAGAGCCGCGAGCCCGATCACGGCGACTGCGAAGAGGCCGAGTGACACCTTCGTTTTCATGGTATCCCTCACGATGTCGCCGCCTTGAGCCCGCCGAAGAGTCCTTGTGGTCGCATGACGAGCACGACAATGAGGATGACGAACGACGACACGACGCCGACGTTCGTACCGACTCCAGGAATGAACGTGGCAAGGAGCACCTCGGTGATGCCGAGGAGCATGCCACCGAGTAGAGCGCCAATAATGCTGCCCAAGCCCGAGAGTGCAGTGATCGCGAAGGCCCTCAAGGTGAGCGGCGGACCCATGAATGGGAACACAGGCTGGACCGGAGCGACCATGACACCAGCCACCGCTGTGATGCCGATCGCTATCGCGAAGGTCATTGCATACACCCTGTTGATCTCGATCCCGACAATGCGGGCGGCCTCACGGTTCTGAGCTGCTGCGCGGATGCTCTTGCCTAGCCGCGTGTGTTTCAAGAACATATGGAGGCCGTACATGATGATCAACGCAGCCAACAGGATCGTGGATCTCGTCTTTGGAATGGTCACAGGGCCCAGAGCCCACAATCCGCGAACTGAGGCCTCCACCAACCTGGGAGTCGCGGTGAACAGCAGCTTGAACACGCTCGAGATGATGCTTGCAAGTCCGAACGTGACGAGGAGAGAGATGAGGTGGGGACGCTCGATCACGCGATTGATGATGACGAGTTGGATCACGTATCCCAGAGCAGCCATGACAGGAAAGACGATCAGCACCGATACGAGCGGGTCAAGTCCGAGACTCTCCTGCAGTATCCATGCACCGTATGCACCCATCATCACGAACTCGCCGTGTGCAAGGTTGATGACGCCCATCACGCCCCAGATGATGGAGAAGCCCAACACCATGATCGTGTAGAAACCTCCGAGCATCACGCCGTTCACAAGGGCTTGGAGAAGCTGATCCATGCCGTTGGTCCTCTTCCTTTACTCCCTTGACCGATCTCGAGGATCAACCATGGGGAACATGTGGTGGAGGGGTGTTATCCCCTCCACCACGAACTGTCTCCTATCGATCTCCCCACTGCGGTGATGGGTAGATAACGTCGGTCTCGGCGGCTCCTTTCGGTGCAACCACACGGATATCGCCATTCTGAATCTGGACAGCACCCATCGGCTTGGCAATGTTCTTGCCCGTCTCGTCGAAGTTGATCGGACCGTAGAACGTGGTCACGTCCAGATCTCGCAGCGCCTGTCGCACGGCATCAACGTCGAGTGATGCGGCCGCTTCGATCGCGAGCATCAACGCCAGTGGTGTCGCTGCTGATTCTGCCGCCTGATAGGTCGGAGGCTCTCCCCACTTCTCTTCATACCTCGCAGCGAAATCGGAAGCCGTTCCGAACCACTCACCCTCCCAGCTCATCGATGCCTCCCACTGCGTCGGTCCGATGATGGTGTTCGCTCTGGCTCCGACTTCGCTGACGAGCTTCGGGTTCGATGGTCCCACGGTGATGACCATGCCAGGAGGGCTGAACCCAATCTCTTCCGCAGAGCTGATGAACAGCAGAGCATCGTTGAAGTGGCCACCACCGACGAAGATGTCAGGATCGAGGTTCCGGAACTTGGTCATAATCGCCGTGACGTCTGCAACGTCCTTGGGGTATGTCTCCTTCGCGAGTATCTCGAGTCCGTACTCCTCGGCCCAGCGGACCGCGCCCTCACCGACAGCAGTAGGGAAAGCCGTGTCCTCATAAGCGATGACGACGGTCTTGGCCCCCTGATCAGCAAGTAGCTTCAGCGACGACTGCGTGTAGTACGACGCTGGCGTCAGCAGGGCGAACAGGTTCTGGAAGCCTCTCTCGAACAACGACTCTGCCGCACCGTTGCCTTCGATCATGATCATGTTGTACTGCTCGGCGACGGCGCTCGCACCGGCTGTGAGACCGCTCGAATATGGGCCGAGCAAGAAGTTCACCTTGTCCTCGGTGATCAGCTTCTCAATGAGGTTGGCGGTGGTATCCGAGTCTCCCTCATCGTCGTAGAACACGATCTCGACCTTGTAGCTGTCCGCTCCTACCTTGATGCCCCCATGCTCGTTGTTCACCCAGTCGAGCCATGTCTCATAGCCCTGGCGAGTGTCCTTGCCCTCCCTTGCGAACTTACCTGTCTCGCTAACTGCAGCACCTAGAACGATCGTCCCTGCAAATTCAGACTGAACGGCATCTCCCGATGGGGCCGGCTCGGCCTCGTCCGTCGAACTACATGCGGCCAGCACCAGGGCCAAGACGGCGAAGAGGCTGAGCCATCGGCGTAGCCCGCGCTGTTGTCTCGTCACTTTTTCCTCCTTCTCGCGTACCCGTGAGGGCTCATATCGAGCGTATCCCCCAGCACCCTGGTCCCACGTGAAAAGGAGTCGTTATCCGTAAACGCAACGTAAACAAATGCTCTACTCCCCGAGGCGGTATCCGAGGCCACGTTCGGTGTGTATGTAGGTCGGATTCCTCGCATCGTCATGGAGCTTGGTGCGGAGCCGACCGACATAGACACGCAGGTACTCGGCCTCATCGCCGTACTCAGGCCCCCAGACCGATCGCAGTAACTCGTCGTGCGACAGGACTTTCCCCCGACTGGTGAGGAAACGGTCGAGAAGCCTGTACTCGATGCCGGTCACCGTGAGCGGTTCGCCACGGAACATGACCCGGCGCGCCTCGGGATCCAATGTCAGCTCGCGATAGGACATCGGATGGGTCGCGGCGCCGGCATCGGTCCACGAAGCTCTACGAAGCGCAGCGCCGACCCGAGCGAGAAGTTCGTTGACGCCGAATGGTTTGGCGAGACAGTCATCGGCTCCCGCGTCCAGTGCCCGCACCCGATCTCGCTCCTCGCCGAGGGCGGTGACGATCAGGATCGGCACGATCGAGCGCTGTCGGATACGTTCGCATGTCTCCAAGCCATCCATGGAGGGCATCATCACATCGAGGACCACAAGATCGGGCTCGCGCTGCTGAAGAAGCGCAAGCGCTTCGAAACCGGTTGCTGCCCCCACGGCCTCGTACCCTCTTGCCTCGAGGTTTCGTACGATGAACGCCCGCATCGGCTGCTCATCTTCAACCACGAGGATGTAGCCCTTTGACATCGTTAGGACGTGCTCGCGTGCAGGGACGAGGCAAGCGGCTCGTGTTCACACACAGGTAGGCGCACCTCGAATTCCGCTCCTACTGGTAGAGATCTGGCGGTGATCGTCCCGCCGTGGGCCTGCACGATTCCCTTCGAGATCGCCAAGCCAAGGCCCACACCGCCCGTCTCTCGGGAGAGGCGATCGTCAAGACGGGTGAACCGTCCGAACACGATCTCCTCAGCTCCTGGCGGAAGACCGGGACCGCGGTCTCTGACACAGAGCACAACCTCCTCGTACTGGGTCGAAACCGTCGCATCGATCGATGATGTTGGGGCGTATTTCGCCGCGTTGTCGATGAGGTTGCGTATCACCGTGCCGATCCGAATACGGTCGCCGGATATCACCACGTCCTGGCTCTCGACACGGATCTCTACTCGTGCCTGCACCGACTCGGGGAAACGACCAACAACATCCTCCAGAAGGATGCCGAGGTCTATCTCTGTGGTGTTCAACTCGAGCATGCCACCCTCGATACGCGACAGGTCGAGCAGGTTCGTGACGAGGTCGTTCAGGCGCTCGCTCTCATGTTCAATGACCTCGATGAACTCACGCTGACTCCCCGCGTCCCACGTCACATCCTGAGCGAGAAGAGCGCTCGTGTACGCCTTGATGTTGGCGAGCGGCGTCCTGAGCTCATGTGACACCGTTGACAAGAGGGCTTCCTTGGCACGGTGCAGGTCGCGGTCTGATGTGACATCTCGCCAAAGGTGACAGTGTCCAATGCCCTCACCGTGTGCGTCGGTAACTTCGAACGATGAGAGCCAAACGTCGCGCACCTGGCCATCGCCTGCATCGAGAGCGATCTCGTGGGACCGGCTGGGAAAATCGAACGGTGGCAGACTACGCAAACCGTTTTGTGGTGTTGCTCGTGCGTCCAAGCGGTCGAGAACACAATCTTCGCTCGACCCAACGATCTCTTCGAGTGACATGCCGGCAAAGGTCGCCGCTGCTGCATTCGCGTAATACACGGTGCCATCGAAGCCGGTCAAGACAAGTCCATCATCGAGGCTCCCCATGACCGCTTCGAGCCTGCGCCGAGTCTCAGCGAGCTTCCTGTCCGTTTGGGCAAAGAGCGCGGCGTTCTCCATGGCCAAAGATACGTATCGTCCAAAGGCGGCAGCAAGTTCCAGTTCGCTGAACGACGCCACATACGGTTCAGCTTTCTGGATCACGAGGGCGGCAGGCCGGGCGTGGACGGTATTCAGGGGGATCGCTAGCACGTATCGGTATCCCTCGCGGTCGGCGCGGTCACGAAACTCGGCGAACGCCAGATCCGTGTGGGTGTCGGTAACTTGAACGGGATCCCCGGTTCTCAGCGCCCGCGTCGAAGGAGAATTCGGTGACTGTGGGTCGACTCGTAGGTGATCCACAAACGCTGAGCTCATGCCATGACTCGCTTCGATCCGAAAGACGCCAGCACGTTCGTCGAGGGCGATAACGGCGCAGCGCTCTACGGCGAAGACCTCCTGGACCTGCTCAAGGATGCTTGACAGGACGGACCGCTCAACGAGAGACGACCCAACCGACCTGCTCGCCTCAAGGAGGGCGTTGAGTCGGCTGAGACGCTGGCGAATCTGGTCTTCGGTACCTATCAATGCCTTGGCCAACTCGCCGTACTGGTCGTTGCGTTCGACGAGGTCATTCAGCCACGCCCTGTGTGAGGAACGAATCTCGCCTCGCCATCGTAGATCCTGACTCGCTTCGATGAGGGGCCGCATACGCAGTTGGAATCCGCGATCCCTTCTCCTCCAGATCAGGTACACCAGTGCGGCACCAAGTGCAGCGATGAAGAGGCCAGCGGAACGCAGCGGTCGCGTCATGGCAAAGGCGACGCTGGTTGGTCTGGCGAGAACTGTGGCACCTCCCGGCTCGGAGATACTTCGCGTGAGGAGCCACTCAGTGCCGCGTCCATCCGACTGGACTCGCCAATCCGCCGGCCAACCGTGGGCCTTCTTCGCCACGTAGGTCAGCCAGGGATCAATTCCGGTGCCGGGACTCGATATGATCTCGACCGATCCGTCGACGTACACAGCCATTCCATAGCCAGCAGGAGCCATGGCCGTCTCGGCAGCGCTCTGCGCCAAGATCGCATCACCTCGCGCTATCGCTGTCTCCAACACGTTGACCGTCCACCACGAACCGGACGCAAGAATGATGCCGAGCGCCGCTGCGAGGAAGGCGCCGGAGAGACGAACTCGCCTTTCGGCGAGCGACCAGGATCCGTCCGACCTGTGCACGCCCACACCCTATCGAACCTCGGTTGGGTCTGCACTGAGACCGGCATGAAGTGCTATGCCGTACGTGTCGCCTGCCAGCATCGAGGGCAGAATCCGCCCCACTCGCCGTAGCGGGGATCGTGCGCCAACGGTGCGCCACATCCAGCACACAGGGCTCGCACGAAGTCGTCAGCGATGCGTCCGAACGGTCCGTCACTCGATAGAAGTTGGGATACAAGGACTGCGTTCGAACGGCCGGTGGACATGCCGAGGAAGGTACCGCCGGCAACCATCTACTCACCGGTCAGGAGGGCCCGTGGTCCTGGCCAGGGTTAACGATTGCACCAACTGATCCGAGGACCTCTTCGATCGTCGCATGGCGCTCGAGTTGCTTCTTGGAGAACACGAGTTGGCCACCAACAATGACCTCGAACACGCCGCCTTTCGATGGAATAACGGTGACATCGTCGATGTGGTGCTCGTATGCGCCGAGGATCGCCTGCACCATGCTCACGGCACGGTCGGTGTAGCCTCAAGCGGCGCAGTACTCAATGGATAGGTGCATCTTCGTCATGGTACCTGTCTCCCGTCCCACACCTTGTTCAGAGAATGAGGGGACCTTTAGTCCAACACGGCGCCGGACTCCGCGGAGCCGACGAGCTTCGCATACTTAGCCAAAGCACCTCGTGTGTAGCGAGGCGGAATCGGCTGCCACACCTGTCTCCGGTTCTCGAGGGTGGCATCGTCGACGAGTATGTCGAGTGTACGGTCCGCGATATCGACTCTTATCAGGTCGCCCTCTTCGATCAGCCCAATCGGTCCACCGTGGGCTGCCTCTGGGGCGACATGGCCGACGCACAGCCCTGTCGTACCACCGGAGAATCGGCCGTCAGTTATGAGGAGCACGTCTTTCCCGAGTCCCGCACCCTTGATCGCTGCGGTTATCGCGAGCATCTCCCTCATTCCTGGCCCACCCTTCGGGCCTTCGTACCTGATGATGACCACATCCTTCGGTTCGAGCTCCTTGGCCCACAATGCGTCAAGGGCATCCTGCTCGTCGTTGAACACCCGAGCCGTCCCCTCGAACACGTCGAGTTCGATCCCTGCAATCTTCACCACAGCGCCACCGGGAGCGAGTGATCCGCGCAGGATCGCGATGCCGCCCTGAGCTGCGAGTGGCGCATCCACCGCGAGCAGGACATCCTGATTCGTCGGCACCACGATGTCGACCAGATTCTCCTCCATCGTTCTGCCGGTCACGGTCATCACGTCACCGTGCAACAGCCCTGCCTCGAGCAACGACTTGAGAACGACCGGCACGCCTCCGATGCGATCGAGGTCGACCATGTGGTACTTCCCGAAAGGTTTCATATCTCCGATGTGGGGCGTGCGACGCGATATTTCATCGAAGTCTTCGAGTGTGAGGTCAACCCCTGCTTCATGGGCGATAGCCATCAGGTGCAGAACGGCATTCGTTGAACCTCCGAGTGCCATGACTGTGGTTATCGCGTTCTCGAATGCCTTCCTCGTCATGATGTCCCTCGGCCTGATGTCGGCTTCAAGGAGCGCTGCTGCGGCTTGGCCTGAACGCCGGGCGAACTCCTCGAGGCGGCCGTCAACAGCAGGTACTGACGCCGAGCCCGGAAGTGACATGCCAATGGCCTCACCAACCGACGCCATCGTGTTCGCTGTAAACATGCCAGCGCATGATCCCGCTCCAGGACATGCTTGCTGTTCGATGCTCAGCAACTGATCGCTTGAGATGGTGCCCTGAGAGTGGGCGCCGATTCCCTCGAACACATCGACGATTGATATGTCCTTTCCGTCCAAACGGCCTGGGAGGCTCGAGCCGCCGTACAGGAACACTGATGGGAGGTTGTGCCGTGCGGCCGCCATCAGCATCCCTGGTAGCGACTTGTCGCAGCCAGCAATCGACACCATTGCGTCGAAGCGTTCAGCGTGCATGACCAATTCCACGGAATCTGCAATGGTCTCCCTCGAAACGAGTGACGCTCGCATCCCCTCATGACCCATCGCTATGCCGTCGGACACCGCGATCGTTGCGAACTCGAGCCCAACAGCACCAGCCTCGCGCACGCCAACCTTGGCAAACCCTGCGAGTTTGGGACCGGTCACGTTGCACGGCGTCACCTCGTTACCTGCGGACACCACACCAATCTGTGGCTTGGCGAAATCGGCCTCGCTGAGTCCGACGGCTCGTAGCATCGCCCTTGCACCGGCCTTTGTTGGCCCGATCGTTACATCCTGTGAGTGGATCTTGTTCGACATGATCTCAGCGTACCCGGTAGACGAATCATCGGTCCATCCCCAAACTACTATTCAAGGCCAGTACCTAACCTCGCAATATCATGCCAAGCGTTACCGAGACGTTCCAGGAGATTCCGCGCGTGCCGCACACATCCCAGCATCCACAGGTGCCGCGAAAGCGCCGGTGGAGCATCGCGCAGAAGTTCGTCGTGGCACTGCTCAGCCTCCTCGTGATCGTCGTCTTTGCCGGGTATGCGTTCATCCAGTACACAGAGAGCAAGATCGATCGAATCGAGGCCTCAGCCCTCCCGTCTCTCGACACTGCTGTCGTAGCGGCCGGTGACCCGATCAACTTCCTTATCGTCGGTGTCGACGATCGCTCCAGTCTGCCTGACGATTGGGAGGACTACTTCGGTGAGTTCGCAGGACGACGAACCGACGTGATCATGGTGGCCCATCTCATCCCTGGCCAAGGCATTCAACTCCTTTCAATCCCGAGAGACCTCAAATCGAATATTCCAGGTAATGGCATAAACCGTGTGAACGCGTCCTACGTGTTCGGAGGGCCCGATCTGCTCGTGAGAACCGTGCAGGCCGAAACCGGCATTCCAATCCAGCACTATGTGGAAATCGACTTCGCTGGCGTCGGGGCCGTAGTCGACTCGCTCGGTGGGGTGAAGATCGACTTCACCTACCCAGGTCGCGACCTCAAGTCGGGATTCAAGATCGACGCAGGACGACGAACGCTCAACGGTGAGCAGGCCGTTGCCTATGCGAGGTCACGCCACTACGAGATCTTCAAAGGTGGCTCTTGGCAAAGCACAGGCGGTGGCGACATCGCAAGAACTGGACGACAGCAGGAAGTGCTCATCGCCCTCTTCAGCCAGGTCACGTCACCATCTAGCGCGTTCAGCCTCCCTGCTTTCCTGCCAACATTCGCCGACCAGATCACGGCCGACGAGGGACTCACCATCGGTCTCATGGCGCAGCTCGGCAAGGACGCCCTCACACTCGGATCCGGCAGCATCGACAGCGTGACGCTGCCGGTCAAAAACGCCAAGGGGGACGACGGCAGGGCCTACGTGGTTCCTATCGATGCAACGCAGGCAGTAATTGACGCCTTCCTGGCCGGCGATCCGTTCCCAAGCGAGTAGGGCGACCCAGCTCAGTTATCTGGGCTATGCGATAACGCGAACCGCCTCGACGAGGCATTCAATCTCGTCCACCGTGTTATAGGCATGCACCGATGCGCGAACCAGGCCCTCGATGCCGCGCTCGTGCATGTCAACTGGGGCAGAGAACGGCGTGACGGTCGACACGTTGATGGAACGCTCCGCAAGAAGTTCCTGCACTTCTGGCATCTGTCGACCCTCGATGTCGAACGTGACGATTCCTCCCTTGACTGAGCCACGGTCATACACAGAGACGCCGTCGATCTCTCCGAGGAGTTGGCGCATGGTTGACGCCAACACCTGGATTCGCTCCCAGATGTCAGCCAGACCGATCTCCATTGCGTAGTCAACCGCTGCACCTAGGCCGGCCACATTGCCGAACGCCTTCTCCCACGTCTCGAAACGCTGTGCTCTCGGCGCCATCTGGTAGCGGTCGGGAAGCACGACAGTGGCCGTTCCCATCTCCACGAACACTGGGTCCAGCCGGTCAAGGAAGCCTTCCCTCACGTACAGAAATCCGACACCACGGGGCCCCCGGAGGAACTTGCGCGACGTTGCGGTGAGCATGTCGCACGCTATCTCCGACACATCGATCGGGATCTGGCCCACAGTCTGACAGGCGTCGAGAAGAAACGGAACACCATGCGTCGAAGCGATCGTCCCGACCTCGGCGGCCGGGTTGACGAGCCCTCCGTTCGTAGGCATGTGGTTGAGCGTGATGAGCGAGGTCTTCCCGCCGCGCACCACGGCGTCGAGGGCTTCGATGTCCAACTCCCCGCTTACCGTGTCAGGCACGACAACGATCTCGACGCCACGGTGGTCTCTGAGATGGAGATAGGCGGCCCAGTTCGAGGCGTACTCCGACGTCGTCGTCACGATACGGTCACCCTCACGCAACCCGATCGAATAGAAGAGCAGGTCCCATGCTCGGGTCGCACTGTCCGCCAAGGCAATCTCTGACCGGTCGGCCCCGATCAGAAGCGCAAGCGATCGATACACGTTCTCGATCTGGTTGGCGTGCTTGCGATACGTCTCGTACCCACCGATCGCTATCTCGTCGTCGAGGTAGCTCTGCACAGTCTCGATCACCTGTACAGGCATCAAGGATGCACCGGCGTTGTTGAAATGCTTGACACGGCGAACACCGGGTGTGTCTGCTCTGAGCCGACCAACATCAATCATGGAATGAGTCGTCCCTCCATGCCTCCCGCCACGGTCACTGTCTGCCCCGTTTGGTGCGACGAGAGCCTATCGGACGCAAGAATGATGACCTGCTTGGCAACGTCTGACGGGGTTGCCAGCCGCTTTCGCGCCATCGTTGCCGTCGCCGCCTCAACGTGTCGCGGATCGATGCCCATGAGTTCACGTTTCGGCGTTATCGTCCAACCGGGGGCGACAACGTTGACACGAACCGAGTCCCCTAATCGAGCTGCTTCATTCTTTGAGGAGAGCAGCAAACCCGTCATGATCGCACCCTTCGCTGCCGCGTAATCCGCATGCCCCGCCTCACCGAACTGTCCCGCCGTCGACCCGATCATCACGAGGGATCCTCTCCCAGTTGCCGCAGCGTGGCGGAGAAAGCCTCTTGTCGTCAGAAACGTTGCGGTCAGGTTGCGGTCGATGACGTTCTTCCATCTCTCGAAAGGCATCTCCCACACCGATTGATTGTCCGACGGATACCATCCAGCGTTCGCGATCGCGACATCGAGCCCACCCAAAATATCCACGATGGTCGGGATAAGGGCGTCGGCATCGCCCTCCCTCGTGAGATCTCCTGAGACCGCAATACCCCCGACCTCATCGGCCAGCTCCTGCGCGGCATCACGACTCGTGTGATAGTGCACAGCCACCCGCGCGCCTTCGCGAGCAAAGGCACGAACGATCTCAGCACCGATGCCGCCAGCACCTCCGGTAACGAGGACCAGCGAACCGTTCAATCCCGAATCCATGCTCGGACACTAGGCGCCTTTGTGGGGCACAGGATCCAGCCATCACGACCAATTCCGTGCCTGCAGGGTGATCTGGCGACGCTCACCGTCTACGATTGCACGGCCGAAGGAGGACGATATCGAACTACCAGCAGAGATCAAGAGTGCGCTCGACGACAAGGTGTACGTGCATCTGGCAACGCTCATGCCGGACGGGTCCCCTCACGTGTCTGTTGTGTGGATCGACAGAGACGGTGACAAGGTGCTGTTCTCGACGGCTGTCGGGCGCGTAAAGCCTGACAACCTTGAGAGAGATCCGCGGGTCGCGCTCTCGTTCACGCCTCCAGATATGCCGTACAAGAACATCGTGATGCGAGGCAGGGTGACCAAGACCGCCACTGACGGCACGTGGCTCATCGACCAACTCGCGAACAAGTACCTCGATCATGAGAGTTATCAGTTTGCCAAACCAGGCGAGGTCCGCGTCAACTACGAGATCACCATCGACACAGTGTCGAGCTGGGGGTGAGCCAGAGCCTGAATCGCCGAGACCCTAACGACGCCGAACTTTGGGGTCCGATGCGCCTTCGTCGCGTTGCTCCCTTGCACGTTGAACCGCGGCGGCTTCTCGCCTGATCCCAGCCTGGCGGACCCTACGCATTGACCGCTCGCCGGCTTCGGCCTGCTCGACGACGAAGGCGAGATAGGCACTCCAACGTTCCTCGGTCAAACCTCCGGAACCGATCGCCGAGCGAACGGCGCACCCTGGCTCGCTGCTATGAGCACAATCCCTGAACCGGCAACCACAGGCCAATGCCTCGACGTCTGCAAATAGGGCCTCGACGCCTTCTCCCTCGCTGTGGAGCCCGAGGGCCCTAACACCTGGGTTGTCTATCACCATGCCGCCGCCTGGCAGTAGATGCAACTCGCGATAGCTGGTCGTGTGCCGGCCCTTCGCATCCGTGTCGCGTACGTCTCCGATCCAAGCAACTTCGTCCTTCATCAGCGCATTCACCAACGACGACTTCCCTGCACCCGACTCACCGATGAAAGTTCCTGTACGCCCCTCCAAGGCGGCGAACACATCCTGGATACCGTCATCTGACTCGACGCTGGTCAGGAGAATCTCTACGCCCGGCACCCATGACCCGACCATGAGCCGAAGCGATTCAGGATCGTCTACGACGTCAACCTTGGAGATAATCACGACAGGGGTCGCACCGATATCGCCGGCGAACGCGACGAAGCGCATCACCTTTCGGTGTTTGAGGGGCCGGTCCGCTCCAAACACGACGAGAACAAGATCGATGTTCGCTCCGATCACCTGCGTTCCGTAGTCCCCCGTATCTCGCACAAGGGCGTTCTCGCGCTCGAGCACGGCAACAACCGTCTCGTTGTCGACAACGACCCAGTCCCCAACGGCGAGCGGTGTCGAGCGCGAGAACGTGACGTGTTGCAACGGCCCTGTCGCTGCGACCAGTACTTTCACGGCGTCGTGTCGAACGACCCGCGCTGGGACACCCACAGCACGAGCGGCGCGGCGCTTCGATTCCCAGTCTTCGTTCCAGCCGAGAGCGGCCAACGTTGGATCTGTCACAGTTCCGATCTGTCGCAGTCCCCCTCAGCGTACCGCCGCGAGACTATCCGAGGGCCCGATCAAGGTCCGAGATGAGGTCGTCAACGTGCTCGATGCCGACCGACAACCGCACGAGCTCCGCCGGTACCTCAAGATCGGTGCCATCCACAGACATATGCGTCATAGACGCAGGTATCTCGATGAGCGATTCGACACCGCCGAGGCTCTCAGCGAGAAAGAACAACCGTGTGCGAGCAACAATCGAGTTAGCAGCGTCGAGACCACCCCTTGGAAGGAACGAGACCATGCCACCAAACCCTGTCATCTGCCTCGCAGCAACTTCGTGACCTGGATGTGATGTCAGGCCCGGGTACCACACGCTTGCGACCCGTGGATCGGCCTCGAGGAAGCTTGCGATCGCCCCTGCGTTGCGCGCGTGACGCTCCATCCGCACGGCGAGGGTTTTGATGCCTCGCAGGAACAAGTAGGCGTCGAAAGGCCCTGGAACGGGGCCAACCGCATTCTGAAGAAACTTGAGGCGGTCGTACAAGTCAGCATCACCTGTGATGATTGCCCCACCGACAGCGTCCGAATGGCCTCCGAGGTATTTCGTCGTCGAGTGAACGACCATGTCTGCTCCAAGGCCAAGGGGCTGTTGGAAATATGGTGTCGCAAATGTGTTGTCCACGGCCACCATCGCGCCGACACTTCTTGCAATATCGACCACCTGCTCAATATCGGCAATACGTAACATCGGATTCGTCGGCGTCTCAGCCCAGATGAGCTTCGTCTCTGGTCGCAGTGCGCCCTCGAGACTCTCTGCGGTCGTGATGTCGGCCGCCGACCAATCGATTCCGTGCTCGGAGAGGACCTGGGCGAACAGTCGGAACGTGCCACCGTATGCATCGTCTGAGAGAACGATGTGATCACCTGGCTTCAGGAGAAAGCCAATAAGGCTGGTCGCCGCCAGACCCGATGAGGTGGCAATGCAACCCCCGTCTGCTTCGGGCGCAACCCCTTCGAGCGCGGCGAGTTGTGTCTGGAGCGCGGTGCGCGTCGGATTGTCGGTTCGCGAATATTCGTAGCCCTTGTGCTCGCCTGGTGCATCCTGGACGTACGTTGAGGTTGCGTAGATCGGGACGACCGCTGCCCCCGTTGTGGGGTCGGGATCCTGGCCAGCGTGGATCGCAATGGTCTCGAATCTGTCCTCGGTCATGATCGTTCACGGTCCTTTGTCGATCAAGGGTCGGTGCTCTCGTTCTTGCGTAACTGAGTCCCGGCATGCGGGACTCAGTTACGCAAGAACGGTAGCGGTCAGCTGTCCGATGGGGCGAATGCCCGAACCTCGATGGCTCCTGTGTTTCCGCCTGTCGATGACACCACTTCGAATCTGAGCACCCGGCCGGTGAACACTGCATCGGCGAACCGAGTGTCGCTCGGATCACCCGCAGGGAACGGGCCAAGCGTTTCGCCGCCGTCGACCGTCACCGTGTACTCGGTGGTAGTCGCCGTTCCGTCGCCCATCGTGCGCGTTATGAACTCGACGCCGATGACCTGGCGCTGCGATCCGAGATCGATCTCGATGTAGGCGTCATCACCGTTGCCCTTGGTCGCCCACTCACTTGACATGTCTCCATCGACAGCGTTCTCGCCGGACCAAGCCGCGGAGAACGTCGAACTCACCTCAACGACCCTGGCACCCCTGGCAATGTTCTCACCGTGGTCACCCATGCCAACGCCACCACCTGACGGCGCCTCTGGAAGTGTGAACGTCGATATCGGACTCTGGTACAAAGCCCCGTCGGCGGTCGCTCCCTGCACCCGGAACGAATACGTCTTCCCAGGCTCGGCACCCACCAGGACAACCTCGTGGCGGTTGTGTGCCCCGCCCGCCATGTCGAGATCGGTGCCGATGGTTCCCAACGCATCGGTTTCGCCCCAGGCGATCGAGCACACGGCTTCGATGTTCGTCGTGACCTGCATCCTCGCCACACCGCCGGCGTCCACGGTGAACTCGAAGTCGCTCGACTGAATCTCCCCGAAGTCGCGTACGTTGGTGTCCCCACTGGAACTCGAACAGGCCGCAGCAACGAGTGCGATCGACATCAAGAGAGCCAGGAAGGCAAAACGATGGCGCTTGGATCTCTGCATGGTGCTCTGCCCCCGGACTGCTTGGTCGAAACGAGTCGATGCGATATCGACTCGTCACTTGTCATCTCACCAACGTTCGACAATGAACATAGTTCCCATCATGGAGCGTCGGGAACCCCGACGAAGCCTGGCGCAAGGCTGGATCACCCTGATTGGAGACCGAATCCTTGATCTTTCATCCACTCATCGTTGAAGATCTTCGACAGGTAGCTACGACCTGAATCTGGGAGAATCACAACGACGAGTTCGCTCGGGTGCTCCGTGGCGACCCGAACCGCACCAACAACCGCCATGCCACATGATCCTCCGACCAACAGTCCTTCCTCTGCCGCGAGCCGCCTGGTCATGAGAAACGCGTCCTCATCACCGACCATCTCATAGCCGTCAACCAAGTCCTTATCAAAAGTCTCTGGCCAGAAATCTTCACCAACGCCTTCGATGAGGTAGGTCGTCACCTCATCGAAGGATGCTGCTGTGTAGATCGAGCCCTTCGGATCGACACCGATCACGGTGAGGTCGGCATTCTTCGACTTGAGGTACTTCGCCGTTCCAGAGATCGTTCCTCCCGTACCCACGCCCGCTACCAGGATGCCGATCCCACCGTCCGTCTGATCCCAGATCTCGGGTCCTGTCGACGCTACGTGCGCCTGGGGGTTCGCTGGGTTGGAGTACTGATCAGGCCGGTAGTGCCCCGGCCTCTGCGAGAGCTCGTTGGCAACCGAGTAGTACGAAGTCGGATCCTCGGGTTGGACGTCCGTCGGGCATACGACCACTTCGGCCCCGTAAGCCTCGAGAAGATCCCTCTTCTCCTTGGACTGCTTGTCCTGCATGACACAGATGAGCTTGTACCCCTTGATCGATGCCACCATTGCAAGCCCTACGCCGGTGTTGCCTGAGGTTGGCTCGACGATTGTGTCGCCAGAGTGCAGCCACCCATTCTGCTCGGCCCGTTCGATCATCCCAAGACCGATGCGGTCCTTTATCGAACCGCCAGGGTTCATGTACTCGACCTTCGCGACGAGGTTGCCCTGTGGGTGAAGACGCGACAATCGCACGAGCGGGGTGCGCCCAATTGCCTCGACGATGTTCTCATAGATATCCATACCTTGAGGGTAACGGAGGTGCCGGAGGCGTACGCAACAACTGCCGCGGTTCCCTTGGCACTGCCCGGGTATCACCACAAAGTCGACCGACTGCTTCGCGACACCGCACCTCTAGGGTTCTCCCCATGTCTGATGTCCTTATACAGGCTCGCGCGCTCGAGAAACGGTTCGGAGACTTTGTTGCCGTCGACGGCATCGACTTCGACGTGTACAAAGGTGAGGCGTTCGGCTTTCTTGGTCCCAATGGAGCAGGGAAGACATCGACGATGCGCATGATCGGTGCAGTTAGCCCGATCACTGGGGGCAATCTGTCTGTTCTCGGTCTCGACCCCATGACCCAAGGGCCAGAATTGCGCGCAAGGCTCGGCGTCGTCCCACAGGAGAACAATCTCGATGAGGAGTTGACGCTCTACGACAACCTCATGATGTACGGACGCTATTTCGATCTTCCACGGTCCATCATCAAGGACCGTATCACCGAATTGCTTGATTTCGTCCAGCTAACAGACAAGAGAACCGCCAAGGTCAGTGCGCTCTCAGGTGGCATGAAACGACGCGTGATCATCGCACGAGGCCTCATCAACAACCCGGACTTGTTCATCCTCGACGAGCCGACCACTGGCCTCGACCCCCAAGCCAGGCACGTGCTGTGGGATCGGTTATATCGCCTCAAACAACAGGGCGTCACATTGATCATCACCACCCACTACATGGACGAGGCCGAGCAACTGTGCGACCGCCTCGTCGTCATGGACAAAGGGATGATCGTTGCGGAAGGGTCACCAAAGGGTCTCATCGAGGAGCACACACCGCGCGATGTCATCGAGCTTCGGTTCCCTGTTGGTGTGCTCGAGACACTTGACGAGCAGATCGAGGACCTGTCGGACAGAACCGAGATCCTCGCCGACCGTGCCCTCGTGTACACAGACGACGCAGAACGCACCGTCAAAGTGATCACCGACTCCCACCTCAAGCCAGAGACGATTCTCGAGCGAAGATCCACTCTTGAGGACGTATTCCTCCGGCTCACCGGACGAACCCTGGTCGAATAGTGGCTACCCCCCTCTCACTGCGAGTGTTCGAAGCAGAGGCGCGTATCTACCGCGGCGTGTGGCGCGGATCGGTCTTCACCAGTTTCTTCAACCCGGTTCTCTACCTGCTCGCCATGGGCATCGGTCTCGGCGCACTCGTCGACGCCAACCTCCCCGGCGGTGTGGAAGGTGTCGGATACCTCACCTTCCTGGCGCCAGGTCTTTTGGTCGCGACAGCCATGCAGACAGGCGCGGGTGAGGGAGCGTGGAAGGTCATGGCTGGCATCAAGTGGCAGGAGACATGGAAGGCTCGGCTAGCAACGCCGATAGGCGTTCCAAGCCTCCTTCTCGGGCACATCCTGTGGTCCACTGCTCGAGTCTTGATGGTATCGATCATCTTCGCCTTCGTCATGGCGGCGTTCCGTGTCGCACCGCTCCTCCAATCGCTCCTGGCCGTTGGACCGGCGTTGCTTGTCGGCGCAGCCATGCTCGCCGGCACGACGGCGTTTACGGTACGACTCGAGAACCAGGCTGGGCTGCCGATGTACTTCCGGTTCGTCGTACTGCCCTTATTCCTGTTCTCTGGCGCCTTCTTCCCGATCGCCCAACTCCCCGGATGGCTCCAACCGGCTGCAATAGCAACGCCGATCTACCACGGCGTCGAACTCGCCAGGGCGATCGTCGTTGGAACGACGCCCGCTGTCACTTGGTGGATCAGCGTTGCCTACCTCGCAACGTTCATCGTTGTCGGTTCAGTGATCTCCGTCGTACCTATGAGGAGAAGACTCTCCCCATGACGGCACACACACTGACATCACGGGTCGTGCCACCGATCCATCGACGATGGCGAGGCAGGTATCTCATCGAGCGCAACATCGTTGCGACGAAGTCCTTCTGGCCGGTGCTGCTCTCGGGATTCTTCGAGCCTGTCTTCTATCTGTTCGCGGTCGGCGTGGGGGTCGGAAGGCTCGCGGGGGCGGTCACCTTCGGTGGAGATCCGGTCTCGTACACGGCATTCGTCGCGCCTGCGATGCTGGCTGCGTCCGCGATGAACGGTGCCGTGTTCGAGTCGACGAACATCTTCTTCAAGCTCAAGTACGGAAAGATCTATGAGGGAGTACTCGCAACTCCGGTGGAGCCGATAGACGTCGCATCCGGCGAGATAGGGTGGACGCTTGCTCGGGGCGCGATGTACTCCGCAGCCTTCCTCCTGGTCATGGCTGTTATGGGCCTCATCGAGTCACCTCTCGGTATCCTCGCCTTCCCCGCGACAATCCTCATCGGCTTCGCGTTCGGGGCGGCCGGAACGGCTGCGGTGACGTGGATGCGCACATGGCAGGACCTCGACCTGATCACGCTCATCACGCTGCCGCTCTTCCTGTTCTCTGCAACGTTTTACCCGCTCGACGTATACCCAGACTTCATCCGAGTGCTCACCTGGGTGTCCCCGCTATACCACGGCGTCGTCCTCACCCGTGGGCTGACCCTCGGGGTCCTCGATTGGACGATGCTGATCAATGTCGCCTACCTGCTCGCTCTCGGGATTGCAGGATCTCTGATCACGGCGAGACGCATCGGGAACCTTTTACACGTCTAGCCGAACCGGGTGCACACCCACACGAGTTGACCCTCGAAGGAGGGCAAAGTACGTTTGTCGCAGCAAGAGGGGAGAGTATCGATGAACCGTCTACTCGTATTGGTTTCCGCACTCGTACTCGTCGCCGCAGCGTGCTCATCATCGAGTGAGACCGCAAGCGAGACACCGACAACCACGTCCGCCGCGTCGACCGCAACAACACAGCCGACAACGACACAGCCACCGACAACGACACAGCCACCACAGACAACTTCTACGGCTGCTCCCACGACGACGGTCAACGCTGGTGCGGCAGCACTCGCCTCCCTCGCCGGAACGTATGGTGGTTCATGGACGAACACAACGTTCGGATCGACAGGTGCCATTGCCATGACGCTCGATGTCTCAGACACGAGCGACGTCACCATTGACATCGACATCGACGGCTTCGTCTTCGGGGCATCCAACCCGGATGCTGAGACGTACACCTTCCCAGGTTCGGCCCTTGGGACCGGAGCTACTTTCGCCTCTCCAACGTTTGGACCTACGACGATCTCGGCATCGATCGACGGAACGTTCATGCTCGAGGCCAGCGAGGTTCCCGATCCAGGGATCGAGTCCATCGTCATGGTAGGGAGGGCGACAGGTACCGGCTTCGTCGGTGAATACACGATCGTCTTCACAGGAGGCGGTGGGGCCGAAGGAACCTTCGATATGGGAACCACATAGCGGCCCTCGGAGCGCACCGCTGCGCAGCGGCGACCGTCCCGCAACACCGGATGCGGCGTAGTCCTGGTCCCTGACAGGGCAAGCCGGTGCTCTGGACTGGCCGCGTCGATATTCACGAATCGTGTCTCCATCCCCCTGGGGGTGGGGTAACCTTCGATACATGAAGACCGAGCACAAGTCATCTGCTCTCAACCGCTTGAAGACCGTGCGCGGACACCTCGATGCGGTGATACGCATGGTTGACGAGGAGCGTTACTGCCTCGAAGTCATGAAGCAGGTGTCGGCACTTCAGGGCTCACTCGAGGGTGTCAATAGGGTTCTGCTCCAGAACCATATCGAGACGTGCGTCCTCGAACACGTGCACGCAGGAAACTCCGAACATGTGGTCGACGAACTGCTTGAAACTCTGCGTTACGCTCCCGTTCCCTCAGCCGAGCAGAGCAAGCCCTAAGACGACACACCACACGACGACTCGCGTAACAACCGGGACCGTCGTTAAGCGAAGCGCGGCGTGCAAGTAGGGTCACGGGATGGCCAACCGCCTTGCTGACGCAACCTCACCGTACCTGCTCCAACATCAGGACAATCCCGTCAACTGGTTCGAGTGGGAGGACGAGGCGTTCACCCAAGCACACGAGCGCGATGTGCCGGTGATCTTGTCCGTCGGCTACTCATCGTGCCACTGGTGTCACGTTATGGCACACGAGTCCTTCGAGGACGAAGAAACTGCTGCCTACATGAACGAGCAGTTCGTGAGCATCAAGGTCGACCGCGAGGAACGCCCCGATGTCGACCGCGTATACATGGACGCGGTGACGTCAATGATGGGTCACGGTGGCTGGCCGATGACCGTGTTCCTTACACCCGACGCGAAACCAATCTTCGCGGGAACATATTTTCCGAAGACAAGAACGGCACACCACCCTTCGTTCATGGACGTCATGACTGCTGTCCTCGAAATCTGGGATACGGACCGTGCAGGTGCGATCGCGCAGGCTGACCATATTGCAGAGATGATCGGCCAGTCGACCGCCGCCGAGTCGCATCTCCCACAGATGCACGACCTCGACCGGGCTGTTTTCACGCTCTTGCAAATGTTCGACCAAGCCAATGGTGGATTCGGTCGTGCACCCAAGTTCCCCCAGGTGCCAACCCTCGAGTTCCTCGTTCGGATGGCAGCACTTCGGCGAGAAACTGAAGCCGGCCGGGTCGCAGCCACCATGCTGATCAAGGCACTCACTGCAATGGCGAACGGAGGGATCTACGATCACCTCTTCGGTGGCTTCGCTCGATACTCGGTTGACGCCCAGTGGGAGATTCCTCATTTCGAGAAGATGCTCTACGACAACGCCCTTCTCGCCCGGATGTATCTCAGAGCGTGGCAGGTGACGGGCATCGACCGATTCGCCGATATCTCCAGGGAAGTCCTTGACTATCTCGACGGCAGAATGGCAGACATATCCGGTGGTCTCCATTCGGCCGAGGATGCAGACTCCGAGGGTATGGAGGGCAAGTTCGCCGTGTGGGCATGGGACGAACTCGGCGCCGTGCTCGGAGACGACCGCGCTCTTGCGGCTGCGATCTATGGAGCAACGCCGCAAGGCAACTTCGGAGGTGCCAACAATCTGCACCGACGCACCGACATCGTTGCCGTCTCGAGTGAGACGGGCCTGAGCGTCGGAGAACTGAGGGTCGCGCGCGATCGAATAGATGAACGGTTGCGCACAGCGCGCTCCAAACGCATACCACCAGGACGCGACGACAAGATCGTCACGGCATGGAACGGTCTCGCTCTTCGTGCTTTCGCCGAAGCTGGCGTCGTTCTCGACGAACCTCGATACTCAGCACGTGCAATTGCCATCGCCGAGTTTCTACTCGGTCACGCCTCACCCGGAGGTGAGCTCGTGCGCTCCTGGAGGGATAGGCCGGGCCACCAAGCCTTTGCAGACGATCTCGCGTCGACGGCGCTCGGCCTGTACACCTTGTTCGGGACAACGGGCGAAGAGCGGTGGTTCACGTCGGCGGAGTCGATGGTCGGAACCCTCCGTAGTCATTTCGCCGACCCCAATGGCGGCTTCTTCGCCACACGCGGGGACGCCGACGATCTGATAGCGCGGCCGAAGAACACTCAGGACAACCCGACGCCCAGCGATAATTCGCTAGCACTCGAAGCACTGCTGGTGCACAGTGCGTTGACTGGTGACCGCGAATCGACCATCGAACTCGAAGCGTCGATGCGCATACTCACTGGCGATGCCCTATCGAACCCGGCGTTTGGTGGCTACACGCTCGCCGTTTGGCTCACACACATCGCCGGTGTACGGGAAGTGGCAATCGTCGGATCACCATCGCAACGTGCCGAACTTGTTCGGCCAATCTGGGGGGCCTTCCGACCCGACGTCGTACTCGCCACGGGCGACGGTTCGGCCACTTCCGTCCCGCTCCTTGCAGATCGCAGCGCCGGAGACACAGGCCTTGCGTACATATGTAAGGGTCTCGTGTGCGACCTCCCCGTTGCCACACCCGAGGACGTCGTCAAAGCTCTAGCGTAAGTTGGGAAGCACTGCTCGTGGGCAGGGAAAATCAATCCGGGTATCCCTGTACGCTTCCCTTCATGGACGTCATCCGCCGCCTCGCCGAACCGAATCTTCGACGCCCGGTGGCCGTCGTCGCCTTCGGAGGTTGGAACGACGCCTGCGACGTTGGCTCCACAGCGGCAGAGTTCATCATCGACGCCCACAGCGACACAACGGTGCTAGCGGAGATCGAGCCTGATCCGTTCTACGACTTCCAGCAGCACCGTCCGACAATCGAGATTCGCGACGGAGTCTCTCGGGCTCTGACATGGCCGAGGCTACGTTTCACGGCGCTCCCGAGACCCAAAGACGGTCGCGACATCGTCGTTGTCAGCGGCCCTGAGCCGAACTTTAAGTGGAAAACGTTCTCGCGAAGCATCGTCGACGTGCTTGCTTCCCTTGACGTCGAAGAGGTGATCCTCATCGGTGCATACGTGGCGGCGGTCAGCCACACCGCCACCATCACACTGTCTGGTGTTGGCAGCGACTCGGTGAGTGTGATCCGTTCAGGACTCGACTCAGCGAACTACAGCGGCCCAACCGGAATCGTAGGCGTTGTGCAGGGGGCGTGTAAAGAGGTTGGCATCCGGTCGCTCTCGATGTGGGCACCCACGCCTCCGTATCTCAGCGGCAACCCGTTTCCGAAGGCTGTTCTTGCGTTGGTCGAGAAGGTCTCTGACATCACGAACCTCCACATCGACACATCCGAACTGATTGCGGTGGATGCCGAGTACACCCAGAAAGTCGACGATGCTCTTGAGGACGCCGGCTCCGACGTTGCCGAGTATCTCGATGAGATCTCGGCGTACGACGAGCCATTTCTCGGCTCTCTCCTGGGAGATGCAGCCGATTCTGACGAGCCACAAATCCCGAGTCTCGACCCCGAGCGAGCGGATGCGCTGGTCGATGAGATCGTCAAGTTCCTCGAAGGTGACGCCTAGTGGTCCGTCACGGATTTGGCACCTGGACATCTGCGAGGTATCGACGTCTCCTGCCTGGGCCGCATAACGAAGGCGTATCGCTGGACGCGTCGAGGCGGAGGACGATGCCAGAGACATCGAAAACCGGGGACACGATGATTGTTTCTGTGACAGACCACTAGATCGTGACGACGTTCGAGCTCATGAAGTGGATCCATCTGCTCTCGGCAGCGGTTTGGACCGGCGGGTTGATCATTCTGGCGTTCCTTATCGCGGCAGTCCGTACCGAAACCGACGACAGGAACGTTCTCCGTGCCATGGCGAGACGTTTCAGCGCCGTGTCATGGACAGCGCTTGCAACGGCGCTCGTCACAGGAGCCTGGATGTACACCGATCTCGGAAAGGCCTGGGCTGCATTCGGCACCAAGGGGTCTTTAATCGCGATCGCTGCCGGCCTTGCCCTTGTGCACCAATCGACGGCGAAGCGCACCTCGCCCGCTGTGCGGGGCATAGTCCAGCTCGTGATCCTGCTCGCCAGCATCGGCATCTTCGGTGCAGCGGTCGCCTTGACGTAGCAACCCTGACCGCTACAAGGATCCACCGAAGCCGCGGCACTCTGCCTCAAGCTTCGGGCTCCAGGCTATTCGCCACCTTCATCTGGTAAACGTCGAAGGCGTGGTAAACGTCGAAGGCGCCGTTACCCAGATGCTACGGGCACGAACCGTGGATCGTAGAAATCGGCGGGGGATGGTGGCGTTGCGACGTCACTATTCAGGTCGGCCACCGTGACGGCCACTCCTGCAAGGTTTCTTTCAGGAATCAACCCTGTCGTGCTGAGATTTGGCCCACTTGTCTCGAAAGCCCTGGCGATCGCGCTCGGGCTCATACCCCACATTTCGGACATCCTGCTCACCGCCTCCGCCTTGTTGCTCCTCATCCAGCGTACCGTCTCCATCCAACCCGAAAGGTAGGCGCGAACGACATCGGGCTCGCCCTCTATGAGATCCGTGGTTGCCACGATGGACACGAACACGTTTGAGCCAAGAATGTCACCCATATCGCCAACGACTCTCGCCTCGCCCTCCTCTTCGAGGGCGTACGCCGGCTCGGCCGTCCACGTGAAGGCATCAATGGCGCCATCCTTGAGGGCCGCGACCATGTCAGCGAGGCCTCCGACCGACACCTTGAACACATCGATGCCCATCGTCCAGTCCTGTGATGTTGCGATCCGCTCCGCTATGTAGTCGGTCGTGGATCCGGGTCTGCTGAAACCGATCGTCCGCTCGCGGAGGTCAGAGATACTCCGAATGTCGCTGTCGGAGGAGACGACGACTACGAAACCAACCCAGCCGAGGCTTGCAGCGCCGACGATCTTGGCTGGCAGTCCCGCAACGATGGAGGCAACCGCTGCGGGTCCAGTCGTGAGGCCCATCCGCGCATCGCCTGCTTCGATCGCATCCGCGACCTCGCCGCCTCCGCGCACGAACATGTTCGTCACCGTGAGGCCGCGCTTGTCCCAAACCCCCATCTCGACACCGAGGGCGGCAGCAGCGAAGTCGATAGAAGGAGCAGCACCAACCGCAACAGTGAGATCCCCGAGATCTGCCACGGCACTGGTTTGCTCGTCACCAGTCTTCGAACTATTGGTATCGCCACTCGAGCAGCCGGCAACGACCAGGACGAGGACCGTGAACAGAAGCAGGGGCCTCATGGCCCAGCCGGACACTTGATGCGTGCGTTTCACGGGCTTCACCCCCCTGACTCGATCGCCTCCTGGTAGGGAGGCAGTCGGAAGGTCGACTTGCTGCGTGTGCTACTTATGCTATTTCTTGCGCTTGTGCCGGTTGGCCTTGAGTCGCTTGCGGTACTTGTGCTTGCTCATCTTCTTGCGACGCTTCTTTATCAGCGAACCCATGCAGCTAAACCTCGTTGTACGAAAAGTGGGCGGTCCCGTGCGGAACCTCCCTCGATCGGGCCGCACCGACCATCCAAGGATAGGCGATTTCTGACACTGATGTTCGTCGGCGGCGAATCGCGTCCTCACCTATCATACGTGCATGAAACCGATCATTGGAATAACCGGCCGACCTCAGGACGTCCCGGCCGTCGGAATGGAAATTCGGGCATACCTCGCTGCGCACACGTACACAGACTCGGTCCGTCTAGGTGGCGGCATTCCAGTTGTACTCGTACCCGTGGAAGAGGAAGCCATAGATGACATCCTCGACCGCGTTGACGGAATAATGCTCACAGGCGGTGGGGACATCTCCCCTGCGACATACGGTGCTGAGCCAGACGCGACCGTTCGGGGTGTCAACGACGAGCGGGACAGCTTTGAACTCGAGCTCGTGCGAAGGGCACACGCACGAAAGATGCCGGTCATGGGTATTTGTCGAGGGCTCCAGGTGATCAACGTCGCCCTCGGTGGAACCCTCGTACAAGATCTCCCGTCCCATACAGGGGCCCATGGCCACGACATCACAGGCGAAGGCGTCTACGAGCCACATCTCGAGGCGCAGGTCGAGGAAGGTTGCCGAATCGCTGACATCATCGGCCCGGGGCTCCAGAACATCAACTCAATCCACCACCAAGCCGTTGACGAGCTCGGAAGCGGTCTGAGGGCGGTCGCGTCCACAGCGGATGGCACGGTCGAAGCCATCGAGCATGAGGATGACGACTGGCCGCTCATTGCCATTCAATGGCACCCTGAGTTCCTCGGCATGCGCGACGACGGACCTTCGCACGAGCTGTTCGCTGAGTTCGTCCATGCAGCGGCCAAGTATCGGGCTGATGCGTGACCACCAGGCCTCACACATTCACCATCGACTCGGGCACGCACACTTCCAGGTTCTGTTCGTGTGTACAGGGAATATCTGCCGGTCACCGCTAGCAGAAGCGATGGCCAGTACGCGATTCGACGCTGGTCACTACGTGTTCTCGAGTGCAGGCACGCGAGCCATTTCCGGAGCGGCCCCCACCGAGGAAGCGCAAATCGTTGCCGCAGAGCGCGGCCTCGACATTGCAGGCC
Organism: uncultured Acidimicrobiaceae bacterium; assembly: GCA_964460075.1. Taxonomy (GTDB): domain Bacteria; phylum Actinomycetota; class Acidimicrobiia; order Spongiisociales; family UBA5794; genus JAMBLL01. The sequence goes on from CAYWPC010000005.1 coordinate 89,187, forward strand.
ACGAGGCGACACCGCTCGATCAATGCGAGCTTCCTGACGCCGTGATCGGTATGGAGCAGCATCACCTGATCGCAGCCGTAGAACGATTCCCTCGACTCGACGTCGGTCGCATCCGCCTCCTTGACCACCCTGTTGCGATAGCCGACCCGCTCGGCAACGGCCTCGATGCGTACAGAGCCGTCGCTACCCGCATCGACCGGGCGCTCGCCACGATCGATTGGAGTGGTTTCAGGTGAGCCCTTCGTAGTCAACATTGAGGGCCAGCACTTCACCTGAGATTCCGAGAACGCCACCCATGGCACCGATGACTCTTCCCCGCGACTCTCTGGTTGCGAACGCGAGTGCTGTCGGTCCTGCACCCGACCAGCAGGAGTAGAGCGCGCCTCCACGAATCGCTGCATCGATGAGCTCTCCCGTTACGGGTGCCAGCGCACCTCGGGGGCCCTCGTGAAGCTCGTCTCCCTGTGCGTGACGCAGCACATCGGCGCTTGCGTCGGCAAGACCAGCGATAAGGAAGGCGATGCGGCCGAGACTACGGGTGACGACAGGTAGCGGGACGGTGTCAGGGAGTGCCGCACGCGCTCGATCCGTTCTGAGTGGCTCGTTCGGGATCCCCACAACGGGGAGTATCGACTCGTGCAGTTTGAGCCGCTTCACACCACCATCGACGACGGCGACAAGGCCCCCAAACACCGTCGCTGCTGCGTTGTCTGGGTGACCCTCGAGTTCTGTAACGATTTCGAACACCCTCGCTGCCCCCCCGGGGGCGCGTACAGCCTTGAGTGCGGCTCCCGCCACCGCAGCTGCGACTGCGGCTGACGAGCCGAGACCTCTCGCCCTCGGTACCTCGTTGGCAAGTGTCACGTGCATGGGCCGATCGACCGCGAGCATGATCGCTCTGGCAACGAGGTCGTCGGCATCGAGACTCCCAGTCGACCCATCTTCGGTGATCGTCATCGCTTCGGCAGTCTCCACTGTGGCAGTGCACCTCAGAGACAGAGCAAGACCAAGCGTGTCGAAACCTGGGCCGAGATTCGCGGATGACGCAGGGGCGGATGCGAATCCAATCATCGGCGTACTGGCTCGATGAAGATGCGATTCGCTTCCTGGCATGCCCCCTTGATAGCAGCCTCTACGTGTTCAACGCCTGTTACCTCGTCAACATCCTCGTCGAACGCAACATCCGCTGTCACGAGAATCTGGTGAGGGGACATCTGCATCGTCAGGAGCTGCTCTACATGGTGGACCTCCTCGACACTCAGAATCGCTACACGGATGGCCGTGCGATGCTCCCTGCTCGCCGCCTCCCCGATGAGTAGCTCGCTCATCTCTCTGGCCACGATGAGCGCCACGCTGATGAGCACGAGGCCGATGATGATCGAAGCAAGGCCATCCCAGATCGCTGTGCCCGTCACCTCGGTCAGGATGAGACCGCCAGCCGCGACGACGAGACCGACCACTGCAGCGCTGTCCTCGAAGAGGACGATGATGAGCGCCGAATCCTTCGACTCCTTGATCATTCGCCATGCGCTCTTGGTGCCGCGAATGGCGTTGAACTGTCTGAGGGCAGGAACCCAAGCGACGAATATCTCGAACCCTCCCGCGATCGCTAGGACGATGAGGGAGAAGACGAGACCCTCGCCCTCGCCGACATGAGGGCTCTGAATACGCTGCCATCCATTGACGATCGCTATCACCGCACCACCGATGAAGAGCACAACGGCGACCATGAACGACCAGAAGTACATCGCCTTGCCGCGGCCGAACGGGTGAGTGACGTCTGCCTTGTAGCGCGAAACCGCCTCACCTCGCAGCAGGAACAACTGGTTACCCGAGTCGGCGAGCGAGTGTATCGCCTCAGCGAACATCGCCGAACTCCCCGAGATCGCTGCGGCAGCGAACTTCGTGATCGCTATCGCGACGTTCGCTGAGAGCGCAAGGATGATGAGCCGCTTCGATCCGGATGCCATGGCGCCCGATTGTATAGATAGTCGCACGCTCCACGGCGTTTGGCGTAGATTCCCGCAGCATGTTGCGGTCTTCTACGCCTGACGTCTGAGAGGAGTCGGACCGGGGTCGTAGTACCGTTCGACGCGACGAAGGGAACACGCCTGATGGGGATCGCTATCGAGACCGTTGGTCTCACCAAGTACTACGGGACCGCACCAGGCATCATCGATCTCGACCTCAGGATCACCGAGGGCGAGGTCTTCGGCTTCATCGGCCCGAACGGGGCAGGTAAGTCGACGACGATTCGCACGCTTCTCAACTTCCTGTTTCCCTCGTCAGGGTCCGGCACGATCCTCGGCCTCGACATCCTCAAGGACTCCATCGAAATTCGCCGCCGCACCGGCTACCTGCCTGGCGATCTCGCGATGTACGACACGATGACAGCCAGGGAGTTTCTGATCTACTTCGCCAACCTCCGCTCCCAGGACTGTGATCGCCAGACAGCCAGGCTCGCAGATCGCTTCGAACTCGACCTCGACCGCAAGATCAAGGACTACTCCACAGGCAACCGTCAGAAAGTGGGTGTCATCAACGCGTTCATGCACGAACCGGAGCTCTTGATTCTCGACGAGCCCACTGCAGGCCTGGACCCGCTGATGCAGCAGGAGTTCCAGAGCCTCCTCAATGAGGTTCGGGCGGAGGGGCGCACTGTGTTCCTCTCGTCACACATCCTGCCGGAGATCGATCGTATCGCCGATCGAGTCGGGATCGTTCGCGACAGCCGACTCATCGCCGTCGACAGCGTCGAGGCATTCAAGTCAAGAGCACATTCCACGATCTCTCTCAAGTTTTCGTCACCAGTCGAGCAAGCCACATTCGCCGCACTCCCCGGAGTACGGAATGCCGAAATCCGTAACGGCGGAACCATGATCTCCATCACCATCAGCGGAGCACTGGACCCGGTCATCAAAGAAGCTGCAAACCACCACGTCGAGTCCATCTCCACGCGTGACGGCAACCTCGAAGAGGTCTTCCTCTCGTACTACTCCGCCGACGCCGATGTTTCGTAGCGTCTTCACGAGATCGATCTGGGATCGTAGACATTCGATCATTTGGTGGATTCTCGGATCGGTCGCTCTGATCGGCTGGGTGTCGTTCGTATACCCGATCATGCGTGACTCGGAGGCGATGCGCCAGTTCATCGACGACTTCCCCCCAGAGATGATGGCGATCTTCGGCATCGACCCTGCCACGTATCTCACAGGGGCCGGCTTTCTCCAGGCGCAGTTCTACTCGCTATTCGGACCTTTGATGATCATTGGATTCGCCGTGTCAGTGGCTGCGGCCGCAACTGCCCGTGAAGAGAAGAACGGCACGATGGACATGTTGTTGTCTGCACCGATGTCGCGCACATCGCTGATCCTCCAGAAGTCTGCAGTCCTGGCGGTGCTGTCTGGAGCCATTGCGGCCGTCATCACCTTCATGTTGCTGATGCTGAACGTGACGCTCGATGTCGGCCTCAACATCGGCGGCGTCGTCGCAGTCAACCTTTCGCTCTGGTTGCTCGGAATGGTGTTTGGAGCAGTCGCCATTGTGGCAGGCGCGTTCTCAGGTAGGCCGTCAGCGGCAATCGGCACCGGAATTCTCCTTGCAGTCGTCGCGTGGTTCGTCAACGCGTTCTCCGCCATCTACGACTGGCTGGAGATCCCGAACAAGCTGAGCCCGTTCAACTGGTATTTGCAGGGCACACCCCTGCTCAATGGTGTCAACTCCGGCCAGGTGTGGCTTGCGTCTGCAACGATCGTGCTGATCGGTGTCGCCGTTTGGTTGTTCTCCCATCGCGATATTGCAACGGAGCAATCGGTCGTTCCTGAAGCGGCTTCCAGGCGACGCAGGACACGGATCATGACGCCACGATCAACGTGGCTACTGACGGGCGTTCTTGGGAAATCATTGTGGGATCGCAGACGCTCGGTGTGGACCTGGGCCCTTGCTCTGGCAGCGTTGCTGCTGCTTACGTTCGCCGCGTGGCCTGCGTTCTCGAAGGATAAACAGGCAATTGCGGACCTCATCGATTCGATGCCGAAGGAGATCTTCGCGCTCTTCGGTATGACCGACATCGATTCGATGACAACGGCGGCGGGCTTCATATCGTCTCGAACCTACGGCGTGATAGGTCCGATCGTGATGATGATCTTCGCGGTAGGTGCCGTCTCGGCCCTGGTCGCTAAGGACGAATCGCGGGGTGTCACGGACATGGTTCTCTCTACTCCGGTGCCGAGGCGACGCGTCCTCCTGGCGAAGGCGGCAGCCGTCGCAATTCTCTCCCTAGTCATAGGGTTCGTGCTGGCAGTTTTCAGCATCGTGGGCAACGTCGTGTACGACACCGATTTAGCTGTGTTCAACATCCTGAATGCGAACCTTGGCCTCGTACTGCTCGCTCTAGCCTTCGCCGGCATCGCGCTGGCGATCTGGTCGCTGCTCGGCGCGGGACCCGCCATCGGTATCACTTCTGCGATCGGTGCCGTCGCCTGGTTCATCAACGGCCTCGGTGCAATCGTCGACGGCCTCGCCCCCTTGCGGCTCCTCTCACCGTTCTACTGGTACCTCGGAGACAAGGCTCCTCTAGCGAAGGGCTTCGAGCCGCAGTATCTGCTCCTGCTCCTAGTCGCAGTCGCTGGAACGGCGATCGCCGCGTGGCGTTTCGAATCCCGCGACATGGCAACCTGACGCCCAAACTCTGTTCTTGCGGGCCTCCCTGTCGCTCATGATCATCCCGACCAGCACCAGTGCTCCTCCG
>CAYWPC010000005.1:94036-96381 GCA_964460075.1 uncultured Acidimicrobiaceae bacterium
CTTGCGGGCCTCCCTGTCGCTCATGATCATCCCGACCAGCACCAGTGCTCCTCCGATGACGATCCCCATCTGAAGTTGCTCGCCAAGGAGCACGATGCCGCCTACCAGAGCCACAAACGGCACGAGGTATCCAATAAGGGAACCATCAGTCGCCGAGATGTGTTGTATGAGCCAGTAAAACAGCAGGAACGGCATGAACGTGGCTACGACCGCGAGCGTCAGGACGAGCCACCATCCGTTGGCCGTCACATCGGTAGGTGCACCTTCGATGAACAGCATCGCGACGAGTAACCACACAGCGGCGTATCCAAACTGGAGGCCGGTCAACATAACCGAGTCGTAACTCCCCGCATGCTTCTTGGCGATAACGCCTGCGTATCCGATCGAGGCGACGGACGTCAGGCCAAGGCCCACGGCGACCAGTGGCCTCCCGCCCTCTGCAAGACCAGAGTCGCCGGACAGCAAGAGTGCAGCAACTCCGGTAAAGGCAACGAAGAGTGCGACGAGCTTGCCGACGGTCAGCGGCTCATCGGGAAGGATGAAGTTGGCGAATACCGCGGTGGCGAGAGGGATAAGTGCAGCGAGCAGGCCGACGAACCCTGCCGACGCCTCGTCGTATGCAAAGGTGAACAGTACGTACGGAACGGTGAGGTTGAACACGGCCTGAACGAAGCCGTACCGGAGCACCGCACCCGTTGGGAGAGGCGACCGACGTGCGAAGAGAACCACGACCACGAGCACCGCTGCAATAGCGACCCTTAGCGCTACGAGTGTCCACGGCCCTACGCCTTCGGCGAAGGCCGCTCTCGTCGCGATACCACCCGAACCCCACCCAAAGGCTGCAACAACGATCATGATCCAGTAGGTGGCCCGCATCCGCTGGAGCGTACAGCGGCGCAACACCCACCTCTCCACTGGCTCCTGTGTGGTTCACCACCAAGGAACGGAGGTATCAGTCGTCTCTTGTCATCACCTCGGACAGTCCGTCCCCGAAGTCCGAACGTCCCGACAGCAGATCACTCCCGTGGCTGACCGCGTCCTTGCCGTACTTACGACGCAGATGATCGACGGATGCGTCCAGTGCCTCGAACTCCAACTCCCTCGGGGTTCCCCCGCTCGTCGCGTCATCAACACCGAGAGCGAGTTGCAAGGGCTCCCCAACACCCAGTCCCGATGTCGAGATCCCAAGGAGGGAGATCTCGTGCTTTGGAAACTCGTCAAGGACGCTCTTCAGCAGTCCTGTTGCCACATCGACTATGGCCTGCGTCCCAGCCGTAGGTGTCGGCATCGTCATCGATCTCGTCACAGAGGACAGGTCCCCAAATCTGACCCTCACCGTCACCGTCCTCGCTGATCGGTCGTTCTTGCGGAGTCGTGCGGCTACTTTGTCTGTGAGGCGTTGGAGCACAGGCATGAGATCGTCGATCGTGCGACGGGCCGAGCGCATTGCGCTCTGCGCACCAACGGACTTTGCCTTCCGCGTCCTGACCACCGACCTTGGATCTTGATTCCGAGAGAGCGCACCGAGATGACCGGCAGCGCCCTTGCCGAGCATTGCGACGAGGGACTCATGTGGTGTCCCCGCAATGTCACCAATCGTCTTGAGGCCGAGTTCGCCGAGTCTCCGCTTGGTAACCGGCCCAACACCCCACAGGTACGAGACACGGAGTGGGTGCAAAAACTCGAGCTCTCTGCCAGGTTCAACGATCAGGACACCGTCGGGTTTCGCCACCTGACTGGCGATCTTCGAGAGGAACTTCTTGGTGCTGGCTCCAACGGACACGGCAAGCCCTGTCGCGGATCGAACGTCCCTTCGGATCTGGTGTGCGATCTCTTCAGGCGATCCAAACAAGTGGATGGAGCCCGTAACGTCGAGGAACGCCTCGTCGATCGAGAGAGGCTCCACCTGGGGCGTGTACGACTCGAAGATCTTGAAGACCGCTCGTGAGTATTGCGGATAGGCCCCAAAGGTCCCGTCTACCTCGACCAGTCTCGGACACCTGGCGCGCGCGTCGACCATTCGCATGCCTCCCCTAACACCGAACTCGCGGGCTTGATAGGTGCACGACAACACGACGCCGGTACCCACGGCAACGGGCTTTCCCTCGAGGGTCGGGTTCTCGAGAACGGCGACGGCTGCGTAGAAGGCGTCAAGATCTGCATGCAGGATCCCAGGTACGTTCATACCCCCATAGTGACACACCCCCACGACACTTGAGGGCTCTGGCGTAGATGTCCGCAATATGTTGCGGACATCTACGCCAGACCAAGAAAATGTGGGTCAAGAAGTCCGAAACCGGACCGATACGTTGCAATGGAGCAGTTAGATAACCAACAACTGGAAA
>CAYWPC010000005.1:96481-98116 GCA_964460075.1 uncultured Acidimicrobiaceae bacterium
CCGAAACCGGACCGATACGTTGCAATGGAGCAGTTAGATAACCAACAACTGGAAATCTTCGAGTGGTTGGGTGTATCCTATGAGTGGGTTTTCGTCGTAGGCTCCTATGGCGCCTATTCCATAGTTACGCACTAAGGATTTAGGAGGGTGTTGAGACACAAGGCTGTACACCAGTCGGGATAACTGGCGCACGGCGCTTTCTCGATCAGGCTCGCTCGACTGACTCACGCGATCCAGCACATAACAACTGTCGCATTCGAACTGGGCTGGGGGAAATGAAGAACGACAACCGACTCGGATCTCCGACGCCGAACGGCGTGGTCAAGCCTTCGGGCCTGACGATACGTCTAAAGGTCTTCGTCGAGTTGGTCACCATCGGGCTGATCCCGCTCATCTTGGTTGGATTCGTCGTCACCTCCGTCGTTCGGAGAGCCTCCATTCAGGATCACCTCGATGCGCTCACCGCCGTGGCAGAGATCCAAAACAACAGGATCGACTCCCTCGTCGTCGAACGATTGAAGAATTACTCGGCTGCGATGTCGGACCCTCGCATGTCGAACATCGCTCGCCTCATCAGCGACTGCGGTGACACCGCAAGCAGGGAGCGGATAAACACACTCCTCACAGCACTTCGCAACCAGCACCTCGACGCGCTGAGCGACCTCGAACTCATCGACCGAAGCGGCTGCGTTATTGCATCGACGGACACCGAAGCGATCGGCCGAGAGGTTGTGAACCGCGCCCTATTCGAAAAGGGATCCGTCGAGATGGCGTATGGGTCCCTGCGACGCAACGATGCGGGCAGATTGGTTCTGCCAATCGCAAGGCCGCTCGTGAGAGATGGTGTCGAGGTGGCAACCGTTCAACTCGACGCCTACATGGGCCAACTGACAGAGTGGGCGGCGAACTACACGGGACTGGGCAAGACAGGGGAGTCCCTGTTCGGTGTTCTCGACGAGGATGGTGCCTACGCAGTGTTCGTGACGCCACTGCGCTTTCGCCCGGACGCCGCCTTTGCAAGAACGGTCCCTATGACGGACCTCAACATCCCTATCGTCCAGGCGCTCCTCGGTAACGAGGCCTCCTTCACCGAGTCTGTTGACTATCGGGGCGTCGCTGTCCTCGCAGTGACACACCATGTCTCACCCTCTGGCGTTGGCATTGTCGTCAAGATCGACAAGAGCGAGGCACTTGAGACCATGACGCAGCTATCCAGATTTCTCGTGGCGACCGGGGCAACGTTCCTCATCCTCCTCATCCTCTCTGCTGCACTGCTCGCGCAACGACGTACCAAGCCGATTCGCGAAATCACCGACACGGCAGTGAGAGTCGCCCTGGGAGATCTTGACCAGAGAACGGCTGTCACCGTGCGAGACGAACTCGGGATCCTCGCACGCGCTGTCAACGAGATGGCTGACGGGTTGGTAGAGAAGCATCGCACACTCGAGAATGAGGTTCGAGCACGGACGGCGGAACTCAACCAGATGATCGTGACACTTAAGCACAGCAACCAGGACCTCGAGCGCATGGCCGTCGTGAGCGCCCATGATTTGAGTGAGCCGTTGCGCAAGATCAGAATCTTCGGTGAGCGGCTGGTCGATACTGCCGGTACGGGTCTCGATGAGCGGTCGTTGG
>CAYWPC010000006.1:0-97687 GCA_964460075.1 uncultured Acidimicrobiaceae bacterium
GGTTCGATTCCCCCCACCTCCACTACGTGGTCCCTACAAAAGTAGGGGCTGTTGGTTACGAAAGCAGCAGGTTTCGACCTGGCACAGGTCGTGAATTTGGTGTTGCAGGAACATGGGAGCCCCGGCATTGCTATGCCGGGGCTTTCCGCAGGTCGTGACGGCGTCGAGCGGTGACGGGTGTCAACAGCAGCGTCGACGGGGGCGCGTTAGGTGTGCTGCAGAGCGCAACGGTGGACAGTCGAGGGTCGTTACGTCACAGGAGGGGCGCCAGGTTGAGCGCCGAGTCGCGCGAGTGTGGCTTTGCGGTATTTTCCCCTGCGGGTGCGTTTGCGGCGGGCATCGATTTTGGACGGGTCGGCTGTGTCGCGTCGCCAGGCTGCGACTTTGAGAAGGTTCGTTGTGGCGCAGAAGAAACCGAACCACAGTGTCATTTTTGCAAGGCCGTAGATTCTGAAGTTTTCGCGGGTGGCACCTGCGCCGTGGCTGGCTTTGAGGATCCCGAAGAAGTTCTCGACGCGGTTTCGGCGGGCGTACGACGTTCCCCATTGTCGCGTTCCCCATCGATGTTTCTGGTATCCGTAGCCGAGAACGTCAGGCGGCACGGTGATGGTGCATCTGCGGCACACAGGTTCAACAGCTTCTGTTGGTGCGGCGAATGCTTGGGTTTTGATGGGGGACAGCAGCATCGAGGGTGCAACGAGGGGGCAGCGGATCTTGCCTGCCTGTGCGAGGCACATGGCACGCAGATACCCGTCGGTGTCGGCTTTAGTGTGCAGTTTGAATGCGTAGCGTTCACGTTGCGTTACAGCGTCGTAGAAGTTTGTGCGTTTCTGGGATGCGGTGTTGCAGGCTGTGACGTGTCTGTCATATTCTGCGTCGGTTTTGAATGCGTCGCGACGACGACGGCGAGGTCCTGGTGCGGGCCGTTCCAGGTTACGGAGCTCGTTAGGTAGGGCGGGGGAGTACAGCCAGCCGGCAATGACGAGGGCCCCCTGATGGGTAGTGCGGACACCGACGTCTGTTCGTCTGTGGTCGAACACCAGTTGCGCTCCGAGACGGCGGACAGGGAAATGGAAGCTTGCAGCGGTACGAATCGAGTAGGCGCGGTCGACAACTATGTCGCTCAACGTTCGGCCTGTGCCGGTGATCGCCTCAAGCATCTTGACGGCTTCACGTTCCGGGTATGTGTAACCGTAGTTGAGGTCTGTGAAACTGATGGCCTCTGCGAGCCCTGGCGAGGTGAGGCTGTCTGTGCCGTCCTCTTCGATTTGGACAGTGGCTGACAGGGCGTAGCCGAAATGCCCTTCTTTAAACCCTGTCCAGGTGCCGTCTTTGGTGTGTACCCAGTTTTGTGGAGTTGGGATACTGGAATCGGTGGTGTCTGGGATCCGTGAGGAGGGTCAGCCATGCCGTACCGTTATCCACCCGAGTTCCGTCGCCGAGTCCTCGATTCGATCGCTTCGGGCAGGTCGGTGGCGTCGATCGCCGCGGACCTCGGGGTGAGTGATCAGACGATCTACACGTGGCGGAAACAGGAACTGATCGACACCGGTACACACCAGCCTCCGGAAACCCGGACCGGTTCTTGCTGTCGCTTTGGATGTCGATCACACAGGTCGACTGTCGATACTTCACAGCCCGTGAAGAGGGGTTGAACGCGCCCTCGAGTCTCCCAACCGAGCCGGACGGATCATGGAGACAGCGATGCTCGACGTGAGACGCGTTTCGTCATGTGCTCTGACGGCCTGCGTGATCGGTCTTTAGCTCTGTATAGGGAGTGCCGATACGTGCAGCACGAAGGGAGATGTGTGCAGAAGACCGCCGCTGCAATCGCGGCTCTCGTCCTGGCAGGATGTGCCGCAGCCACACCCTCGGAGACGACTGCGGTTCCGGTTGCAACGAACAGCCCTCATACGGTTACGACCGAATCCACGAGCGATATGGCGATGGACGCAGTGACCGAGACGGAACCCGTCCGCTCGTCAGACCATGTGGAGTTCGGGTCGCCCGAATACGGTGAGGAATGTTCTGGTGGTCGAATCACCTTCGAGTACCCGCCGGTCGACCTCGACGCCATCGAGTACATCACACCGCTCGGTCTCATGACTGGATCCCACGTCACCCCTGTCGATCACCAGTACTACCAGAACTTCAAGGATCCCGATCGTGTCATCGACGTCTACAGTCCCGCAGCGGGAACGATCCTCGATATTCAGCACATGACAGAGGTGCTCGCCGATGGCGGCGGACAGGAGATCAGTGACTACCGGCTCGTCATCGAGCACACCTGCTCGATAACGTCGACCTTCATCCACGTCGGAGAGCTCGCTCCCCGCATCGCTGCGGTGGCACCACCGCCAGGTGAGTCTGTCCGTGTCAACGTGGCTGTCGAGGCTGGCGAGGTCATCGGTTCGTACACGAAGAACGTCGACTACTACGTGGTCGACCTCGATGTAACGCTCGAAGGTCTCCTCGTCCCCAAAACATACGAGCGTGAGCCGTGGAAGATTCACACACCTGACCCGTTCGACTATTTCACTGAGGACATCCGTCAGACGATGATCGCCAAGAGCCTGCGTTCCGTCGAACCATATGGGGGAAAGTTCGACCATGACGTAGCAGGCACCCTCGCAGGCAACTGGTTCGAAGAGGGTACGAACGGGTACAAGGGAGCCGATCCAAACCGGTACTGGGCTGGTCACCTGTCCGCCTCCTATGACCTCTTCGACCCGTCCCACGTCATCATCTCCATCGGGACGTTCAACGGTGTCGCTCTCCAGGCAGGCGTCGTCGGCAACTCGCCAGACCCCAAAGACGTCACCGTGGGAACCGGGCTTGTCATGTACGAGCTCGTGCCGTTCGAGTATTGGGTCGAAGGAGAGCGCTGGGACCGCATCAGTCTTGCGAAAGGCATCGAGGCGCGCAACGACGACAGCTACACATACGGTGTCGTGCTATTTCAACTTATCGACGACATGACGCTCAGGGTCGAGGCGATACCAGGAGCAAACGCTGGCGATGTCGAAGGGTTCAGCGCAGCGGCGCTTGTCTATGAGCGGTAGTCGCACACGGTTACACACAACCATGCAACGGTCACGGTGAGGTCTTGCGATTTAGCCACCGGGTCACGGCACGAGGTCCCGGGAGCGGGGCCGGTTGGAGCAGACACGCGCCAACGCCGCCACGTCAACCGACGTCGGGAGCTTCGCGAGACTCGTCCTGATCACCTCGCGCCGCTTCGGACTCCTGTTCTTGGATCATGTGCTCGATGCTCGGTTCGTAGATTTCAGCGAGCCCCATGGGAATACCACTCCCGCTCGGCCGCGGATTGTGCTTGTTGAACACCCAACCCCTGTTTGCAGCCCAGCGTGAGTTTGCAACGAAGACGAGCACGAGGGCAATTGCCACGACAGCGATCACGATGAATCCAAGCACACGTTGAGGATACCAATGGATCGGCCGATCGCTCGATGGGCCACCAACAGCGTGACCATGTCTGATCCTTCGGAGGCGGCACGCCGACAGTCCTTGGGTGGATCGATGCCCTGGCGTCCCTGGTCGGCCAATAGCAACATCATGTGAGATCGCTGCGGCTACGCCCCTATGTCTCTTGCGTGCCCGCAGTGGGCAGACGCCAGTAGGCGTTGAGGGAGATGCGGGTGACATCAACACCCTTCTCGGATGTCAACACGTCTCGAATACCCCTGATCGCCTCACGCTCACCTGCAACCCACCAGTGGGCGTCATCGGGTACGGCGATGGATCGTACGAGGTTGACGGTCTGATACCCCGCGGTTGTGACATCCGTGCCGCGGTGGAGCCATATCGGGTCTGAGGACGTGGTGTCGCTCAGTTGCCGCTCGTCATCTTCGTCAACGACCTCGATAACGATCGTGGTTCGTGTCGTCTCAGGTATCGCTTCGAGGACCATGCCAATTGCAGGCATAGCGGTGTCATCTCCAACGAGCACCAGATGATCGAGGGGGTCGGGAATGTCGAACCCACCGCACGTAGCCCCCGCCCATATGGTGTCACCAGCCACAGCAGTTTGCGCCCAATCGGTTGCCTTGCCCTTGCCGTGAAGCACGAAGTCGATGGTCATAGAGTCGCACGCAGGGTCCAGATACCGAGGCGTGTATATGCGCTCTGGTGGGTTGAAATCTCCTGGCTTTGGTGGCCAGCTGGGTCCAGGCAGATCGAAGTACAGGGAAAGATACGATGCCGGCTTGATGCTATCGACCAGCGTCATGCCGGTGAACGTGATCCGCCGTGCGCGCAGGGATAAGTCCTGCGTGAAGGTGACCGTGATGGGTACGGGGCGTGGTTTCGCCATGGCGCCATTGTTGCATTGCCCGGCGACGCTCTAGACGGTGTCAGCCGGTCAGCATTGCAAGGCCTGCGCGGACGAGATCGATAGTGTCGTGCGCCCCGATGTCGGTGAGCGGAATCCACGCTGCGGCGACCGTTGAACCGTCCACCTCACGAACGACGGGATCTCCCTCCAGAGGCACTTCGTACAGGAGTCTGACTGCGTGGAGTTCCGAGCGGCCGTCATAGGCGTTGAGCAGTCGAGAGTCGATGCCGAGGAACGAGGCACTCTCAACTTCGAGGCTCGTTTCCTCGAGTACCTCCCGTCGGAGCGTCTGCTCTGGATGCTCTCCCCATTCCACGCCGCCACCTGGAAGCGTCCATCGACCTTCACCCGGATAGCCGGGAGCGATTAAGCACAGCAAAACATCCCCACCGGCAACAGCTACGGCGTATGCGGCCAGTCTGGTGCGTTGGGGTGCCATCGTGGGGAATGTAGCGCAGCGGATATCGATGCCACGTTCCGAATCGTGCAGGGAGTGACACGGCTGCCGGGCGCGGACGCCAATGGTGTCACGCTCGCCACGACCTGAGGCTCGCCCGGATCAGGAGATACCGAGGGCTTGGCGTGGATCGACCGCCGTCGTGTCAAGACCGTGAGCTACCGCGGTGTTCGTCATCTCGCCGTTCGCCACGTTGATACCACCAGCGAGCTCTGGACGTTGGTCCAGGGCGCTGCCGATTCCACCGCCCAAGGCATGCACATACGGGAGCGTTGCGTTTGACAGTGCACGCGAGGACGTATGCGGCACCGAACCAGGGATGTTGCCGACGGCATAGTGCACGATGCCGTCCACGACGTAGGTCGGTTCTTGATGCGTTGTCTCACGGCTCGTCTCGAAACATCCTCCCTGATCAATCGAAATGTCGACCATCACGGCACCTTCACGCATGTTGGAGAGCATCCCTCTGTCGACGACGACAGGGGAGCGGTCACCGGCCACGAGCACGGCACCGACGACGAGGTCAGCCTTTGCTGTCCACTCGCGCACAGATCCTCGAGTCGAGTAATCCGTGACAACCCGTGATCCCCAGCGATCCTGGACACGCGCGAGCGCCGAGAGATTCACGTCGAGCACGGTGACTTGGGCACCCAAGCCGACTGCGACATCGGTTGCGTCCAGTCCTGCTGCACCGGCGCCGATCACGACAACCTGCCCTTGCGGTACTCCGGCGTGACCGCCGAGGAGTGTTCCCATTCCGCCGTTGGGCGCCATGAGGTAGAAGGCGCCAACCTGGGAGGAGAGCCTGCCGGCGATGTGGCTCATGGGAGCGAGCAACGGCAGTGTGCCGTCCTTGACCACTGTCTCGTATGCAATGCATGTCGCACCAGACGCGAGCAGACCTTCTGCGACCTGGGGATAGGCTGCCAGATGGAGGTATGTGAAGAGGATGTGGTTCGGGCGAAGCATCGCAATCTCTGATGCTTGCGGTTCCTTGACGTGCACAATCAGCTCAGAGGCATCGAAGACTTCCTCGGCAGAGGCGACGACGGCTGCTCCCGACTCGACGAATGCAGCATCCGGAGCGCCAGCACCGCCGCCTGCACCAGCTTCCACGAAAACGGCGTGACCCCGATGCACCAGGTCCGCTACCGCCCCAGGCAATACGGCGACTCGTCGTTCGTCCGGTTTGATTTCCTTGACCACGCCGATATTCATCTTCGTCCTCCGTTCTGATTCGACGATTCGCCGAGGTTTCCATGAGAAGCTTCGGCGAGCCTTGTGGTGATCTCTTCGATGTTGGTGTCCAAGGCACCTGTTGTTATGCGAATGAAATGTCTGTCATCAGGTGCGAGGCGAAACGGCCTTCCGCGCGCGACGCCGATGCCGTGTGCGGCGAGCATCGGTACGGCCGTTGCCTCGTCGTGCACGGGCATCCAGATGTTGAGTCCGTGTGCGCCTCCGACACTCACCCCCTGTGAGGCCAATCGGTCGACAACTGCGCGACGTCGCTGCGCGTACATGCGGGATGCGGCCGCGATCGATGCCTCGACATCGCTCGATGCCAGCATCGATGCGAGCAGGCCCTGAAGTAGGCGACTCGTCCATGATGGACCCAGCATCCGGCGTCGATCGACGGTCGTGATGGGGTCCGACACGCCTCCGACGGCTGCGATTCGGAAGTCGGGTCCGTGTGACTTTGAAAAACTTCGAACGTGGACGACCTGCTCGGGCAGAACCTCACCGAGACTGAAAAGTTGGGTGCCAGAAACCGGACCTGAGTGGTCATCCTCGATGATGAGCACAGGTTGACCGCTAAGGACCGAAGCGATCTGATCCCGGCGATCGGCCGACATCGAGACTCCCGTCGGGTTGTGTGCGCGTGGTTGGATGATGAGCACGGTCATTCCCCTGCCCAGTGCTCCGCGAACGGCTTGAGGATCGAGGCCCGACTCGTCGAGGGGGAGTGGAAGTGACTCTGCACCGGCGAGATCCAGCATGTCGAACAGTGGAGGGAACCCCGGGTCCGAGATACCAACCTTGTCACCCACGGTGACGGTTGCTTGGATCAGTCTGTCGAGTGCATCCATGGCACCGTTGAGGATCGTCAGACGCTGAGGGGCGAATGGCCACGTCGACCGAACAATGTTTTCAAGCTCGTCGAGCACTGGCCGTTCGAGATATGACGCTACAACCGGCGACTGGTCGAGTTCTCGCATGATGTTCAGCGGATTCGGCAGGAGGCGTGCGTCGGGGACTCCGCTACAGAGATCGATCTTGATGGCATCGCCCGTTGTGGGAACTTGCCAGTAGCGGATGGTTGGACCTGGCGAAGTGTCCCTGACGAACGAGCCTCTTCGGCCTTCGGTGTCGATGATGCGGTGCCGTCTCAGAATCTGCCAAGCATCACCGACCGTAGTCGGCGAAACGTCGAGCGCTACCGCCAGTTCGCGTACAGTTGGAAGACGGATACCCGCAGGTAATGCGTCGGTCGTGACGAGCATGCCGATGCCGCGAGCGATGCCGTCGGCCGAGAGGTCGGTGATGGCCTCTGCGATGGTGTTGGTTGAAGTAGGCATATTTGTCTGGTACGAACCACGCTTTGTGCAAGTCGATGCGCAATACTCTAGTGTGTACACACCGTGGAAGCATGATCCGGCACTCCCGGTCGAGCCAACGTGAAGGAGCCTTCGAATGAGCAGAGTGGTTAGAGCGGCGATCCTCCAGACGGAGTGGACCGGAGACAAAGAGTCGATGATCGAGCTGCACGAGAAGTACGCACGGCAAGCAGCGGCAGATGGCGCCAAGGTGATCTGCTTCCAGGAGCTGTTCTACGGACCTTATTTTTGCCAGGTCCAGGACATCGAGTACTACGGATACGCCGAGGAGATCCCGGACGGGCCGACGACGAAGCGTTTCCAGGCGCTCGCCAAGGAACTCAACATGGTGATGGTACTTCCCATGTACGAGCGTGAGATGGCCGGGTTCCTGTACAACACGGCCGCCGTGATTGATGCAGATGGAACGTACCTCGGGAAGTATCGCAAGCATCACATCCCCCATGTGGGCGGCTTCTGGGAGAAGTTCTATTTCAGGCCGGGAAACCAGGGATACCCCATTTTCGATACTGCAGTAGGCAAGGTCGGCGTGTACATCTGTTACGACAGGCATTTTCCCGAGGGATGGCGAGCCCTTGGATTGGCAGGGGCCGAGATCGTATTTAACCCTTCAGCGACAAGCCGTGGACTGTCCGCATACCTGTGGCAGCTCGAGCAACCCGCCTCGGCCGTTGCCAACATGTATTTCGTAGGTGCAATCAACCGCGTCGGTGTTGAAGATCTCGGAGATAACGACTTCTACGGCACGTCCTATTTCGCGAACCCACGTGGTCAATTCGTCGGCGATCCTGCATCGGACCAAGGTGCTGAGCTCGTCGTTCGTGATCTCGATTTCGACCTGATCGAGGAGGTCCGCAACCAGTGGGCGTTCTACCGAGACCGCAGGCCAGAAACATACGAATCACTGACCGAGGGATAACACGATGGGCATCCACAAAGAGTTGACCGACCGAACGCGCGCCGTGCTGCCATCGTGGCTAGCGCTGTACTACGACGAACCGATCGCAATCGACCGAGGCGAAGGCCGAACGGTCTGGGATCTCGAGGGGAATGAGTATCTCGACTTTTTCGGAGGAATCCTCACAACGATGACGGCGTACTCCCTTCCGGAAGTGACTGCTGCAATCACAGAACAGGCAGCGAAGGTTCTGCACACATCGACCCTGTACCTCAATCAGCCGATGGTCGAACTCGCCGAACGTGTGGTCGACCTGTCAGGGATCCCGGATGCAAAGGTGTTCTTCACACCGTCCGGCACCGAAGCGAACGATGCAGCGATGCTCCTGGCGACGTCGTACCGGCGGTCCAACCAGGTGCTTGCATTGCGAAACAGCTATCACGGCCGCAGCTTCACGGCCGTTGCTCTCACCAGTCACCGAGCGTGGTCACCCACGGGGTACTCGGGTTTGAACGTGAGCTACGTCCAGGGTCCGTACAAGGTTCGGAGCCCGTACAAGGATCTGAGCGATGGCGCCTTCATCGAAGCCGCAGTTGCAGATCTCCACCAAGTCATCGACATGATGACCTCTGGTGACGTTGCGTGCATGATCGCAGAGCCGATCCAGGGTGTCGGCGGATTCGCAACTCCACCGGACGGGTTCTTCAAAGCGTTCAAGGATGTACTCGATGAGTACGGCATCCTGTTCGTGTCCGATGAGGTACAGACGGGTTGGGGCCGCACAGGAGAGCACATGTGGGGGTACCAGGCGCACGACATAACCCCAGACATCATGACGTTTGCGAAGGGCATTGGGAACGGCTTGTCGATTGGCGGTGTGGTCGCTCGTGCCGAGATCATGGACTGCATCGGCGCCAACTCGATATCGACCTTTGGGGGGAATCCTCTCGTGTCGGCTGGTGCTTTGGCGAACCTCAAATACCTCATCGATAACGACCTCCAGGGCAACGCTCTCAAGCAGGGATCAAGAATGTTCGAGAATCTGCGCCCGGTCACCGAGGCGTCACCATGGATTCTTGAGTTCCGAGGTAAGGGCCTGATGCTCGCCATCGAGACGGTCGAACCCGGCACGTCGACGCCAGACGCAGGTCGCGCCGGTAGGTTGACCGAGGAGTGCAAGAAGCGTGGGTTGCTGATAGGGAAGGGCGGCCTCTACGGCAACGTCCTACGTATTGCACCCCCCCTGAGCGTCACAGAACAAGAGATTGACACCGCATGCGAAATCATCGCCGAGTCGGTCTCGGTCATCGACTGATTCACACGAGAGGAACCCGCCATGAAGACACTCATCTCAGGAGGAACCGTCATCACAGCGATCGATACGGTCGCAGCTGATGTGCTCATCGACGGGGAGATCGTGATCGCGATCGGTGCCCCTGGAACCCATGAATGGGCTGCCATTGCTGACAAGGTGATGGATGCCACACACAAGTATGTCATCCCAGGCGGCATTGACCCTCACACGCACATGGAACTGCCATTCGGCGGAACCTTGGCGTCAGACACGTTCGAGTCTGGAACTCGCGCCGCTGCCTGGGGCGGGACGACAACGATCGTGGACTTCGCTGTGCAGGTCAAGGGCGAAAGCCTCATCGACGGATTCGATTCCTGGATGGCGAAAGCGCAAGGTAACTGTGCCATCGACTACGGGTTCCACATGATCGCCGGCGACATCAACGAACAGTCGCTGTCAGACATGGATGTACTCATCGATCGGGGGTGCACGAGTTTCAAGCTCTTCATGGCCTATCCGGGCGTGTTCTACTCCGACGACGGAGAGATCCTTCGCGCGATGCAGAAGGCAGCAGAGAGCGGATCGATGATCATGATGCATGCCGAGAACGGCATGGCGATCGATGTGCTCAGAGAACAGGCCCTTGCCAGGGGTGAAACCGATCCTGTGTACCACAGTCTTACCCGCCCAGCGATCACCGAGGGTGAGGCGACGCACAGGGCGATAGCCCTTGCTGAACTCGCCGGTGCACATCTCTACGTCGTTCACATGTCGGCGAAAGAGGCACTCGAAGAGATCACGGAGGCTCGAGACCGCGGCCTGCCCGTGTTCGCTGAGACCTGTCCCCAATACCTGTTCCTCAGCGTTGAGGAGCACGTCAGCGCGGACGGATTCGAGGGCGCCAAGTATGTGTGTTCCACACCGATCCGAAAGAGCTCAGAGGGCCATCAGGACGCGCTCTGGCTAGGCCTGGCAACGAACGATCTCCAGGCGGTATCAACGGACCACTGCCCGTTCTGCATGGATGATCACCCGGTGCTCGGCACCCAGAAGCAGCTCGGTGTCGGCAATTTCACCGCTATTCCGAATGGTCTTCCCGGTGTCGAAGATCGCTATCAGCTCATCTATCACGGAGGCGTCGTCGAGGGGCGCATCAGTGTGAACCGCTGGATCGAGGTATGCAGCACCGCGCCGGCGAAGCTCTTCGGCATGTATCCAAAGAAGGGGACCATTGCTGTGGGATCCGACGCAGACATTGTCGTGTTCGACCCAAATGCCAACTGGACGAAGTCGGTCAACCAGCATCACATGGATGTCGACTACTCGGCGTACGAGGGCAAAGAGGTATCCGGCCGGGTGGAGACCGTGCTACTGCGAGGCGAGGTCATCATCGATGGTGATGCGTACCTTGGCAAGAGAGGGGACGGCAGATACCTCCCACGGGAACGAGTCTCGGTCGATCATTGAGGAGCATCGCGGTGAAACAGATCAACCACATAATCGGTGGCCAGGACGTCGCTTCGGCTTCTGGGCGCAAGACGCCTGTGTACAACCCAGCGACAGGCGAGGTAGCCGCAGAGGTGGGTCTTGCAACGACACAAGAGGTCGATCGCGCCGTCGAAGCAGCCAAAGAGGCGTTTGGGTCGTGGAGAGCGACATCGATCGCGGCACGCACAGCGATCATGTATCGGTTTCGCGATCTCGTTGACAGGCACAAGGGAGACATGGCAGCGCTTCTCACTGCGGAGCATGGCAAAGTTCTCTCAGACTCGCTCGGTGAGGTGAAGCGTGGACTTGAGAACATCGAATACGCGTGTGGTGTCTCGGAGCATCTGAAGGGCTCCTTCTCACAGGAAGCCTCAACCGACATCGACGTCTACTCCATACGACAGCCGCTCGGCGTTGTGGCAGGGATCACGCCCTTCAACTTCCCTGCAATGGTCCCGATGTGGATGTACCCAAACGCTATTGCGACGGGCAACACGTTCATACTCAAGCCGTCAGAGAAGAACCCAAGCGTCAACATGCTCGCAGCGGAACTTCTCGACAAGGCTGGCTTGCCTGCTGGTGTGTTCAACGTCGTCCAAGGCGACAAGGTCGCAGTTGATCGACTCCTCGAACATCCAGACGTCGCTGCCGTCTCTTTCGTTGGCTCGACGCCAATCGCTCGGCACATCTATGTGACGGGTACCTCCGCAGGCAAGCGTGTGCAGGCGCTCGGCGGAGCGAAGAACCACATGGTCGTGTTGCCGGACGCCGATATCGACCTCGCAGCCGACGCCGCAGTGAGCGCGGCCTACGGATCGGCAGGCGAACGATGCATGGCCATCTCGATTGTCGTTGCCGTTGGTTCGTCCGCAGATCCGCTCGTCGCTGCCATCGAGGAGCGCATTCCTGGACTCGTCGTCGGTGACGGGACCGATGAGGCCTCTCAGATGGGTCCTGTCATCACTCGGGAACATCGCGACCGAATCGCCGAATTTGTCGCGAACGCACCCCAGGAAGGTGCGACGGTCGTCGTCGACGGACGCGAGCGAACGTATCCAGGTAACGGGTTCTTCATCGCTCCATCGCTCCTCGACCACGTAGCGCCCGGCATGGCCTGCTACGACGACGAGATCTTCGGTCCCGTGCTCGGCGTAACGCGGGTTGACACCTACGAGGAGGCGATAGAACTCATCGCAGCGAATCCCTGGGGTAACGGCACCGCGATCTTCACACGGGACGGCGGCGCAGCGCGACGCTTCCAGATCGACGTCGATGCAGGCATGGTCGGCATAAACGTTCCTGTCCCCGTCCCTGTCGCGTACTACAGCTTCGGGGGCTGGGGAGACTCTCTGTTCGGTACCTCACACGCATATGGACCCGAAGGCATCGGTTTCTACACGAAGGCCAAGGTCGTTACCTCCAGATGGCCAGATCCGGCGACAAGCTCGATTGACCTCGGATTTCCGCAGAACACCTGATCGACCCGCGAGCACACCACGATGGGGTGAGATAGATCGATGACGACACGAGACCAAGCGGCTCAAGCGGTCCGCAGGTACGAGCGTGCAGCAAGCATCAAGCGTTCGGCGCGTCGAGTCGTCATCTTTCTGGTATTCCTCATTCTCCTCGGGTTCGCGTACACGGGCTACAAGGCGTTCGGCCAAACGCTTGAGGATGCACAGACAGACTGGCCCGTGGTCGGCAGGGTGTTGCCTCGTACCGACGACCTTACGATGCCGCCGCTCGGTGACATTATTGCTGAATTCGGGAAACCTCCACAGCGGAACTCCGACAAGCCGCTTGCTGCCTTCATTGCTGAGGCGTCGCTCTTCACCTTCAGGGAGGCGGCGTTCGGGTTCCTATTCGGTGTCGTGTTCGGCATGGCCATCGCCATCGTGATGTTGCGGTCTCGGCTCATAGAGCGCGGCGTGTCCCCATATTTGGTGGCCTCCCAGACCGTGCCGTTGGTCGCGATCGCGCCGATCGTGGTGATTTGGGGATCAAATTCGCTTGGGTGGCTGCCATTCGAGTGGACGAGGTGGATGTCTGTGGCGATCATTGCGACGTTTCTGACATTCTTCCCCGTAGCGATGAACGGGATCAAGGGTCTCCAGTCCGCAGACGCAGCCGCGATGGAACTCATGCGGTCATATGCTGCGACGCGCCGACAGACGCTGATTCGTCTCCAACTGCCAGCATCCATTCCGTACCTGTTCGCTGCGTTCAAGATCGCAGCGACCGCAGCGATCGTGGGGGCGATCGTCGGAGAGATATCTGGTGGTGTTCCTGGTGGTCTTGGGAGGTTGATCCTCGACTTTGCCAGTCGCTACACCACTGGGCCATCCAGGTTGTACGCCACCGTGATCGGGGCTGCGGTCCTCGGAATCATCGCGTTCGGTCTCGTAGCGGTCGCTGAATACGTTGTCCTATCCAGTCGCAAAGAGGAGCCTTTGGCGCTATGACCGAAACCGAACGTTGTGCCGTTGAGATCTCAGGGCTCTCGAAAACCTTCAACGCTGGAAAGCCGAACGAGGTGCGTGCTCTCGATGCGATTGATCTCTCGATCACCAACGGGTCTTTCGTCTCCCTCATCGGTCCCTCTGGCTGCGGGAAATCAACGCTGCTGCGCCTCATCGGCGCATTGACACACCCAAGCAAAGGTGAAGTTCTTGTCAACGGAAAGTCGGCAGACCAAGCGCGCCTCAACCGTGATTACGGCATGGCATTTCAGACATCCGGTCTGTTCGATTGGCGGACGGTCTCGCAGAATGTTGAATTGCCGCTCCAACTCATGGGATGGGGGAAGGCCGAGCGCAAGGATCGCGCACTCGAAATGCTCGCTCTTGTGAAACTCACCGAGTTCGCGGACCACTATCCGAGAGAGCTGTCGGGCGGAATGCAGCAGCGGGTGTCTATCGCCAGGGCGCTCTCGTTCCGTCCGTCTCTCTTGCTCATGGACGAACCGTTCGGCGCCCTCGACGAGATGACTCGCGAGCACATGCAGA
Source organism: uncultured Acidimicrobiaceae bacterium (assembly GCA_964460075.1). Taxonomy (GTDB): domain Bacteria; phylum Actinomycetota; class Acidimicrobiia; order Spongiisociales; family UBA5794; genus JAMBLL01. Next base: position 14,115 of record CAYWPC010000006.1, read on the forward strand.
CGGAGGTCCTCGACATCTGGAACAAGACGGGCAAGACAGTCGTGTTCGTGACCCACTCCATTCCCGAGGCGGTCTTTCTCTCGCAGCGAGTCATCGTATTGTCGCCACGTCCTGGAAGAATCGCCGTTGACATTGCGGTCGACCTTGGAGACAGAAACTTCGAGACGAGAGAGTCGCCAGCGTTCTTCGACAGCATCACCGTTGTGCGCGAGGCGCTGCGATTCAAGGAACTAGCCAAATGATCTCGCGTGTGCTCCGGAACTTCGCCCCTGCCATAATCGTCGGCGTGGGTGGGGTTGTGTTCTGGGAGTTGACGTTGCTGGTACTCAAGCCCGAGGGGTTCTTGCTCCCCGCGCCAAGTTCGATCGGCTCCGCACTCGTCGAGAACGTCGACGAGATATGGGCAGCAACACAGAACACCGGATATGTAGTCGTGACAGGTCTTGTTGCGGGGGTGATACTGGGTGCGCTCTGGGCGTTGCTCGTATCGCGGTTCCGACTGGCAGACGAGACACTCACACCCCTGGCGATTGCTCTCAATGCCGTTCCGATCATTGCGCTTGCACCGATCTTCAACGCTTGGTTCGGCTTACTGTCACCTGTGTCGAACCAAGCCATCGTCGCGATGCTCGTGTTCTTCCCTGTGTTTATCAACACGACAAAAGGTCTCACAGAGGTGGGAGCGACCGAAATCGAATTGATGCGATCGTACGCTGCTTCTTCGTGGCAGGTCGCCAGGATCGTTCGGATTCCGAATGCGATGCCATTCTTCTTTACCTCACTGAAGATTGCCTCATCTTTGGCCGTGATCGGCGCGATCGTCGCTGAGTACTTCGGCGGTCGACAGGATGCTCTTGGCCCACTCATTGTCCAGAACGCAGGGCTCACACGCTACGCAGAGGCCTGGGCGGCGGTGCTTGCTGGAAGTGTCATGGGCATTCTGTTGTATTTTGTGAGCGGAGCTTTCGAGCGGGTCTCCATGCCGTGGAAGCCTGACTGGGAAAATATGGGGTCATAGGCCCCGTACGTAAGCAAGCAAACGAGAAGGGAGACTTGATGCGGTTGGGTACAAAGAAGGGACTCGCACGCTGGCTTGTCATATTGGCCGTGTTCGCACTGGTTGCAGCTGCGTGTAGCAGTTCGGATGACAGCGGCGGCGAGGCAGGAAGTCAAGAACTCATTCCGGTGAAGCTGCAGTTGCAGTGGTTCACCCAGGCCCAATTCGCAGGCTACTTCGCAGCCCTTGATCAGGGCTTCTACAGGGACGCCGGCCTCGACGTCGAGATTCTTGAGGGCGGCGTCGACATCGTACCTGCAACGGTTCTCGACTCGGGCGCAGCTGACTTCGCGATTTCGTGGGTTCCTCGAGGGCTCGTGCCGCGCGAAGAAGGGTTGAACATCACCAACATCGCCCAAGTGTTCCAGCGCTCGGCGACTCTTCAGGTGTCGTTTGCCGATCAGGGCATTGCAGGTCCTAGCGATCTCAAGGGCAAGACGGTTGGCAACTGGGGCTTCGGGAACGAGTTCGAGCTTCTGGCGGGACTCCGAGCTTCTGGCCTTGATCCAGCGTCAGACGTCTCGCTCGTTCAGCAGCAGTTCGACATGCTCGCTCTGATAAGTGGCGACATCGATGCGGCGCAAGCCATGATTTACAACGAGTACGCCCAGGTGCTCGAGACGGTGAACCCTGCCACAGGTGAGCTATACAAGCCGGAGGACCTTTCGATCATTGACTGGAATGATGTTGGCACAGCAATGCTCCAGGACGCCATTTGGGCTGATGCGGACAAGCTTGACTCGGATGCCGAGTACCGAGCGACAGCGGTCAAGTTCGTTGAGGCATCGTTGCGCGGGTGGGCGTATTGTCGTGACCAGTTCGACGAATGCGCTGGGATCGTTCTCGATGCTGGCCCGACGCTCGGTGAGTCGCATCAGCGTTGGCAGCTCAACGAGATCAACAACCTGATATGGCCTTCACCCGCAGGTGTAGGTGTCATGGATCAGGGCCTCTGGGATCAGACGGTGGCGGTCGCGACGTCAGAGCAGATTCTCAAGTCAGCCCCGACAGATGGCGCATTTCGTACCGATATCGTGCAAGAGGCACTCGCCAACTTGAGGGCCGCAGGGATTGATGTGATAGGCAACGACTGGGAACCAAAGACGATCGACCTGAAAGAAGGCGGCAACTGAGGGTCTGGCTGGTGAGACGCTGAGAGGGATCAAGAGGATGGAACGGGTATGAACGAGATCATGTTGACGGTCGTCGATTCGGGAGGGCTGGCGCCCATGCCAGCAATGACGCTCGATGAGGCGCTCGTGGAGGCACACCGCTGCCTCATGTGTTGGGACGCACCATGCACACGGGCGTGTCCAACAAGCATCGATGTACCTCGGTTCATCAAGCAGATCGCGAACGACGACCTGGTCGGTTCTGCCCGAACCATTCTCGGATCCAACATACTCGGAGCGTCCTGCGCTCGGGTCTGCCCGACAGAAGTGCTGTGTGCTGGCGCCTGCGTCCTCAACGACTTACACGAACGTCCAATCGATATCGGGCGACTCCAGGGGTACGCCACTGACGATGTCGTGTTCGGAGATGGTGCAGTCTTTGTGCCTGCCCCCGCGACAGGGCGCAGCATCGGCATCGTCGGGGCAGGACCTGCAGGGCTTTCGTGTGCCGCTGAACTTGCAAAACTAGGCCATGAAGTCGTTGTGTATGACGCCAATGATGAACCAGGCGGTCTCAACACGCACGGCGTGGCGAATTACAAGATGGACAAGACAACGAGCCTCAAGGAGGTTGCCTTCATCGAGGCTCTCGGAGTCAACATTCAGCCAAGCGTGGCTGTTGGAGTCGATGTGTCGATCGACGAGTTACTCAGAACGCATGAGGCCCTGTTCCTCGGCGTCGGCCTCGGATCGGTTCCACCGCTCGGACTCGAAGGTGAGGATCTGCCAGGCGTGATGGATGCTCTCGATTTCATTGCCGATGTCCGATCTGGAGACGTGCACCTAGACGGTGAGCGTGTTGCGGTCATAGGTGGCGGCAACACGGCCATCGATGCGGTATCGCAGGCCTCACGGCTCGGCGCTCAACATGTGTATCTGGTGTACCGCAGGGGCCGACAAGAGATGCGTGCCTATCAACACGATATTGATCGGGCCCTCAGAAGTGGCGTGGAGTTCATCCATTGGAGCGCTCCAAGACGGATCGAGGGCGACGCAGTGGTCTCGGCGCTCATATGCGATCGAACTGCCTATGAAGAGGCATCCGACGGATCGGCGAAGCTTGTGTCGATGCCTGAAAGCGAGTTCAGGATTCCCGTGACGATGGTGATGCGAGCAACAGGCCAGCAGAAGCGTGTCTCGTTCTTCGATCAGCTCGATGGCGTCGAGACCGATCACGACGGCAAGGTGGAGGTCGATGACGGTTTTCGAACCGGAAATCCCAGGATGTGGGCTGGCGGTGACTGTGTCAACGGTGGCAAGGAAGTGGTGAACGCGGTGGCACACGGCAAGGCTGCTGCAGCGGACATCGATCGAATGCTGCGTTCTGTTGCAGCCGGAAAGTGAGGCGTTGGCATGGCTGATCTGTCCGTGACCATGTGTGGAATCAAATCTCCCAACCCATTCTGGCTCGCGTCTGCACCACCGACCAACACCGGTGATCAGATCGCAAGAGCGTTCGATGTCGGTTGGGGTGGTGCGGTGTGGAAGACGCTAGGTGAGCCGGTCGACAACGTGTATTCGCGGTACAGCTCTCTCGACCTGAACGGTCAAAAGATGATGGGTTTCAACAACATCGAGCTCATCACCGACCGTTCCCTCGAGGTCAACCTCATCGAGATCCAGGAGGTGAAGCGCCGGTATCCCGACCACGCTCTGATAGTGAGCCTCATGGTCGAATCCAATCCGCAGGCTTGGGATGAGATCATCAAGCAGGTCGAGCAGGCTGGTGCCGACGGTATCGAACTGAACTTTGGGTGTCCCCACGGCATGTCCGAGCGGGGAATGGGATCCGCTGTAGGACAGGTCCCCGAATACACATGCGACATCACAGGGTGGGCGAAGGCTTCCGCCACCGTCCCTGTGTTTGTGAAATTGACCCCCAATATCACCGACATTCGGGTCGCTGCCCGCGCCGCGAAGAACGGTGGAGCGGACGCTGTGAGTCTGATCAACACGATCAACTCGATCACAGGTGTCGACCTCGACAGCATGATTCCGCGTCCAGTCGTCGGGAACAAGTCGAGTCACGGCGGCTATTGCGGCCCAGCAGTGAAGCCGATCGCGCTGAATATGGTCGCGTCGATCGCCGCTGACCCGCTCACCGAAGACCTTCCCATCAGCGGCATCGGTGGAATCGGCACGTGGCAGGACGCTGCCGAGTTCATTCTCCTCGGAGCAACGACTGTCCAGGTCTGCACGGCCGTCATGCATTATGGGTATCGAATCGTGGAGGCAATGGCGGAGGGCCTCTCCAACTACCTCGATAGCAAAGGGATTGCCCGCGTCAGCGACCTTCGCGGCCTGTCGGTCCCCAAGGTCACCAGCTGGCAGGATCTCGACATCAACTACGTCATCAAGGCGAGCATCGATCAGGACGCGTGTGTGCACTGCGGCCTGTGCTATGTCGCTTGTCAAGATGGTGCTCATCAGGCGATCGGTACTGAGCGCATCGACGACGAGAAGACCAGGGTGTGGATCATCGAGGACCTCTGCGTCGGATGCAATCTGTGCAGTCTCGTATGCCCAGTGAGTGGATGCATCACGATGGAAGAGCGTGACTTCGACCAGACGCACATGACGTGGAATGAGTATGTGAGTGACGAATCGCCTGGTGAGCTGTATCCGAGGCCGAAGCACGGGTTGACCATCGGACGCGGTTGAGAGGGAAGTCGCTGTTGACTAGGAAGTTGGATACGGTGGAGATTCGACGAATATGTCACGACGAGTGGGAGCGCATCCGCGCCATCAGATTGGAGGCACTTGAGAAGTCTCCCGGCGCGTTTTTCACCCAACTCGCCGACCTCGAGAGGTTGCCTGATTCGCATTGGCGGCGGCTCGCGCGCGGTGGCGCTGCGGGTGTCGAGCAAGTCACGATCCTTGGCGTTGAAGATGATCGAACGATCGGCATGGCGGTGGGACTGAAGCCAGGAAACATAGCTACAGACGTCGTGTCCGTGGTCTCTGTGTTCGTGTCGCAGCCAGCGAGGCGATGCGGCATCGGTTCTGGTCTGCTGTCAGGCGTGGAAGCATGGGCGCGAGATCATGGTGCTTCCACAGCATCGCTCTGGGTGGTCGATTCGAACGTGGACGCCACGCGGTTCTACGAGTCGGTTGGATTCCGATCGACGTCCGAGCGACGCGAGATCTTGGAGCCGCCCTCTCGGTGGGAGACGAGGTACTTCAAGGATCTCGCCTTCGCCACCCGCTGACGGTGCTCAGCTGTCCGTTGGAATGGGGTTTGCGAGGCCCTCGACGATCGTGCAGGAGGGGAGCGACGAGAAGATTCGCGGATCGATCCTCAGCTTGAGATCCCTCGTACCACCGCCAACAACGACCCATGGCTGGTGCGTGACGACGGCATCGACGTACACAGAGAGATCGTCCGGTGCACCGAAGGGCGTGACACCGCCCATGACCATCCCTGTCCGATCAATCGTGACCTGTGGGGGAGCGAACGACACCTTTCGTGCGTTCATGAGTCTTCGTGCAACGCCGTTTACGTCGAGTCTCGTCGTTGCGAGGACGACGAACAGGCCATGTATGCCGAGCGGTCGCTTGCTTGCGAGCATGATCGTATTTGCGGATCTCTCAAGGGGGATCTCGTAGTGCTCGCAGAATGCTGCGGTGTCCGCTAGGTCAGGGTCGCACTCCATAGGCTCGAACGTCGCCCCTGAGGCGGCAACTGCCGCTAAGACTCGGGATCGCAGGTCGTCTGTCATGAGGTATCTCCGAAGCAGACTCCGAGTGAACGTGCCGCTCGGACCCATGGGTGGTCGATCGGCACCATCTGACGCCTGCCGGCAACGTCGCTCAATGGGATCGACTCGTGACCGTCTGATCTACTGGCGATCATCACGCCGAATTCGCCGCGGGCGATGGCATCGGTGGCTGCTGTGCCGAGGGTGGTCGCGAGGATCCGATCTGCCGGTGAGGGTGTGCCCCCTCGCTGAACGTGACCGAGGATCGTGACTCTCGACTCGAGGCCTGTGCGTTGTTCGAGCTCTCGAGCAATGTCAACGGTCGACCCACGAAGGGCGAACGACGCCTTCGACTGTCGCTTTAAGTCTGCTCGCTGCGTCCCTGTCGCTGCTGCCATTTTGGTCTTCAGGTCTTCGAGACGTGCGGCTACTGAGACGTCTATCGCACCCTCCGCCACGGCAACGATCGAGAAGGTGCTGCCAGCAGTCCGACGTGCCTTGATTGCGTTGGCGATCATCTCGATCGAATAGGGGATCTCAGGGATCAGGATGACATCGGCGCCACCCCCAAGTCCCGAACCGAGTGTGAGCCATCCTGCGTTGTGGCCCATGATCTCAACGACGATGATTCGGTGATGGCTGTGGGCGGTCGAGTGCAGCCGGTCAACGGCCTCAGTCGCAATCTCGAGTGCCGTGTCGAATCCGAAGGACCGATCTGTTCCGAACACGTCGTTGTCGATCGTCTTGGGAAGCGTGACTATTGGCATGCCGGCGCGGTGGAGTTTCAGAGCGTTCTTCTGTGTGCCGCCGCCGCCGAGGCAGACGAGTGCCTCAAGGTTGTGTGCGTTGAACGTTTCGATCATGACACCTGTCATGTCCATGACCGTGCCGCCGACGTGCATCTTGTCGACCTTCTCCCTCCCTGTTCCGAGGATGGTCCCACCGTGGGTCAGGATGCCGGATAGAGCCTCGTCATCGAGACGTATCGATCGGTCCTGCATAAGGCCTCGAAATCCGTCGAGGAATCCGACGACGGTCCAGCCGTGTGCACGGATCGCCGACTTCCCAATCGCCCTGATCGCGGCGTTCAAGCCGGGCGAGTCACCACCGGCGGTCAGGATGCCGATGCTCTTGGTCACTGTGGGCCCCTCCGCGGGTCGATCATGGACGTCACACTACATCGGTGACAGATCCCTCAGGACATGGCAGAATGGCTTCACGGAGAAAGGAGGTGGTCCAGAGATGTCTGAAAGTTTCTGTAGGACCCCGGAGGTGGCCGAGCGCTAGCCCGGCCGGCTGTGTAACAGCGAGGTCGCGCTTTTCGTGAGAGACAGGTGGCGACTTCAACTCGGACCACCGGAACCCGGAGTACCACACGCAGGTCCCGTGTGGCGTCGGAGACGTCGAGGATGCTCCGGGTTTTCACGCGCCTCGTGCGCGGCTAGATGGACCGGTCGCAGAGATGATTGCTGTGTGTCTGCACTTTGACGTCTGTGGGGTCGCCCTCCGCCTTGACGCAAGAGCAAGCTCGGCTTCGCGTAGCGTCCTCGCGTAAGGTTCTTGAGTAGAGGTTGACGCTCCAAACGTCTGTGGTCATGGCAGTAGGATCGAGGCATGGAAATCGATGCATACATGTCCTCGATACGCGCGACAGCAGCTGACATGGTTGCCGCTGCGAAGCTTGTGGGCCTCAGCGCAGACGTTCCCACATGCCCCGAATGGCGTATGCGAGACCTCATGGTGCACACGGGTGTTGTTCACCGACACAAGGCTGAGACCGTTCGCGGCAGCTATGTGGCGGCGCCGGGACCACAACCCGAAGGACCCGACGGCGACGTTCTCCAATGGTTCAACGACGGTGTAGGCGACATGTTGGACGTGTTCGCGGAGGCGGACCTTGGTGCTCCCACCTGGACCTGGTGTGCGCACAGCCACAGTGCAAGCTGGTGGGTGAGGCGAATGGCGCACGAAACGGTGATCCATGCTGCCGATGCGGTCATCGCCGCCGGCGGGGTGCCGAGCGTCGATCCATGGCTTGCGACCGACGGTGTCGACGAGATTCTCGACGAGATGATGATCGGTGGTCGCCAGTGGGGCACGGTCACCCCGAAGGATCGTGCCGTCACCCTAGAAACGGAAGGGCGCCGGTGGGTTCTTCGCATGGCGACGTTTTCGGGCACTTCCCCTGACACAGGTACCACGCACACGGGGCTTGACACCTTCGTGTACGGCGGATCCTGTGCGCCGGATGCGAGCGTACGCATTGATCCCACGACGCTCGATCTGTGGCTCTGGGGTCGCGTGGAGTTACCAGACGATGCCGTCACGGGTGATAGGTCGCTCGTCCGACATATTCGGACCGTTGCAGCGGCGGCAACCTCGTGACAGGTCCCGTCACCGTTCAGGTGTTTCCTTTTCGATCCGATGCAGAGATAGCGCTCGCACGTCTGGCGGCTGACGGTATCAAGGCGGCCATTCGGGCTGACGACGAAGGCGGGCTCAACCCAGGGTTCTTCAAACGATACGGTGTACGTCTTGAGGTGGATGGCTCCGACCTCGAGGACGCATACGAGAGCCTTGGCATTGAACGGGTCACTGTTCCCCAGGAGATTGCAGACGCGATGTTCGCTCACTCGGCGTGGGCCTATCCCGAGGAAGCCTGCGGCCTCGTCGCCATGGACGGTCACGGTGACGTTCAGATGGTGTTCTGTCTGACGAATGCACACGACAGCGCTCATCGGTTCACGATTGATCCGGCCGAGCATTTCGGATGTGTCCGCTATGCAGATGAACGCGGTTGGGCGATTGGTGGTGTCTTCCACAGCCACGTGGAATCTGACGCCTATCCATCGCCATTCGACATCGACGGTGGAGCCGATCCTCTGTGGATCAACTTCATCGTTGGACCGGTGAGCGGTCCACGCTCACGGCTACGTGCCTTCCGCTTCGAAGGCACGTTCGTTGCTGAGGTTTCGCTTGCGGTCGGCTCGTAGACTCCCAGCGATGGCCCGGTCTGATCACAATCGAGAGGCGTACCGTGTGCTATTCGGGTACGTCGGCGCTGGGCTTCAGGCGTTCGCCGTGTTGATGATCGCAATCTCGATTCCTGTCGCCCCATCGTGGGTGATCGCGTTGCTCTTCGGCTTGTTCGTCGTGTCGACTGGCTGGTCGTGGACGAGGTACCGATCCAACTTCATGATGCCCACGTTCACGGGAACCGCTATGGCGGGCCTGTGGATGGTTGTCGTTGGTCTTGGCGCGATGTTGCTTGGATGGGGACCATGAAGCTGACCGTGTTGGGATCCAACGCGAGCGCGCCGTCGCGTTCCAACCCCGCCTCGGGGTATCTGCTCGACATTGACGGGTTCACCGTTCTGATGGACTGCGGCCCAGGTGTGTTCATGAGGCTCGCTGAGCTGATGGATCCAGGAGCGCTCGACGCTGTGATCCTCTCGCACACGCATGTCGATCACTGTTCCGACGTTCTTGCGTTGTACTCCTACCTGGCCTTTGGGATGACTGCTTACAGGTCGATCCCCGTGTATTCGCCGGAAGGCACGAAGGAGCATCTCGCTTCGTTCGCCCGTGCTGGGGAAGATCACGTCTTTCACGAGGTGCTCGATGTTCGCGAGCGGGCTCCGGGTCAACGTGCCGATCTCGGCCCGGCCCAGGTGACGTGGGGAGCGGCTATCCATCCTGTCCCAGCCCTTGTTTCACGGATCGAGGCCGGTTCTGGAACTTTGGTATTCAGTGGAGACACCGGTCCAGGAGGTGATCTCTTGGAACTCGCTCAAGGTGCTTCCCTTCTGCTGAGCGAGGCCTCCCTCCAGGGCAGACGCGACGAGGACACCTACGGCTTTCACCTCACCGCGGCAGATGCGGGTGACACTGCCTCATGGGCTGGAGCAGGTGAGTTGGTCCTCACGCACATTCCTGCGAGCCTCGACCCTCGGCTGAGCGTCGAGGAGGCGGAGGGAGCGTTCGCTGGATTGGTGAGTTATGCCGCACCAGGTACAACATTCGAGATCACGACAATGGGGTAGGGATATGAGAAATGGGCGCGAGAACGACGGGCTGCGTGCGGTGACGATCACCCGCGGCTACACCGAGATGACACCGGGTTCGGTGCTGATCGAGATGGGCAAGACGAGGGTCCTGTGCACCGTGTCGCTCGACGATGATGTGCCTCCCTGGATGAAGAAGTCAGGGTCCGGCTGGGTGACTGCCGAATACGCGATGCTGCCCGGTGCGAGTCCCCAGCGCATTCGGCGTGGATCGGTCAATGGTGGCAGGACCAAGGAGATTCAGCGGCTGATAGGACGATCGCTGAGGGCTGCCGTCGACATGGAGGCGATGGGACCGATCACCGCCAGGATCGACTGTGACGTCCTGCAAGCCGATGGTGGTACCAGAACGGCTTCAATAACGGGGGCATGGATTGCTCTAGCCGATGCGTTTGACAGGTGGGTCGCCGACGGCAAGATGCATGCAAACCCGATCATCCGCAACATCGCAGCGATCTCGGTCGGGATTCTCGACGGTGTCCCGATGCTCGATCTTGAATATACGGAAGATGTCGCAGCGGACGTCGATGCGAACATCGTGATGACGGGAGATGGGGAGCTGATCGAGGTTCAGGGCACAGCAGAGGGTGAGCCGTTCAGTCGTGGTCTGCTCGATACGATGCTCGACTACGCGCAGTGCGGGATCGCCTCACTGGTGACGATGCAGAACGAGTCGCGTTCGTGAATCGCCCACATGGTGTGGTCGTTGCGTCGAAAAATGCAGATAAGATCGCCGAGGTGGAAGCGGTTCTAGCCGCCCTCGTCCCTTCGATTGTCGTGATTCCTGGACACGTTTGGGAGGATGTCGACGAGACGGCTGACACGCTTTCAGGTAACGCGCTGCTGAAAGCTCGGGCTGTCGTGAGCGCAACAGGGCATGCTGCGTTGGCAGATGACACTGGGTTGGAGGTCGATGCGCTTGGTGGAGCCCCCGGTGTTCAGACTGCGCGCTATGCAGGTGAGGGAGCGACATACGATGAGAACGTCGACAAGATCCTCGCCGCGATGGTTGGCATCGCGGATCGGGGAGCAAGGTTTCGGACCGCGGTGGCGCTGGTGACGCCAACAGGTGATGAGCTTGTCGTCGAAGGCGTTCTTGAGGGGATGATCGCGTTGGAGCGTCGGGGTGATGGTGGGTTCGGCTATGACCCGATTTTCGAGGTCGATACCAGGACACTCGCCGAGATTCCTGCTGATGAGAAGAACCGGATCAGTCACCGTGCCCGCGCCCTGCGCGCCCTCGCGGCTTGCCTCTCCGACAGCCCAATCGTGTGATGCCCGCGAACCCAGGGTTACAGAGCGGCTATCCGACGCTGACAGCCCACTGAATGGCTCCGGATCGGCTGTTCATGGGTGGCCGTGCGGGCGAGAGGACTCGAACCTCCACTCCGTTAGGAACCAGGTCCTAAACCTGGCGCGTCTGCCAATTCCGCCACACCCGCGTGTAGTCGCTGATTCTGGCACACGATGGCGCCCAGAAACGTGAAAGCCCCCGATGAACGGGGGCTGCCCGTGGGTCGCCTGGGACTTGAACCCAGAACCTACGGATTAAGAGTCCGTTGCTCTGCCAAATTGAGCTAGCGACCCGCCGTGCGATGCTAGCAACGCATGCTCTTTAGCGGCCGCTGATAGCCGGCGAACCCAGGGTTACAGAGCGGCTATATCACGCTGGGGGCCCACACAATGAGCGAGGGCAGCAGAAGTGTCAGTGCCGAGAGGCAAAGTGTCAATATGCACCCCGACAGGATTGTCAGTCAGATCGCCGCCAAGCAAGGCGGAGCTGTGACCCGTACGCAGGCTCTCGCCTCTGGTTTGTCTAAGGATCAGATCACCTACCGCGTTCGTACAAGGCGTTGGAGTCGGCTGGCCGACGGTGCCTACCGAGTGCTCGAGATGGATGGCCGGTTGAATCTTGCTCGGGCAGCAGTAGCGGTGTTGCCTGGGGCTGTCGCATCGCACTTTTCGGCCGCAGCCATCCACGGCATGGACAAAGTCGACACCCGAATGGTTTCAGTTCTTGTTCATTCTCAGACGACACACAATTTCCCCGGCGTGCAAGTCTTTCGATGCCACGATCTCGCCGTGGATCACATCGTTGAACTCAACGGGCTGGTAACCACAACGCCAGCTCGGACTGTCGTTGATCTTGCAGCGACCTTGCGCCCGAAGCGCCTCGGCTTCGTTATTGACGATGCTGTTGCAGCTCAGCGAACCACGCTCCGCCAGATAGAGGTCGTCCTCGATGCGGTTGCGCGCCGCGGGAAGCCGGGAGTGCGTGCGTTGCGGGCGGTGCTCGATCTGAGGCAAGGGGAAGATCGACCAGCGTCCGTCCTGGAGAAAGCCGGTAACAGACTGCTCAGGGAGGATGGAATTCGAGGCTTCGTCACCGAGTTCCCCCTACCGTGGTCGCCTCGCAGGCGCTTTGATGTTGCGTTTCCAGATCGTTGTCTTGCTATCGAGTGGGATTCTCGTCGCTGGCATACGCAAGCTGAAGCGTTCGAGCGCGATCGGTATCGGGACCGAGAGGCCGTCGTCCACGGGTGGCGAGTACTGCGATTCACCTGGGACGATGTTCAGACGCGACCTGAACACGTTCTCGAAACGCTGTGGGCCGTTCTCGCGTCGTAGGTCGTTCGCCTTCGTCCTGTTCGTTCGGTGGGCTGACAGCGTGATATGGCCGTTCTGTAACCCTGGGTATGAGTTCGGTGTGATTGAACTGTGTCGGTGACGGCGCCGATGCGGTATCTTCGAGGTTTCAGGACGGGCTGTGGCGCAGCTTGGAAGCGCACCTGCTTTGGGAGCAGGGGGTCGTCAGTTCAAATCTGACCAGCCCGACTACGAACAGCTCCCGCGTTTCGCGGGGGCTTGCTCGTTTTCTGGGTCCATCATCAGATATCCGGCCGCGATCGCTCATCTGCAGAGGGCACCGCGATCGTCGGTAGCGACCCCACAGAGCGTCACGCACGGCCTGGTTACCTACTCGATCACGATCGATGCTGCGTCACGGCCCTGATTTCGTTCCCAAGGCAACAAAGTCGATCGCTGTCGCATCAGCGTCTTTGACGTACCGTTCGCGTTCGCCGAGTTCTCTGATGTCGAGACCGTCTACCAGGGAGGAGATACGATCTTTTGACCAGAGAATCTCAGGGTACGGGGGCCCTCCGTAGCCCCCGGTGAGGTTCGATAGAGCGTGGCCGACGGCGAAGAACGTACCGCCCACAGCGACCGAATCGACTGCCCTGCGGAAGGCAGAGGTCAATTCTGGAATCGGGAGGTGTAGGTAGAAGATTACGACAAGGTCGAAAGTCTTGTCCGGCTGAAATGATGTCGCGTCGGCGACGATCCAATCGACGGACGCATCGCCTGCGAGTTGGCGGGCCTTGTCGATGCCGGCACGGGAGAAGTCGACTGCCGTAACCGACCAACCTTGGCGTGCAAGCCAGATAGCGTTGCGCCCCTCACCGCAGGCGACGTCGAGGGCTGTCCCTGCCGAGAGCTCTTCGGTGATCGGTGGAAGAAATATGTTCGGTCCAGCTGACCAAACGAGGTCCGAGGCCCTGTAGCGATCATCCCACATCGTGCTGTCCATGTGGCAATGGTACGACTGCAGTGGTGCGAAGATACCGATGTGAATACCGCATGGGACCCGCTGACCGTTGACGAGATTGCCGAACGGTTCGATCCCTACGGTGTGGCCTGGTGGATCGCGGGTGGGTGGGCGATCGACTGCTTTCTCGGATGGGAGACGAGACCCCACGACGACATCGACGTCGAAATGTTCCGTGCCGACCGCGACGTCCTGTCTGACGTTTTCGCCGGATGGGAACTGTTCACCGTGAGCAGCGGTACATGGACACCGTGGTGTCGTGGTTCGCCGATCGCACCCGAGGTGTTCGGAATATGGGGTCGGCCATCGAAAGAATCGCCGTGGCGCGTCGAGATCTTGCTCGCCGACGGCGACGACGATCGGTGGCGTTTTCGTAGAGACCCCGCCGTCAACCTCGCACGTGACGCGCTCATCCGCTACACGAGCAGCGGAATCCCGTACTGCACTCCTGAGGTCCAACTGCTGTACAAGGCGAAGATGGCAAGACCAAAGGATGATGTCGATCTAGCAAGGTGCCTGCACCACATGGGAACCAAGCAGCGAAGATGGCTTGCCGAGGCCATCGAGCGCATCGATCCGCAGCACGCCTGGATCAGGGTGCTCGAGATTGCGACACGGAGTCGAGATGAATGAATGCCGAACCCGAGTACCCTATGGCGACCAAGCGGGTGTAGCTCAATGGCAGAGCCCCAGCCTTCCAAGCTGGTCACGCGGGTTCGACTCCCGTCACCCGCTCGACCGGTGGAACAGAACGCCACCGGCCTAGCCCCCGTAGCTCAATGGGATAGAGCGACGGACTTCTAATCCGTAGGTTGCACGTTCGAGTCGTGCCGGGGGTGCGGCGGGTTCGCCCGCTGACATGGTGGCCGTAGCTCAGCTCGGTTAGAGCGCCTGGTTGTGGTCCAGGAAGTCGCGGGTTCAAATCCCGTCGGCCACCCCAATCCCATGCCTGCCCCTCATGAAGGAGGGGTAGGCATGGTTGTAAACGATGTCGAGGAGTGATCGTGCAAACCGAGGTCAATGATTCTGGACGGTTCGAGCGGACGTTGACCGTCCGGCTTGAGAACGACGAACTCGCTGCCGCCAAGAAGCGGGCAGCAGCGAAGATCTCGCGCAGCATGAAGATCAAGGGCTTCAGACCAGGCAAAGCCCCTCTGACCGTTGTCGAACGCGCAGCTGGCGCCGACTATGTGCGATCTGAGGCGATTGAAGAGGCGATTCAAGATATCGTTCCGACAGCGATCGATGAAGCAGGTCTTGACCCGGTAACAGTTCCGACGGTGTCAGCGGTGCGAGACGACAATGAGGATGGCGTCGTCGAGATCGATGTCCTCGTGACTCTGTGGCCTGTGCTGGAGTCTCTGCCGGATTTCGGTGCGATCGAGATCGAGGTAGAGGATCCGTCGGTTACACCAGACGAGATCGAAGACCAGATCAACGCCCTTCGCAACCAGTACGCCGAGTTGGAAGACCACGAAGGTGAGATCTCCGACGGGGACTTCGCGTTGATCGACATTGCCGTCGAATTCGCGGGTGAGCCGGTTGACGACGCCGCAGCGAAGGATCTCATGTACGAGGTTGGATCGAACTCGTTCATTCCAGGCCTCGACGCGATCCTCATTGGATCGTCGGTCAAGGACACGGTGCAAGGGGACGGTTCGTTGCCTGAGGGCTATTCAGCCAGGGGTGGCGAGGAGGTTGAACTCACCGTCACGATCAAAGAGGCGAAGCACAAGACGCTCCCGGATCTCTCAGACGAGATGGTTGCAGACGCAACCGAGTTCGCCACCGAGGCCGAGTTGCGTGAGGCCATTGCGACCAACATGCATGCCTACAAGGTCCACAACCAGCGAGCAGTACTCGAAGACAAGGTCGTCCAATACGTCGTCAACGAAGTCGACTTCGAGATGCCGAAGGCGTTGGTCGATGCCGAGGTTGAGGCACGGATACGTAATCTCGCGGCACGCCTGGAATCAGACAAAATCGACCTCGCGAGCTATCTGCGAATTATTGGCCAGGATGAATCGACCTTTGTCGCGACCATTCGTGATCAGGCAGACCATGCACTGACCACCCGAGTCCTGCTCGAGTCTCTCGCTGCGATCGAGAATATAGAGGTCTCTCACGAAGACATCCTCGAGCGTGTTACGGCGCTATTCGACGGATCACTCGACGATCCTGAGGCCGTCATCGAGGCGTGGAAGGCCAGTGGTCAAATTGAGTCGCTGACCGGTGATATCCTCCGCGAAAGGGCCCTCGCCAGCCTGGTTGAATCGGCCAAGCCGATCAACGCGGACGGTGATCCCGTCGATCTGACGCCGGTCGAGATCGAAATGAGTGAGGAAGAATCGGAAGAAGAGCCAACCGGTGAGGTTGAGGATGCTCCCGAGGCGCCGACCGACGACGCCACCGACGAGTCGGAGGAAAGAACATGAGCTACCTGGTTCCAACAGTCGTAGAGCAGACTCCCCGTGGTGAGCGCGCATTCGATATATACAGCCGACTTCTCAAGGATCGCATCATCTTCCTTGGGACGCCCCTCGACGATGGCGTAGCAAACATCGTGATGGCGCAGCTCCTTCATTTAGAAGGTGAGGATCCGGACAAAGACATCAACCTGTACATCAACTCGCCTGGCGGCTCCACGTATGCACTGATGGCCATCTATGACACGATGCAGTTCATCAAGCCACCTGTCGCGACAACCTGCATGGGGCTCGCGGCATCGGCAGCAGCCGTGTTACTCGCCGCCGGAGCCAAGGGCAAGCGGTTTGCCCTTCCTCACAGCCGAATCATGATCCATCAGCCACACGTGTCAGGTGTCGGTGGTCAGGCGACAGACATCGAGATCCATGCCAGAGAAATCCTCAAGACTCGTGAGGACATCAACGTGATCCTTGCGAAACACACGGGGAAGCCACTCGAGCAGGTTGCCGTGGATACGGAACGTGACTATTGGCTCGGACCTGAAGAGGCCATCGAGTACGGTGTCCTCGACTCCGTGCTCTCGGGTCGCCAACTCGAGGCCGTGTCGAGCTAGAGGAGCGAGAACGTGTCGAAGTACGAAGGATCCGAGCTGCTCAAGTGCAGCTTCTGCGGGAAATCCCAGAAGCAGGTCAAGAAGCTCATTGCCGGCCCAGGTGTCTACATCTGTGACGAGTGCATCGAATTGTGCAATGAGATCATCGAAGAGGAGCTCTCCGGTACCGAAGAGGTTGCCTTTACGGAGCTCCCGAAGCCTCATGAGATCTACGGGTTCCTCGATGAGTACGTGGTCGGGCAGGCCCAGGCGAAGAAGGTTCTGTCGGTCGCCGTGTACAACCACTACAAGCGTGTTCGTGCTGGTCAGCGCTCGAAGGATGACGATGTCGAGCTTCAGAAGTCCAACATCCTCATGGTTGGTCCGACCGGATCCGGCAAGACCCTGATGGCTCAGACTCTTGCAAGACTGCTGAATGTTCCGTTTGCGATCGCTGATGCAACTGCGCTGACGGAGGCTGGTTACGTCGGAGAGGACGTCGAGAACATATTGCTCAAGATCATCACCGCCGCAGACTTCGATACGAAGCGTGCAGAGCAGGGAATCATCTACATCGATGAGATCGACAAGATCGCGCGGAAGGCAGAGAACCCGTCGATCACGCGAGACGTCTCGGGCGAAGGCGTCCAGCAGGCTCTCTTGAAGATCATTGAAGGAACCGTTGCATCGGTGCCACCACAGGGGGGAAGGAAGCACCCTCACCAGGAGCTGATCCAGGTTGACACGACCAACATGTTGTTCATCTGCGGTGGCGCTTTCGCAGGGCTCGAAGAAGTCATCGTCAACCGTATCGGCGCCAAGACGGTCGGTTTCGGCGCAGAGGTTGCCTCGAAGCAGGACACTCGCCCTGCAGACATCATCGACAAGGTGATGCCGGAGGACCTGATCGGATACGGCCTAATCCCCGAGTTCATCGGCAGGCTCCCCGTTATGACGACCGTTGCAGATCTTGACAAGGAATCACTCGTTCGTGTGCTTACCGAGCCGAAGAACGCGATTGTCAAGCAGTACGAGAAGTTCTTCGAGATGGACGGGGTTGAACTCGTTATAACAGATGAAGCACTCGAGGCGATTGCTGAGCAAGCGATGAAGCGAGGAACCGGTGCTCGTGGATTGCGAGCCATCATGGAAGAGGTGCTTCTCGACACCATGTACGAGCTCCCTGCACGCACAGATGTTGCGAGAGTCGTCATCGATGGGGACGTCGTACTCGAAAAGGTCAATCCGACACTCGTACCGATCCAGGATTTAGCATCTACCGAGCTCCCAGAGGAGCGTTCTGCCTGACGACGAAGTGTCGCGGTCTCAGCATGGGAGATGAGCGATGAGCCGAACCTGGACGAAGAGCGCCAAGGTGGCCTTCATCGGTTCTCATGGTATTCGCAAGACCACTGCGGTTCATGCGTTCGCAAACACGATGCAACGTGCTGGACGTTCCGTAGAACACGGGCGTGAGGTTGTTCGAGACAACCCTCTTGGGATCAATGAAGCCGCCACAGGGGAGGCACAGCTCTGGGTGATCGTATCTCAAATTCGGCAAGAGCTCCGGCTTATACAGCACGCCGATGTATTGGTTCTCGATCGGGGGGTGATGGACAATTTCGCCTATTACCTACGGGCGTCCAACGGCCAGGACCCATTCGATGTCGCTCCACTCGTATCGCGGTGGTCCGCGACCTACGACATGGTTGTGCGTCTCCATCCCGATGTGGCACTTCGTTCCGACGGTGTGCGCTCGACGTCTGACACCTTCAGGGACGAGATCGAAGCGATTATCGACCGACGACTCCCGTCACTGGTGACGCAGCGGCAGCTCGTCGAGCTCAACGCGTCCGAGATTGATGACCGCTTCGACTGGTGGCCACTCGCGGAACGCCTCGCGAGCTTGGTGGAACAGCCGCTGTTTGCAGACGGTGTGCCGCGCCGTCGGGCACGACAGGTGAGGAAGCCAAAGCCTGAGATCCCTCAGCTTGAGATGGAGATGTAACTAGGGCTGGCCGCGATTGGAGCGCTGACGTCAAGTGAGGCCCGATCGGTCAATGCGGTGCTTTGACTGCGGATCCGTGCTTCCAGACATGTGTCACTCGATCTGGATCACCCCAGCCTGAGGCGTCTTCGAGCGGATTGAAGTCGACAGCGATAACGTCGGCGTCATAGCCCTCCCTCAGCTGTCCCGAAAGGGGAGCACGGGATCCGAGCGTTTTTGGACCGTTGGCTGTTGCCGCTTCGATCGCTTCCAGTGCGGTCATGCCAGCGTCCTGAAGGAGTCTGATCTCCATCGAATTCTGGCCGTACAACGTGCCACTCACGAAAATGTCTGTCCCCATCGCAACAGTGACGCCTTTTGAGATCGCGAGCTTCATCGCCGCTGCTTGGTGGTCCGCGACGAGCTGTCCCTTCTCGTAGGCATATCGTGGAAGCCGATCTTCCTCCTGGAGGAGCGTGTCGATGACGAAACGTGTCGGCACATAGATGGCTCCCTGCCGGATCATCAGATCGGCAGCTTCCTCGTCGAGGTACGAGCCGTGTTCGATGGTGTGTACCCCTGCCCGTAACGCAGCCATGATGCCAGGGAGTCCATGACAGTGCGCAGCAACGATCCGTTCGGCGCGTTCAGCCTCGCGTACGATCGCGGCGAGCTCTTCGTCGCTGAACTGCTGATGTATTGGATGGTCGACTTCTGACATCACGCCACCGGATGCGCAAATCTTGATGATCTGTGCGTTACGACGAAGGTTCAACCTGACAGCTCTCGTCACTTCCGGCACACCGTCGCACAGCAAACCGAGGTTGTCGACCGCGTGGAGCGATTCGATTGGGATGCTGTGAACGTCTGCATGGCCTCCAGTGGTGGAGAGGATCCGGCCAGCACCGTAAACGGTTGGCCCGCAGACCTGCCCAGCAGCGATCGCCGGTTGGATGTCGAGGCCGTAGCCCCCAACCTCACGAGCCGACGTCACCCCACCCATCAAGGTACGGTGAAGATCGCCGACAGCTCGAGCGGCCCGCCTCGCGACCGGTTCTGTGATCTGGGCAGTGAGATCGGGTTTGTCGATGCCGACGAAGTGCGCATGACACTCCCACAATCCTGGCAACACGACCGGTACAAGCGTCGGGTCGAGGCCGGGCGTTGGAGGTGCTTGGGAAGCTGACCCTGCGTATGCAATGGTCGCACCGTCGAGGATGATCGAACCCTGCACGATCGGATCGCCGCGTCCAGGTATCAGGAGATCTGCATCTATGCGCACAACCATGTGGTACTTTCGTTCGCTTCCACGAACCTACCCGAACTGGCGGCTGACTGCACGGTGACTAGTCATCGGGCTTCGCTGCGCTTGTGTCTTGTGACGCTCGACGTTTGGGCTTATCGTTGAGCTACAGCGTTCGAGAGATCGCTTCGGTTCGAGTAACGGAGCACATCCGTGAGCCGGGTGCTGGGTCGATTCTCACGACCCAGCATGGGATAGGAAGGCAGGAACCCGGGATGGCTACCCGGGTTTCTCATTTCGGTAGACTGTCGCACTCGGAGGATCCCCGTGAGTGAAGGCCGTCATGAACCCTACGTATCAGCCCGAAGAGGTCGAGTCGCGTTGGTACGCGACCTGGGAGGAGTCCGGTTCGTTTCGTCCTGAGGTCAATCCTGGTGGTGAGCCGTACTGCATCGTCATCCCGCCTCCCAATGTCACGGGTGTCCTGCACATGGGGCATGCACTCGACCATGCGATCCAAGATGTGATCATCCGCCGCAAACGTATGCAAGGGTACGCGGCGCTCTGGCTACCTGGATCTGATCACGCAGGAATAGCGACCCAGAACGTGGTCGAGCGTGAGCTCCAAAAGGAGGGTTTGTCGAGACACGACATTGGTCGTGATGCCTTCGTTGAGAAGGTTTGGGCATGGAAGGCGAAGTCTGGCGACACGATCGCGAATCAGATGCGCAAGCTTGGCGACTCGACCGATTGGACCAGGGAGCGCTTCACATTCGATGACCGGTTGAGCGCAGCAGTCCGCAAGGTGTTCGTCACGCTGTACGAACAAGGTCTCATATACCGAGCGAATCGCATCATCAACTGGTGCCCACGATGCCACACTGCGCTCTCAGAAATCGAGGTCGAGCACGAGGACGTCCAGGGCGAACTTACCCATATTCGTTACCCGTTTACGGATGGTTCGGGATACATCACGGTTGCAACGACGCGGCCCGAAACCATGCTTGGCGACACAGCGATCGCCGTGCATCCGGCCGACGAGCGCTACAGCGAAGCGATCGGAAAAACCGTCGTGATTCCGCTCATGGGCCGGGAGATCCCGGTCGTCGGCGACGACGGCGTGGAGCACGACTTCGGCACAGGGGCCGTGAAAGTGACACCTGCACACGATCCGCTCGACTTCGAGATTGGTGAGCGGCACAGTCTCGATTCAGTGGTGGTGATCGACACGGAAGCACGCATCACAGCCAACGGTGGCGAATTCGAGGGTATGGACAGGTTCGAAGCGAGGGAGGCCGTCCGGTCGCGTCTGGCGGAGATCGATGCCATTGACAAGGTTGAGGCGCACGCTCATTCGGTGGGGCACTGCTCACGCTGTCACACCGTTGTTGAGCCGCTGCTGTCGCTTCAATGGTTCGTCGACGTTCAGCCGCTGGTTGGTCCGGCGATTGGCGCGATCACGTCCGGGAGGACGAGGTTCGTTCCGAAGCGATGGGAGAAGAACTACTTCCACTGGATGGAGAATCTTCACGACTGGTGCGTGAGCAGGCAACTGTGGTGGGGACACCGTATCCCTGCTTGGTACTGCGATGCCTGTGGCGAGACGATCGTCTCGATGGAGGATCCAACAGAGTGCTCATGTGGTGAGCGGCAGCTTCGCAGAGACGAGGACGTTCTCGACACGTGGTTCTCCTCTGCCCTGTGGCCGTTTTCAACGCTCGGATGGCCCGAGGAAACCGATGACTTTGCTGGGTTCTACCCAACATCGACGTTGGTGACGGGCTTTGACATCATCTTTTTCTGGGTGGCTCGCATGATGATGCTGGGCCTCCAGTTCACCGGAGATGCCCCATTTACCGACATCGTGATTCATGGCATGGTTCGCGACAACGCTACGGGCAAGAAAATGTCGAAGTCGGCCGGTAATGCCCTGGATCCGCTTGAACTGATCGAAGAATATGGGGCGGACAGTGTTCGTCTTGCACTCATCCAGGCTGCTGCACCTGGTCATGATGTCCCGTTCCAAACCGGATGGGTCGATGCAGCGCGCAGGTTCGGCAACAAGCTCTGGAATGCAACAAGGTTCACTGTCGAGTTCATGCAGGTGAATCGTGTGCCGATCGAGGGAGGCTATCCAGAGCAACCGGGACCGGAAGGCGCGTGGATTCTCTCCAGGCTTGGCGAGGTGTCCGCAGAGGTCGATCGCCTGCTGGACGACTACAGGCTGTCTGATGCCTACAGCGTGCTGTACAACTTCGCGTGGTCGGAAGTGTTCGATTGGTATCTTGAGATGGTCAAGACGATCGCGAAAGACGATGACCGTGCAGATACGATGCGTCAGACGCTCGGCGTTGTCGTACGCGATGTGCTCAAGCTGTTCCATCCGGCCATACCGTTCGTGACCGAGGAGTTGTGGTCGCACATGGCTCAGGGACCTGATCTTCTCGTGACTGCTCGCTGGCCGCAGATTCCGAGGTACGACTCGCCTGCCCACGTCGACTCCCTCCAGGAGCTTGTAACCGAGGTGCGCCGTTTCCGTTCACAGCACCAGATTGGTCGACGGATAGATATTGCTGTGACGGTCGTGTCGTCCGACGAGCCTCTGCCGGAATGGTGGCTCGATCAACTCGCGGCGCTCGCCAATTGTTCCCCATCCAATGGGCATCGACCAGAATCGACCGCTGGCCACACGCGTCTGTCTTCGTCAGGGGTTGAGGCATACATCGCGCTCGACGGCCTCGTCGACGTCGAAGCCGAACGGCCAAGGATCGAGAAGGCGATCGCTGATCTTGAGGCGTCGATAGGTCGGTCACGGGCGAAGCTGGACAATCCAGACTTCACGAGACGCGCCCCCGCTGAGGTCGTCGCTCAGGAAAAGCGGCGCCTCGACGAGGTGGAAGCTGAGCTACTCAAGGCGCAGCACCAACTCCAAGAGCTGGGCTGAGTCTGTGACCCAGGAAACAGTTCCGGTCATCACGAACCGGTACGAGGCCGAGACGTTCCTCGATATGCGGATCGGTATGGGTGTCCAACCTGGGCTCGAACGCATAACGGGGCTGCTTGCCTTCATGGACGATCCACAGCAGTCCTATCCAAGCATCCATGTCGCAGGGACCAATGGCAAGACGTCCACATCTCGGATGGTGCAACAGATCCTCGGGGCACACGGACTCGCGACGGGTGGGTTCACGTCGCCGCATCTCGAACGTATTGAGGAACGATTCACGATTCATGGGGTGGCTCTCGATCCAGCCGACTTCACCGACGCTGTCCAAGATATTGCGTGGTTCGTTGTTGGCTATGAGGCGTTGTCAGGAACCAGTGTTACGTATTTCGAGGTAACAGCTGCCCTGGCGTTCTCCGTGTTCGCGACTGCTGCAATCGACGTCGCCGTGGTGGAGGTTGGACTCGGTGGCAGGCTCGACGCTACGAACGTGCTTGAGGCAGGTGTGTCTGTGATCACGGGGATCGACTTCGATCACACGGAATTTCTCGGCGGTTCGCTGTCCGAGATCGCCACAGAGAAGGCCGCGATCGTCAAGGAGGGCGGGATGCTTGTTTCTGGATCGCTTCCCTCCGAGGCCGAGGCCGCTGTCGCTGCCAGGGTGGCTGAGACCACCGCGAATTGGGTGCGCACAGGACGGGACTTCTCGGTCACAGATGCACAGGTCGCGGTGGGCGGCTGGCAGACATCTATAGCTGGCGTATTCGGTGACTACCGTGATCTACACGTTCCCATTCACGGGCGACATCAGGTCGACAACCTGGCAACCTCGGTCGCTACCGCTGAGATGTTTCTCGGTCGAGCGCTCGACGAAGACCTTCTGCGGCTGGCCGTGGCTGCAACCTCGACGCCTGGGCGGCTCGAAGTCATTGGCAGTCGACCGGTGGTTGTGCTCGACGGTGCGCACAACGAGCAGGGATTCCGCAGTCTTGCTTCGGCGCTTGGAGATGAATTTCCTGCACTTCCATGGCAGCTCGTCATTGGAGCACGTGGCCAGCGGTCCGTCAGGTCGCTTGTGGCTCCACTCAGCGGGCTCGTAGGGCGAGTGTTCGCAACTGCGGCGAAGGATCTGTCGTCTATCGACCCACAGGTCGTGGCGGCTGATGCCGCCGCGGTGCTTGAGGCGCGGGCCGATGCATACCCCGATGTGTCGTCTGCAGTCGTAGCAGCGAAGAAAGCTGCAGGCCCTTCGGGAGGTGTCATCGTGGCTGGATCGCTCTACGTCGTCGGGGAGGCCCGACGGAACGGGGCGAATTCTGCCGATAGATCTTCTGAAGCACATCTGCGCTTTGAGGCGGAGCGCGATGAGGATGAGTTCGAGGAGATGTCGCCTGTCGATCTTCCAGATGAATAGGCAGCGTTCCGGTAGCCTTGTTGCACACATCGCGATCCAGGTCGCGTTCTTTCCATTGAGGAGCTCTTTGAAATGGCTGTAGAGAACACCTTTGTCATGGTGAAGCCCGATGGCGTAGCCCGCGGTCTGGTAGGCGAGGTTGTCTCGCGCTTCGAGCGCAAGGGCTTGAAGCTTGTCAAGCTGCGCATGTTCACGATGGATGCCGATGTTGCAGGTCTCCACTATGCGGAGCACTCGGAGAAGCCGTTCTTCGGTGAACTCGTTGCATTCATCACCTCTGGCCCGGTCGTCGCGATGGAGTGGTCAGGCGAATCGGCGGTCTCGGTCGCAAGAATCTTGATGGGTGGGACGAACCCTGCTGAAGCCGCGCCTGGCACGATTCGTGGCGATTACGGTATCGTGATCACTCACAACATTGTGCATGGATCCGACGCGATTGAGAGCGCACAGCGCGAACTTGCTATCTTCTTCGGATAGCAATTAGCGGCGGTTGAGAGCCTGCGGGCTACACTCGCGACGAACCACTCGAGGATATCTTCGATGAATAACTTCCTGTCATTCGCTGGCCGTGACATGGCCATCGACCTCGGCACCGCGAACACGCTCGTGTTCGTGCGTGGTCAAGGCATCGTCTTGAACGAGCCTTCTGTTGTCGCGATCAACACACGCGACAATCGACCGCTCGAAGTAGGTATGGCCGCGAAGAGAATGATCGGTCGCACACCATCGTACATTCAGGCGATTCGACCACTGAGGAATGGTGTGATCGCAGATTTCGACGTGACCGAGAAGATGTTGCGGTACTTCATCGACAAGGTTCACACAGGCCGTTTTGCTGCCCGTCCAAGGATCGTGATTTGCGTACCCTCCGGTATCACCGCTGTCGAGAGGCGTGCCGTGGAAGAGGCGTCCTATCACGCTGGCGCGCGACGTGCCTACACGATCGAAGAGCCGATGGCTGCAGCCATCGGTGTCGGACTACCCGTCCATGAGCCCGTGGGGTCGATGGTCGTCGATATTGGTGGTGGCACGACAGAGGTGGCCGTGATCTCTCTCGGCGGGATCGTCGTTTCAAAGTCGATCCGAATCGCGGGTGACGAGCTCGACGAGTCGATCATCCAGTGGGTCAAGAAGGAATACAGTTTGATGCTCGGTGAGCGGACCGCTGAGCAGATCAAGCTAGCAATCGGTTCGGCATGGCCATACGCGGACGAACCTGCAGCTGAGGTGCGGGGTCGGGATCTCATTTCCGGCCTTCCAAAGACGATCGTTCTATCGAGCGCTGAAGTACGCGAAGCGGTCGAAGAACCCGTCGAAGCCATTGTCGATGCCGTCAAGTACACCCTCGACAAGACGCCCCCCGAGCTTGCAGCCGACATCATGGAGCGAGGAATCGTTCTCACAGGTGGTGGCGCATATCTGAAAGGCATCGATGTGCGACTCGCCCACGAGACTGGCATGCCCATCGTGACCGCAGACCACCCGTTGCATAGCGTGGTTCTCGGTTCGGGTGCCTGCCTGGAGGAATTCGATATTCTGCATGTCGTCCTCGAGTCTTCTGGCCGCGCCTAGGCAGGCGCACGCCACACGGCCATGATTCCATCATCAGGGCGCCGAGTTGATCGGGTGATGATCCTGTTCTTGTTGCTCGTCGCCCTTGGTTTCGTCGTTGCGACCTTCGATGTTCGCTCAGATGGCGAAGGCATCTCGAGCGTGCTACGCGAGGGAACCCAGTCGATCTTCACACCGTTACAGAAAGGTGTGAACTGGGTCGCGGATCCCGTGG
Organism: uncultured Acidimicrobiaceae bacterium; assembly: GCA_964460075.1. GTDB lineage: Bacteria > Actinomycetota > Acidimicrobiia > Spongiisociales > UBA5794 > JAMBLL01. The sequence continues at coordinate 40,106 of CAYWPC010000006.1, forward strand.
TGGGGTTCATCGACGGTGTCGGCAACATCGCGGGGCTACGGGACGAGAACGATCGACTCCGCACGAAGGTACGGGAGGCCGAGGCGCAGCTTCGAGAGACGAATGCACTCGAGGAGAAGGTTGCTCAACTGGAACTGATCAACGGACTCGAAGTGGCAGATGAACTGACCACCGTTACGGCGAAGATGTATGCGTCGGGTCCTACAGCGTTCGACAACGTCCGCTACATCGACAAGGGCGCCAAGGACGGTGTCGTCTCAGGACAGGCAGTCGTGGATGAGGACGGGTTGGTCGGGCGGGTCGATCTCGTGAGTGCCAACGATGCGAGGATCAGACTTATCACAGATCCTGCCGTTTCCGTCGGGGTGCGTGTGCAGTCGACGAACGAGACAGGGATCGTGACCGGCCGCGGTGGGGGCCCGTTGCGTCTTGAAATGTTTCGAGCCGAGCAGTCGGTATCCAAGGGGGCTCTCGTCGTGACGGACGGAAGCCGGTTCCCGCCAGGGATTGTTGTGGGAACGGTGCGAACGTCCGCTGAAGCCGAGGTTGGCTTCGTCCTACGCACCGACGTCGACACAGCCGCACAGTTGTCCAAGGTCGACTTCGTGAAGGTCATCCTCGGTTGGTCCGCAATCGATGCTGCCATTGAGAAGAGTGGGGGGACGGTCACCACGATCGCGACGACGACCACCACGCTTGCAGGAGAGAACGGATGAGCCGTACACGTGTGATGCTCGGTCTCGTTGCGGTCGTCATTGGCATCATCCTCCAAACGACCTTGTTCGGAGCTGGGAGAATCGAACCGTTGGGTGTTGCACCGGCGCTGGTTGTCCTGGTCGTGATTCTTGTCGCGGGCCCCATCGAACCGGAGTATGAGTTGCTGTTGGGGTTCACCGGTGGCATCTTGATGGACCTTGTTGGAAGCGGAACGCTTGGCCTGTGGGCGATGTCGCTCACCTCTGTCGCCTACGCGGCCTCGCGGCTACGCGGGCGATTCGTACAGGGTCCTGTCCTTATCGCAGCGGTCGTTATCGGCTTGACGATTCTTGGTCAGATTGTCTTCATTCTGGTGAGCACGTTGTTTGGGCAGAACACCATTGCCGAGCCGCAACTCGTTGCCAAGGTTGTGCTGCCAGCCGTCTGGAACCTCGTACTTGCCTTCCCGGTCCTGTGGCTTCTCAAGACCGTGTTCACACCAAGCAAGCGCAGGTGGGCTGTATGACGAATCCCGTACGCGTCGGCGTACTCGGACTGGTGATCGTCGCAATGTTCGGTGTCCTCGGCTTGCGACTTTGGACGATGCAAGTCACCGACGCTCAGGCCTACGAGGTACGCGCCGAGAGCAACCAGGTCCGCGTTGTGCTCACGCCTGCGCCTCGTGGGGATATTTTCGATGCAAACGGAGTGAAGCTTGCTGGAACCCGGTCCGCCCTCGCTGCAGTTGTCGACCTCGCCCTCGTTGGCGACGATGAGCAGGAGATACTCGCTCAGAACCTCGCCGCGTTTCTCGACCAACCGGCGTCGGAAATCGCAGCCATGCTTGCAGATTCCAACCGCGGTCTGCAGATCACCGTGGCCGAGGACCTATCTGACGCCCAGGCCACCTTTCTGCTGGAGAATCGCGAGAGATTTCCTGGCGTCAACATCATTCCCCAGCCAATCCGAACCTATCCCGAGGGTGAGCTCGGTGCGCACGTCATCGGCTATATCGGCCGTCCGAACGAGCAGGACCTCGAACGTGACGACGTTAAGGGCAACGACGTAGTCGGCAAGGCAGGCGTTGAGAAAACCTATGACGAGCTGCTTCGCGGTACGGAGGGAATCCTTGAGTACCGCGTCGATGCAAGACGGAAGGTGCTCTCGCTCGCGAGTGAGGAACCGCCAACCGCTGGCGGAAACCTCATTCTGACGATCGACGCTGGAGTGCAGGCACAACTGCAAGCCTCGTTGCGGCTTGGCTTGATCCAGGCTCGTAGGCTTGAGATGGACGAACGCAGGGACGTTCTCGCCGACAAGTCGATTCAAGAGATTATCTCGGAAGCCCAGGCGACGGAGGATCGTGAAGCTGCTGAACGCGCAGCGGCGAGCGAGTCGACGACATCGTCTTCCGGTGCCGGCGACGGTTCTCGAACGCAACCTCCTGAACGAGTCATCGTCGATCCTGCCAGAGCACTCGGCGCTCTGTACCCCGGCCTTCCGATCGACGACGCGGGTGTGTGCGTTCCTGTTCAACGTGTCACCATCCCGATCGGTGGTCAAGGCAAGCTGTCGGGGAGAGAGCCGCGCATCGCGCGTCTCGTGGCTGTCGATGACTCTCAAGGAAAGCTGACAGCGACGGTAACCGTTGCTGGCGAAACATACACCGTGAAGAACAACCAATCGTTCGCGGGAACATTGCAGGTCCTCGAGGTCTCAGATGATCAAGTCATCCTGTATCACAAGGACAAGTGGTGTCCCGTTCGATCGGTCGGCGTGGTGCTCGATCCCAACAACGGATCGATCCTTGCGATGGCCTCGTATCCGTCGTATGACCCAACCGCGTTTGTTGACGGTCTCAGCTTGGAACAGTGGGCGTCCCTGGGTACGGTGTCGGCCTTCCAGAACTTTGCTGTGCAAGGCCTCTACGCTCCGGCGTCGACCTTCAAGACCCTTCCTTACGTGGTTGCCCTCGAGGAGAACTACTACCCGCTCGACCGAGGCATTGGTGACAAGGAGGTCGGAGATAGCGCAAGTGCGTCGGATGGCGAGGATGCGCAACCCAGGTTTCAGCCACTTCTGAGCGACACAGACGAGTACAGCTGTACAGGCCTGTTCAAGTTCCGGCTCAACGACGGCACGGTACAGGTCAAGCGAGATTGGAAGTGGCCAGGAGGCCACGGACCGCTCGACCTGCACGGTGCGCTGCAAGCATCGTGCGACCTGTACTTCTGGGATATCGCGCTCCGCCTGTGGAACGAACGCGGTGACGACTCCGGCATCGACAAAGAGAATCTGCTCCAGAAATATGCACGAGACTTCGGATTCGGCACTGCGACAGGGATAGACCTTCCGTTCGAGAAAGATGGCCTCGTGCCGGACAAAGCTTGGTTCCTTGCCGAGCAGCGCGACGGCTCGCCTCGTGTGCGTGCCGACGGGCCATGGGTCGGTGGTGACTTGATGGACTTCGCTGTGGGTCAGGGTGCCACCCTCACGACCCCGCTGCAGATGGCTAATGGCCTCGCGGCGATGGTCAACGGCGGGACCGTATGGCAACCACGCATCGTCAGTCGGGTCGTCGATCAGAGCGGCAAGGTTATCCAGGAGAACCTGCCAAACATACTCAATCGTGTGGATCTGAATCCTCGAACATCGCGTATGCTGCTTGCCGATCTTCAGCAGGTCGTCAACAACCAAGCTCGAGGGACAGCGAGGAAAGCGTTCGTCAATTTCGGCCAGGGTGTTGAGCTGGTCGGTGGAAAGACGGGAACGAGCGAGGTCATCAAGGCACCCCGATCAAAGCATTACATGCAGGTTGACAGCGCATTCTTCGTGGGTGTCGCACCGGTGAATAATCCGCAATACGTTATCTCGGTCGTTGTCGAGCGAGGTGGAAGCGGCGGCCGTATCGCCGCACCGATAGCAAGGCAAGTGCTCCAGTATCTGCTCAACGGTCCTGGTGGCGTCACCGAGATCGCTCCTGGACTCGAGGCAGACTGATGGCTAGCGCGGTCCGCAGCCGTGAACCTGTGAGCTATCACAGCCGACAGGGTCCGTTGCGGCCCGATCTCGTCCTCGTCCTGACATATCTGACGATTTCTGCCATCGGTCTTCTGATGGTGTATTCGGCGACCGCTCCAGGGCTTAGCGCACGTGGTCTGGACCCTGCGGCGGAGCTGAAGTCCCAAGCCTTTTTCGTGCTTATCGGCTTTGTCGTCTTTGCGATCGTGTCCTCCATCGACCTGACGGAGGTCAAGGGATTCGTTGGCCCTATCTACGCGATTGTGATCTTGTTGCTCGTGATGGTCCTCACCGCTCTAGGCGACAGCGAAGGTATAGCCCAGCGATGGATCGATCTCGGGCCCATCCAGTTTCAACCTTCTGAGCTTGCAAAAATCGCTGTGATCTTGATGGTCGCTTCGATCCTCGCAGAGTCTGTGGTTCCATTGTCGTGGACAACCGTTGCGCGCGCCCTCGTCGTGGTCGGCGTCCCTGCGGTCCTGATATTTCTTCAGCCCGACCTTGGAACGATGCTCGTGTTCGCATTCGTAGCGCTCGCAATGCTGTTCGTCGGTGGGTCAACGATGCGACAGTTGGCGTTTCTCTTCGTGTCAACCACGATCGCGACGGTCGGAGTCTTCCAGTTGAACCTCATCAAGAGCTACCAGGTCAATCGGCTCACGGCGTTCATCAATCCGGGAGCGCACGAGCTCAGCCTCTCCTACAACCAGGTGCAGTCGGAGATCGCCATCGGAGCTGGCGGCTTGCTCGGCAGGGGGCTCTTCGAAGGAACCCAGACGAATCTTCAGTTTGTGCCTGTCCAGTCGAGCGACTTCATCTTCACAGCCGTCGGTGAACAGTTCGGATTCGTGGGGAGCATTGCGGTGATTGCGTTGTTTGGCATCTTGTTATTCCGCCTGCTGTCGATCGCGATTCGTGCGAAAGATAGGTTCGCCTTTCTTGTGACGATCGGGATCGCTTCGTTGTTCGCCTTTCACGTCTTCGTGAATGTCGGCATGACCATCCGGATCATGCCAGTGACAGGGTTACCTCTTCCGTTCATGTCTGCAGGCGGAACGGTGTTCGTCATGATGAGCGCGGCGCTCGGACTCGCGCACTCGGCATGGATCAGAAGGTCTCCGTTGCCGGGTGATCGCCACCGCGCCTGACCAAGGTGTCAGCGTATGCCGTCTTGCTATCTTCCTAGATCATGCACCGACGCGCAGATCAGGGATGGATCGAGGTCATTGCTGGCCCTATGTTCTCAGGGAAGAGTGAAGAGCTGATTCGTCGAGTCACGAGGTATCACCTCGCCCGAGTTCCGACCCAGACCTTCAAGCCTGCCCTCGATACGCGGTACGCAGTGTCTGAGGTCGTGTCCCATTCCCGCCTGTCTACGGGAGCGACGCCGGTTGCCGATTCTGCCCAGCTGCTCCGGTCGGTTGATGACAGGACGGTCGTCGTAGGGATTGACGAGGGCCAGTTTTTCGACGACGGTCTTGTTGACGTAGCAGAGATGCTTGCAGGGGCGGGAAAGAACCTCATCATCGCCGGTTTGGATCTTGACTATCTCGGACGGCCGTTCGAGCCGATTCCTTCGTTGATGCTGCGAGCTGAATACGTTACGAAATCGCTGGCTGTCTGCCATCGGTGTGGCGGACCTGGCCTGTTCACCCAACGTGTCGTGCAGTCTGACGAACTGGTGGTCCTTGGGGCGACGGAGTCCTACGAGGCGAGGTGTCGCAGGTGTTATGACCCGCATGAAGCGTCGCAGCAAACCCTCGACGTCGAATAGGTGTGGTTGCCCCACCAGAGTGACGGCCGCCCACTGCCAGAGAGTCACGAGATTGATTCCCGGCCTTGTTACCATTTGGCCGTCATGCCGCATCCGCGGCTGAAAGTTTTCCGACCCGGGACGGGTATGGCCAACGTCCGATCGCTCGAAGTATTGGTGCACACACACCTATCCGCCTCGCGAGTTGCCCATCTGGCATACGAAGTAGATGGGCAGTATGACGTTGTCCCCCTCATGTCTGTGAAGATCCCACTGGGGGATGAACGATTGCGTTCTCTCACGCGATGTTGTCTTGGGCCGGATGGAACACCGAGACGCCCTATGGGGCGTTCGAAGGAGTTGATCCATGGGCCTCTTCAAGAAGAAGACCCCCCGCGTAATTCGCAAAAGTCAAGCCACCGAAGAGCGGATGGTGAGGACTGTCGACGGACATCAGGTTACGGTTCGTAAGTTCGTCAAGCCACAGACAAAGTCAACATCGAACGCTGCGACTGCGACTCGCAGGAAGCCGCAGCGAACTTCCAGGGCCAAGGGCACAGGCGAGCGTTCCCACAGCGGATCTTCGGCCCATCGCCGTCGTCCTCGCATCGAAATCGTTGAACCGCCCGAGACTGCACGCAAGCAGATGCTGGTGCGTAGGAGTCCCCAACAGACCCAGATCGTTGTTCTCGAGGGCCCGGTTCTCGTCGAACATTACGTCGCACGGTCTGACCGCAAGTCACTTGTTGGCAATGTGTATCTCGGAAAGGTCAGAAACGTCCTTCCAGGGATGGAGGCAGCGTTCATCGATTTCGGCGAAGGAAAGAACGGCGTGTTGTACGCCGGTGACGTGAACTACGCCGAGCATGACTTCGGAGGCAAGGCCAAGCGGATCGAGAACGCTTTCGGTACCGGTGATTCCGTTCTCGTGCAGGTGGTGAAGGATGCAATGGGGCACAAGGGAGCCCGGCTCACCAATCAAATCTCGCTCGCAGGGCGGTATCTGGTCCTGGCCCCACGAGAGGACGTTCGTGGCATCTCACGGCGTTTGCCCGACGATGAACGGCGACGGCTCCGTGAGGTGGTTGGCGACTTGCGGCCTGAGGGCACAGGCATCATTGTGCGCACGGCTGCAGAAGGAGCCACCCGCGAGGACATCAAGGGCGACATCGATCGGCTCAAGGCAATGTGGGATCAGATGGATCTGGATCGTGAGTCTGCCTCGGCACCGGCATTGATCTACGAGGAGCCACCACTTGTGATCAGAGTCATACGCGAGCACTTCACACGAGATTTTCGGCGGCTTCTGATCGACGACGCCGAGATTCACGAACAAGTCCTCGAGTACCTCTCTGGAACTGAGGCTGATCTTGTGGAGAAGGTCACACGATACAAAGACGACCTTGGGCTCTTCGAGCGGTACCACGTCGAAGATCAGCTTCGGAAGGCCCTCGACCGACGTGTGTGGCTCCCATCGGGAGGCCATCTGGTGATCGACCGGACAGAGGCACTCACGGTGATCGATGTCAATACGGGTCGATTCGTTGGAAGCACCAATCTTGAGGAGACAGTGCTTCAGAACAATCTCGAGTCAGCCGAGGAGATCGCTCGGCAGTTACGGCTGCGCGACATCGGGGGAATCATCGTCATCGATTTCATCGATATGGAGGACACGAAGAACCAGGAGGCGGTTCTTCGTCGCCTCAGGGAGCATCTGGCAAAGGACAAGACGCGCTCGCAGGTCTTCGACGTATCGCATCTCGGACTCGTGGAGATGACGAGGAAGAACGTTTCTGCTGGCTTGCTCGAGTCGTTCTCGGAGGTGTGTCCTCACTGCAACGGTCGTGGTGTGATCCTTCACGAGGAGGCTGCCGCAACCGGCATACCGGAGCATGATGTCGGCGTCAAAGAAGCGAGCGAGTAGACGAGAGCCAGGACCACGAGGTCGGGTCGCGAACTGTCAACTGTGCACGCGACGCTGATACACTGAGCTGGCGCTCCTAACGTGGAGTGTGCTCACCGCGTCGGAATGCAGGAAGTTCCGGCACTTTGAAAGACCACCTGAGGAATATGTACGCGATCATCCGCGCTGGCGGCAAGCAGGCAAAGGTCCACGAGGGCGATGTGCTCGACGTGGAACGCATCAAGGACACTGGCAAGGTGTCGTACACACCGCTGCTCATCGTAAAGGATGATGGATCAGTCATCTCCGGTCGCGATGCACTCGACAAGGCATCGGTCACCGTTGAGGTGGTTGGCCAGTCCGCTGGCCCGAAGGTCGACATATTCAAGTACAAGAACAAGACCGGATACCGCCGTCGCCAGGGCCATCGTCAGAAGTACACGACGATCAAGGTCCTAAAGATAAAGGCCGGTAGCACAGCCAAGAAGGCGACCAAGGCCGATTCCAGCAAGGCGACCGACACCGAGGAGGCGTAGAGATGTCAAAAACCAAGGCAAGCGGCTCATCACGGAACGGTCGCGACTCTCAGGCGAAGCGGCTTGGACCGAAGGTGTTCGATGGCCAGTCGATCAACGCGGGTGCCATCATTGTGCGCCAACGCGGGACTCGTATCCACCCGGGTATCAACGTTGGACGTGGCGGAGACGACACGCTCTATGCGCTCGAGGCGGGCATCGTGAAATACGGTTCACGGCGTGGCCGCCGAGAGGTATCCGTTCTCGTACCCCAGTAGCTCGTTCACGGTAGGGGACATGCCAATCGGCCGGGTCTCAGACGGTCTGTGCATGGCTTACCTCGGCGGCACAGCGATGCAGCATCAACGATGGGGAATTACACCAAGGCTCTCCACTTTCACGGCAGAGCAAGCCATCAGAGCGCACCCACTGGGCTCTCTCGTATATCGTCGTGCACATGTTCGTCGATAGGGTGACTATCAGAGTTCGGGGCGGGAGTGGTGGTGCTGGTGTTTCGTCGTTCCTTCGCAGAAAGGGCCTGCCTAAGGGGAAACCGAATGGTGGGTCCGGAGGCAGCGGCGGCGATGTGATCCTCTTTGCCGATGCGCAGGTTCCAACGTTGCTGCGCTACGACAGACACCCGGATTGGCATGCGCCTAGCGGGTCACACGGCGAGGGTGACCTGCGTCACGGCCGATACGGGCAGGATCTCCGGCTCGCGGTCCCCGTCGGGACAGTGGTGCGAGATCGGGAGGACGTCGTGATCGCGGACCTTGTTGAGAACGGCCAAGAGCTCACCATTGCTCGTGGTGGCAAAGGGGGAAGAGGGAACGCCGCTTTCGTGTCTCCCGCCCGGAGGGCCCCGACGTTCGCTGAGCAGGGCGAGTACGGGGAAGAAGTCGAACTTCGCCTTGAGATGAAGTTGCTTGCAGACGCGGCTTTGATCGGGTATCCAAATGCAGGCAAGTCGACGCTCATAGCTCGCGTATCGGCGGCTCGCCCGAAGATTGCCGACTATCCGTTCACGACCTTGAGCCCAAACCTCGGCGTTGTCTCACTCGGTGACCGCGAGCTTGTTCTCGCTGATATCCCTGGCCTCATCGAGGGCGCAGCCAGTGGTAAGGGCCTCGGTCACGAGTTTCTGCGCCACACCGAGCGCGCTAGGGCGCTTGTGGTGCTCCTCGACCCATCCTCGCTCCAGACCGACCCACCAGACCGACAGCTCGAGGTCTTGCTTCAGGAACTCGAATGTCACGACCCTGGGCTCGCGTTGCGTGGGCGTATCGTTGTCGTGACGAAGTCCGAGTTGCTTGACGATGAAGCCTTCGCCGCGCTCGGACTCGACGACAGCGTGTTGCGAGTCTCTTCCATGACGGGGGAGGGCGTCGACGCACTGATGTACGCCATTGCTGAACTCGTCGATCGAGTAGTGAGGGAGACGCCTCAGCGCGAGGGGTTCATTCTGCACCGACCCCTACGGGACGACTTTACGATTCGACGTGACACAAACGTGTGGATCGTTGAGGGGATTGCCGCCGTTCGTGCAGTCAATTTGTCCGATCTCACCGATCCCGACGCGGCTGAGTTCGTTGCACGGCGACTCGTTCGAAGCGGAATCGTAGATGGGTTGGTAGCGGCTGGAGCGCAGCAGGGCGACGATGTCCGCATTGGGTCTATCGTGTTCACCTTCGATCCGGACTCCGAGACCGGAGGAGAGGACTTCTTGTGAGACGAGCCGTTCGTGCCGGATCCCCCGTCGTGGTGAAAGTCGGTTCGTCGAGCCTCACCGATGCACAAGGAGGCCTTGATCCTCGCTCGGTCGCATCTGTAGCGGGGCAACTCGCCGACCTCAGATCTGCGGGGTATCCGCCGGTGCTGGTGAGTTCCGGTGCGATAGCTGCCGGTTTCGCGGATCTCGGTTTCTCCGAGCGACCAACGGACATTGCCAAACTTCAGGTGTCTGCCGCTGTCGGCCAGACCAAGTTGATGGGACAGTACGGTGCAGCATTCGGTCGATACGGTATCCAGGTTGGACAGATCCTCCTCACCAAGGATGTGCTTGGATCGAGAACGCAGTACCTCAACGCCCGAGCCGCTCTTGGGGCGATGCTCGGTCTTGGGGTGATCCCGATCGTGAACGAGAACGACACCGTTGCCGTTGATGAGGTACGTCTTGGCGACAACGATCAGCTCGCGGCAATCACCGCGCACCTGACGAACGCTGGGATGCTGGTGATCTTGACTGATACCGAGGGGTTGTACTCGCACGATCCCCGACTTTCGGACACAGCAGAGTTGCTCGCGGCTGTGGAGCACTCTGATGTTATTCTCGACCGTCTCGGCGCAACGGCGACGAAGGGCTCGCTCGGATCCGGCGGTGTCGCGACGAAGATTGGTGCGGCCCGTATGGCTGCATTCTCGGGCATCCCGACGGTGATTGCTGCAAGCCACGTCGGTGACGCTGTTGCTCAGGCAATCGCCGGTGCGGAGATCGGGACATGGATCGACCCGAGGTCGTCCTCGCTTCCGGCCAGAAAGCTCTGGATCGCCTTTGGGCTTGCCTCATCGGGAACCGTAACTGTTGACGATGGTGCTGTTGAGGCGCTTTGTTCAGCAGGAGGATCGCTCCTCGCCGTTGGGGTCATCAGCTCCTCTGGTGGGTTTCGGCGGCTGCAAGCGATCGAGGTCCTCACGACCGATGGCCACCTCGTCGCGAAGGGTCTGACACGGCTCTCTGCATCCGAACTCGATCGCGTCATCGGATCGCGTAGTCCGAAGACTGGTGGAGAGGTAATCCATCGCGATGACCTCGTCATCGTGGATGTGAACCATCGATAACAACAGGGCTACGATGCCCCTATGACGACCGGATGGACGACTCCAGGAGATGTCGGCGCGGATCTCGCCGACGTCGGATACCTTTCAGATTCCCGAATCGCGCAGGTTGTCTTCCTCGCCGATCGGCTTGAGAAACCGATTCTGGCCGAAGGGCCAGCAGGCGTCGGCAAGACCGCTCTGGCGATTGCTCTGGCCGAGGCCACAGGACGGAGACTCGTTCGTCTCCAGTGCTATGAGGGTCTCGACGAAGCGAAAGCTCTCTACGAGTGGGACTATCACAAGCAACTACTTCGGCTCCAGACAGATGAGGGAGCTGCATGGACGGAACTTGAGGGTGATATCTTCTCGGAGCCGTTTCTGCTTGAACGTCCACTCTTGGCGGCTATTCGCTCGGAGGATCCCGTTGTGCTCCTCATAGACGAGGTCGACCGCGTCGAGGTGGAGACAGAGGCGCTGCTACTCGAGGTGCTTGACGCGTTCCAGGTGACGATCCCTGAACTTGGGACCATCACGGCTGTGTCGAAGCCGATTGTCGTGTTGACCTCGAACAACACGAGGGAGCTTTCCGAGGCGCTCAAGCGTCGATGTTTGTACCTCCATATTCCGTATCCAACGATCGATCGAGAGAGATTGATCCTCGAAGCTCGAGTTCCGCAGCTCCCGAAGGTGCTCGCCGACAGGGTCGCGAGGACCGTTGCGGCGATCAGAGAGGTTCCCCTGAGGAAGGCACCGTCGGTTTCTGAGACAATCGACTGGGCCCGTACGCTCCTCGAGTTGGGAATCGAGGATCTCGACGACGATGCGACCTCAGAGACGCTTCATGTCTTGCTCAAGTATCGAGCAGACATCGAAAAGGTTGCAAAGGAGCTTTCACTCGACGTTTCCGAAGACCGATAGCGGCGATGTTCGCCTCCCTGACTACGTTCGTCGATGAGCTGCGAACGACCGGCATTCCTATATCGATGGTCGAGGTGATCGATGCTGCGTCTGCGCTTGAGCACACTGATTTCACCCAATCAGAGAATCTCAGGTCGACGCTCGGTGCGACCTTGATCAAGAACACACGTCACTACGTCGCGTTCAATGCAGCGTTCGATGTCTTCTTCGGCCTAACGGTCGCAACGGTCGGTGACGAGGCTGAGGCACTCGGCCCAGGCCAAGAGGGTGATGGTGGGTCAGGGGGGTCTGACGGTGGTGGCGGCGAGCTACTCGATGCGCTTGTTGACGCACTGATGAGCGGCAGACGGGACGATCTGCGTCGGCTGATCGGGCGAGCGGTGACACTGTACGCAGCCATGCAGCCTGGGAGACCGGTCGGAGGCAGGTACTACATGTATCGGGTGTTGCGTCGGATCAACACGGACGAGCTACTCGCCAGGCTATTAGCGGCGCTTGTGTCACCTGATCCAGAAGGTGCCATCGACCGAAGGCTCCGTTCGAGCGAAGCCGAGGCGATGGTGCAGACGGTCAGGGACGAACTCGAGCGCGAAGTCACCTCGCGGCTCGTCGCAGATAGGGGGGCGAGACAGGTAGCTGCGTCGCGTCGCTTGCCACTCGTAGAAGACATGGATCTCATGCATGCGACAAGGACCGAGATCGCTCAGGTAGAGATGGCTATTGCTCCCCTTGCAAGGAAGCTCGCTACCAGGTTGGCGCAGCGCAGAAGGTACGGTCGTGGCGGGCGCCTCGACGTTCGGCGGACGATCAGACGCTCGCTTGGTCACGGTGGCGTCTTGTTGGAGCCACAGTTCAAAGCGCCCCGGCTATCCAAGCCAGAGATCGTCGTGCTATGCGACCTGTCTGGATCTATGGCGACATTTGCGCGGTTTACGATGCAACTGACCTATGCAATTGCATCCGAACTGTCGAAGGTGCGCGTATTCGGGTTTATCGATGGCCTCGACGAGGTGACCGAGTACTTCGGGACGGGTGTCGACTTCGCTGACGGGCTCATCGAGATGAGTCGGCGGGCCGATCTTGTGCGGGCAGATGGGCATTCCGACTACGGGAGGTCCTTCCTGGACATGTGGGAACGGTACAGCGAGGCGATCACGCCGCGTACCTCTGTCATCATCACCGGTGACGCCCGAAACAACTACCGGAGCCCTGGGGAGTCGTATCTCGATCGCATCGTGGAACGCTCACGAGCGACGTTCTGGCTCAACCCCGAACCGCGACGATACTGGGACACAGGCGACTCGATCATGTCGCTGTATGCGAATCGATGCGACGTCGTGGAACAGGTACGCACACTCAGACAGCTCGAAGCATTTGTCGAACGTGCCGCGCTCCCCACGATGAGGAGACCACGGCTGGCATCCTGAGCCTGTTGTTCAAGTCTTTCCGTCGAAATGCCGATATAAAGATTGACACATAACCCCTACCTGATAGATGAGAGGGTGTCGAAAATGCCGAAGGCGCTTGTGGTCGATGACTCCCAGGCCATCCGCAGATTCGTCGAGCTGTGTCTCGGCGCATTGGAGCTTGAGGTAGATGGCGTAGGTACAGGTGCCAGTGCGTGTCGGTCGATAGCTACGTGCCCTCCAGACGTCTTTCTTCTGGACGTGGGCCTCCCAGACGTTTCTGGTTGGGATGTGCTTGAGTTCGTGCGTTCCGATCCCTCGTTGGACCATCTTCCCGTCATCATGATGACAGGAAGGGTTGACACGTCGGATGTCGAGCGGGCCACTGCTGCCGGGGCAGATGGGTACCTAATAAAGCCGTTCCGACCAGCCGATCTACGTCAGATCGTTCTCGATGCACTCACCGAGGTTCTCACACCGAGTGTCTAGCGGTCCGCCTGTGGGTGCGATACGATCGCTGCGCTGCGGCGGTGTGAATGCGACGTGTACATGGTGGCCACCTTGCTTGCTGTGTCGCTGCTTCCGGCTGCTGTTCCCTGCTACGGCTTGGTTTTGACGGAGCCGGTAGCGATCATCCGCCCGTTCGCTCCAATCGGAATGTACGGTGGACACTGGGGATTAGATGTAGCGGTGGCGGTGCCGGGCGATGTGGTGGCCGTAGGCAGTGGTTTTGTCACGTTTGCCGGGCGGGTCGGCGCGAGGCGTTCGGTGACGGTTGAGCACGGCGGGGGAGTGCGGACGTCGTACTCGTATCTTTCACGCATCCGTGTTACGACAGGCGAGTGGATCGAGCGCGGTAGCGTCATCGGCTCCTCGGGTTTCCACGATGAGCGAAGGGCCTTCCACCTCTCTCTACGGAAAGGGTCGACGTATCTTGATCCGTCCATGCTGGCTCGCTGTTCCGCCGCTCCTCATCGAGGTCTGTGGCTCGCAGTCCCTCGATTTCGGTATCCTGTAACCCGTGATCGGAATCCTCGGCGGAACATTCGACCCTCCTCACCTTGGACATCTCGCGATAGCCAACGCTACGTTCGATCAACTCGCCCTCGACAAGATCTTGCTCATGCCAGCGGGTCGTCCATGGCAGAAAGCGGATCATGTGTTAACCGATGCGGGCCATCGTCTGGCGATGACCAAACTCGCTGCGTCTGAGGTTCCGTACCTCGTCGTCGACGATCGTGAGATCCGTCGCGAAGGACCGACCTATACGATCGATACGGTCGAGGCGATGACGGAGCCTTGTGTGCTGATCATCGGTGCCGATACCGCCGTTGGCCTATCGACATGGCATCGCGGAGTGGAACTCCTAGAGAAGGCAGCCTTCGCCATCGTCGCACGGTCGGGAATCACTGCCGCTGACGTCGATGCTGCCCTCGGTGGCAGATACACGTTGATCGACCTGCCGCCGATCGATATCTCATCCACCCAGATCAGGGACCACATTTCTCGAGGCCACAGTCCGCGGTTCCTCGTCTCTGAGGCTGTTGCGGCATACATCGAAACCAACGGCCTGTACAGGTCTCCGACATCGGCGCACGATCCGGTCCCTATCATCACCGTCGATGAGTAAACCGCAACAACGAGCAACGCCAGAAGCGATCGCTGTTGCGGTAGCCGCAGCCGAGGCGATCTCCGACAAGAAGGGTGAGGAGATCATGATTCTCGATCTCTCCGGTCTTCTCGTTGTCACCGACATCTTCGTCTTAGCAAGCGGAACGTCGACACGGCACGTCAAGGGTCTCGTCGACGACGCGGAAGAGGCACTTCGCGAACTTGGAAGGAAGCCGATCCGTCGGGAGGGGCGTGACCATGGGGAGTGGGTTTTGCTCGACTACGGTGACGTTGTCGTGCACATCTTTGATCGTGTGACGAGGGCCTATTACCAACTCGAACGACTGTGGGCCGACGCCCCGCGGATCGCGTTTGCAGCGATGTCGGCAGCGCCAGAGTCCGAGTAAACTTTCCATTCGCCGGGGGCTGTAGCTCAGCCTGGCAGAGCACTTGACTGGCAGTCAAGGGGTCAGGGGTTCGAATCCCCTCAGCTCCACGGGAGAGAGAAACGCTGGAACCCTAGCCATGGCTGGGGTTTCGGCGCGTCTGGAGGTGATTCGTCGGGTCGTTCTCAAGGTCGTGTTCGGGTCGAGAGTCCGCGAGGAGTCCGCGGGTCCGCTGGAAGTCTGTGTCGAGGAGGTGGGGAGAGATCGCGCGTCAGGGTGAGGCGCCGATCGGATCGAGACTCGTCGTAAGGATCCGGCGTTCCAGACCAGGATCCGGTCGATCATCGAACAGAACCAGCGGGTGCTCGAGCGGCTCGCTGAGTGAGCGTCGCGTACCTCGACCTCGCCGACTTCCCTGTGACCGTCGAGTCCGGAGCGAGACCCGGTACCCAGGGTTCGATTGCACGTGTACGTGCAATGTGGCCCACAGATCGGTGCTGCGGGTTGGCGGGTGGTGTTGGTGTACCGGTAGCGTGGCGTTCTTGTCGGGTGCAAGTCTCCATCCGCTGAACGCCCATTGAAGAACCGTCGTAGTGCTTCGGCCTCTCTCGATGGTGCTTTGGTTGCGCCAACCCCGAAGTGCAGTCACTCGATTCGCGCCGTATCCATTGGATAGGCGGTCTCCGTTGCACTCCACGCCCATGGGCGTTGTCAAGCCACACGATCGTCTTGCCGCGAGTAACTGGTTGGACGAGGACGCTCACATCGCTCTTACCAAGATCGGACGAAGGCTTCGCCCGTCACCACCACTTATCGGTTCAGTCAATCGGCGAGCAAGGCGCGATTGCCGTGGATGCGGCTTCGTGGCTGTCGTCACACGATGGCGTCGATAACACTCCAGCATGGAGTCGGTATAGCGACGGTGTCTGAGCGGCTGGGACACGCCGACCTGAACATCACGGTGAAGATCTATCTGAACGGATCAGGGGAATCAGATCGCTCCGCCACAGAAACACACGATGCGGCACTCCACAGGTGACGGCCGGACGCCTCCCACGGAGGAAACGAAGGGCCAGATCTATGGGTCGATACGGGCAGGTAGAACCCACTTGGGACTCTTTTAGATTGATGCGGGTGAACGAGAATCACCCGGGATTGATTGTGTTCAGTGACCGAACGTGTTGTCGAGAGACTGGTTGGTGTGCGACGCCTTCTTGGCCTTCTTGGCAAGACGTTTTTCCTTGAGGGTCTTCTCAGCAACCTTCCTTGAACCCTTGCCACCCTTGTCCTTGTTCGCCATCGGAGCCTCCTGACTGATGACCGGAGTGGTAACCATGGAACCAGTGTCTCACATCACGACAAACCGCGGAGCGAACGCGTCCCTAACAAGCCCAAACATATGCGTTGTTATGGGTGGGTGTGGACGATATAGATCTGGAGGATGGCGCACGGTGGGGTGGGCGTTACCAGAGTGCAGTACGCTGCGAGTGGTGAAACGGGAACATCTAGGTATTGGAGTCTGGCGTGGAAGCTGATCGGGAGAGAGCAGAACGCCATGAGCGGGAGCGTAAGGAAGAACACGAGCGCAGTGAGCAGAGACGTAAGGAAGATCGTGAGCGGGCTGACCAAAGGCGTAAGGAAGAGCGTGAGCGGGCTGACCGTAGGCGTAAGGAAGAGCGTGAGCGGGAGGGTCATGGTCGGAGCGGGAGTTAGCTTCGGCTGATCGGTTCCTCACTTCGGCGGGGGGCGCTTCTTGTTTGGCGACATGTACTTGGAGGATTCCTGATGAAGTCCAAGCCGATTATCGATGGTGGAAGGCAGCGGTGCGTGGATTGTGGCCACCCTCGCAGGGAGCACAGTGATAATCACAGGTGCACAGTGCCGAAGTGTGAGTGTCTCGAATACCAATTGCCAGAGGCGAACTGAACTCTGGACCTGGCTCGCTGAGGCCAGTCTTAACCGGTGACCGGTGTGGTTCGCCCGGCTTGGCCTGGTCGCTCATAGGTGTCGTTATGGGCGAGCTCCGCAAGAAGGCTTGCTACTAGGAAACGGCGGTCGTCACCGTTACACCAGTCTCCTCACTGGTTGCATGGCGCCACGAGTCTCCGTTCCATTGGAATTGAACAACAATGAATCGGGCACCATCTCGTGCCGTCACGACCCCTATCGGGACGCCCACCACATTGGATGCAAGCTCCTCAATCGGACCTACGTAGAGGATGACACCGTCACTCTCCACCACGCCATCGACAAACAGAGCATCATCTTCGGCAGGGCTGACGAACATCGCATTGGGGAATTTGGCTACAACCTCGTTGCGAACCTGCTCAGGCATTGGGAGTTCCTGACCTTCGGGCGTGTCCGAGGTGATGAGTTGCTTGCGTACGAACATTGGGCGAGCTTGACAATCAGGGCAACCGATTTCGACAGCGTTGACCGACGATGTTGCTCGGGTCGCTCCATCGATTGCCGAAGCCTCGCTACCCGACCCAGTACAAGCCGCTACAAGGACCGACAAGGCTACGACCGCTGCCAGAATGTGTCGACTCCTCAACATACTGTCTTCTAACGTCGCTGATTGGTTTCGTCGTTCGGACGCTCATGCACACTGATCGGTTCCCTCAGCCTACGGCAGCATGCGTGATTCCGACTAGCCCGGCCGCCCAGGTCCGGCAATGTGGGCGAGTTACGCTTACGGACGTGACCACATGGGTGCCAGCTCGAATGTAGCGCCGAATTCGATGACTCAAGGCTTGCGGGAGTGGTGATCGATATCGTCGGGCCATGGGTTGTGTGTTCATGGTCGAGACCCCGCTGAGCGCCTTCGGGGTATCTATCCGCAGCAACGGCTCCGTGCGCGCAATGCGCCAAGGGCTATCGTGCGTGACACGTGTAGGGCTTTGAAACTCTTGCACCGCAAGGGCTATAGAAGACGCGATGTGTCCGGTGGTCAAGAGGTCAGGGGTTCGAATCCCCTCAGCTCCACGGCAGAGAAATACGCTGGAACCTCAGCTTCGAATTTGGAGTCTCGGCTCGCCTGAAGGCGACTCCTGTCTAGCCCTTGAACCCGCCTGGGTCATGCCTACCGGCGATGAGGATGGGGACGCGGGTGCAGAGACCGTCGGTGTCATAGTGCAGTGGCGAACTGGTTGCGAAGTGTCTCTGGTCCGATTCGCACCAGCGCGAAGGTGTCTGTCTGAACACGACAGTCTCCGACGGGAATGGTCCGAGTAGCGCCTTACCGCCTACCACATCGCACGGTGCCAGAGCGCCGTTTCATGTGTACCCGAGTAGTCCGTTGGGTGGATTCTGCACCGCACCGACTCGAGTTGGCGGCTGCCGCTCAGATCCGCTGGGGTTTGCTTGACGGCACCATCTGGTGCGCTCTGGCACGGATGGTGGACGCGGTGTACTGTCGACAACAGGAGGAGCCATGGATGATGTAGACGGTAGGGTCGCTGTGGTTACGGGTGCTGCTGGGGGGATCGGGCTAGGAATGGCTCACGCTTTTGCTGACGCGGGGATGAGCCTCGTGCTCGCTGACATCGACGAAGAGAGGCTCACGGATGCTGTGAACAGCGTTCAAGCGACCGGAGCCACAGTCATAGGGGTACCGACCGATGTAGCTGATCGGGCAGCTGTCGATTCGTTGGCGGCCGCGACGCTTGAACGATTCGGGGCAGCACATTTGATCTGCAACAACGCAGGCTTGCCGCTGCCGAGATCCTTGACACAGGTCACGCCCGACGATTGGGAGCGAGGGCTAGGTGTCAACTTGTTCGGCGTGGTCAACGGAATCCAGGCCTTTATGCCGATCCTCGAGCAGCAAGGTGTGGGACACATCAATGCAACGTCGTCGATGAGCGGCCTCGTAGGGATTCCGCCCGTCGTCGTGTACAGCGTCGCAAAATTCGGTGTTATCGCTGTGATGGAGACACTCGCTCGGGAGCTACGTCAGAGCCACTCACCGATCGAGGTGTCAGTGTTCTGTCCCGGCGAGGTCGCCACGCACGCGATCGACAACGCCATGCACAATGCGTGCGTGTCAGGGCTTGTGCCTTCGCCAGAAGAGCTAGAAGCGGTCAAAGCTGCGCAAGCAGATCTTCTGAGATCTGGTATTAGCCCTGAAGTTGCCGGCCAGATTGTGCTCGACGGTGTGAGGCAGGGGCGTTTCTGGATTTTCAGCCACCCGCAATGGGTCGAAGGACCGGTCCGGTCGCGCTTCGAGGCCATGGCGGGGGACGGAAGTCTGCCCAATCTGTTCTAGCGACCACAGCGGACGAGCGGTTTAGTCGTCTTCGAGTTCGTAGATTCTGTCGATGTAGCGGGTGATCAGTTCCTTCACAGCGGTGCGCGACGGGAAGGTCGCCGCCATCCCGTACATCGGTGCAGCACCGGTCACGGCCTCACCGCCAGCCGCTCGAGCCTGTGTAACTGCATCGGTGAGATCAGCGAGGAATCGATCGGCAACACCCGGCTTCGTGTGGCGCAGGGTCACAGCGATGTGCACGGCAGGCGGGTGGTGCAGCCCGTTGAGACTCCACCCCCGCTCGGCCATCCTCGCCATGACCTCATAGACGTCTACGTCATCCGATCCAAAGGCGATGACCCACAGCGGATCGCCGAGTACGTGCAACCCTTCGATGTCCCCGATACCGTCTCTGATCTGGGCACCGGTCGTGAGGATTGCCTCCGTTGCACGCAGATAGCCGTCTTCTCCCATTGAAACCAGGGCGGCCCAGGCGGCAGCGAGAAGGCCTCCTGGGCGGCTTCCCGCAAGCGTCGGGGAGTAGTAGAGCCCGCCAGGCCATTCGGTAGCAACATGAAACTGGTTCCTGCGAAGGTCCCTTCCGCGGTACAGGACAACAGAAGTCCCTTTGGCCGCATATCCGTACTTGTGTGTGTCGGCAGACATCGAAGTGACACCTGGCAGTCGGAAATCGAACGGGGCGATGTCATAGCCGAGCCGTTCAGCCCACGGCAGCACGAAGCCGCCAAGGCACGCGTCCGTGTGAAATGCAACGCCGCGCTCTCGGGCCATATCGGAGAGTTCAGCAATGGGGTCGATGACACCGTGTGGGAAGCCAGGTGAGGAACCGGCTACGACAATGGTTCGCCTCGTCATCGCCCTTGCCATCGCATCGACGTCGGCACGAAAATCTCCTCCGACGGGGACACGCACCTGATCGTATCCGAAATACGCAGCTGCCTTGTCGAAGGCAACGTGGGCTGAGTCTGGCAGCACCATCTGAGGCTTCGAGACGTGAGCGCGGTCCCGATACGCCTTCATTGCCATGATGATCGACTCGGTACCCCCCGATGTCACTGTGCCTACGATCTCGTCCCCAGCTTGGGCGGCGACCCGTGCGCCGAGCATCCCGGCTGTCATGGCAACGACCTCCGCCTCGAACTTCATTCCAGACGGCCACACATCGAGGTGGAGTGGATTCGACTGAGACTGGAGCGCATAGACCCTATTGAGGAAATCGATGTGTTCGCCGTCGCCGTGATAGACAGCTCCAGAGGCGTAGCCGTCGTTCCAGTCGCCCCTTTCTGCCTCAGCAAGGGCTGAGACGTTGGCGATGATCTCGTCTCGTGGACGGCCGGTCGCCGGCAGCCGCGAATACACGGGGACGTCGACCTCAGGCCGCACGACAGGCGTGGCGTCGAGCATCGTTTCATACTCGGCTTCGAGCATCGCGCGAATCTTCGGGACCCTCCCTGCACCGCCTATGAGGGCTGAGGCGACACGACGCGGGAGTTTGTCTATGACTTTCTTGGCTCGCTCGCTGATGCTCATCTGTCTCTCATGTGTTGATGCGGCGGTAGATGCCGCGGTTGGCCTTGTGGATCCTGCGGAATGTGTCGTATCGGCTGTCGTACACGTCTCGATTCGCCGGATTCGGTGAGCGCGAGGCGGCGGTGGGAGCGGTCTCATCGATGTCCTCCCAGGTGATGTGGCCGAGCGCAGCGTGCGCCAGCATTCCCGCACCCCGCACATTCACCCAGAGCGGCTCGCCGCGTTGGAGGATCGTACGCCCGAGTACATCGGCGTGGATCTGGGCCCATAGGTCCGACTGGGCGCCACCACCAACCATCGAGATCGGATCCAGGCGTCGCTTCGTGAACCGCTCGACTGTCTCGAGCAGCCAGCGTGTGTTGAACGCGACGCCCTCGAATACGGCACGGATCATCGCGTCGCGGCCCGTGTCGAGAGACTGATTGAAGAACCCGCCTCGCAGGCTCGCATCCTCGATGGGTGTGCGTTCGCCGTAGAGCCACGGCGTGAAGATGACACCGTTGGATCCAGGAGGAACGCCCGCAGCAGCCAGATTGAGATCCGCGTACACCGATTCGTCTCTGCGACGGTCGGGGTAGAGGATCGACGCGAACCAGTCGATCGCTTTCCCCGCGGTCTCCTGCTCGTTGGCGACGAACCATCGGCCAGGCACGGCAGCTGGGAGGGAAGCTACCGAATGCAGCAGGTCGGTTTTCTTGTAGGGCACGTGGCAGGTCAGCCACGACGACGTGCCGATGTAGAGATGCGCTGCATAGTCCGCAACGGTTCCTGCTCCAATGGCTGCAGATGAAACGTCGGGTGTTCCCGCAATGACCGGTGTGCCAGGCGTGAGGCCCAACGCATCGGCTGCTGTCTTCGTGAGGCCACCGATCACTTCGGTTGCGTGGGCCAACTCGGGGAGTCGGTCGCGGCTCAGGTCCGCATAGCCGAGGAGCGTGTCGTCGTAGGTTACGGAGTCGGGATCTCGGTTGTTGGTGACCCAGTGCAGGGCGATCGAGTCGTACGAGGCGACCGCTCTGCCGGTAAGGCGGAGGTTCAGATAGTCCTTCGGTTCGAGGAACTTGTCAGCAGCGAGGTAGATGTCGGGTCGTTCGTGTCGCAGGAAGAGAATGTGAGCGATTGGGTCCTTGCCAGAGCCCGATGGTGCGCCACCGGTCGTGTGTATCCATCGACGAATCCGGAGTGGACCGAAGCCCTCGACTCTGAGAGGTCCAGCCGCTGTGAGACCGTCTAGATACGGCGCACCACGGGAATCCATCCAGATGACCGCATTGCCGATCGGTTCTCCGTGCCGATCGACGGCTACGGTGCCTGACCACTGCGACGTGACTGACACCGAGGAAATCTCGATGTGAGTCGATGAGGCGATCGTTCGCCGTGTCGCCGCTACGATCGCATCCCACCAGGCGTGTGGGTCCTGTTCCGCTCCGCCGTGGCCGTCGAGGAGGAGGTCGACGGATTCGGTAGCCCCTCCAAGGATCTCGCCACGATCCGATACGATTGCCACTTTCGGCCCAGATGTGCCGAGGTCGATAGCGAGGACGTGCGTCGGAGGTTCCACGACGACACGATACCTGGGTCCCCGCAGGTCGACCTTCCCAAACGCAAGATGAACACCGGTGACCCGATCGCAGCTGCGCTGGTGCAATGTTGCAGTCAAGCACCGGCTAGGGGGACCACCAGAGGCCAACGCCGAGGGTTATCGCGGTGATCAATACGCCAATGACTGTCCAGAAGTACACGGTGTGGCCATCGATACGGATAGAGAGCAGGTTCGCGCCGCTGGTCGTGTACGCAGCGTCTCGTCCAACCTCTCGCGTGTTGCTCGAACCCTGTCTGTGACTGTCTTGTGTGATGGACTCGTATCGGGTGTTGAGCGACTCTCGTCGTATGAGTTGGCCGCCGAACGAGTTGGCCAGAACTGCGGTGACAGACGAGATCATGGCGATCATCGCCCACACCGGGCTGATGAGCCCTGTGACTGCTGCGAAAACTCCGATGCCGTTGAAGCTGAACGCGAGTACGAGGTTCTGCTTAGTTTTGCGGTACGAGGAGATACCGATCTCATGGGCATCCATCACGGATCCAAGCCGGTCGCTCATGATGACGATGTCGGCGGATTCGATAGCGATGTCCGTACCGGCACCGATAGCGACACCGATGTCGGCCTGGGTGAGCGCCGGGGCGTCGTTGATACCGTCGCCGACCATCATGACGCGTGAACCGTGGCGTTGCAGCCTCCGGATCTCAGCGGCTTTCTCGTCGGGGAGTACCTCAGCGAGCACATCGCCGATCCCCACCATCGCGGCGATCGTGTGTGCGGTGCGTGGGTTGTCGCCGGTGACCATCACAGGGACGATGCCTGCGGACTTGATCCGTGCAATGGCTGCTGCCGCGTCGTCTTTGACGGTGTCGGCAATTCCGATGAGCCCAACGAGGATTCCGTCGCGGGACACTGCAATGACAGTTTCGCCCTGCTCTTCGAGCTTTCGCCTGTTGGTGTCGAGTGGCGACAGGTCGATGCCCTGTTCGACCAACCAATTCGGTTTGCCGACGAGCACGCGGGCCCCGTCGAGATTGGCCTCGACCCCGCGTCCCGTGTGCGACTCGAACGTGCCGGCTTCGACGAGGGACAGCTTTCGTGACTCGGCTGCGTCTTCCACCGCACGGGCGAGGGGATGCTCGCTGTTCATCTCGGCTGCGGCTGCAACAGCAAGCAGAACATCGGCCGACACGTCGCCGGTTGTGACTACCGTCTGGACGGT
This sequence comes from uncultured Acidimicrobiaceae bacterium, assembly GCA_964460075.1. Classification (GTDB taxonomy): domain Bacteria; phylum Actinomycetota; class Acidimicrobiia; order Spongiisociales; family UBA5794; genus JAMBLL01. The sequence continues at coordinate 63,697 of CAYWPC010000006.1, forward strand.
CGGCTCGCCCCTGGTGATCGTGCCGGTCTTGTCGAACACCACAGTGGTGACGTCCCCCATGACCTGGAACGCCTCGCCTGAGCGCATCAAGATCCCCCGCTGGGCGGCTTCGCCCCCACCTCGGATAGTGGCCAACGGTGTTGCCATGCCCAACGCACACGGGTACCCCATGACGAGTGTTGCGAGTCCTGCTAGGAGCGCACGGTTCCAATTCGGACCGTCCCCGAGAAGTGTCGGCGCAATGGTCCACAGCAGAAATCCGCTGGCGGCGAAGACGAGCACGGTGGGCGCGAAGTAGCGAAGCACGACATCGACGACCTGGAGCACGCCGGGCCTGAGGCTTCGAGCTTCATCGATCGACCGGGCGATTTGGGACAGAAATGCGTCGTCGCCGATGCGGGTCACCTCGACGACTAGCGTGCCGGTCTGGTTGATCGACCCTCCGATCACGTCGTCACCGGACACCTTCTCTGCAGGGATCGACTCGCCGGTCACGAGCGCCTCATTCACCGCAGACACACCATCGACGACAGTTCCGTCCACCGGGATCGACTCGCCCGGCCGGATACGGACCAGGTCTCCTGAAAGGACATCGTCGATCGGTGTGTCGACCTCCTTGCCATCGCGCACCACGCGGGCCGTGTCCGGGCGTAGATCCATCAGCCGTCGCACGGCCTGGGACGACCGGGTACGCACAACGAGCGACGAATAGTGGGACAAGATGTGATAGGTGGTCACGAGGGTTGCTGCCGCGAAGAAGTCACCGACGGGAAAGTTGTCCAAGACGAACAAGCCGAGGAAGCCTCCGGCAATCCCTGCGAACGCCGCAGACTCCAACAGCACATGCTGATTGAGTATGCCTCGCCGCAGTGACGCCCATGCCATCTTCTTGATGAACCAGCCGGTGAGGAACATCGTGTTCAACGCGAATGCCAACAACAGCCACGGCATCAGGGGGACAGCAACGATGTCGAGCCACTGCCCGACGAGCATCAGGAGCAGGCTCGCCACTGTGAGGCTGCCTGCAACGACGAGCCGGCCTCGTTCCCGTCGAAGCTCCGCCGCGTCGTCGTCGAAGCTCCGCAGTTTCTCAGGATCTCTGTAGGTGTAGCCCATTTCCTCGAGGGTCCGTCGCAGCTTCTCCGGCGTCACCTTGGATGGGTCATACCTGACCAGGCCCTCCTCGTGGGCAAGCGACACACCCACCTCGTGCACTCCGTCGATTCGTCCGTAGGCCTTGTCGATCGTCGATGTACAGAACGAGCAGGACATGCCACCAATTTTCATCCGGAACGTAGCTTGACCCGCTTGAGCAGTCGCATTCGCTGCTGCATTGTCGCTCGCCATATCAGGTCCTTCTCCCGCTCACTCGGCTTCAAATCCTGAGGCCGCTATGCGGTCGCGGATGTCTTGCTCTGAAACGCGGTCCGTGTCGAAACGAACCTCCACCCTGCCGTTCTCGAAACTGGCACCGACACGGATTACCCCTTCGAGGTTGCCGAGCGCCGTTGAGAGATTGTCCGCGCACCCGCTGCAGTGGAATCCCCGAACGGTGAAAGTCTCTGATGTTGCAGTAGTCATTTCGTCATCACCTCCAGATCAATGGACCGGGTTTCGCGTAGCTGTCGGCATCAATGCGTCGCTCCGACACGCTGGAGAATGTGACACACGCAAGGATCTTCCGATCCGGTGTCCGGTATTGTGCTGGCGACCGCCTGAAGGTGGCTCAGCTCCTCTGACAGCGCAATCAACTGGCTAATACGCTCCTTGACAGCTTCTACCTGTCGATCAAGCACACCGCGGACATATCCGCACGGCGCCTCGCCCTGATCCCTGAGGTTCAAGATCTGGCGGATATCGTCCAATCCGACACCGAGCGACCTTGCCAGGGACACAAATCGCAACCGTTCGACGTCGGCCTCAGAGTAGGTGCGGTAACCCGACTCGGTTCGTCGCGGCTCGGGCAGCACGCCAACCGACTCGTAGTATCGAATGGTTGGTGGGTCGACGCCGACGGCGGCGCCCGCTTCGCCAATCCTCATCCTGTCACCACCTCATAGCCGAGGTCTTCGATCGCTCCACGCACCGAATTCATGTCAGTGACAGCCACATCCAGAGACAAGGAAACCGTTCCTTCCAAGTGGTCGGCCGATGCGTGGCTGACCCCCGACAGCCCACCGAGGGCGGTCGTGACCCGTCGCTCGCAACCGTCACACGTCATGCCGTTTACGGTGAACACCTGCTGCGCCATGGTCGCTCCTCGATCAGAAAGTCCTGCGGTCTTAGCCAACTCGTCGAACATACACCTTCAAGCAACTTGAAGGTCAACACCATTCCCGAAGATTCGCGGCTCGATGCGATACCCAAGGCACGTCCGTCTTCCGATGGCAGACCACACCGTCGAAATCGGATACAGAGACGGTTGCGGCCTCGTGGCGATTAGGTCTTGCCAGCCCGTGGCTCTACCGCATGCCTCAGTGACAGCTACATCTTCGAGTCAGGTGGTGGCATGATCGGACCCGGCGGCGCTTGGCGCGTGCCGAACTCGTCGGATGACCGGAATGCGGCATCCAATGCCGGAAGTTTGATCACTGGCGTCGATAGGCGGCGTGTACTGCGCAACGCGCTCCTAGCCTCGGCACCATGGTCGAACTCTACGACTTCATCACCGACGTCCCCGACTTCCCAGAGCCGGGCATCATATTCAAAGACATCACGCCACTGCTTGCGGACCCAGCGGCCTTCCTGCAGGCCGTCGACGAGATGGCAGACCCGTTCAACGCCTCCAGTGTCGACATCGTTGTCGGTATTGAGTCTCGCGGTTTTCTCCTCGCCGGATCAATAGCCGAGCGCATCGGATCTGGTGTAGGGCTTGTTCGCAAACCGGGCAAGCTGCCGAGAAAGACCGTTTCGGTGACCTATGAACTCGAATACGGTACAGACTCGCTCGAGATCCACGAAGATGCCTTTCCAAACGGAGCTCGCGTCCTGATCGTCGATGACGTGCTAGCAACCGGTGGAACGCTGGCTGCGACGAGCGATCTCATCGCGAAGGCAGGAGGCGTTGTCGTCGGAGCGACAATGCTCATAGAGCTCACCTTTCTCGATGGCCGCTCAAGGTTCGACGGCCCCCTCCACGCCGTGTTGGCTTACTGATCCAGTTTTCGGCGAGGCGACGCACGCCATAACCTCGGCGAAGACGCCTCGAGGGTACGATTCGGGCATGGTGCTAGACAGACTCACGTCACTCGAACCGGGCATGCCGATCGTATGGGGAGGATCTCGCATTGCTCGTGTCTCTGAGGCTTTGGCCGCTGCCTTCTCTTCGGGGGACGCGTTGATCGTTCGACAGGACACAGGCGAGCTGATCCACATTCCCGCCACAGCAACGCAGATCGCAGCCGAAGCAGTGAGGAGAGCTCATCAGGCCTTTGATTCGATGGGTTCCGTCGGTGATGATCAGATCACCGACTTTTACAACCGATTCGCCGACGCACTCGATGATGACCAACGATTCGGCCCAATTGCGGCAGCGAACGAGGTCGATGTCGCTGCCGCTCAGCAGGCTGGCCGATCCGCGACAAGGCTGATACTCGACGCCGAGATGCGCTCCGGCATGGTCGCTGGACTTCGTGGCTGGGCAGCAGCGCCGAGCGGTCGTAGGCGTACGCTCGAAACGGTTGAGCACGACGGGTGGCGTGTGGAGCAGATCGCGGATGGCCTCGGGGTGATCGGATTCGTGTTCGAGGGGAGGCCCAACGTGTTTGCCGATGCCACAGGTGTACTCCGCAGTGGCAACACGGTCGTGTTCAGAATCGGTTCGGATGCACTTGGAACTGCACGCGCAATCGTCGAAGCCGCGCTGGATCCCTCACTTTCGGCCTCAGGACTGCCTCCGGGCGCGGCAACGCTCGTTCCGAGCCGATCAAGAGAGACTGGGCTTGCAATGATGAACGATCCACGGTTGGCGCTGGCCGTTGCAAGAGGTTCTGGCCCTGCGACTGAACGTCTAGGAGCTGTTGCACGTCAGGCCGGCAACGCAGTCAGTCTGCACGGTACGGGCGGTGCGTGGATCATCGCCGGACTCGGCGCAGATCCACAAGATCTTGCCGCCGCGGTGTATCACTCGCTTGATCGCAAGGTCTGCAACACGCTCAACACTGCCTGTATCCCTCGAAGCGTTGCCCATGCCCTCGTTCCGGCATTCCTCGAGGCGATCGAGCGAGCTGGCGAGAGAAGATATGCCAACACGAAGCTCCATGTTCTCGAGTCGAGCCTCGACGCTATCCCTTCTGAATGGTTTGATCGCCACGTTCCAATCTCGAGGGCGGGAGGTCCCGTCGTTGAGCCACAAGCCGAGGCGATCAAGGAGGCCTTCCTCGGTCAAGAGTGGGAGTGGGAGGACAGCCCAGAGGTAACACTGGCATTGGTCGACTCGGTCAGACAGGCTGCAGATTGGTTCAACCAGTACAGTCCACGATTCGTCGTCTCGCTCATTTCTGACGACCAATCCGAACAGGACCGCTTTTTCGGAGACGTCGATGCCCCCTTCGTCGGAAACGGGTTCACTCGGTGGGTTGACGGTCAATACGCGCTCGACAAGCCTGAGCTTGGACTGTCTAACTGGCAAAGGGGGCGCCTATTCGGAAGAGGCGGAATTCTGTCAGGTGACTCTGCATACACCGTGCGAACCCGCGTCACGCAGAGCGATCCCGACATCGGCCGTTGACGTCGAATCGGCCATTCTTCGTAAGCGCACTACGCTTGCGTGTCCGCAAGGAGATGTATGGCGTCGTACGACTTTCGTGAGATAGAAGACCGTTGGCAGAGCATCTGGGCCGACCAGGGGACCTACCGCGTCGCGAACCCAGGCGACCCTGATTTCGATAGTACGAAGCCGAAGAAGTACATCCTCGACATGTTCCCGTATCCCTCCGGTGCAGGACTGCACGTAGGCCATCCGCTCGGATACATCGGAACCGACATCTACTCGCGCTACCACCGAATGTGTGGCGCCAATGTCCTTCACCCCATGGGTTTCGACGCGTTCGGCCTACCCGCTGAGCAGTACGCCGTGGAGACGGGGATTCATCCACGCGTCACGACAGACAAGAACCTCAAGAACTACACGCGGCAATTGAAGGCGTTCGGATTCTCCTACGACTGGGACCGGTCTCTCGCCACGACCGATCCGGGGTACTACAGGTGGACACAGTGGATATTTCTCCAACTGTTCGAATCCTGGTTCGATGTGCACAGGCAGAAGGCACGTCCCATCGCCGAACTTGTTGCAGACCTCGAGGACGGATTGAGAGATGCCGACGGCGTTGCGTGGAGGAATCTCCCACCGGAAGACCGTCTCTCCTATCTCGATAGCCAGCGTTTGGCCTATATCGATGAAGTTCCCGTTAACTGGTGCCCTGCGCTCGGTACGGTCCTCGCCAACGAAGAGGTCACACCCGAAGGTCGATCTGAACGTGGCAACCACCCCGTTTACCAGCGCCCACTTCGGCAGTGGATGCTCCGCATCACTGCGTACGCCGATCGTCTCATCGACGAATTGGACCTCGTTGACTGGCCAGAGTCCGTCAAGACGATGCAACGCAACTGGATTGGGCGTTCGGAGGGCGCACACATCGTGTTCCCCATCGAAGGCCACACCCAGATACGGGTCTTCACGACCAGGCCAGACACCGTCTTCGGAGCGACCTACATGGTCTTGGCACCCGAACTTCCCATCGTTGACGAAATCACAGCCGAGCAGTGGCCAGACGGCACGAAACCGAAGTGGACCCTTGGAATCGACGACCCCAAAACAGCCGTCGAGGCCTACCGGCTTGCCGCATCTCGAAAGTCTGAACTTGAGAGGCAGATCGAGGACAGAGAAAAGACTGGTGTCTTCACCGGTGCCTATGCAACCAATCCGCTCACTGGCGACCTCATCCCGATATTCGTCGCGGACTATGTGCTCATGGGGTATGGAACCGGTGCCATCATGGCGGTCCCTGGTCAGGACGAGAGGGACTGGGAATTCGCGGACGTCTTCGACCTACCGATCGTGCGAACCGTTCAGCCGCCAGTGGAGTTCGATGGCGACGCATACACAGGAGAAGGTCCAGCGATCAATTCGGGCTTCCTCGACGGTCTCGATGTCGACGCAGCGAAGATTCGGATCATCCAGTGGCTTGAGTCGAACGGCCACGGGGAAGGCACGATCACGTACAAGTTACGCGACTGGCTTTTCTCCAGGCAGCGCTACTGGGGCGAGCCCATCCCGATTCTCCATGGACCCAATGGTGAGCTGCTGGCTGTACCAGACGAGGACCTCCCGCTTCGGCTCCCAGAGGTCGACGATTACCGACCGCACGCATCGAACGACGAGGACGCCGAACCGACGCCTGCGCTGGCGAACGCGCCCGATAGTTGGAAACACGTTGAGATCGACGGCGTTGCCTATACGCGAGAGCTCAACACGATGCCCCAGTGGGCTGGCTCGTGCTGGTACTACCTTCGCTACCTCGACCCACACAATGAGGAGGTACTGGTTGCACCGACAGCCGAGGAGTACTGGATGGGTGACCAAGGTGTTGACCTCTACGTTGGAGGTGTCGAACACGCCGTCTTGCACCTGTTGTACTCCCGGTTCTGGCACAAGGTGCTCAATGATCTTGGCCATGTGTCGACGAGGGAGCCGTTCGGTCGGTTGTTCAACCAGGGATACATCCTCGCTGACGCATTCCAGGACGATCGCGGCGTGTATGTGCATGCAGATGAGGTCCTCGGTGAAGGCGAATCCTTCACGCACAACGGCGAACCTGTCTCGCGTGTGTATGGAAAGATGGGAAAGTCACTGAAGAACTCGGTCAATCCCGATGACATCTTCGAGGAATACGGCGTCGACACACTCCGACTCTACGAGATGTTCATGGGTCCGCTCGACGCATCACGTCCATGGTCGACCCGCGACATCGTTGGTGTGCACCGGTTCCTTCAACGTCTGTGGCGCGCATTCATTGACGAAGACACGGACACCGTGTTGGTCTCGGACGATCCCGCAGAAGGTGAACTCCTGATTCTTCTGCATCGAACGATCGAGGCTGTCACAGATGACATGGAGAACCTGCACTTCAACACGGCAGTCGCTCGGCTGTTCGAACTCAACAACGCGCTCGTCGCTGAGCCGAGCGTTCCTGCGGACGTAGCAGACGTGCTTCCGAGACTGCTGGCCCCACTCGCTCCCCACATCAGTGAGGAGCTGTGGCACCGAATGGGCAAGAGCGGATCTGTCGTTGACGCGCCATGGCCTACGTTTGATGCAGCGATCATCGCTGAGGACACGGCAACGATGGTTGTTCAGGTGAACGGAAAGGTCCGCGACCGCATCGGAGTTCCCGTGCACATCTCGGAGAAGGAAGCATTGCTGCTTGCGTTGGCGTCCGAGCGCGTCCTTGCGCACACCGGGGGAGCGGATCCTCGCAAGGTCATCGCGAGGCTGCCCAACGTGCTGAGCATCGTAGTGTGAGCATTCCCGCCGAGATCGCGGTCGTTCGTGCTGGCCTCGATGCCACGTCCCTCGATGCTCAAGGTGTCCGACTCGTTGCTATGCCGTGGATGGCCAGCGTTGCTTTCGGACGCAGCGTGCAGGCGATAACGCTCAACCGAACGATCTTCATCCAGCCGTCAATGTACGATCGAGTCGCGTCTGGCGTCGAACCGTCGCTGCTGGTGCACGAGCTGATACATGTGGCACAGTGGCGTGACCAGGGCATTGTTGGGTTCACGTTCCAATACGTGGCTCAATACGCTCGGCTTCGGTTGCTCGGTGTCGGCCATGATGCTGCGTATCGAGGAGTCAGCTTCGAGTATGCAGCATTCGACGCGGCGAAGCGCTCACGGAGATACGCGGCGTGACGCAGGTGCCGCCTCCACCGCCAGGGTATCTTCCCGTGTCCAAGTGGCGATTGTGGGACTTCGTCACGGTGTTCTTCGCGGGTATCGGCGGATCGATCGTGGCCACCGTCGTCGTGGTTGGAGTTGGTGCAGATCCTCTCGATCCGCTTCCGTTCTCCCTGGTTTTCCTGACGCAGGCCGCGGCGAGTTTCTGGGTAGTGGTAGTGCTCTCGAGACGGAGAGGGTCAGGATCGCTCGCGGCCGATGTCGGCCTGATCGTTCGACCTGGCCACTGGTGGGGAGTCGTCGTCGGTATGGGCCTCCAAGTCGCGATCTCGCTCATCACTGCGCCGTTCATCCTGTGGATGTTCCCTGACGGCCCCCCACAACAAGGTGTGTCCGAGATCGCTGGACAGTCCGACACCGTCGTCGATCAACTCGCGGTATTTGTAGCAATCGCTGTTGTAGCGCCGATCATCGAGGAGATCATCTTCCGTGGAATCTTGCTGTCGGTGCTCGACAGGGTGATGGCGAAGTGGCCAGCAATCCTCGTATCTGCCGCGGTGTTCGCGTCGGTTCACCTCCTCGATCCAAACGCGATTGCGGTGATTCCCGGCCTCTTCCTCGTGGGTATCGCCCTTGCATGGGCTGCGCTGCGCACTGGTGATCTCTCACTCCCCATAGCACTCCACAGCGGCATCAATCTCCTTGCTGCGATCAGTATCTTGTATGGGACCGAGCTGCTGAACTGGTCCGAACAGCAGCTTCAACAGATGCAAGGCATCATCAGATTCGTCTGGTTCTTCTGAACTGGCTCTCTTCGATGTCTCAGGAACTAGGATCAGCGCACGATTTCGACTCGGCGGTGCCGTCGACGGGAGCCCAAGATATTCCCTTCGATGGTGCTGATGGCTACCAATGTTGACCCAACCGTGCTTGTGAGGGGCGTACCGTGACATCTCGAGAACACCACTGGGAGCGCGTGTACCAAGACCGCGGGCCGATCAATGTGTCGTGGTATCAGGAGCACGCTTCCCGATCCTTGGATTTGATCGCGGCTACAAGGGTCGATCTGGACGCCTCGATCATCGATATCGGCGGTGGAGCATCGCCGTTGGTGGATGGACTCATCGATCTGGGCTATAGCGCTATCACCGTCTTGGACCTGTCCGCAACGGCGCTTGCTTATGCACGGGAGCGGCTGGGAGGTGTTGCCGACGACGTTGCGTGGATCGAAGCGGATATCACAGAACACCACTTCGACGGAGGTTTCGATGTCTGGCACGACAGGGCAGTGTTTCACTTTCTGACCGATCCGACGGATCGAGCCAAGTATGTGGACACGCTGCGCAGTGCGGTACCTCACGGAGGGCACGTGATCGTTGCGACCTTCAACCTTGGTGGTCCCAGGGAGTGCAGTGGGTTGCCCGTTGAACGCTACGACGCTCACACGTTGCACGAAGCTCTGGGAGTCGACTTCGAGCCAGTGCGTTTCGAGAATGAGGCTCACCACACACCAACGGGTGCCACGCAACACTTTCTCTATGGACACTTCCGGCGAATTCGTACCTGACGATCCCGTTTGCGGGGCGACAGGTATTGCTTTCGCCCGCTGTGTGAGGTATTTCTGTTGTGTGCAGCGGTCGGACGATCATGAATCGCGCACGAGCCAACTTTCAGATCACCGTCACGGGTCTTGCTCTGCTGCTCGTCGTGGGCGGTGCGCTGTGGTTTGGGCTTGGGCCTGAACCTGTACCTCCGATACCACCTCGGCCGACGGTCACAGCAGATGCTCAGCCGTCGGTGACCGTCCACGTGTCCGGGGCTGTTGTGCGTCCTGGCATCGCGACTGTGGATGCAGAGTCGCGTGTAGCCGATGTGATAGCAGCAGTAGGTGGAGCCACAAGTGATGCCGACCTGTCGCTTCTCAATCTTGCTGCACCCGTGCGCGATGGCGAGCAGATCACCGTCCCAGACCGTTCCGACCCGCCAGCGGATGGATCATCGGGGTCTAGGTTCGGCATCGACCTCAACACGGCGAGCGTCGCAGAACTCGAGGGACTGTCGGGTGTTGGCCCGGTTCTGGCATCAAAGATCGTGACGTACCGCGCGACGAACGGGCCGTTTGACGTAGTTGAGGATCTGCTCGATGTTCCGGGGATAGGCGAGGCGAAGCTGGCGGGAATGCGCGATGACATCGCGTATCCCTGAGAACGTTCTTCCATCCGAGCCTGCGCGTTGGGTGGCATTGGCGGCAGTTGCAACGGCGCTTGGAGTGTTCATCACGATCCGGCCACGAGCATCTCTCCTTGGGCTTGCAATCGTCGGTGTGGCTCTACTGCGCCGAAAACGTGTTGTGGCGGCCACGGCCGGCGCGTTCATCGTCGCAGGCATCCTCTCTGGTGGGCTAGCTGCGGCCCGTGTCGCCAGCACCACGGACGCAGTGGTACCCACAGGTGACGCCGAAGTTCGCTTCGCCTTGGTCGAAGACAGGTCTTCGAACCGGTACGGAGTTGCGGTTGGCGAGCCGTCGATGTTGAACGGCATGCCATGGCGAGGCCCGAGGATCGCCGTGGTCGGGTTGGCTGATACGGTCGAAGTCGGAGCGAGCGTGACCGCGACCGGATCACTCAGGTCAGGTGTGCGGCGCATCAGGGACGAGATCGTTGCGGGTACGTTCGTTGCTCGCTCTGTCGTCGCTGTAGAACCAAGCAAGAATCCGGTGATCGGCATTGGAAACGCGGTCCGCCGGCGCGTCCAGAAGGCCTTTGCCGGTGGGCGGCCCTCGGACGGTCTGATGACCGGTCTCCTGATCGGCGATACGCGCTCGATGCGGGCATACGATATCGAGAATCTGCGTCGAAGCGGACTTGCCCACTTCGTAGCTGTCTCTGGATCGAACGTTGCTCTGTTCATGATTGCGTGGTGGATTGTTACGGCACCGCTATCGATCAGAACAAGGCTCCGCGCTGTTCTGGGCATTATCGGCCTAGGTATCTTTGTTGTGGTCACCCGGTGGGAGCCATCGGTTATCAGGGCCTCGGTGATGACATCTGTCCCGCTGCTGGGAGCAACGGTAGGCGTTCCGGTGGACCCATGGATGGCTCTCGGCGTTGCTGTGACGTCGCTCCTCCTCGTCTCGGCCGACCTGATTTCGTCTGTCGGTTTTCAACTCTCCGTCGCCGCGACGTTTGGCGTGCTCGTTGGCCTTGGACTTGCGAAGGGCCGAAAGCCGCGCTGGCTTTGGACACCGCTCCTCATGACAATCTGCGCACAACTCGCGGTAGCTCCGATTCTTCTCGCCGTCTTCGGAACAATGCCACTACTCGGGCCTCTGGCAAACCTCGTTGTCGCTCCGATAGTTACGGCTGCCACAGTGGTAGGTGGAGTCTCTCTGATCGTAGGACCACTCGCGCCGGTCGCCACTTTCTTGTCCGGTACCGTGCTATTCGTCGCAGAGAAGGCTTCGCTCGGCCCACAGCTCGGCGTACCCGGCGTCGTGATCGCCGTAGCACTCGGTGTGGCCGTTCAACGACGCTTTACCCGACCGATCGGACTTGCCGTCGTCGGCCTCGTCGCAGCCGTGGCTGCTGGTCAGACAACGCCGTGGCCACCCGTACCGACTGTCACTGTGCTCGATGTCGGGCAGGGAGACGCGATCCTGGTCCAGGATCCATCTGGGTATGCGATGCTCGTCGACGGCGGCCCCGAGCCAGGTACTCTCGATCGAGCGCTTCGCTCCTTATCGGTTACGCGGCTAGATGTCGTAGTTGCGACACACGGTGACGCCGACCATGTCGGTGGACTCGCTGAGTTGGTGAGCACCTACGACATCGGTGAAGTGTGGGTCAGTGCGCAGAGCGAGACGTCGGAGTTGCTCGGCGACGTGCTCGACGCGGCCGCGGCGACAGGCACGAGAGTTCGTCGTGTCGAGGCCGGTGTGCAACGAGTAATCGGCGAGATACGAATCGATGTCGTCGGTCCTCAACGCAGGTACTCCTCAGACAATGACGGCTCGGTGGCCATACTCGCGTCTGCAGGTCGGTCTGTGCTTCTGCCAGGCGACGTCGAAGCAATAGCACAGGCCGAGATGCCAGACCTTCTCCCCGACATTCTCATTGTTCCCCATCATGGCTCTGCTTCAACGAGCGTCGCTTGGCTCGAACGCACGCTCGTTTCTGTGGCTGTGTTGTCGTACGGAAGGAACACGTACGGGCATCCAAGCACCGAGATCATGGACGTTCTCAAGAACACAGGTGTCGAGATCCGAGAGACATTCCGCGACGGCAATATCGTGTTGCCCTTGTCTCGAACCGGATGACACGCCGAAGGGCTACATTGCTCACATGGGTTGGCACGCCATCGTTGGACCTCGGGATGCTGGAGCTTCGGAGCGAGAGCGAATGCTCGCGCACGCGGCAGACATCTTCCAAGCAGAGGAAGTAGAAGACCCCCAGCGTGTTGATGTGCCTGGGAGAGGATCAGCTTCCTCTGACGATGGCACCGTCTTGAGAGACGCTATTCGCGGGGTTGTACCCGCCCTGCAATCGGGATCGCTGTTCGGAGGAAGAACCGGCGTCATGGTCGTGGACGCGCATCAGTTGCTCAAAGCCGAAGTCGACGCGATCGTCGAGATACTCGATAGCGCAGATCCGGCCGCGGCAGTCGCGATCTTTGTTTCGACAGGTGCCCTTCCGGCTCCTATCAAGAAGGCGGTCTCAGCACGCGGGAAGATCGTAACCGTCAAGGCGGTCACGGAACGAGATGCGGCTGCTTGGATTTCCGACTACGCCAAGCAGCACGGATTGAGGATCGGCCAGGCGGCACGAACGGAACTGCTACAAACGTTCGGATCGGACACTTCCCAGATGCGGAATGCGATCGACCAACTGGCGATTGCAGACACAACGATTTCAGCTGACGACATCAAGGGTCGCTTCACGAATCGTCCCGATGAACCGATGTGGTTCCTGGGAGACGCCATCATGGCAGGAGATCAGGGACAGGCGCTCCGTCGATTGTCCGACTTCCTGGAACATCAGCACCCTCTCGTGCTTCTCTCGTACCTCGAGGGTGAGGTACGTAAGCGTTCTCTTGCAGCTGTGGCGCCCGACTACGACACGTTCGCGACCTGGGCGAAGGCGAATCCGAAGTCGTACGGGACAAGGAAGATTTGGGATGCCAGGACGCGCGCCAACGGCGAGGCGCTATCCAAGGCGGTCGGAGCGATAGCTAGAGCGGATCTGACGCTCAAGACCCAGCCTGAGGCGACACACCGTGTAACACTCGAGCGTTTGACGGTCGCAATGTGCAGGTGGATGTCGAGGTGATCCGACGCTGTGCGACCAACGGCTCCGATCATTAAGACGAATCGGTTACGCTCGTGGTGATGATCGACCCGAAATACCTGCGCTCTACAGACTACATCGACGCTGACGACCCGACCGTCAAGGGCTTCGCAGAGGAGGTCGTTGCCGGGATCTCTACGCAGAGAGAAAGAGCGGTCGCCCTCTTCTACGCGGTGCGTGATCAGATTCGCTACACACCGTACGGCGTAGATCTCTCTCCGAAAGCGATGCGCGCCAGTGCCGTTCTGTCAGCCGGTCGGGGCTTCTGCATCCCGAAGGCCTTGCTACTCACCGCGTCCGCCAGAGCCGTTGGCATCCCTGCTCGGCTCGGATTCGCCGACGTGCGGAACCATCTCGCATCCAAACGTCTCATCGACCTCATGGGAGGCAACGAGGTGTTCGCCTGGCACGCCTTCAGCGAGTTCTTCCTCAACGGTCGATGGTTGAAGGCAACGCCGGCATTCGACCTTGGGCTGTGTGAACGGTTCGGCGTGCTCCCGCTCGAGTTCGACGGTACGCAGGATGCCCTCTTTCATCCCTTCGACGCCGAGGGGCGCCCACACATGGAATACGTCCGCCAGCGAGGTTCCTACGCCGACCTCCCGCTCAAGGAGATCAGCGAGACGTTCGAGCGACTCTATCCGACTTGGGTCGATGGAGAGACCGACGGGGACCTCCACGCCGAGGCCGCTGCGGAACAAACCTGATCGCCGTCAATCAACGATCTGCGCGCCATTGTGTCGTCTGACCGCCTTCGCCATTCAGTAGGCTGAGGGGATGAGGGCGCAGTCACCAACCGATCCATCGGAGTTCCTCGATCGCATTGCTCCTCTTGTAGCTGATGAGGCTCGGAGCAACCTTCCTATCGGAATCGCGCGAACAATCATGTCGCGACCAGACGTCTATCCCGACTACCGGCTGTTCTTGGTTGAGGACGCAGACATACCGAAAGCGGCTTGCCTCATCACGCCACCTCAGAACGTGATTCTCGTCGATGCAACTGACGACACGGCATTGCACTGTCTCGCTGAAGCCGTAAACGGTGATGGTGTCGGCGTACCGGGCGCTGTCGGCAACAGACCAACTATCGACCGGTTCGTCCGGTCTTGGTACGAGGTATCGCGAGAAGCCGCGCGCATCGAAATGAAGCAAGGCGTGTTCTCCTTGAGCGCCGTCGACGAGGTACCTCCACCGATGGGGGCACCTCGCGTCGCAACGCCTGCTGACAGCGATCTCGTTGTGCAATGGGTGAGCGAATTCGCCTGTGAGGCGATCCCCTGGGAGCACAATCCCGTCGGGAGGATCGTCAGGGCGGTGAAGAGAAAGCTGAGCGGGCAGCACGAGTCCGGATACTGGCTGTGGGAACGCGACGGCGCACCTGTGTCGATGAGCGGCTACGCGAGCCCGACCGGAACGGGGATCCGAGTCGGGCCCGTATACACACCGGCTGACCTTCGCGGCAACGGTTATGCCACAGGACTCGTTGCTAGCCAATCGAAGTGGCTCATCGACATCGGATACCGGTTCTGCTTTCTGTACACCGACCTGGCGAATCCGACATCGAACAGCATCTACGAACGAATCGGATACGAGCAGGTAGCAGAGTCGGCCCAATACACGTTCCACCGATAGAGACTCCGGCTTGGTGGCATCCCGCTCCGTGGATCACGCTGCTCGGAAGATCGTCAAATCCTCCAAAGGGTGAACAGGGGGAGAGGCAGCGACGTTCCTCAACCTTCGTAGATGCGTACGTCTTTCACTGTGTAGGTGAAGGTGCCCCCTGGTGCCTTGTAGGAGACTTCGTCTCCTGGGCGAGCACCGAGCAGTGCGGAACCGAGGGGACTGTCTGGTGACGCAAGCATGACGCCGGGCACTCTGTTCTCTGCAGCTGCGACGAAGAACTCCGATTCATCACCGTCTTCGTCGATCACGGTTGCGATCGTTCCAACTGCAACAGCGCCGGAGTCTTTCACATCCGAGACGTGAGCGTTATCGATGGTGTGCTTGAGCAGACGAATCCTCGCCTCCATGAGACCTTGGTCATTCTTGGCGGTGTCGTACTCAGAATTCTCTTTGAGATCTCCGTGTGACCGTGCCTCCGCAATGCGGGCGATGACGTTGTCACGTCCGGTGGTGGTGAGAAACTCGAGTTCGTCTTTCAGCTTCGTGAGAGCTGCTGGTGTGAGCCAGGTGCCTGCTTCATCTGTCATAAAAGCCTACGCGAGCAGCGAGCGTACCTGGGCAGTGAGGCGTGCCTTACGCCTCGCGGCTGTGTTCTTGTGGAGAACTCCCTTGGTGACTGCCATGTCGAACCGCTGCTGGGCAACTTTCAAGAACTCTTCGGCCTTCGCAGCGTCGCCGGCTTCAGCTGCCGTGACGGCTTGCTTGGCGTGGGTCTTCATTTCGGAACGGATCGCCTTGTTCCGTGCATACCGACGTTCGGTCTGCCTGTTGCGCTTGATCTGTGACTTGATATTGGCCATTAGAAAGAGAACCTCACGAGGTGGTGGGAATCAACGCAAGGATAGCACCAGGGCGCCGCAACGGTACACTGAGACACCCATCCCGGGCAGCGGGACCCACCGGAGACGTCCATGGATCAGTCGCGCATTCGCAACTTCAGCATCATCGCCCACATCGACCACGGCAAGTCGACGTTGGCTGATCGTCTGTTGGAACGCACAGGAGCAATCTCAGAACGCGAGATGAGAGCACAGGTTCTCGATGAAATGGATCTTGAACGCGAGCGGGGCATCACCATCAAGGCCAATGCTGTACGGCTCGACCATTCGGGAAGCGACGGCCTCGACTACGAGCTCAACATCATCGATACCCCAGGACACGTCGACTTCTCATACGAAGTTTCTCGAAGTCTCGAAGCCTGCGAAGGAGTGCTGCTCCTCGTAGACGCGTCCCAAGGTGTTGAGGCACAGACCCTCGCGAACGCGTACATGGCAATCGAGGGAGGACTCGAGATCGTCCCAGTTGTCAACAAGATCGACCTTCCCGCTGCCGATCCTGATCGTGTCGCCGAAGAGCTCGTCGGCATTCTTGGCGGAAGCGTGGATGACGTTGTTCGTGTGTCGGCCAAATCCGGAATTGGCATTGACCGTCTCCTCGACGTGATCGTGGATCGGCTACCGCCTCCCCAAGGTACGTTGCACGCACCGCTGCGAGCTCTGGTGTTTGACTCGTACTACGACACGTACCGTGGCGTCGTCGCGCTGATCCGTGTCGTCGACGGCTCCATTGCGGAAGGTGACATTGTCAGGCTCATGGCCAACGGCGAAAACGTGACGGTAGACGAGATAGGCATTCGTCGACCGTCGATGGAACGGACAGGGAGACTCGATGCCGGCGAGGCTGGATATCTCATCACCGGCGTCAAGGACATCGACCTCATCAGGGTCGGGGACACGGTGACGCACAGCACGAACGCTGCTGTTGAAGCGCTCGCCGGGTATGCCGAACCCAAGCCGATGGTGTTCTCAGGGCTGTTCCCTGCAGACGGAGATGATTTCGAGCGGCTGCGCGAGGCGCTTGACAAGCTTCGGCTGAATGACTCGTCGCTCCTCTACACGCCTGAGACGAGTCGCGCGCTCGGATTCGGATTTCGTGTGGGGTTCCTCGGACTACTGCACATGGAGATCGTGCGCGAACGTCTCGAACGCGAATACGATCTGGATCTTGTGGCAACGGCCCCCTCGGTCGAGTTCATAGCGAATCTTCAGGACGGATCGACGACCGTGATTCACAGCCCTCAGGACCTTCCCGATGCCGGTGTTCGCGAGTCGATCGAGGAACCGTATGTGCAGGTAATGATCATCACACCGTCCATGTACATTGGGACGGTTATGGATCTCGTGCAGTCCAAACGCGGAGAGATGGGAGAGATGAACTACCTGTCGACTGATCGTGTCGAATTGCACTATCTGATGCCCCTCTCCGAAATCGTGTTCGACTTCTTCGATCAGCTGAAGTCTCGGACGCGGGGATACGCGTCTCTTGACTACGAACCGCACAGCTACAAGGTCTCTGATCTGGTGAGGGTCGACATCCTCTTGAACGGACTTCCCGTCGACGCGTTCTCGACCATTGTTCATAGAGATCGGGCAAACTCGTACGGCAGAGCAATGGTGAAGAAGCTCCGAGAGTTGATCCCTCGACAACTGTTCGATGTCCCTATTCAGGCTGCGATCGGCTCGCGGATCATCTCAAGGGAGACGGTGAAGGCCAAGCGCAAGGACGTAACGGCAAAGTGCTACGGCGGCGACATTACCCGCAAGCGCAAGCTGCTTGAGCGTCAGAAAGAGGGCAAGAAGAGGATGAAGATGGTCGGCAGTGTCGAAGTACCCCAAGAGGCGTTCGTAGCGGCACTCAAGATTGACGATGCCTGAGCATCGGGGTATCTCGGCGAAACATCCCGTCAGAGCGAGCGATCCCTCGCTTGCGGACCAGGCGAACGGATGGAAGTCGGCATATGTGCACATTCCCTTCTGCGCGAAGCGATGCCCATACTGCGATTTCGCCATCGTCGACGAGTCTCGTGGTGGTGAGATCGACTACCTTCGTTACGTTGAGGCGTTGCTAAGAGAGATCGCAATGGAGGATACATTCGGTCCACTGCATGCGGTCAATATTGGCGGTGGTACCCCTTCACGACTCCACGCGACGCAACTGGGTCGGATAGTCGATGCGCTCGAAGGCCGTTTCGGGTTCGCCGACGGAATCGAGATCAGTCTTGAAGTGAATCCCGAGGATTGGGAGCAAGGGGTGGCCGAGGGCCTCGCCGACTCCGGATTCACACGGGTGTCGGTTGGTGCACAGAGCTTCGATAGTGCAGTCCTCAGCGTGCTTGGCCGAGAACATTCCGTGACTCGCACGGCCGAGGTCGTGGCATCGGCGCGTGTGGCTGGATTTCGTTCGGTGAGCGTGGATCTCATATATGGGCACCCGGTGGAGACTGCCCAATCGTGGTCAGCAACGGTCGACTTCGCCCTCGACCTTCCAATCGACCACATCTCTACGTACGCGCTCACGGTCGAGGCGGGAACGGCGCTGTCGCGGGAAGTCATGAGCGGTGGCCGGTCGCCCGACGACGATGTCCAGGCTGCACGGTACGAGATATTCTCCGAACGGGCCGCCGATGCTGGATTCGACCGATACGAGGTTTCTAACCACGCACGACCTGGGCACGCCTGCAGGTACAACCTTTCGACGTGGGCCCATGGCGAGTATCTAGGTTTCGGGATGGGTGCCCACGATCACCGATGGGGGAGGCGGTCCCGAAACCACAGACGTCTCGACCGGTATCTGACGGACATCGCGGATGGAGTCAGGCCCAGGCTTGGTACCGAGACGCTCGACGATGAGGCACAGGAACGGGACCGATTCATGCTCGGTCTCAGGCTCGCCGCAGGTGCTCCGCCTTCGGCACTTGCGGTGGCCTTCATCGAGAGCGCAGCAGGTGTGCGCCTCGTGGAGGCTGGTGTGGTGCGTGTCGAGGGCGGCGGGCGGGTTGTGGTGGCACGGCCGATGCTCACCGACGCAGTGTTGCGCGAAGCGTTATCAGTCTCCGCTGGTGATTGCTAACTTTCATGCATGCTTGATGATCGTAGATCGAGAGTTCTCAAGGCACTCGTTGAGGAGTACATCCGTACCGGTGAGCCCGTCAGCTCCCAGACGGTACTCGACCGGAGTGGACTCGACGTGTCTTCAGC
The DNA here is from genome assembly GCA_964460075.1 of uncultured Acidimicrobiaceae bacterium. Taxonomy (GTDB): domain Bacteria; phylum Actinomycetota; class Acidimicrobiia; order Spongiisociales; family UBA5794; genus JAMBLL01. Next base: position 82,655 of record CAYWPC010000006.1, read on the forward strand.
GACGGTCCGGACCGATCTGGCACATCTCGAATCCTATGGATTTGTCGTGCAGCCACACACGTCCGCTGGCCGCAGCCCGACTCGGCAGGGGTACCGCTTCTACGTCGATCATCTCGCACCCCCGCGACTTCGCGAGGCGACACGAGACCAGATCGACGACTTCTTCAGGATCGTGCACAAGCAGATATCTGACATGCTCCGCGACACGAGCACGCTCGTGAGTGAGCTCACTGCCTATCCAGCGGTCGTGGTGGGGCCAGGCGCATCGGCCGACGTGATACAGGACATCCGAATTGTTGCCCTCGGCGGCACGACCGTGCTCGTCGTGGCAATTGCGGACAATGGGCGTGTGCACCAGGAGTATGTAGATGTCGGTGTAGCCGTAGACACCGACACGATTGACGAGGCTGAACGGCTCGTAGGAGCAGCCTTCCGGGGCCACTCTCTCGACACGCCAGCGACCGATGGACTCACGCAGGCTGATTTGTCAGCTGTGGTGAGACGAATCATCTCCCCCATCAGTGAGCGGCTGACCACTGCGCACCTTGGTGAGCATGAGGTGTACATCGGGGGAACGAGTCAGATGGCCGCGCTGTGGAACGATCTCAACATGGTTCGACACCTTCTCGGACTACTTGACGAAGAGGCCTCCCTCATCGAGTTGATCTCGGATGAGACGAGTGGGACGACTGTGCGCTTCGGTTCGGACCTCGGTGAGGACGTCGATCTCGCTGTCGTCACGGCGCCGTATGAAACACCATCTGGGGGGAAGGGCAGGGTCGGTGTTATCGGCCCAATGCGCATGAATTATCGCCGATCCATCGAGGTGGTCGAGCAGGTGTCCGAGGGTCTCGAGGACAGTTTCGGCGGTAAATCGTGAGCGACTACTACGAAGTTCTCGGCGTTCCACGCGACGCGAGTCAAGAGGAGATAAAGTCGGCGTTCCGGAAGCTCGCGCGCGAGTCGCACCCCGACGCCAATCCGGGTGATGCCTCCGCTGAGGCACGTTTTCGGGAAGTCGCAGAGGCCTACGAAGTGCTCTCCGATGAGCAGAAGCGGGCGAGGTACGATCGCGGTGAGACCTTTGCAGGCCAGGACCTGTTTAGCCAATTTGGCGGCCTCGAGGACATTCTCCAACAGTTCTTCGGCGGGGGGTTCGGATTTGGTGGAGGCTTCGGTGGTGCGCGTCGTGGCCGTCAGCGTGGCCAGGACATCGCGATCCGTGTCGATCTGGACCTCGAAGAGGCCGCATTTGGCATCGAGCGCGAAGTCGAGTTCGTGTCGACGGTGACGTGTGAGACATGCAGCGGGAGCGGAGCGGCTCCCGGCTACGAGCCTGTCATCTGTAGTCGCTGCGGAGGGCAGGGTCGTGTCCAAGCGGCCCGTCAAACCTTGCTCGGGACGATGATGACGGTCAACGAGTGCCCTGATTGTGCGGGCACAGGTAGGCAGATCGAGGAGAAGTGCGAGACATGCGCCGGCGAAGGTCGCTCGAGGGGGACGCGGAAGCTGACGGTTGAGGTTCCACCAGGTGTCGACACGGGAACTCGTCTCAGGCTTGGTGGGAAAGGGGGCGCTGGACAGCGGGGTGCGCCGGCTGGCGATGCGTTCGTCGAGGTGAACGTGCGTGAGGATACGCGGTTCCAGCGTGTCGGGGACGACATCCATCACCGTGTCAGTATTGGGTTCACCGAAGCAACCTTTGGAGTCGAGGTCGAGATACCTCTACTTGACGGGGACACGGAGAAGCTTGAGATTCCAGCGGGCACCCAGCCAGAAACGATATACCGGCTCGGTAGGAAAGGCGTGCCCCGATTGCAGCGTCGCGGCCGAGGCGATCTCCTTGTCCACATCGACGTTTCGGTCCCTACCGATCTCGATGACGACGCGGAGGAGGCCCTCCGCGCGTACGCATCGATCAAGGGTGAGCAGCCCTCAGCGCGGAGGCGTGGTCTGTTCCGGAGATGAGCGGTCCGTTTCTGTGCACAGATCACAGCTCTTATTTTTTCTGCATCTTGCGCTAATAGTGTGGAACTCGTCCCGGACCGCGGCTAACATTGTAGTGACCGAGCGCGTTTGCGTTTGCACGCTAAGTGGCATAGGGGAGTGGTCGTGGATTACAACGAGAAGGTGGGCCGGCGGCTTCGTGCCATCAGGAAACAGCGAGGTATGTCGCTTCAGGACGTCCACCGCTCGACCAATGGCGAATTCAAGGCCGCCGTGCTCGGCGCTTACGAGCGTGGGGAGCGGTCGCTTTCTCTTCCAAGACTTCAACGTCTTGCGGCTTGCTACGGCGTCCCGATGAACCAGCTCCTTCCTGAAGAGGACATTTACCAGGTCACTCCACCGATCAGCGGCGGCGTGGCGATCAATCTCAACAGAGTCGATGAGCTTGATGATGACACGGGTGCCGTCGTCGATCGATTTCTCCAGAGGATTCAGGTACAACGTCAGGATTTCAATGGCAGAGTCTTGACGATCCGCGCAAGCGACATTGCTCTCCTCGCCATGCTGCTCGACGTTCCGGACGCAGAACTTGCCAGTCGCTTGAGACGAGATACCTCGAACTCATAGCCGAGGCGAACCCCTTCCCTACGCGGTGCTCACCGATATACTCGCGGGCACTCTTGTTGCGCCACCCCCACGCACGAAGCCAGGAATTACGAGGAGCTAGGTCGTGACCTACCCGTCGGACACTGATGCTCGCGTGCGCGTTCCTTCCAACCACCTCATGGTGGAACTTCTTGGTAACAGGGACGTGCACCTTCGACGCGTCGAAGACGCGTTTGCTGGGGCTCGCGTGCTCGCTCGCGGTAATGAAATCGACATCACGGGAGACGAGCGCGAAGTCGTCCTCGTTCGCACTGTTCTCAACGAACTACTCGTACTCGTTCAGGAGGGCCAATCGCTTGACGCCGACCGAGTCGAGCGGGTGATCACGATGGTAAAGGCAGACGTACCGAAGCCGTCTGGGGTGTTTACCGATTCGATTACGGTCGGTCGTGGCAAGGTTGTCCGCGCAAAGACGCTCGGTCAGAAGCGCTATGTCGACTTGATCAGGGAGAACACGCTGGTGTTCGGCATTGGTCCCGCCGGCACGGGGAAGACATATCTTGGCATGGCTTGCGCCGTGGAGGCGCTGCTGTCGGGAGCGACGCGGCGAATCATCCTTTCTCGTCCAGCAGTCGAGGCGGGGGAGCGACTCGGATTCCTTCCAGGCGACCTGGCAGCCAAGGTCGATCCCTATCTCCGGCCGCTGTATGACGCCTTGTACGAGATGCTTGGTCCGGAAGAGACCGGTCGTCTCATGGACCAGGGGACCATCGAGATCGCTCCCCTCGCCTACATGCGGGGACGTACGCTCAATGATGCGTTTGTTGTACTCGACGAGGCCCAGAACACCACCCCTGAGCAGATGAAGATGTTTCTTACCCGTCTCGGGTTCAATTCAAAGATGGTGATCACCGGCGATATCACCCAGATGGATCTTGGGAACGGCATCGCGTCGGGTCTGCGGGTCGTGCGTAACGTATTGCGTCGCGTTGACGGTGTCGGTTTCATCGAGTTGACCGGCGAAGATGTCGTTCGCCACAGGATTGTCGCTGCGATTGTTGATGCCTACGCTACGTATGAAGCTCAGCGAAAGGTTGAGCGATGAGCGTCCTGGTGGAGAAGTTCCGGCTGATTCTGAATGTCGGAATCCTCGCGCTCACGATCATCATTGCTTCGATCATCCTGGTTGTCGGGTACGTGAGCACGCCTGAGGTACCGCCGGAGATAGCCATTTCGCAACGATCTCCACAGGATTTTGTCGCCAATCGGACGACGTCAGATTTCCCTGACCCTGACAAGACCAAACGAGCACGCGATCTCGCCGAGAACAATGTGCCTGCCCCATACGAGATCAACACAACGACGAGTCAGAACGTCATCAACAATATCAACGCGTTGTTCACAGATCTTGAGGAGGGTGCATTTCTTCCTGCCCCACCTCCTGCAACGACCAAGGTTCCCGATCTGGTTGGTCTCAAGGAACGAGACGCCGGCAAGATCGTGGATGACGCAAAACTCGTGCTCAACGTCATTGCATCGACCGACACCACAAACGAGGTACTCGACGGCACCATCGAGTCACAGGTACCAAGTCCTGGTGTCACGGTACTTGAGGGTGTGACCATCAACGTTGTCGTGTACGCGTTCGTGTCGACTTCCTCATCGTCAACGTCGTCAACGTCGACAACGACTACCACAACGACTGTCCCCGAGACGACAACGACGACGCTTCCGCGCCGAGACTTCGAGAAGCAGATAGCGCTTCTGGAAGAGAAGCATCCAGTCCTCGAAAGCAAGACGATCGCGCAGTTCGTGTCGTTGTACGACAGTGACCTCGATCGTGTCGCTCGGGGCGAGCCGAGCGTGTTTCCTGAAATGCAGCGAACTGCTATCGGATGGGCGCGCGACGAGATCACAGCCGGCATCAGGCTGACAGAGCTCGACACGGTTGTGGCGAAATACCTCAACGCCGCGACTAGGCCGCCAATCTTGATCGTGGATCTTCCCGAAGCGGACATCGATGACACGCGTGAGGCTCTAGCGAATCTCGTTGCTCGCCGCTTACAGGTGAACGAGGTTGTCGACCAAACGCAGTGGGAACTCGACAAGCAGGCGGCGCGCGACGCTGTCGCGCAGCAGACGACTAGCTATGCCCTTGGCGACACCATCGCCGAGGAGGGAGAGGTGCTCACCTCGGTCCAAGTGGCTGCAATAACCGAGCTCGAGTTGTACTCGCCTGAGATCACCAAGGTTGCCCCTGCGTGGGGACTCGTCCTGCTCGGAGCGATCAGCATCCTCATCTTCGCGTTTCTTCTCTATCGGATCGCGCCGAAGAATGTGTACAGGCCTCGAGACGTCGTACTTCTCTCGATCATCCTTCTGCTTGCCGCCTTCGCTGCGCGCATACCAGGAATCGTCACGAGTCCTGAGAACCACTCCATCGGCTACGTCATACCTACTGTGGCGATTGGTGTCATGGCGGCGATTCTATTCGATCACCGAACGGCGCTGCTCGTTGCCATCACCATGGCTGGCTTTACCGCGATTGCAACCAACGATCTGACTTTCACCGTGTTCGCTGGTATTGCTGCTGCCATACCAGTGGCGTTCGTGTCGAGCGTCTCAACTCGATCACAGCTTCGGCTCTCCGTGCTCGGCTCGGCTGCGGTTGCGGCGCCTGTCGCTGCAGGTCTCGAATTCCTGTTCCGATTCGGTTCTTCGAATTCGGATCCCTTCCAGGCCGCAGCGTGGGCACTCGCAGGCGCGATCGTTGGCGGATTCATCGGTCAAGGTCTTGTGTCGTTCATGGAGACCGCGTTTGGTGTGACGACGACGATGTCGCTCCTCGACCTTCTCGATCGTAACCATCCAGCGCTCGAGGAACTCGAAGAGAAGGCACCTGGCACGTTCAACCACTCCATGCTCGTCGGATCGCTGGCTGGGCGAGCTGCGAGGGCGATCGATGCTGATCCGCTGTTCGCCCAGGCTGCCGCGTGGTACCACGATCTTGGGAAGACGGAGAACCCGCAGTACTTCGTCGAGAACCAGCTCGGGTATAACCCACACGATGATCTCTCGCCAGAGGACTCCGCCGAGATCATTCGTGGGCACGTCATCACAGGCCTCGAATTGGCTAAGCAGTTTCGAATTCCTGAAGACGTTGCGAACGGCATTCGGATGCATCACGGCACAAGCCTGATGCGGTACTTCTACCACAAAGCTCTTGCGGAAGATGAGAACGTCGATCCTGAGTTGTTCCGTCATCACGGTGTGAAACCGACACGCAGGGAGATGGCGATCGTCATGATCGCAGACGCTACGGAGGCTGCGGCGCGTGCGTACGCTCAGCAAGGACAGCCAACCGAAGAGGGCCTCGCCAAGCTCGTCGACGCGATCGTCGGTGAGAAACTCGAGGATGGTCAATTTGACGACTCTTCGTTGACCTTCGGCGAACTCACGATGATCAGACGTGAGGTTGTGGCTGGTCTCTCCGCGTACTACCACGCCCGAGTCGAGTATCCGGATTTCCCTACCGGTGAGACCCCCGGAGCACCATGAATGTCGCGGTAGCCGATGCCGACCGATTCGATATCGATCAGGGGGCGGTGGGCGATTTCGTCACATCGATTCTCACCAGGGAAGGCGTTGCTCTGGGCGCCTCCCTTGCCATCACTTTCGTGTCGGTCGGCGAGATCGCTGACTTGAACGAGCGGTTCTTGGGCCACGATGGGCCGACCGATGTGTTGTCGTTTCCGATTGAGGACGCGACACCTGGAGAACCACCCACGGCGCCAGAGGATGGGCCAGGGCTCGAACTCGGCGACATTTTCATCTGCAGAGATGTCGTCGCAAATCACGCCGAGGAGTACGGAGTGATGTTCGTCGATGAGCTGTTCCTGATGGTCTGCCACGGCGTGTTGCACATTCTCGGTTGGGATCACCAAACTGAGGTGGATACTGTGGCCATGGAAGCACGAGAGGCGGAACACCTGAGTACGATCGGACGGCGTCGGCGATGATCCCAGCGGTTGCTGCAGCGGCTGTCATCGTGCTGCTCCTCGCAGCCGTGCTACGCGCCGGCGGAGCAAGCCTCGTGCGCAGTCCACGGGCCGACGCTTTGCGCGATGAGGCAGAAGGCGTTCGTGGTGCAGCGAAGACCGCGCACCTTCTTGAGGATCGATCAAATATCCAGCCTGCATTGGGAACGTCCGTGACGTTCCTGATCGTTCTCGCCGTTATTCCTCTGGCGTGGGCGCTGACGGATACCCTTACGGGGCTAGGCCTTGGCATAGCGCTCCTGACGTTGGCGGTTGCTTTGGTGATCTTGGTCGATGTCATCCCTCGTTGGATAGGGAGGAATCGGCCAGGGTCGATGGCGTACAGGCTGTCACCCGTTCTCAAAGCTGCCATTGCGTTCGGATCAGCAGCGAGTGACTTCATTGCCGACACCGAGGAAGATGATCTCCCAGACGATTCCGAATCCGATGCCGAGGAGCGAGAGCTCATCCTCTCTGTACTCGAATTCACGGACACCATTGTCCGCGAGGTAATGGTTCCACGCACCGACATGATCACGATTTCTTCCTACGCCTCGACCGATGAGGCTGTTGACATCGTTCTGTCGAGTGGTCGTTCTCGAGTTCCCGTCACGGGTGAGACTATTGACCACATAGTTGGCGTACTCTTCGCACGTGACCTTCTCGAGATATTCGACAAGGAGCAGGATCCGCGTACGGCAGGTGAGATTGCTCACGAGGCGTATTTCGTTCCCGAAACCAAGCAGGTCTCTCAGTTGCTTCGAGAGATGCAGGCAAATCAGCAGCACCTCGCGATCGTGATTGACGAGTTCGGTGGTACGGCAGGGATCGCAACGATCGAAGATCTCATCGAGGAAATCGTGGGGGAGATAGTGGACGAGTTCGACGAAGAGGAACCCATGGTCGTCGAGGCTGACGGCGAGTGGATTGTCGATGCTCGCCTCGATGTAGACGATCTGGCCGAACTTGTTGGTGTCGATCTTCCGTCTGATGAGTGGGACACCGTTGGTGGACTCGTGCTTGAGTTGGCTGGCCGGGTTCCTCTCGAGGGTGAACGCTTTGAGCTTGATGGTCTCGTGTTCGTTGCGAACTCCGTCAGAGGAAGACGTGTATCCAAGGTGCGAGTGGCGCGCTTGTGACCCACTTCGAGACGAGGTCAGGGTTCGTATCCGTGGTCGGTCGACCGAATGTCGGCAAGTCGACGCTCGTCAACGCGATCATCGGACGGAAGATCGCGATCACCTCTGTGCATCCTCAGACAACACGAAACACGATTCGTGGTGTCTTGACGCTCGAAGACGACGCCGCACAGGTCGTCCTCGTCGACACGCCTGGCATCCACAAACCGCGTACGGCGCTTGGGGGGAGGCTCAACACCTTGGTGTACGGTTCTCTTGCGGAAGCAGATGCCGCCCTATTCGTGATCGACGCGACACAGCCGATCGGTCCCGGTGACCGCCTGATCGCTGACCGGTTGAAGGACGCAGGGGTACGCGTCGTGCTTGTCGTAAACAAGGTGGATATAGCGAGCAAGGAGGATGTGCTCGCTCAGCTTGGCGAAGCAAGTGCCTGGGACTTCGATGCGTTCGTCCCAATATCCGCTCGAAAGAGTGACGGCACCGATCTTGTCGTTGGTGAACTCGTGGACCTGCTGCCACCTGGACCGTTCTTCTTCCCATCGGACGCCCACTCGGATCAGCCAGACAGTTTCCTTGCAGGCGAGATCGTCCGTGAGAAGTATCTTGCGCGGCTCCGTGAGGAACTACCCCATTCGTTGGCTGTCGTCGTGGATGAGATGGAGACCGACGACAACGGGCTCTTGAGAATATCCGCGACGGCGTATGTGGAACGCGACTCCCAAAAGGGCATGGCTATCGGTAAGGGCGGTTCGATGATCAAGGCTGTCGGAACGGACGCACGCCATGACCTTGAGCGGCTTTTCGGCGCCAAGGTGTTTCTCAGCCTCCGCGTCAAGGTCGAGAAGGACTGGCAACGCTCGGACGAACTCCTCGACCGCCTCGGCTTCTGAAGCCTAAGGCGCGTACCCAGGGTTACAGAGCGGCCATATCACGCTGTGTAGCCCACGGAACGGGTCTTTGGGGGTTTGTGGGCCGGATGGACGCCGTGCGGCCACATCGCAACGGTACCCTCCGTTTCGACGTGAGAAAGGTTTCGATTGGCCATTCGGAACGATCAAGGGATTGTGCTGCGCGGGTATCCGTTCGGTGAATCTCACCGAGTCGTCGTCTTGCTGAGTCCGAACCACGGCAAGCTGCGAACCGTCGCCAAAGGCGTGAGGAAGACCAAGAGTAGGTTCGGAGGCAGGCTCGAACCGTTGACCCACGTCGATATCGTGCTGTACGAGGGAAAGAATCTCGACACGATCACGCAGGTGTCGATCATCAACGCATTCCCGCATCTGCGCAACGATCTCGATCGGGTTCTCGCCGCTGGGACGATGGTCGAGGTCGTCGACGCCGTCGTGCAGGAAGATGAACCTTCACAGCGTATGTTCCTACTGCTCCAGCGTGGATTGACTGTGCTCGATCACGGGCCGGCACATCCCGATCTCGTCACTTCCTTTCTTCTGAAGGCATCGGCGATCATTGGGGTGGCACCTGCTCTCGATCGGTGTGCCGGCTGCGGTGCCACGGGACCGCTGCGGCGGTTCAGCTTCGCTGCCGGTGGCTCGGTGTGTGACGAGTGTCGGACACCGGGTTCCTATGTACTTCGTGATGGACTTGTCCCATATCTCGCAGCGGTGGCAGCAGCCGACCTTCATCTACTTCCCACGGCAGACAGGTCGATGTCCCGCGAAGCGCTGGGTGTCACCAAGCGCTTCGTCGAGTATCACCTCGAACGGCAGATCGACAGTCTCACGGTGCTCAATGATTGAATGGCTCACCGCCGAGGTTGACCTGAACGCGATTCCGACGCACGTCGGGATCATCATGGATGGGAACGGTCGATGGGCGAACACCAGGGGCCTACACCGCACCCAGGGCCATGCTGCCGGTGAGCCAGCCTTGTTCGATGTAGTGCACGGAGCCCTTGACCTCGGCATTGCGTGGCTGACGGTGTACACATTCTCCACCGAGAACTGGAACAGGGATGCCCAGGAGGTTGATTTCCTGATGCAGTTCAACGTCGACTTGCTTGAACGGAGGCGTGACGAACTGAACGATCTTGGTGTTCGAGTTCTCTTCATGGGTGACATCGACGACGACAGGGTTCCAGGTGTGCTGCGTGACAGAATTCGTGCTGCGGAGGCGCTCACGGCAGCCAACACGTCCATGACGATGGTTTTCGCATTCAACTACGGCGGTAGGACGGAGATCGTGGAGGCAGTTCGTTCGATTTCCACCGACGTCGCCGAAGGCCGGATCTTGCCGTGCGAGATCGACTCGGAGACGATTCGGGCGCACCTCTATTTGCCAGATATGCCGGAGCCGGACCTTGTTATCCGCACGAGCGGCGAGACTCGGACGTCGAACTTCCTTCTTTGGGAGGCCGCATACAGCGAGTATGTGTTCACCACGGTCCTCTGGCCAGATTTTGACAGGCATGAGCTTGCACGCTGCATTCTTGAGTACCAGGCGAGGGACCGCCGCTTCGGAGGTGCCGTCGATGGTTCGTTGACTGACCGCAAGCGGTAGCATCTTGGCACTCCGCGACCAGGGTCTGTGATGCCAGCCGATTTCGACACCATCGTCAACCTTTCCAAGAAGCGTGGCTTCGTCTTTCAATCCTCCGAGATATACGGTGGTCTGCGATCGGCATACGATTACGGTCCGCTCGGCGTCGAGTTGCTGCGCAACGTCAAGGAACAGTGGTGGCGGTCGATGGTACGTATGCGCGACGACGTCGTCGGTATCGATTCTGCGATCCTCCAGTCTCCCCAGGTGTGGGTTGCGTCCGGCCACGTGGCCTCGTTCTCCGATCCGTTGGTGGAGTGTCGCGATTGCAACGCCAGACATCGACTCGACAAGCTCATGGACCTCGATCGGTGTCCGACCTGTGGAAACTCGGGAACCTTCACCGAGCCGAAGGACTTCAATCTCATGTTCAAGACACACATGGGACCTGTCGAGTCGGATGACAATGTTGTCTATCTTCGGCCAGAGACAGCTCAGGGGATTTTCACGAACTTCGAGAACGTGAGACGCACGGCGCGCATGAAGCTGCCGTTCGGTATTGCTCAGATTGGCAAGTCGTTCCGCAACGAGATCACGCCTGGCCAGTTTGTGTTTCGCACACGAGAGTTCGAGCAGATGGAGATGGAGTATTTCTGCCGCCCAGCTGACGCGGAACGCACGTTTGAGCAGTGGCTAGACACGCGAGACCGTTGGTATCTCGACCTCGGCATGACCGCTGAGAACCTCCGTCGGCATGAACACAGTGCTGAGGAGCTTGCCCATTACGCAGCGGGTGCCTTCGATGTCGAGTATCGGTTTCCTTGGGGTTGGGATGAACTCGAGGGAATTCACAACCGAACCGATTTCGATCTCAAGGCCCACATGGAGCATTCTGGGGAGGATCTCACGTATTTCGACCAGCAGAGCGATGAGCGTTTCGTGCCGTATGTCATCGAGACGGCCGCTGGCGCCACGCGAACGACGTTCGCTTTTCTTCTCGACGCGTACACCGAAGAGGAGGTGAATGGGGAGGGACGAGTTGTCCTCAAGCTCGATCCGCGGTTATCACCAGTGAAGGTGGCGGTACTGCCTCTCTCCAAGAAGCCGGACCTCGTTGATACGACGAACACGGTTGCAGACATCTTGAGAAAGATGTGGCAGATCGAAGTCGACATAACCCAGTCGATCGGTCGTCGCTACCGCAGGCAGGATGAGATCGGGACTCCGTATTGCGTCACGGTCGATTTCGACTCGCTCGAAGACCGTCAGGTGACGGTACGCGACCGCGACTCGATGTCGCAGGACCGTATCGCTATCGATCGGCTTGTTGGCTACCTCGCCGAACGGCTGCCTGCCTAGCGTTCGGTTCTTCGGGCGCATGCATTCGTGTAGCGGCTGCATCTTGTATGAGGATGGATCAGGATGTATGAGCCTGTGCGAACCTCTACCCTGACACTGTGGCCTATTCACGCGATGACATCGATGCTGTCAGAGACAGAACAGACCTCGTGGAGCTTGCAACCGAGGTGACCAAGGTTCGTCGCTCTGGGCGCTCCACTATGGCAGTGTGCCCGTTCCATTCTGAGAAGACGCCGTCACTCTCCATCGACGGGGCACGCGGGCTCTATCACTGCTTTGGATGTGGAAAGAGTGGCGATGTGTACCGCTGGGTCCAGGAAACGCAGGGGCTGGACTTCACCGGCGCCGTTGAGTTTCTTGCGAGACGGTCGGGTGTCACGCTCAAGGTGGATCCAGAGGCCGCGAAGCGACATAGCCAGCGCGAGCGTCTCATAGAGGCGACGACGGCGGCCGTCTCCTTCTACACAGAGCGGTTGAAGTCTGCCGCCGACGCTGGATCGGCACGGAGATATCTCCGCTCGCGCGGCTACGACGGTGCCGTGGTTGACACCTTTGCGCTTGGGTATTCGCCGGATGAGTGGGAGGCTCTCGTCGGTCATCTGCGCGATCTAGGTATCCGCGACGACGCGATGATCAAAGCCAGCCTCGCCAGTCGCAGTCGGCGCGACACGCTCATCGATCGGTTCCGTGGCCGGGTGATGTTCCCGATCTTCGATGTCAGAGGTGACCCAGTTGGCTTCGGTGCGAGGGTTCTCGATGGTGACGGCCCAAAGTACCTCAATTCTTCGGAGTCGCCGATCTACCACAAGTCTCGGTTGCTGTACGGATTGAACTGGGCGAAGTCGGACATCGTGCGCGCAGACACTACGGTTGTTGTCGAGGGCTACACGGATGTGATCGCGATGCATCTCGGGGGTATGCCGATCGCCGTTGCTACCTGCGGGACGGCCCTTGGCGAGGATCATCTCGACTTACTGCGACGGTTCTCTGAACGTGTCGTGCTTGCTTTCGATGCCGATGAGGCGGGGACGGGTGCAGCCTTGCGAGGTTTCGAGAGATCGGTGCCTGGTGACCTGGATCTTCGTGTGGCGATGCTCCCCGAGGGCAAGGATCCAGCTGATGTCGTTGCTGAGGGGAACACGGAGGCGCTGCGCGCCGCGGTTGATGCATCTGTGCCGCTGCTGCAGTTCAGAATCGATTCGGAACTCGGCAAGTTCGACCTTTCCGAGCCGGAGGCACGGGCGAGGGCCGTGCGTGGCGCAGCCGCAGTGATAGCCCTGCATCCGGATGCGGTGACGCGACACGAGTATGCCGTGATGGTGACTCGCAAGACGGGTGTCGACCTCGCCTATGTGGAGCAGGCCATGCGCTCTGGCCAGGGGTCACCATCGGGGCGTGCGGGTGATGGTTCTGTGGTTGACGAGGCGGTGCGTGGGCCAGTGCTGTATCGCTCACCGCTGTACCGAACTGAACGTGAGCTCATTCGTGTGCTGCTCGCTAATGACGCTCGCCTCGCTGGCGTTACGATCGATGCTGACCTGTTCGCAAGCGATGAGACGGTTGCGATGTACAATCGTGTTGTCGGCATCGCTTCTGGTGTTCGTCCCGGTGTTCCACTCGACTTGGGTGCAACCATAGGAACGGATGATTCTCCCGAGGCGGCGGCGATGCGTGAGCTCGCTCTCGAAGACCGGCCACAGGCCGACCCAACCGAGCTCGTAGGACGTTTACAGATCGGCAAGATCGACGCGGAAATCGCAACGGTGAAGCGACAGCTCCAGGACATCGACTGGGAGTCCGATGAACAGGGGTATTCGGAACTGTTAGAGCGGCTGATAGCGTTAGAGCAGGACAAGAGGAACCGGAGGAGTGATCGATGAACGACGTGGTAGCCCAGGTCGTCACCGTCTTGACGGAGCGCGGGCAGCAGCGTGGGTTCCTTCTTGTTGGCGAAATCCAGCAGGAGTTGGAAGACGCTAGCGCTCCGATCGATTCCTTCGAACAGGTGTTCTCCGAACTTCTCAAGGGCGGAGTCGACATTCGCGAGGAGTCTGAAAACGCGTTGGCTGATACCGAAATCTCAGGTGACGAACTCGTACATGTGTCTGATCCCGTCCGAATGTATCTCCAGGAAATCGGTCGATATCCGCTCCTGACCGCCCAACAGGAGGTCGAGCTTGCGATGCAGGTCGAGGCTGGAATCCGTGCAGAGGAACGTCTGGATGAGAATGTTCCTCGCACGGCGGCCGAACGGATCATCCTCGAACGTCAGGCAAGGATCGCTGACAGGGCGCGCAAGAGGCTCGTCGTGTCAAATCTTCGCCTCGTCGTTTCTATCGCAAAGAAATATGTTGGCCGTGGCCTTGGCCTTCTGGACTTGATCCAGGAGGGCAACCTTGGTCTGATTCGTGCTGTCGAAAAGTTTGACTACCGCAAGGGCTTCAAGTTCTCCACCTATGCAACATGGTGGATCCGGCAAGCAGTCACCCGAGCGTTGGCTGACCAGGCGAGAACGATCAGGGTCCCGGTCCACATGGTCGAGACAATCAACAAGCTGGCAATGGTCCAGCGGATGCTTCACCAGGATCTCGGCCGCGAGCCGACGATCTCTGAGATCGCAGCGGAGCTCGATATCGAGTCGGTCAAGGTGACAGAACTACGTCGAATCGCCCAGGATCCCGTATCGCTCGAGACACCGATAGGGGAAGAAGACGACGCAACGATCGGTGATGTCGTGCCGGATCTTGGTGCGGATGTGCCGGTGGAGGAAGCGTCGTTTCGATTGCTTCAGGAGTACCTGTCTCTTGCTCTTGAGTCTCTGAACGAGCGAGAGCGCCACGTGCTCATCATGCGCTTCGGGCTCGACGACGGAACTGTTCGCACGCTTGAGCAGGTTGGCGCGCATTTCGAGGTGACCCGCGAGCGGATTCGTCAGATCGAGAACAAGGCGCTTGCAAAGTTGCGTCAACCGGCGAGGGCGAAACAGCTCGACGGATATCTCGAGAACGGCTGATCAGCGAGCGGCGCGGTCGCGGATCATGGTCGCTGTGCTCACCAGCGCGTTCCCCGCAGCTGAACGGGTTTTGCGCGTGGAGCGTTCGGCGAGGTCACTTGCCTGGTGGAGTTGCTCGTTGGAGCGCACTTTGTTGCATACGGCGACTATTTGTTCGTAGCGCTCTCGGCCCGCACGCGTACCAAGGATGTATCCCGCTACGAGTCCGACGAACAATCCGAATCTGAACTTCATACAACGATTGTGCCATAGCGCGAGGGGTTGTGCGCAGCGGTCTCCTGGAGAGCAGTGCAAGATGAGTTGAGTGGTCGCCCTGATAACCTCGGTGCCGTTCACCACTGCGTTGAACGACCTTCCGGGGTAGCTCAGTTGGCAGAGCAGCGGACTGTTAATCCGTTTGTCGTGGGTTCAAGTCCCACCCCCGGAGCCATGGGAC
>CAYWPC010000007.1:0-88767 GCA_964460075.1 uncultured Acidimicrobiaceae bacterium
CCGAGTCAGGTGGCGGCTTGCTATTCGACGGCGCTGACCCGTGGGTGTTCGTTGACCGAGTCGAGGACATGGTCTACTTCGTTGCATCGACGGACCCGGCCGCTGGAGCGTCCCTACGAGACCAACTCGGCCTGTAGCGAACACTCGACGGCACGTTGGTTGCTCGTCCTGGAGGGTTTACGGGTCAGCGAGTTCCTGCTGTGCACATCGCGGAGAAATGCGCATGAGCGCGAAGGAACCCCTCGACATCTGTGCTGGCGCGTCGTACACCGTGAGGGTGGAACGAGACGGAACGAAGAAGATGTTTCGGGGGGCTGGTTCAGCCGCGGCCCGCGTTGGGCTTACGGCCGTGATTCGCCTTCGAGCGGCGGGCGCGAAGCTTGCGTCGTTTTGCCTTTGCCATAGTGCTCAAAGGGTACCAATGACAAGGCCCTATCGTCGAATAGCCCTGCACCACGAGCTGTGGACACTCGAAGACGTCATCATTGCAGACTCCCATCGGAGTCGTCTGATGGGACTCAACCTAGAAGGCGTGTCGGCGCTTGTGGTCTGGTGTGCATCGATTCACACCTTCTCGATGCGCCGCCCAATACGTGTGTCCGAGATTGATGCTGCCGGTCGGGTGACCCGAGTGCGTGTCGTGCCTGTGAGAAGGATCCTGTTCTTCCGCTCGACGCGCTGGATCCTTGAGACGGAGACAGATGTACCTGCCCCACCAGAGGGCATCACACTCCAAGTCCTACTATCACCGGTGAATGGCAGGAACACTCACGCTGTGCGGCACCCCGATCGGGAATCTCCACGATATATCTGAGCGCGTCGTCGACGTGCTCAAGTCTGCCGACGTCATATATGCAGAGGACACCCGTCGCACGGCGAAGCTGCTGACACATCTCGGTATCTCGGTTCCGATGAAGAGCTTCTTCGCTGGCAACGAGCAAGCTCGTCTCGAACTTCTGCGCAAGGAGCTCCGAGACGGCGTGTCGGTGGTCCTCGTGTCCGATGCAGGTATGCCCGTCGTGTCGGATCCGGGAGCCTCCGCCGTTGCAGCAGCGGTCGAGGTTGGCGCCGCTGTCGGTGTCGTACCTGGTCCGAGTGCAGTCACTACCGCGCTCGCCGTGTCAGGGTTCAACGGTGACCGGTTCGTTTTCGACGGGTTCCTTCCGCGCAAGGGCCACTCTCGGAAGGAAGCGATCGAGCGGTTGGCGTTGGAGAGGCGCACGACTGTGCTGTTCGCGGCTCCGAAAAGAGTCGCTGCGGATCTTGCAGAGCTTGCAGCGTCGATGGAAGCAGACAGACGAGTGGTTGTCACCCGAGAGCTGACCAAGGTATTCGAGGAGATTTGGCGCGGTACGATCGTGCGGGCAGCAGACCACTGGGCGTCGAGCGGCACCACCAAAGGCGAATTCACGCTCGTCATCGAAGGGGCACCGGATCGTCCCGAGTCGTTCGAAGCCGCTATAGGTGCGGTGCGGTCGAGAATTGATCAAGGTTCATCAACTTCCGAGGCGGTCCGTACGATCGCTGACGTATACGGAGTGAGCCGTAGGGAGCTCTACGAACGTGTGCTCCGAACCGACCTCTAGAGAGCCGCTAGAGCTGATCGGCACTTCGCGCAGACGCCCCGATCTCTGAAGTTCTCAAGATCATCCTGGCTTTCGCAGAATGCACACGAGGCTTCAAGCTTTCGGAACACGATTCCACCGTTCTCGACGGTAATCGCCAGATTATCTCCCTCATGGATGTTGAACAGGCGGCGGGTCTCTGCAGGAACGACGACCCTTCCAAGATCGTCGATTTTCCTGACCATGAGCGTGTCCACAGGAAACCTCCGTATCAAGATGCCGGGCGTGGCATCGTCACTCCATGCTACCCCCAGGCATGTCCAACGGGTTACGTCACCGGGAGCTGCCGTCGTTCCCTGTACCATCGGGATCATGACTGAACACGAACCAACGAAGGTCCTCGTCGCGGTCGCCTGGCCGTACGCTCAGGGCCCTCTCCACCTTGGTCACATCGCGGGCGCGTACCTCCCTGCCGACATCTACGCCCGCTACCGCAGGGCAATCGGGGACGACGTTCTCATGGTGTCGGGCTCGGACATTCACGGGACACCGATCACGGTCAAGGCCGATGAGATGGGTGTCACACCTGGCGAGATCGTCGACAAGTACCACCCCGAGTTCCTCACCTATTGGAAGGACCTCGACATCTCGTGGGATCTGTTTACGACGACGGGTACCGACACCCACAAGCGGGTAGTGCAAGCCTTCTTCGTGCAACTCCTCGAGAACGGATATCTGTATCCGCACACCACTGAGCAGTTCTTCGACAAGCAGGAAAGCCGATTTCTCCCTGATCGGTATGTCGAGGGCACCTGTCCCCACTGCAGCTACGTTGACGCACGAGGCGATCAGTGTGACAACTGCGGCAAGACGCTCGATCCCACCGACCTGATCGAGCCACGGTCCAAGCTCTCGGGCACGACGCCAGTGCTCAAGGAGACGGAGCACTATTACTGGCGTCTGAGCGATTTGAATGAGCCTCTTGCGGAGTGGCTCGACACGAGACAGGGATGGCGGCCACACGTCATCAACTTCGCAAAGGGCATGGTCACAGAGGGCCTCCACGACAGGGCATTCACTCGGGACCTCGACTGGGGCATTCCTCTCCCCGTCGACGACCTTGGCCCGGGCAAGTCGATATACGTGTGGTGGGAAGCAGTCATGGGATACCTGTCTGCGCCTCAGGAATGGGCGGAGCGGCGAGGAACGCCCGACGCGTGGAAGGAGTGGTGGGAGAACCCATCCGCAGAGTCGTTCTACTTTGTCGGGAAAGACAACATTCCGTTCCACGCCATCTACTGGCCTGCTTTGATCCTTGGCCATGGTGGACTGAACATGCCGACGAATGTTCCCGCAAACCAATACGTCACCTTCGGCGGCGAAAAAGCCTCCAAGTCCCGAGGTGTTGGGAGGCCGCTTGGGTGGTACCTCGACTTCTTCGAGTCGGACGCGCTGCGGTATGCGATTGCACAAACGCTCCCGGAATCAAACGATTCGGACCTCTCTGATCGTGAGATCGTGCGACGCATCAACGACGAGCTCGTCGCGACGTGGGGGAATCTCGTCAACCGTGTCGTTTCGATGACGGGCAGATACTTTGACGGTGTCGTACCACCTCCAGGCGAACTCAACGGGGTGGATCAGGATGCTCTCGATCGCAGAGTGAGCGCCCTCGACGAAGTCGCGACGCAGATCGACGGTGTCCGCCTTCGCGGTGGCATTGCCCGCGCGATGCAGATGGCTGGAGATGCCAACGCGTACCTCAACGATCTCGCGCCGTGGACGACTGCTAAGACAGACATGGGAAGGACGGCAACGACGCTGTGGGTGGCGCACCAGCTCATTGCATCGACCGCAGTTGCACTGGCGCCATATCTCCCCTCATCCAGCGTGAAGGTGCTTGAGGCGCAAGGCGTCGCGTCGCCTGCCTCTGGGCCTCTGTGGGCCGTACCAACGGTCGCGCCGGACACGACGCTCAAGGAACTCGGTCCACTGTTTGCAAAGATGGAACTCGACATCGAGGAGTGACGATGGCTGGCGACCCGTGGGTCGATGCACACGGGCATCTGTTCCTGCTCGACGAGGGCGCCGGTGCCGTGCTCGAGCGTGCAAGAGGTGCAGGTGTCGGCTGGCTGCTGTGCCCAGGCGTCGACGTAGCCTCGAGCGAGGCGTCAGCCGAGTTGGCGACCAAGTTTCCTGATCGTGTGCAATGGTCCGCAGGGCTGCACCCCCACGAGGCGTCTGCGTGGCCAGACGTTGCCGACCGCATAGCGGACCTCGCGTCGGGTGCCGACGCGGTTGGAGAATGTGGATTGGACTGGTACCGCAACCTTGCACCCCGAGATCACCAGATCGCCGCCTTCAGAGCGCAGATCGACATCGCCAAGGCCTTGGGGAAGCCGATCATCGTTCACTGCCGAGACGCATTTAGCGACGTGTACGGCATCCTCACCGACGCCGACCTTGGGCCACAGGCCGTGCTGCACTGCTGGACGGGGGGAACGAGGTGGACGAAGCGGTTCGCAGAGCTCGGTGTGACATTCTCATTCGCGGGGCCCCTCACCTACACCACAGGACACACGCTACGTCTCGGTGCGCAGTTCGCTCCACCCGATCGGACCATGGTCGAGACCGACAGCCCGTACCTGGCTCCAGAGCCGGTTCGGGGACAGCCGAACGAGCCTGCAAACGTCAGATACACAGGTGCGGCCCTCGCTGAGGTGTGGGGAATGGATGTGGGCGAAGTCGCCAGGTTGACGAGCAGCACAGCCGCTCGGCTGTTCGGTGATCCACGTGACTGAGCACACAGCCCAGACGCGCAGTGAGATTTTCAGGTTGTTGTCACAGGTCGGCCACAGGCCGAACCAGCGGCTCGGTCAGAACTTCCTCACCGATCCCAACATCGTTGACAAGATCGTCGCAACCGCGGGGCTCGACGATGGTTCGCAGGTCGTAGAAATCGGTGCGGGGACAGGAACCCTCACTGGGGCACTTGCCGCAGTAGCGAAGTCGGTGATCGCCTATGAGATCGACCCGTCCCTCGATCCCGTGCTCCGCGATGCCGTTGGGAACATAGGCAACGTCGAGATCCGTATTCAGGACGCCGCCAAGGCCGACCTCGAACGTGACCTTCCCTTTGGGCCCTGGGTGATGGTCTCGAACCTTCCGTACAACGTCGGCACAGGCATCGTCCTGGACGCAATGCGAAACGCACCACGAATCGGTAGGTTCGTGGTGATGGTGCAGCGAGAAGTAGCGGACCGCATGTTGGCGTCTCCCGGTTCCAAGGTGTACGGCCTGCCTTCGGTGATCGTCGGCCTGCACGCTGAGGGCCACATCGCATTCTCCGTACCGCCCCAGGTGTTCGAGCCACAGCCCGGCGTCGATTCTGCAGTCGTTGTGCTCGGTCGAGTCCAATCTCCTGAGAGGTCACATCGAGCGATCGAGCTGGCAGGTGCAGCCTTCGGACAGCGAAGGAAGATGCTGCGTAGATCCCTTGCATCGGTTCTTGCCGAGCCTGTGGAGATACTCGAAGCTGCTTCCGTCGACCCCACCGATCGGGCAGAGAATCTCTCGCCGGCCGACTATGTGGCGATCGCCTCAGCAGAGGCCATGGCGTGATGCGTGCCCGTGCCTTCGCAAAAGTGAATCTGGCGCTCGCTGTGTACGCTCCCACAGCCGACGGTTTCCACCCGTTGTCTGGGATCTTCCAGTCCGTGTCACTCGTCGATACCGTCACGATCGATGGCGCACGCAGCGACGTCGTCACGGTCTCGAACCTCGAGTCTCCAGCGGACACGACCAACCTCGCCTTTCTAGCCGTTGACGCGGCACGTCGCGCCGCTCGGATTTCGTCGCCGGTCTCGATCGATCTGGAGAAGCGAATCCCATCAGGGGCAGGGCTCGGTGGCGGTAGCGCCGATGCTGCGGCGGCGCTCGGACTCGTGGCCCGCCGATACGGCATCGATTCGGATACGGTGGTTGAGATCGCCGAGTCACTCGGGTCAGACATTCCATTTTCACTCATCGGTGGCACGTGCCTCGTTGAGGGGCGTGGAGAGCGGCTTACGCCGATGGAGTCGTTTCAGGATTTCGCGCTCGCTGTCGTCGTGCCCCCATATTCTCTCGTCACGGCGGACGTGTATCGCAGATGGGACGAGCTCGGTGGCCCGACGGGTGAATCACTCGCTGACAGTGCCCTGCCCCCAAGCTTGCGTGGTGGCCTTGCAATACGTAACGATCTGTACCCAGCTGCTGTGTCGCTCGATCCTAGGATCGCCGATTGGCGGTCGGAACTGTGTCTCCGTTGGGGGAAGGGAGTGGCCATGACCGGGTCGGGATCTGCATTGTTCGGTTTTTTCGCGACGCTTGACGAGGCTGCCAGCGCACTCGACGCGGTGGATATGCCCGTTCGGGCCGCAGAAGCGGTCGAACCCGTATCGAAAGGGTGGGAGCAGGTCTATGTTTGAGCCGAGTACCGCACATGGCTGTCCGCGTTCTACACTTTCGACTCGCATCGCCGCGATGGGGGGTGGTGTAACTGGCAGCACAGGTGGTTTTGGTCCATCTAGTACGGGTTCGAGTCCTGTCCCCCCAGCCAACCGACCGAAGGTTGTGATCTGAATGAGTGTCGGAGTAATCGTCCTCGCGGCTGGAAAGGGCACGCGGATGCGATCTGAGGTCGCGAAGGTGCTGCATGAGGCGGCGGGCAAGACACTGCTCAGATGGGTTCTCGACGCAGTAGGTTCACTCCAGGCGGAGGAGACCGTTGTGGTCGTTGGCCACCGTGCAGATGATGTCGCAGCGACCTTGCCCCAGGGGATCGGCAGCGTGATCCAGGAACCACAGAACGGAACTGGTCATGCCGCAAGCATCGGCCTCGACTGCCTCGGGCCGTCACAGGACACGATCGTCATCGTGCCGGGAGACATGCCGCTGATCACGGGCGACGCCCTTGTCGCCCTTGTCGCCAGCCACAAAGCCGCTGGTACTGCGGCAACAGTGATGTCGGTAGCACTCGATGCTCCCGCGGGTTACGGGCGGATCGTCAGAAACGGTTCCCACGTTGCGCACATTGTGGAAGAGCGAGACGCTACCGACACCGAGCGTGCAATCACCGAAGTCAACACATCTGTCTACGTGTTCGACCGAGCGCTCCTGGGCGAAGCGCTTGCCGAGATCACGACCGACAACGTCCAGGAGGAGTACTACCTGACCGATGTGATCGAGATTCTCAACAGGCAAGGGCACACCGTGGGCGTGATGTCGGTGCGCTCGGAACTCGGGATCGGCGTCAATACACACGGGCAACTCGCCGAAGTGGCCACGATCCTGCGACGGCGGATCAACGCCGAGCTACTCGACAGCGGTGTTTGGATGCTCGACCCATCACGTGTCTACATCGAGGCAACGGTATCCGTTGAACCGACGGCGAGGTTGTTCCCAGAGGTGTACCTCACAGGGTCGACAACGATCGGAGCAGGTGCCTCGATCGGCCCGAACGTGCAGGCAGCCAATTCGACGATCGGCGATGGCGCCGTCGTAAAACAGGCCGTGATGATAGATGCCACGGTTGGCAGGTCGGCGTTGGTCGGGCCGTTCGCGTATCTGCGACCTGGCGCTGTTCTGGGCGATCGCTCGAAGGTTGGAACCTATGTCGAAGTCAAGGGATCCACGATCGGAGCCGGGTCCAAGGTACCCCACCTGAGCTACATCGGTGACACGACGATTGGTGAGAACACGAACATCGGAGCGGGCACGGTGACGGTCAACTACGACGGATACGGCAAACACAAGACCGTGATTGGCGACCGCGTTCGCATTGGCTCTGACTCGATGCTGATTGCGCCCGTGACGATCGGTGACGATGCTGTGACCGGTGCGGGAAGTGTCATCACACACGACGTGCCCGAGGGAGCGCTCGGCGTGAGCCGCGATCCGCAGCGCAATGTCGAAGGCTACGCTGAGAAGCGGCGGATGCGTGCGGACAAGGAGCAGAGCTGATGGAGCGACCAGGGCGAAAGCGCCTGATGGTGTTCACAGGATCGGCAAATGTGGAGCTTGCCGATGAGGTCGCAAAGCTTCTCGACGTTGAACTCGGAAGGGTCGAGCGGGGCCGTTTCGCCGACGGGGAGATATACATACGGTTCATCGACTCGGTGCGTGGTGCCGACTGTTTCGTGATCCAGAGTCATTCGAAACCGATCAACGAGCACATCATGGAGCAGTTGATCATGATCGATGCGCTCAAGCGTGCGTCGGCGAAGCGGATCACTGCCGTTGTTCCGTTCTACGGGTATGCCAGGCAGGACAAGAAGGGGCGGCCGAGGGAGCCGATCACCGCACGGATGATGGGCGATCTGTTCATGGCTGCAGGTGCCGACAGGATCGCCTCCGTCGACCTGCACACAGGACAGGTGCAGGGTTTCATCGATGCGCCGTTCGATTCTCTGACTGCCCTGCCGTTGTTCGAGGATTACCTCACTCGCAGAGTGGAGGGTCCGATCACGTTCGTGTCGCCGGACTCTGGCGGTGTGAAGCGGGCGACGCGGTTCGCTCAGCACCTCGACGCAGAGGTCGCATTCGTGTATAAGCGCAGGCGTGCCGAAGTGCGAAATCAAGTAGAGGCCCAGTGGGTCGTCGGCGATGTCGAAGGTCGCCACTGCATCATCGTCGACGACATCATCGACACGGCCGGAACGGTCGTAGCGTCCGCCGATCTGTTGATGGAGCGAGGGGCGCTGTCTGTGATGGTCGTCGCGACCCATGGCGTGCTCTCCGGCCCTGCCGTCGAGCGTCTAGCCAACGCACCGTTCACCGAGATCGTGATCACAAACACGCTTCCTGTGAGTAAGGAGGCAATGGCGCTCTCGAACCTGACGGTGCTCTCGGTTGCTCCGATTGTCGCAGGGACGATCGAGGCGATCTTCAATGACGCCTCGGTGAGCGAGATATTCAAGGGAGAGAACACCTGACCTTGCCACGGCATGAGGTCTGACCGTGTCACCTGAGCAGATCGCGACACTCGTAGCGATCGGCTTCGCAGGCTTTCGTCGCAGGTTTCAGTCGATCTCACGAAGGGCGACGGCTCGATTCGAGAGCAGAGACTGGGCTTCGCTCCATCGCGACGGGTTGGACCGGATCGACGCCTACGGCCTGGCCGTCGATGCAACCGTCGAGTCGCTGGTTGTCGGTGGCTACGACATGGCAGAGAGAGGCTCGTGGACCGAGGCCATGGCGGTATTTCGTTCCGAGCATCTCTTCGATCCATTTCAGCCGATCGCTGAGACATTCTTCAATTCGGTGGCTCGCAGCGTATTCACGACCGAAGGCGTCAACGCGCAGCTTGAATTTCTCGCACCGCCTCCTCAAGTGACTGTGCATCCTCCCAGATCTCTGACGAGGACCTATGAGCCACAGGATCTGAGATCCCTTGTTGCGGACCTGCTGAGAGACTGCCGGTTTCACACATCGTGGTTCGACCTGCCTGGGGATCTCGACGCTGCTGTGTTCCATTTTCCGGAGATCCCGAGACGGGTAGAGGTGATCGACCGGCTGTTCTTTCGTGGAAAGGGTGCATACCTCGTCGGGATGATGGAGCTGTCCGACGGCACGATCCCGTTCGCTCTGGCGATTCGTCACCGACGGTCAGGACTGGTTCTCGCAGCCGTGCTGATGGGTGAGACGGACGTGTCGATTCTGTTCTCGTATACCCGCGCCGCGTTCCTGACTTCGGTGGATCAGCCGGAGCGCCTCGTCGGCTTTCTCAGTGACCTGCTTCCGCACAGGAGGAACGCAGAGGTGTACGCGTCGATCGGGTTTCGCAAGCATGCCAAGACGGAGCGCTACCGTGATCTCGCAGCCTATCTGGGGCGGTCCTCCGACGAGTTCGTCCGCGCACCCGGCATTTCTGGTCTCGTGATGATCGTGTTCACCCTTCCTGGCTACGACGTTGTGTTCAAGGTGGTCAAGGACCGGTTCCCTCCTCAAAAGATCATCACACCGCACGATGTCGCGTCTCGATATCGGATCGTTGCCCGCCACGACCGGGCGGGTCGCTTGGTCGAGGCGCAACGGTTCGTTGACCTTCTACTCCCCGCTGACCGCTTCGAGCCAGGCCTCCTGGCCGACCTCACCACCGCAGCGTCGCGAAACGTCACGGTTGTTGACGGGGCAGTGCGGCTCAAGACCGTGTACGTCGAGCGAAGAGTTACGCCGCTCAACCTGTATCTGAGAGATGCCGGTGTCAGCGACGCTCGCAAGGCGATTGTTGACTATGGGGCAGCGATCAAGAACATGGCTGCTTCGAACATCTTCCCTGGTGACATGTTGCTGAAGAACTTTGGTGTGACAAGTCGGGGCAGGGTCGTGTTCTACGACTACGACGAGATCTGCGAACTGACCGACTGCACGTTCAGGGAGTTTCCACAATCCGATGATCCGCTGGACGAGATCGCAGCAACTCCGCCATTCGGGGTCGGTCCACGGGACGTGTTCCCAGAGGAGCTACCACGGTTTCTTGGCCTGGGACCCGAATTGCGGGAGGTGTTCGATCGGCACCATGGCGACTTGTTCAGTACCGAGTTTTGGATCACAGTTCAGGATCGGATCAATGCGGGTGAGGTCATCGAGATCCTGCCATACCGCAAATCTCGCGCACTCTCCGGTTTGGCGTAGGAAACCGCAAGATCTTGCGGTTTCCTACGCCAAACACCGAAGCGGGTGGTTCGGCTACCGTTTTGCGGCCAGTCGGCGTAGACTTACGCGCCGAATCCTCAGCCGAATTCGAGGAGAACTCCAAAATGCAGCAGGAAGCCCTGCGCGCCGAACGGCGTGTCACCTCAGGTACCCGAGCCTCCAAGCGACTTCGCCGTGAGGGGCGGGTACCGGGCGTCGTGTACGGTGCCGATTTTGAAACCCAAGCTGTTCACGTGGCGAAGGGTGAACTGTACGACGTCCTCCACACCGACGCCGGTCGTAACGCCATCATCGAAGTCGATGTCGATGGGACGAAGGTCCTCACCGTTGCAAGGGAGATCCAACGCAATCCCGTTCGTGGCGACATAACCCACCTCGATTTCATCCAGGTGATGATGGATATCCAGATCGAAGCAGAGGTGCATATCGAGTTCGTCGGAACGCCGATCGGTGTTCGCGACGATGGCGGTATCGTGACACCGCTCGACTCGGCCGTATTCATTTTGGCTCTGCCGAACGCGATTCCTTCCTCTATCGAGGTCAGCATCGAGCATCTCGGCATCCACGACACACTGAAGGTCGAGGACCTCCCGGAACTCGACGGTGTCACCTACGTGGCGGAACCCGATTATCCGTTGCTCACCGTTGTGCTCCCCACCGCCGAGGTCGTCCTCGGTGAGGAGGAGCTCGAAGACGAAGTCGAAGGCGAAGATGGCGACGAGGCTTCAGGCCCCGACGAGGACGAGGCCTGATTTCGGGATCGACCGCCCCCCTTGTCGTTGGGCTCCGCAACCCGGGGACCAAGTACCTCGGCACTCGCCACAACATCGGTGGCGACACCGTGGAGCGTTTCGCCTCCGATCACGAACTCTCGTTTAAACGTGCCCGTCAGGGGATCAGAGCAGACATTGCGGAGATCTCGCTCGACGGCCGGAGGGCCCTGCTGAGTATCCCTTCGACGTTCATGAACGAATCTGGCCAAGCGGTTGCGCCGCTCGTGCGCTATTTCGGGATTCAGCTCGAGAGCCTCCTCATCGTTCATGACGATATTGACGTGCCCTTCGGCAAATTAAAGGTGCAGTGGGCGGGAGGACACGGTGGCAACAACGGCGTGCGCTCGATCGTCGGTTCACTCAAGACGGGGGACTTCTGGCGGTTGAAACTCGGTGTGGGGCGTCCTCCGGGCCGGATCGATCCTGCAGACTACGTTCTCGCCCGATTCGGTTCGAGGGAACGTGCTGACATCGACGTTACGATCGCTCGCGCTCTTGACGTGGTTGCACGCTTCATCGGCTCTGACGGTGAGGAAGCGCGACAATGTGCTGGAGAGCTCAACGACTGAAAGTTGAACCCATGACACGCTGCGTAGGGGCGATCGACCAGGGCACGACGAGTACACGGTTCGTGATCGTCGACGACGAGGGATCGTTCGTGTCTGTGGCTCAGATGGAGCACGAACAGGTCCTGCCGAGGCCAGGTTGGGTTGAGCACAGGGCGGATCAGATCTGGGATAACACACAGGCGGTCATAGCCGAAGCCCTCGAACGAGCGAGCATGCGTCCGAGCGACCTCGCAGGGATCGGTATCACCAACCAGCGCGAGACGACAGTCCTGTGGGATCGTACGACAGGTGAACCTGTCGTGAACGCAGTCGTGTGGCAGGACACACGCACTGCGGACCTTGCGAACGAGATGACGTCCATCCAAGGTGTCGACTGGTTCCGCGAACGCACAGGCCTGCCCCCTGCGACCTATTTCTCTGGCCCGAAGCTGCGATGGGTCCTCGATCGATATCCACATCTCAAGCCCCTCGCGGACAGGGGAGACCTAGCGTTCGGGACCATCGATTCCTGGCTTGCATGGAATCTGACCGGTAGGCACGTCACGGATGTGACGAATGCGAGCCGAACGATGCTGATGAACATCGAGACGCTCCAGTGGGATGCAGAGCTCTGCGACGCGGTCGGTGTTCCAATGGCGGTCCTACCTGAGATCGTTGCGTCAATCGGAACGATCGCGCCGTGCACCGGCGTACTCGAAGGTGTCGAACTGACCGCGATACTCGGTGATCAGCACGCCGCCTTGGTGGGTCAAGCCGGGTTCGATCCCGGTGACACGAAGGCGACCTTCGGAACGGGCGCCTTCCTTGTGGCGAACACAGGCACAGATATCGTTCGGTCGACATCGGGCCTGCTCACGACGGTTGCATACCAGATCGAGGGACAGGCTGCCCGATACGCATTGGAGGGTTCCGTTGCAGTGGCCGGGTCTGCAGTGCAGTGGCTCCGCGACAATCTCGGCCTCATCGCATCCTCTGGCGAGATCGAGGCGCTCGCAGCGAGCGTTCCAGACAACGGCGACGTGTACTTCGTGCCAGCATTCTCCGGGTTGTTCGCTCCTCACTGGCGCGACGACGCCAGAGGCGTGTTCGCTGGACTCACGAGATTCTCGAACCGTGGTCACTTCGCACGAGCTGTTCTCGAAGCTGTCGCCTTTCAGACGCATGACCTCATCAAGGCCATGGAGAACGACACAGGTGACCGCCTCAGCGAACTGCGCGTTGACGGTGGCATGGTCGCCAACGCCCTCCTCGTCGGTTTCATGGCAGACGTACTTGCGATCGACGTCGTTGTTCCGTCCAAGATCGAGACGACGGTGCTCGGTGCGGCCTTTGGCGCCGGAATCGCGACCGGCGTCTGGGGTGACACCCGAGACATTGCGTCCCATTGGCAGGAAGCCGTCCGTTACCGCCCGTCCATGACCGAGTCGCGTAGGCGAGACCTTCTCGCAGGGTGGTCGAAAGCGCTCGACCGATCACTCAACTGGATCTCTGGCTGATCACGGCGAAGCGGTTCCGTCACCGATAGGCTGCTTGGCGATGTCCATTCCGAATCTGCTAGCGGTCATCCGCTTGATCTTGACGCCGGTCGCCATGGCGCTGGTCTTCGCCGCGCCTGGAAACAAGTCGGTAGTGATCGGCGCGACGGTCGTCTTCGTCGTCGCAGCGGTGACCGATTTCCTCGACGGCTACCTCGCTAGGCGTTGGCGGATCACGACGACGCTCGGAGCCTTTCTCGACACCGTTGCGGACAAGATCCTCGTTTCCGGTGCCCTGATAGCGCTCGTCGAGATAGGGCGTACGAGCAGCTGGGTCGCCTTCATCATCATCGGTCGCGAGATCGCGATCATGGGTCTGCGCTCGGTTGCTGCACTCGACCAGGACACGGTCCCAGCCTCGATGTGGGGGAAGTCGAAAGCAACGGTCCAGTTTGTTGCCATCTCCGTCGCGATCTTGAGCATCAACACCGACATCGACGTCGGGCCGTGGCGGTTGGATCAATGGTTCATGGCTGGTGCCGTCGTCGTGACACTCGTTTCGGCGGGTGACTACTTTTCGCGGTTCCGAGCCGTGCTTACCCGCCGTGACCGAACTGAATAGGGTCTTCCTGACGGGAGGCAGCGGCCTTCTCGGGGGGCATCTCCTGGGGCGCCTATGCGAATCGGATGTGCAGGTAACCGCCCTCGTTCGCTCCACGGCTGCCGCATCGAAGGTCTCCGGATGGGGTGGGACACCTTTCTACGGCGATCTCTTCGACATTGGGGCGCTCACCGACGCAATGAGTGGTGTGGATGTCGTCTTTCACGTTGCAGGCGTCAACGACACCTGCGGTTCGGACGTAGCAGCGATGCATCATGTCAACATGGATGGTTCAAGAGCTGTCATTGCTGCCGCGGGCGCCGCAGGTGTCGACCGAGTGGTGTACACGTCATCGGCGGCTGCTCTCGGTGAGGCTCACGGCACCGTTGGTACCGAAGCCACCACGCACACGGGCGAGTATCTCTCGCCGTATGCCCGCTCCAAGCACCTCGCTGAAGAGGCCGCGCACGTGGAGGCAGCCGCACGTGGCGTAGACCTCGTCGTTGTTAGCCCGTCATCGGTACAAGGCCCAGGGAGAGCGAGTGGTTCCGCGCAACTGCTCCTCAAGGTTCTCAACGCGAAGCGCCCACTGCTTGTGGACACCTACCTGTCGGTCGTCGACATCGAAGATTGCACGACCGGGCACATCGCCGCGTCGCTGAGAGGTGAGCCAGGGGAACGGTACCTGCTCTCCGGTTCCTCCCTACGAATTTCGGAAGCTGTCGCAATTGCGTCTGGCATTGTCGGGCGCGACATTCGTCCTCGGTGGATGTCGGAAGCCGTCGTGCGAAGAGTCGGCATCCCCGCAGCGCGTATCGCATTCCGCCTGAGACCCGGTGCGGGGATCTGCCCAGCACTGGTCGAAACCCTGCTCCACGGGCACCGGTTCGATGGCTCGAAGGCAGAGCGTGAGCTAGGCCTTGAGTACCACACGATCTCAGACACGTTCGCTCGCACCATTGCGTGGTTCACCTCAGAAGGGCTCCTGGTCAGCCACTGAGAGCACCAGGCAGGTACGATGCATGCCTAGTGCCTGCCCCGTTGGAAGCTGTCGTCGATCGTTGGCGCCGCGATCTCGACCCACCCCTCCCCGGTCGAGTAGTTGTGCCGCCACCCGCGCGCGCCGTCCTTCTCGCTGCGATGACCCGATCGGCGAAAGAGCCGGTCCTCGCGATCGTTGCAGGAGAACGCGAAGCAGAGCAACTTGCCGAGGACGTGGCCCTGTTCACCTCGGACGTGATCCAACTCCCCGCGTGGGAGACCCTTCCGTTCGAGCACGTCTCCCCGAACGTGGTCACCATGGCCAGACGTGTCCAGGCGCGCAACGCACTGGCAGGCAACCGTGTCTGCATCGTGGTTGCGTCCGTGCGTGCAGTGACACAACGCGTGTCACCGACAACCACACAACCCCTCACCTTTGATCGGAACGAGGCGTACGACCTCGATGAGGTTGTGGGATGCCTAGCTGAACGTGGCTACAGACGAACCGACCGAGCAGAGGCACGGGGCGACTTCGCGGTGAGAGGAGGCATCGTCGACGTGTTCCCACCCAACGCCGACCTCCCCGTTCGGTTCGACTTCTTAGGCGACACCCTCGAGGAGATCAGGACGTACTCCCCATCTTCTCAACGATCCGATGCCAAGCTCGACACTGTTGACATCTTCCCAGCCAGGGAGGTGCTCCTCGATACGAACGTGATGGCAAGGGCGAGCGAACTTCGATCAGATGCACCATGGGCGATCGATCGATGGGATCGTATGGCCGAGGGTGTGACGTTCCAGGGCATGGAGTCCTGGCTGCCGTGGCTCGCGCCGCCTCGGACGGTTGTTGACGAAAGTAGCGGCCCGATCGTCGTGTTCGACATCGTTCGCTGCTCAGAGCGCGCCCTCGACCTCATTGCGGAGGAATCCGATCTCGCCGAAGCCTTATCGGCCACATGGGGGTCGGGCAGCGCAGGGGCAGGGACACACCCACCGCTGTACCTGCCATTCGACGTTGACGCGGTCGCCTTCAGAGTTCTCGACGCTCCACCACAACAGGCAGGGCCGCGAGACGAGGGATACGAGATCAGGGGTCTCGACGCGGTACCAGGCGATCCGGACTCCGTCGCAGCAGCAGTCAATCGCTGGAAGACGAGGGACGTTGATGTCATCGTTGCCATGGACGGGCTCTCCGCAGCACATCGTGTCGCGTCCGTCCTCACCGAACACGGCGCTGACCTGCCGGTCGTCGATCGGCTGGACAAGCCCGCGGCGGCGGTCATACCGATCGGTATTCACAGCGGGTTCGTGTTCCCAGCCCTCGGCGTCGGTGTGGTTGGTGAGAGGGAGGTGGCCGGTCGGAGACGGGCGCACCGGACCGCCGGCCGAGGGACGAGGCGCCAAGTATCGGACGCCTACCGTGACCTCAGCCCTGGGGACTACATTGTCCATCATCACCACGGGATCGGGAGATTTTCCGGTCTTGTGCGTCGCGAGATCGCAGGTATCGAACGGGACTATCTCCTTGTCGAATACGCGGGTCAAGACAGGTTGTACGTGCCCACTGACCAACTCGCAGCAGTTACGCGATACGCGGGGGGAGAGTCCCCTCGGCTATCGAAATTGGGTGGAACCGATTGGAGCGAGACACGCGAACGGGTCCGCAAGGAGGTGGCGGTCGTCGCGGACCAGGTGGTGGCGCTCCACCGGAAGCGTGCGGCCTCGAGTGGCCACGCGTTCTCCGAGGACACACCGTGGCAGCTCGAGTTCGAATCGGCTTTCCCCTTCGAGGAGACGCCAGATCAGCTCCAGGCAATCGCCGATGTCAAAGCCGACATGGAGGTCGACCGGCCGATGGATCGCCTCATCTTCGGCGACGTTGGATTCGGCAAGACCGAGGTTGCGCTGAGGGCGATGTTCAAAGCCGTCCAGGACGGGAAGCAGACGGTCATGCTCGTACCGACGACCCTTCTCGCGCAGCAACACTTCGCCACGTTCGAGGACCGCTTCGCCCCCTACCCCGTCAGGGTCGAGATGCTTTCGAGGTTCTTGACTGCAAAACAGCAAAAACAGGTCATTGCGGGCATATCCGACGGCACGATCGATATCGTCATCGGCACGCATCGCTTGCTGTCTCAGGACATCGCCTTTCGGAGTCTCGGCCTCGTCGTCATCGATGAGGAGCAACGGTTCGGCGTCGGGGCAAAGGACGCGCTCAGGGAGCTTCGCACCAGTGTCGATGTGCTCACGCTTACAGCTACGCCGATCCCCAGGACACTCGAGATGGCACTGACAGGCATCAGGGAGGTCTCGAGCATTCGAACGGCGCCACAGGATCGACATCCGATCCTCACCTATGTCGGGCCGTACGATGAGAACGCTGTGTCGGCGGCGATTCGCAGAGAGATGTTGCGTGAGGGCCAGGTCTACTACGTACACAACAGGGTGCAGTCGATAGAGCACGCCGTGGCTCGGCTCCGAGACTTGGTGCCAGATGCCAGGTTCGCCGTCGCACACGGTCAGATGAGTGAAGGCCAACTCGAGCAAGTCATGTTCGACTTTTGGAATAACGAATTCGATGTCCTCGTCTCCACCACCATCATCGAGTCCGGTCTTGACGTCCCCCAGGTCAACACCCTGATCGTCGAGCGGGCAGACCGGCTCGGGCTCGCTCAGCTGTACCAGCTTCGCGGTCGAGTCGGACGGTCGACGCAACGTGCGTATGCGTACCTTTTCCATCCAACGCACGAGCGACTCGGCGAGGCCGCGTATCGCCGACTCGAAGCGATCGGTCAGTTTGCGGATCTGGGCTCAGGGTTTGAGCTTGCAATGCGTGACCTAGAGATTCGTGGCGCAGGCAGTATTCTCTCAGAGACGCAATCGGGTCACATCGCTGCCGTGGGATTCGATTTGTACACCGAACTCGTCGCCGACGCAGTGAACAAACTCAAAGGGGCGGATTCGCTGGAGGAGGAACCAGAGCCGATCCGTATCGATCTCATGATCGACGCCCGCTTGCCAAACAACTACGTTCCCGGCGTAGAGACACGCCTTGAGGCGTACCGCAGACTCGCCGCGGCCACAACAACAGAGGCCGTCGATGACGTAGTCAGTGAGTGGCTGGATCGTTTCGGACCGTTACCAATTCCCGCAGAGGAACTGTTGAACGCGGCCAGACTACGGGCAGAAGCGATGCGGGTCGGCATCACAGAGATCGTGCAGAACCGCAGGGAAGTGCGAATCGGCCCCGTGACGATGAAGGCCTCCCAGGAAGTACGGCTCGAGCGAATAGCCAAGGGTGCTCTTCTTCGTGGCGCAACTCTCTATCTGCCTTCTCCCGGGGACTCTCCCGCGACGTCGATAGCCCGATTCCTCCGTACAATGTGGCCAGAATCATGATCTACCGAACACGTATTGCTGTGCTCATAGCGCTTCTCGCGCTCGTTCTTGCTGCCTGTGGCGGGGCGAATGTTGCTGCCACCGTCAACGGGAAGGACGTATTCGATGCCGATGTGCTCGGGCTCGGCGCAGCCATGCCAGAAGAGTCGACCGTCAGCGGTGAGGCCTTTCGCAACCTGTTGACCAACACCATCTTCACCGAGTCCATGGTGACGGCAGCTGAGTCGGACTTCGGTGCCGAGAATCTCGGTTCCAGGTCCTCAGTCGATGCGTTCATAGCGAGTGCCTCACCAGACGACCTCAACATCCTCCAGTCGGTTGCCTCGAACCCTCAGTTATCCGAGAATGCCGTCGACCTTGTCGCCACGCAGCTACTCGTGCGCAGCGTCGTCAAGGAATCGATCGCAAACACCCCCGAGTACCTCCAAGGCGTGTGGCAGAACAACCAGGATCGACTGATTCAGGTGTGTGCGAGGAACATCATCGTTGAGACCGAACAGGAAGCGCAGGCAGCGAGGGATCGCATCGATGCCGGCGACGACTTCTCGGCTGTTGCGGACGAAGTCTCGATAGACACCCAGACACCCGGTGGCGTGCTCCCATGTCCGTCGAACCCGAGTGTGTACATCCAGCCATTCTCCTCGGTTGTTGCAACTGCTCCGGTCGGCGAGGTCGTGGGTCCAGTACAGACCGACTTCGGATGGCACGTCGTGCTGGTCGATTCGCGGGAGAGCCCCGGATCGCTCAGCGAGCTCGCTCAAGACCCTCTCCGTTGGATTCCTGGGGACCTACTCGACGCAGCATGGAGCAATTGGCTCAATGATGCTGTGGGAAACGCAGACATCAAGGTACGTTCTCAGATCGGGACGTGGTACCCGCCAGTCGATGGGATCATCCCTCCTCCAGCGTCTCCCTGACATGGCGATCACGATCGTAGGTCTCGGGCCTGCAGGTGCGAATCACCTAGACGAAGCAGTGCGATCGATACTCGCGAGAGGTTCAACCAAGGTCATTTTTCGTACGCTGGCACATCCCTCAGCCGCGGCAATCGCGTCGGACCGTCAGGTCGAATCGTGCGATGACCTATACGACACCTGCGAGGACTTCGACGATGTATACGTCGGAATCGCTGAGCGAGTCCTCACGGCAGCCGAAGAAGGAGATGTCGTGTACGGCGTCCCCGGAAGCGCAGTCGTCGGGGAGCGGACCGTTCCGATGATCACATCTCGGGCCAGGGAGGCAGGCGTAGATGTGAAGGTGATACCGGGACTCTCCTTCCTCGACCTCGCGTACGCTGCCGTCAGCGTCGATCCGATCACGGACGGGGCACAGATCCTCGACGCGCGAGATCTCCCAGATCCGTTGCCGCTGCATGTGCCGACGTTCATCACCCAAGTCGACTCCAACCTGCGCGCATCGGATGTGTCTCTTGCGCTGACGAGGACGATCGATCCTGCGTTCGAAGTCACGGTGCTCGACCGACTCGGTGACGATGCCGAGGTCGTGGATCTGGTCTCGGCAGGGGAACTCGCCAGATACGAGTGCGGCGCCAGGACGACTGTGTTCGTCCCAGCAACACCATCGGGCGTGCTCGGGCTCATAGCGACCAACAGGACCTTGCGGTCCCAGTGCCCATGGGACAAAGAGCAGACGCATCACACGTTGTTGACCCACCTCATCGAGGAGGCCTACGAGACGACAGACGCAATCGCGAGGCTACCGATCGAGGCGCCGGGTGGAGATCCCGATTTCGGAGCATACGCCGAAGTTGAGGAGGAGCTTGGCGACCTCCTGCTCCAGGTGTTGTTCCACGCGACGCTCGCATCCGAGGCAGGCGCCTTCGATATCGATGAGGTCGCAGAGGGGATACGCAGAAAGCTGGTTTCGAGGCATCCGCACGTGTTTGCCGACGTTGTCGTCGACGGTTCGGATGAGGTGCTCGCCAACTGGGAGCAGATCAAGCAGATGGAGAAGCACCGCGACAGCCTGATGGACGACATCCCAGAAGGTATGCCGGGTGTTGCAAGGGCGGTGAAAGTTCAGAACCGTGCGAAGAGTGTCGGTTTCGACTGGGACGATGCCCACGACGTCGTCGCCGTACTGCGGGGCGAGATCGATGAGTTTGTCGATGCGGGAGCGGACAAGGAAGCAATGGCAGCTGAACTTGGCGATGTTCTCTTCACCGCGATCAACCTTGCTAGACACGTTGGAGTCGACCCAGAGGTCGCCCTACGGTCTTCCGTCGACACGTTCATCGAACGCTTCAGGTTCATGGAAGCATCGATGGCGCAAACCTCGGTAACGATGCGCGACGCCACACGGGATCAACTCGAGTCTGCGTGGAAGCAAGCGAAAGCCGCGCTCGGCTGAGACAAAGCACAGACCAAACCCGTCCGACGTCTACCCTCGGAGCATCATGACCGTCTCATCAGCCACCATTGCCAATATTCATGCCAGGGAAGTACTCGACTCGCGGGGAAATCCAACCGTGGAGGCGGAAGTGAGACTTGACGGTGGCGGGTTTGGCAGGTCGATCGTTCCCTCAGGTGCGTCGACCGGAGCTCGCGAAGCGGTGGAATTGAGGGACGGCGGGGCGAGATACGCGGGGCTAGGAGTACAACGAGCCGTCGCCAACGTCGTTGAGACGATTGCGCCACGCCTCGTCGGGCTCGACGCCACCCGTCAGGAACACATCGATCAGGTCATGCTCGATCTCGACGGGACACCGAACAAGTCGAATCTCGGAGCGAACGCCATTCTGGCGGTCTCGCTCGCCACGGCAAGGGCAGCTGCTGTGGGGGTCGGTCTTCCGGCGTATCGGTACCTCGGCGGAACGAACGCGAGGGTGCTGCCGACTCCATGTTTCAACGTCATCAACGGCGGGGCCCACGCGGCTAACTCGATCGACACGCAGGAGTTCATGATCGTTCCAGGGGGGCTTGGCAGCTTCCGTGAGGCTCTGCGAGCCGGTGTCGAGGTGTACCACACGCTCAAGAAGGTGCTCGCGGCCAGGAACCTTGCCACCAACGTCGGGGACGAAGGCGGTTTCGCCCCGGACCTTCCAGGGGACAGGGAAGTGCTCGACGTGTTGTCCGAGGCGGTTGAGGCAGCAGGCTATGTTGTTGGCGACGACATTGCTTTCGCCGTCGACGTCGCAGCCACCGAGTTGCATAACGACGGCTCCTACGAGCTGTCAGGGGCTTCGCTCTCGTCAGCAGAGATGATCGATCACCTCGAAGGGCTGATCCGCGACTATCCGATTGTCTCTGTCGAGGATGGGCTCGATGAGGCAGATTGGGACGGATGGGCGCTCATGACCGATCGACTCGGCTCCAACGTGCAGATTGTTGGCGACGACCTGCTCGTGACGAACGTGGACCTTGTCACAGAAGCAATCCGTTGCAGCGCGGTTAACGCTGTGCTCATCAAGGTCAACCAGATCGGAACGCTGTCGGAAACACTGCACACGATGAGCCTCGCGCGACGAAACGCATACGGATTGATGGTCAGTCATCGATCGGGTGAGACCGAGGATTCGTTCATTGCCCACCTCGCCGTTGGAACCAATGCTGGTCAGATCAAGACCGGTGCCCCTGCACGCGGCGAACGCACAGCGAAGTACAACCAACTGCTGCGAATCGAAGATGACCTGGGATCCGACGCACGGTTCGCCGGGTGGGACACCTTCCGGGCCCGCACATGACCGAGACTCTTGAACGCCCGTTGCACAGCGAGCCGAGGCGCAGGAAGAGCGGTAAGCGGTCCCGTTTCGGGACGGTCGTGTTCCTTGCGTTACTCGTGTCGCTAGGTCTCGTAGCGACAGGGGTCCTCCCGATTCGCGACTACCTTGGCAGGGAGAACGCTGTCAATGCCGCACAAGATCGACTTGTCGCCCTACAGGAACGTAACGCATCACTCGCTGACGATGTCGATGCACTGTATTCCGAGCAAGAGGTCGAACGTATTGCCAGGGAGCAGTACGGCTTCGTGCGACCGGGTGAGATCGGCTATGTCGTCTTGACACCCGAAGCACCGGAGGCACCGCCGAGCCCGATCGAGCCGGTTGCCACAACGGTAGTCAGGCGATCGCTTCTGCAACGCATCTGGGATTTCGTCACTGGCTCAGACACCGTATCGGATGGATGACCGAGCGGTTGTCGAGGTACAGATCGGTCGCCCGCCTCGATCTGGCGTCGATGTGAGGGCGCGCTGTCATCTCGGGCTTCCGGTTGTCATAGATGTTCCACCGATCCTTGAGGACGGAACGCCGTTCCCGACTATGCACTGGCTCACGTGTCCGCTGGCGGTAACACGGATTTCACGTATCGAATCACACGGTGGTGTGCGAGCAGCAGACGACGCCATAGAGTCGAGTGACGACATGAGGGCACGATACGAGGCCGCGATGGAACGGTACCGCACAGCGCGCGATGCCCTGATTCCTCCGGCGTGGGACGGGCCGAGGCCGTCTGGTGGCATCGCTGGTTCATCCGGAGGCGTCAAGTGTCTGCATGCACACTATGCCGACACTGTCGCGGGAGGCTGCAGTCCCGTCGGTGAGGACGTCGCGGCCAGGATCGAGCCGTTCTCGTGTGAAGCTCCATGCGTCGTTGCAGTAAGCGGACGGTTCGACCTGAATCCGCTCTGGGTGGAGCCGCGGTGAGCGTTGCAGCAATCGACATTGGCTCGAACTCGGTGCGCCTGCTGGTCACAGACGCCACGGGTGCCGAACTCGCCAGAGACGTCACCGTCACAGGACTCGGTAGCAAGGTCGACGAGACAAAGAGATTCGATCAGGCAGCCTACGAAGCGACCGTCTCGGTGGTCTCTCGGTACGTGTCTGTGATGGATGCTCACGGTGTGGAAGTCATCGAGGCGGTGGCGACGTCTGCTTCACGTGATGCTGTCAATGGCGAGATGTTGATGGACGACCTCGAAAGCGTCCTCGGTGTTCGGCCTGTGGTCATCGACGGAGATCGCGAGGCTGCACTCGCGTTCTGCGGGGCCACGAGTGAACGTACGGGCGGCGCATCGAAGCTCGTGATTGACGTGGGAGGTGGCTCTACCGAGTTTTCCTACGGTACGAAGGAACCGTCCTACACGACAAGTGTCGACATAGGCTCTGTACGGCTGACGGATCGATGCATCGGTGAGCGGCCCGTGCCCCGTTTCACGATCGAGCACCTCCGCTCTGAGTGCGACGTGGCATTCGGTGCTGTTGATCTCCCTGGGAATCCTGAGGTGGCACTCGGCGTCGCCGGTACGTTCACCAACGTGTCAGCAATGTCGATGCGCTTGGACGTGTACGAGCGCGCGACTGTCCACAACTCAGAGCTCTCACTCGTCGCTGTTGGCGAGATCATCAACCGGCTGGCAGCGTTGACCGTTGAGCAGACCGCGGCGATTCCGTCGCTCGACCCTGCCAGGGCGAGGGTCATTCTCGCAGGCGCTGTCGCTGCTGAGCGGGCGATGATGCGCTGTGGGCTCCATTCGATCACTGTCTCTGAGCATGATCTGCTCGATGGGCTCGCCGCGGTAGCGCTGAAGTGCTGATCCCGCGATGCTCACTGCTTGGCTGCTGCCATCGCCTTTTCTACGAGATGTGAAGGGAGCTCTTGGTAGCGGTGGATGTGTGCCGTGAATCGACCCCATCCGTTCGTGATCGATCTGAGATCGATCGCATATCTAAGAATCTCGCTGGTGGGAACGTCCGCCTCGATGGTCTGCATCCCGTCGGCGTTGGTGGTCGAGCCGGCAACGGCGCCGCGTCGCGATGCTATGTCGCCCATCACGTCGCCTTGATACTGGCTGGGGACGGTCACAGCGATCCGTGAAACCGGTTCGAGCACGATCGGGCCTGCGCTTTCGAACGCTGCCTTGAACCCAGCTCGCGCAGCTAGTTTGAATGCCATCTCTGACGAGTCGACCGAGTGATACTTGCCGTCGTCGACGGTCACCTCGGCGTCGACGACCGGGTAGGAGTACGTCCCGCCGTACGCCATTGACTCGAGCACACCTTTCTCGACGGCAGGGATGAACTGCCTGGGAATGGCTCCTCCTTTGACCTTGTCGACGAAGGCGAAGCCTGTTCCGCGGGGCTTCGGCGCGATGATCAGGTGGCATACGCCGTACTGGCCGTGCCCACCAGATTGCTTCTTGTGTCTCCCCTCGGCTTCAGCTCTTCTGGTTACGGTCTCTCGGTAGGCGACCTTCACTGGATGCTGGTCGACCTGTACACCGAATTTTCGCTCGAGTTTCTCGATGGTGATCTGGAGATGCATTTCGCCGAGTCCGTGGAGGAGGGTCTGATGCGTTTCGTCGTTGTGTTCGACGGCGAGCGACGCATCCTCGTCGAGTATTCGCTGGAGTGACGTCGACAGCTTGTCGTCGTCTGACTGTGTGCGAGCAACTATGGCTGTTGCCAGCACGGGCTGGGGCCGGTCAATCCGCGGGACGATCACAGGCTTGTTCTTTGGCGCCAACGTGTCGCCTGTCTTGGTGTCGATGAGTTTGGCTGCTGCAACGATGTCTCCCGCTGGTGCCGCCGACACGAGCGTCGTTTCCTTACCGAACATGGTTGCGATCTTGGCGAGACGCTCATCCTGACCTGATCGGCCGCTCGTCAGGTGTGTTTCTGGTCTGAGCGTCCCTGACATGACCTTCATGAGTGATACCTGGCCGACGTAGGGATCGGCGAGAGTCTTGAACACGAACGCCAGCGGCTCTTGGTCAGGATCCTTCGCCACTTCGATTTCTTCGTCACCTGCGAGGACCTTCACTGGAGGGCGATCCTGGGGGGAGGGACCGATCTCGACGATGAAGTCGGCGAGACGGTCAACAGCAATGGGGCCTGTGGCCGATCCGCACACGACAGGGAAAACGGTCGCATCTGCAATGCCGACTGCCATGGTGCGTTCGAGCTGGTCGATCGTTGGGATCGTGCCTTCGAGGTATCCTTCGAGGAGGTCGTCGTCGGCAACGACGATACCTTCGATGAGGTTGTCACGGACCTCGGCCTCTTTCTCGACCATGTCATGGGGGATGTCGGAGATCTCCGCTGAACCGGAGTCATAGATGAAGGCTTTGCCGCGGAAGAGGTCTGCAACTCCGTGGAAGGCTTGTTCCTGACCGATGGGAAGCTCGATCGGTGCAATACCCGCACCGAATCGATCCTTCAGTTCTTTCAGTGTCCGATCGAACGATGCCCTTTCCTTATCGAGTTTGTTGATGAAGATCATGCGTGGAACGTGGAGCTTCTCCGCGATTCGCCAGGCGTACTCGGTCTGCACTTCGACACCGTCGACCGCGTCGACGACGAAGATGGCGAGGTCGGTGACACGAAGGGCTGCATGCACGTCGCCTGCGAAGTCCGCGTAGCCTGGCGTGTCGATGAGGTTGATCTTGTGCCCGTGCCACTCGAACGGAGCCATGGACATGGTGACGCTCATCCGGCGGTCATGTTCTTCTGGGTCGTAGTCGGTGACGGTGTTGCCCGCTTCGACCGTGCCGATTCTCCCTATCGCGCCGGCTCGAAATAGGAGGGCTTCCGCAAGCGTCGTCTTGCCGGCACCGGAATGACCAACGAGTGCAACGTTGCGGATCTTCTCAGGAGGGAAGACTTTCACCGACGGGCTCCTTCATCGAGTGGCGCCAGATTACGCAGCTCAGAACTGTTGAGCGAAGTCGATTGTGCGGTACGCTGCAAGTCGCTCGCCCGGGTGGCGGAATCGGTAGACGCGGCGGACTTAAAATCCGCTATCCGAATGGGTGTGTGGGTTCAAGTCCCACCCCGGGCACAACCCCCCCCAAACCTGACCGTTCTTGCGTAACTGAGTCCCGCCATGCGGGACTCAGTTACGCAAGAACAGATGGGGGGGTGAGAATCTGGGCCTTCGTCGTGGCGAACTCTTCGTCGGTGATTGCGCCAGAGTCACGAAGTTTGGCGAGTTTCCTCATCGCGTCGAGTCGATCGAGCGTCAGTGCTGTTGAACGACCGGCGTCATCTTCTGCCGAGACGACAGGACTCGTTGCTGTGCTGTCTGGTTGCGTGACGAAATACACGAGCACACCAAAGATTGGAAGCAGGACGATTGCGATCGCCCAGAGGCCCGTGGCCGGTCCAGAGAGATCTGCCCTACCGGCGAGATCGCTCAGTGCGAAACCCCACAGCGCGAGCAACGGAAGGTAGATCAGCAACAGCAGGAAGATATTCCAGAATGTCATGTGCCCTCCAAGATGCTTGAGCGCTCCACGAATCGTACTCGAACAGGTGGAATCGCGATTGGAAGCTGGATGCACGTACCCGTTTCTGAGCCGCGGCGGGTATCGTTGAGACTCCAACCCCGCTGTGAAGGCCATCTTCGATGCTGCTCGTACGCGACGTGACAATTGAGGCAGGAGCGCGCACGTTGCTCTCGGGCGTGTCATTCTCGGTGCAGCGCGGCGACAAGGTCGGCCTGGTCGGACCGAATGGGGCAGGCAAGACGACCCTGCTGCGCCTGCTCGCAAACGACGAGCAGCCCAGCGACGGTTCCGTGACTCGTGCAGGCGTGATCGGACATCTTGCTCAGGAAGTCGGCCTCGCCGAGATCGATAACCAGACAGCTCTCGAACGAATTCTCACGGCGCGCCAGATCGGCGATATCGAACGACGAATGGAGCGAACGCGCAGAAACATGGAAGATGTATCGGGGGAGGAGCGCGATCGGTTGATCCGGAAATTCTCGCGCCTCGACGACGAGTTCTCGGCACGTGGTGGCTATGTCGCGAAGGCTGAGGCTAAACGATTCGCATCTGGTCTCGGGATCGGGTTGGACGAACTCGATCAGCCGGTTGCGACGATGTCGGGAGGGCAACGCCGTCGAGTCGAACTTGCCAGGATCCTGTTTGCAGACACGGACACACTCGTGTTGGACGAGCCGACGAATCACCTGGATCTCGACGCGAAGGCGTGGCTCATGCAGTTCCTCGCGAACTACTCTGGAGGAGTCCTGCTTGTCAGCCACGATCTTCCGTTACTCGACTCGTCGATTACGTCTGTCCTCGCCGCAGGGGATGGCCGCATCGAGGCGTACCGCGGTAATTACAGCCATTACCTCACCGAAAGGGAACGTCGCCACGAGCAGCGCCTCGCGGAGCGTAAGCATCAGGATGCAGACATCGCGCGGCTTGAGGCTGGAATCAGACGCTTCAAGGGATCCACAGAGAAAATGGCGAAGAGGGCACGGTCTTGGGAGACCCGTGTGGATCGGATGCAAGCGGAGCTTGTCGACGTTGCCAGGGAGGTGCGGGCGATCAATGTGAAGTTCCCCCAGCCGGAGCACTCTGGCAAGATCCCGATCAGGGCAACGTCGTTGGCGAAGGCTTTCGGCCACAACGTCGTGTTTGTCGATGTCGACGTGGTCGTCGACCGAGGAGATCGGCTCATCATCTTGGGCCTCAACGGCGCGGGGAAGACGACGCTGCTTCGGATACTCGCAGGCGTCGAGACCTGTGACCTAGGTGAAGTAGAGGTCGGCTACCGGGTCTCGATCGGGTACTACGCACAGGAGCATGAGGACATCCGGTCCGATGTGACCGTTCTCGACCACATGCGCGAGGTCTCTGGTCTACCGGACCGAGACCTTCGGGGGATCCTCGGCCTCTTCCTTCTCGCTGACAAGATTGATCAAGAAGCAGGAACCCTCTCGGGAGGTGAGCGGACGAAACTCGCGCTTGCGCGCATCGTCGTAGGGAAGCACAACGTGCTTCTGCTCGACGAGCCGACCAACAACCTTGATCCGCAGGCGAAGGAGGCATTGCTGATCGCCCTCCAGCGCTATGAAGGTACGGTCATCATCGTCAGCCACGACGCAGAGTTCATCGCACAACTCGAGCCGACACGCGCAATCGTGATGCCGGAGGGTGACGCTGACTACTTCGACGATTCCATGCTTGAACTCGTCGAACTGGCATAGATCCCGCACCGGTCACACCACTCACAAGGTGAACTTCATCGGTGGGGACGCCAGAAACTCAGAACCCGTGGCACACCGATCTAGGTCAGTGGCTCTGGCCTGGCGACGATCTCGATGGCTCCCTCGGTGAGCGTTGCTGCAATGATCCACACGTTGAGGCTGGAGCTGAACTGGATCGTTATCGACATCGGCGTAACGGAGCGGGTCTGTGCGACGTATCCAGCCGACGGCGTCGCCCACAGCAAGACGAGCATCTCGTCGGTTGCAACGAACGATGCCTTGCCGCCCTCTACCGAGGCGATGCGCACCACGGACGGGTCGCTCCTGCCGATGGGATCGAGCGGTTGGGTATCGGAGAGTGCTGCGGCACTCCCCCCGGTGTCGGCCGGCTCTTCATGGCCGGAGACGATACTCGCGCTCCCTTTGGTGGGTTCGCCCGGGGCTGCCACGAGACCGCCGGAGGCTTGGGGCTCGACATCTTCTGGCGAACCCACCTGCACGACAGGGAGCGCTGCGACCTCTGCTGCCGTGAGGGGCATCAGCGGCGTGTCTAGGACCTGCCCGCCTGCCACAGTTACGGCACCAGAGGCCACAAGGCCTGAGCCAACGGCTGCTGCTATCCAGCCGACGACCAGGAGGAGTCTCTGCCGCATTGGTTTCATCCTCAGGCCCCCAGGGTTGTGGCGTTTCCAACAGCATGTTAAGGACTTGCTAAGAAGTCCACCATCTGTTTATGTGTCCCGATGGCATCTGTGGTGATTATCGAGGATGACCAGCGGATCCGTGAGCTCATGGCTCGCGTCCTCGCTGGCAGGGGATACGAGGTCCAGGGTGCATCAACGGCTCTTGATGGACTGCAGCGGATCGTTGCGGCCTCGCCGGATGTTGTTGTTCTC
The DNA here is from genome assembly GCA_964460075.1 of uncultured Acidimicrobiaceae bacterium. GTDB lineage: Bacteria > Actinomycetota > Acidimicrobiia > Spongiisociales > UBA5794 > JAMBLL01. The sequence goes on from CAYWPC010000007.1 coordinate 28,913, forward strand.
GACATGGGCCTGCCAGATCTCGACGGTGGCGAGCTCTTGAAGATGATTCGTGCCATCACCGATGTTCCCGTCATCGTGGCCACTGCCCGCGGCGAGGATCGCGACATCATCCGAACCCTTGACGCCGGGGCGGACGACTACCTCGTCAAGCCGTTCTCGGTCGAGCAGTTGGAGGCGAGGCTGCGCGCGGTTCTACGGCGATCTCTCGGCGATGGTGCCAACGCACCGATCGTAGTTGGTGACCTACGAGTCGAGCCAGGGTCCAGAGTGGCCTCTCTCAACGACGTACCCCTCCAGCTCAGTCCGAAGGAATTCGATCTGCTCGCGTACCTTGCACAACGCGAGGGAGTCGTGGTCTCCAAACGGCAGTTGATGGCAGAGGTGTGGCGTCAGCCGTACGGAGGATCCGAAAAGACGGTGGATGTCCACATTTCGTGGCTGCGCAAGAAACTGGGAGAGACGGCTGCACAGTCTCGATATCTCGAAACTGTGTACGGCGTGGGCATCAAGCTCGTCGATCCGTCATGAGGCGACGGCTCGCGTTCTTGAGTCTTGCAGTTGCATCCCTAGTGGTTGTTGCTTCCCTCGTGCCTGTCGCTGCTCTCATACGCAATCAGGCCCAGACGAGGGCACTGTCTGGAGCCGAGCGTGATGCACAGTCTGTGGCTGCAGCGCTCGCCGTGTCTGGGGCTACCGGTCCTACCGATGAGATCACGCCTCTGCTCGCCAAGACCGTGCTTGCTGCGTTCGGCAACCCAGACGGGCTGAGCATCATCTTTTCGGAAACCGTGATTGTTGGAGCAGATCTCGGGTGGTCACTCAACATTGACCAGGCGCGACGTGGGGCTGCGTTCACAGCAAAGACCGATGGCGGAGCCGAAGTGCTCGTTCCTGTTCTGCTCCCAGATTCACCAGGCGTCGACGAAACAGTCGTTGTGCGGTCATTCGTCACCGATGAAGATCTGACGTCGGGGGTACGACAGGCCTGGGCCATGCTGCTGGGCCTTGGCATTTTCTTGATCGGTGTCGCGATGTTTGCCGCTGACAGGCTCGGCAGATCCGTCGTTCGGCCGGTGACCGAGCTCTCGACTGCCGCGCACAGGCTGGGGGAAGGGGACCTCGACGTTCGCGTCGATCCTGCTGGGCCTGCCGAGATCGCCGAGGTCGGGGAGGCATTCAACACACTCGCCGGACGCCTCGGGGCGCTTCTCGTTGCCGAACGCGAATCAGTTGCAGATCTCTCCCATCGGCTTCGCACACCGCTCACAGCTTTGAGGCTGCAGGCAGAGATGTTGTCCGACCCAATGGAGGGTGCCCAATTGAAAGCCGACATCGACGATGTCGAGCGTGCAGTTGATCAGCTGATTGAGGCGGCACGTTCTCGGTCGGCGGCGGGGACGCCGGCAGAGACGGTAGACCTCGGAGAGATCGTCCAGTACAGATCAGGTTTTTGGAGGGTGCTCGCAGAAGAGCAGGGGCGCGAAACGTCTGTGCGTGTGGAACCGGGTGGTCATCCCGTCTCCCTCTCGAGATCGGATCTGGGCGCTCTCGTCGATGTGCTTATCGAGAATGTCTTCGCTCACACACCCGCAGGTGTCGGGTACCGTCTCGTTGTCCGCCCCAGAGGAGCAGGGGCTCATTCGTTGACGATCTCTGATGACGGACAAGGATTCGCCGATCTCGGTGTCATGCAACGGGGAAGGAGCAGCACGGGCGGGACAGGGCTTGGGCTCGACATCATCGTACGGACGGCGGAGCGAACAGGTGGCACGATACGAATCGGGACATCTGCGTCAGGAGGTGCCGAGGTCGAGGTCATGTTCGGACCGGCAGGGGGAGATGGCGAGGCCACGGCGAGGGGAACACAGGTCGGCCAGCGGATCGGGTGATCGTGCACCGTGCCACAATTGGGGCAGCACTAGGAAAGGGCGCATGTCCAGCACAACCGTTTCTATGACGATCACGGAACCACCTGGCGGATATCCATCCGAATGGGAGCAAGACGCAGTTCTCAAGGATGGAGGAACGGTTCGAATCCGGCCGATAGTGCCTTCGGACGCTGAAGCGCTCCAGGCGTTCGTGCACAACATGTCTACTCAGAGCAGCTACTTCCGGTTCTTCAGGGTGAAGCGAGAATTGGAACCGGAGGAACTTCACGCGTTCACAGAGATCGACTACCGATCGGATATGGCGTTCGTGGCGATCGTCGACGGCGATTTCGTGGGTGTCGGGAGGTACAACGCGATCAGGGAGGATCCAGGGTCTGCCGAGATCGCGTTTACCGTCGCCGATGCACATCAGGGCATGGGCATCGGCACATTGCTCGTGTTTCGTATCTCCGCTTACGCACGGGCACTCGGCATCGAACGCTTCCGAGCTTTCCTCCTTGCAGACAACCACGCGATGATGCGCGTGTTTCGCAACGCGGGGTTCTCGCTGAGCAGGGAGATCGATGAAGGCGTATATACGGTCGAGATCCCAACCGAGGAGTCCGACTCCGTGCTAGCCGCCGAGGGCAGAGCTGAGCAGATTTCAACGGCGGCAAGCATGCTGCCGCTGTTCTATCCACAGTCGATAGCGGTCATAGGAGCGAGTCGCAACAAATCGTCCATCGGTGGTCGACTGTTCAATAACATCATCAACGCCGACTTCATGGGTCCTCTGTATCCGGTAAACCCGAGGACGTCTGTTGTGCGGTCGATACCGACATTTGCTTCGGTTAAGGACATTCCAGGCAAGGTCGATCTTGCGTTCATCGTCGTCCCTGCACCCCATGTTGTTGGTGTGGTTCGCGAATGTGCCGAGAAGGGTGTCAAGGGCGTTGTTGTCATCTCTGCTGGATTCTCGGAGGTCGGTGAGTCAGGAACCGAAGCGGAGCGGGAGCTGCTTGAGATAACTCGAAATGCCGGCATGCGCATGGTGGGGCCTAATTGCATGGGGTTGTTGAATACGGATCCAGCGGTCAACCTCGATGGCCAGTTCGGTCCGGTTATGCCTCCGAGGGGCAACGTTGCCATGTCGTCGCAGAGTGGTGCGCTTGGGCTTGCAATTCTGGACTACGCAACGGAACTCGGCATCGGCATCTCGACGTTCGTGTCGGTTGGTAACAAGACGGATGTGTCAGGCAACGACCTTCTGCTGTTCTGGGAGGAAGACCCCAATACCGATGTCATCTTGTTGTATCTCGAGTCGTTTGGCAATCCGAGGCGTTTCGCAAGAATTGCGCGTCGGATCGGAGTGAGGAAGCCCATCGTTGCGGTCAAGTCTGGAAGAACAGCAGCAGGCGCGCGTGCTGCTTCGAGCCACACAGGATCTCTTGCTAGCCTCGACACGGCCGTCGACGCTCTGTTCACACAGGCTGGTGTCATTCGTGTGGACACTCTTGAGGAGCTGTTCAACGTCGCCTCGCTGCTCTCGAGCCAGCCGTTGCCGCGAGGCAGGAACGTAGGCGTGATCACGAATGCCGGTGGCCCGGCGATCCTCGCCGTCGATGCCCTGGAGTCACAGGGCTTGCATGTTCCGAGATTGTCCGAAGACCTTCAGGGGGAGCTCCGGAGCTTTCTCTCGGACGACGCAGCAGTTACGAACCCAATTGACATGATCGCTCAGGCCGGACCTGCAGAGTACAAGAAGGCCATCGAGACGTTGCTTGCTAGCGACGAGATCGATGCGCTCATCGTCCTGTTCATACCCGCTTCCGATGTCGGGGTGCCCGAGACTGCGACCGCTATCAGGGAAGCAGCAGAGGAAGTGTCACAAGGTGCCAAGACGTTCCTCAGCGTGTACATGAATTCGTCCGGTGTCCCTTCCGAACTGTCCAGCACGAAGGCGAAGTTCCCTGTCTTCCCGTTTCCGGAGCGTGCAGCTATGGCGCTGCGCAAAGCCGTCGAGTATGCCGAGTGGATCGACAAGCCGATAGGTCAGCGTGTGCAGTTCGACGATGTAGATCGAACCAAAGCCCGCGAGGTCATAGAGACGGCATGTGTCGGTGTGAACGCGGACGGTGCGTGGCTTGATCCGGATGCCGTGGATGCAGTACTCACGGCATACGGTCTCCACATACCGAAGACACAAATTGTGCACTCCATCGAAGACGCCATTCGCTTCGAAGAGGAGCTCGGTGGCTCTGTCGTACTCAAGGTGATTGCACCCTCGGCGGTACACAAGTCTGACGTCGGAGGCGTGGCACTCGACATCTCTGGCGCCGACGCCGTCACGGAGGCATACGATCGTGTCACCACAGCAGTGGTCGACCCAGAGGGTGTGCTCATGCAGGAGTTCGTGGCGGGCGGTCATGAGGTCCTCATCGGCATGGTCGAAGACCCGAACTTCGGGCCACTGATCGTCTTCGGGCTCGGCGGCGTGTTTGTTGAGCTCATCGGTGACGTAGCGTTTCGCATCCACCCTCTCACCGATCTCGATGCTCGCGACATGATCGGAGATGTGAAGTCTGCACGGCTGCTCGAGGGGTATCGCGGTGGTGAACCTGGCGACATCGACGCCGTTGTCGATGCGTTGCTTCGCGTATCAGCGTTGATCGAGGACCTTCCGGAGGTATTCGAAATGGACCTCAATCCTGTAAAAGTGGGCACACCGGGCGCGGGTGTGCGTATCGTGGACGCTCGAATAAAGGTTCGGCCGGTACAGGGGAGTTGGATTCCTTCTCGTACCGATCTGCCATCAAGGTTGTAAGTGAGGACGTATGCATGTTCGTGATCTGATGACCACCGATGTGGTTGCGGTGGCCCCAACCACATCGGTGCGCGATGCTGCCAGGATGATGTTCCGATACCGAGTATCGGGTTTGCCGGTCGTCGATCCCGACGATCATGTGCTTGGGATCATCACGGAAGGTGACTTCCTCGCCGTGGTGGTGGAGCGTGGTGAGAAGGGTGGAACTCCCGAGCTGGTGCGTGACGTGATGTCGCACTCCGTCTTGTCCGTGTCACCCGACCTCGAGATCATCGACGTAGCGAGGTTCATGCACACCAACGCCGTCAAACGCGTGCTTGTCGTTGAGGACACAAAGATGGTTGGCATCATCTCGCGTTTCGACGTCGTCGCCGGATTCACTCGCCCGGACGATCTCATCGAGGATGAGATCAGGGAGGACCTGATTCGCAGAGTGCTGTTCGTGGATCCCGAAACAGTCGACGTCAATGTTCGCAACGGCGTTGTGACACTTTTCGGAAAGATCGGCACCCGCACAGAGGTCCGCCTCGTCGAGGAGCTCACACGAAGGCTCGACGGCGTCGTCGACGTTGAAAACAAACTGGAATGGCGAATCGACGACACGCCGATGTCGCCGCGGCCGGCGGGTGATGACAACTGATCTCAGCCCTCTCCGCATCGCGACGGAGGGCACAAACGACGACCCTGACGTAGTGTTTGCGCACGCGTGTGGACTCTGCAAAGAGGTGTGGCGCCCTGTTGTGGACGAACTGTCCGCGCTCGTGAGCAACCTGCCGTGGATGTCCGTCGACCTCCGTGGCCACGGCGACAGTCCCGTCGGCGGACCGCCATACGAGTTGGACGTTCTTGCAAGAGACCTCGTCGAGACCCTCCCAGATATCACGGTGAAGGTCGGCGTCGGGCACTCATCCGGAGGAGCTGTCATCGCGCGGGCCGCAACGATCAAGCCAGGCCAGTTCGCTCACCTGGTGCTCGTCGAGCCGATTATCTTCCCTCCACCGTACAGGCGGGTTGATATCCCACTTGCTTCAGCGGCCGAGCGTCGACGAGCAACGTTCAGCGATCGGCAGGCCGCGTACGATCGGTTCGCTGCTGGCCCGTTCGCGACGTGGAGGCCGGAAGCCCTTGCGATGTACGTCGATTACGGCTTCGTCCAGACCGAGGAGGGGTGGCACATAAAGTGTCGGCCGTCCGTGGAGGCTGACCTGTTTCGCGAGGGACTCAATCACGACACGTGGGATCGTGTCACCGAGATAGCGGTCCCTGTGACGATCGTGGTCGGTGAGCACTCCGAGACACACGCCGGTCCTGTCGCATCGGCGTTGGCAGAGCGGTTCAGCGACGCGACAGTTGTCGTCGTCCCTGGCGCCGGTCACTTTGTGCCGATGGAGCGTCCCGATGTGATCGCGTCGATCGTGGCCGAGATCCTCAGGAGTTCTTGACCTCAGCAAGGGCGGTACCATCGAGGCGATGCACCTTGTATCTCGCTCGCAAGTTGACGCGCTCCATGCGCAGCTCGATCGTCAACAGGGACTCAGGGTTGGGACCCTCGACGTTTCGTTCGATCCGTTCGACTTCGCACGTACGGGTGCCAGCCTCGTCGATCGTGCTGTTGCGTACTCGACGCCAAACGGTGACCGTATCGTGGGCATTGGCACGGCGTGGAGAGCCACAGCGAGCGGAGAGGGTCGGTTCGATGCTCTGGATACCTCTCTTGCCACGTTGGACCGACCCGATCTGAAGGCGTTCGTCGGGTTCTCGTTCTTTTCTGACGGACCGACAACCGAGACCTGGAGTGGGTATGAGGCCGCCGAGGTGTTCGTTCCGCGCATAGCGCTCGAGGGAGTCAAAGGTGGCACTCGACTGACCGTTGCTGTGCCACAAGGTGAGGACGCTTCACCGACGCTCGAACTTCTCGCCTCGATGTGCCAGCCGAAATGGATCGCTGTTGACGACACGGGTGACCACTCGATCGAGTCTCACCCGCACGTCACGGAGTGGGCAAGCACCGTGGCGACAGCAGTCGACGCGATTCGAGCGGGAACCCTAGAGAAGGTCGTCCTGGCCCGCTCCGTGATTGTCAGCTCCACGGAACCTGTCGAGATCCTGCGGGTGTTCAGAGCACTGGTCGCACGCTACCCCCAGTGCTACAACTTCGCTTGGAAATCCGGAGACGCCGTGTTCATGGGCGCAAGTCCTGAGCTGTTGGCGGACGTTCGGGGGTGTGACCTGTTGTCGAATCCCCTCGCAGGATCCGCGAGACGGGGCGAGGGTGATGCGGAAGATAGACGCATCGGTGAGGCGCTCATCGCTTCGTCGAAGGACCGTGAAGAGCATCGGCTCGTCGTTGCGGACCTTGCCGAACGGTTGGCTCCTCTCACAACCGTCCTGACCGTGCCCCAAACGCCGTCGTTGAAGAAAATGGCGACTGTTCAGCATCTCTCGACGGAGATAGACGGGACGCTTGCCGAGGGCGTCGGCATCCTCGACGTGGTTGCGGCCCTCCATCCGACGCCAGCGGTAGGCGGTGTGAAGCGGGACGAGGCGCTGGCGTTCATCGCTGGCGCAGAGAAGATCGACCGTGGTTGGTACACCGGTGGTATCGGCTGGATGAACGGTCGTGGAGAGGGAGCGATCTGCATCGGGCTGCGATGCGGCTTGATCCGCGATGGCCACACGCGCCTGTTCGCCGGAGCGGGCATCGTTGCAGGATCGCAGCCGGACGCCGAACTGAGAGAGACCCGCCTCAAGCTGCGCCCGCTTCTCGACTTCCTCACGACCAGCTAGCCGGCTTCCTCCGCCGCCCACGCTGCGACGACCTTGCCAACAGCAGAGCGAATCGCGTCGTGATGACGGACGTTTGCTGATCGGTCGGTGACAATTTCGACCAATTCGGGATCGTCGAATGTCGTGGCCACCGCTCGGGCAAGGGCTTCCTTCGTCGTCAGCGTCGACGCTCGAACCCCCATCGCGCTCGCAATCGGAGCCAACGCCAAGCCGTGCGGCGTCCCCCAGTGGTGTTCATACGTCTCGGCACTCACCACGCTGCTAGTCGCCTGGGGAAGGAAGGAGAAGATGCCTCCACCATCGTTGTTGACGACAACGACACGGAGCGGCACACCAAGTCTGGCAGCCTCGCTGAGTGCCGTGACATCGTGGAGTGCTGCGACGTCCCCGATGAGAAGCGTCGTGGGTGTACCGCTGAGAGCCACGCCGATTGCGGTTGAGATGGTGCCGTCGATTCCGTTGACACCACGATTCGCGATCACCCGAACATCAGGCCTGGCAATGGCGAACGCGTCCACGTCGCGGATCGGTCGAGACGAGGCAACGAATAGCACGCTGTCACGAGGTACCGATGCCACAACCGTGGCGGCGACTTGCGGCTCGTTCGGAAAAGGGAGAACAGCGAGCGCGAGTTGCAGAGACGCTGAGACCTTCTCGTCGACAGCGAGCCACGCATCGAGGAAGCTGTGGTCGCTGTTCACAGGAGTCGGATTGTTGGACAGGATGTTGAGCGGATCTGCATTGACGACCGTCGCTGCCGACTTCAGCGGATCGGTGAGGCGTGTAGCGTCGATGAGGATCTGATCCACTCCCGAGTGTTCGAGCCACTGCCACATGGGTTTAGACGTTGGGATTGGGCCAAGTCTGAGAACGACATCCGGTGGCTGTGCCATGAGGGCGAGAGGCTGCCCATCGTGCAGCGCGCCAACGATGAGGTCCCCGTGTGAAAGCACCCCCCGACCGGTGACGTTCGCTCTCGGATCGGCGAACACGGGTGCACCGAGGCGGGCGGCTGCCTCGCCGACCTGGTGAGACAGCTCCCCTCCACCCCTGCCACCCACGACGATCATGACTGATCTGTCCTTGAGCTCGGCGAACAGGTCTGCTGGTCCGCTCGACGCGTCGTGCACGTCTGATACCGGCTGGGGATCAGCGGGTTGGACGATCTCAGTGGGAAGGAGCGGCTCGTCGAACGCAATATTCGCGTGCACCGGGCCTTTTGGCGTCTCCATAGCGGCTCGGATGAGTATCTCCGCATCCCGCCTGCCCGCCTGCCTGGCGGTGGGTTCGATGTCTAGTGAGGTCTTCACATGTGATCCGTACAGGTCGGTTTGATCGGTTGTCTGTGGCGCTCCGGTACCGCGCAGCCGTCGCGGTCGGTCTGCGGTGAGCACGATCAAAGGTGTCTGTGACTGATCAGCCTCGATGATCGCCGCGAGGTAGTGTGCACCCGCTGAGCCTGATGTGCAGACCACGATCGCTGGCGTTCCCGTCGCTTTTGCGTAGCCGAGCGCCGCAAAGGCGCCGGAGCGTTCATCTCTGAAGGAGAAATCGCGGGTCCGTGGCTCTCGCGCAATTGCCAACGTCAACGGCGTGTTGCGCGATCCTGGTGAGACGAACGCGATGGCGGACCCGTGGTCTGCGAGACCACCTACGAGGATGGCGGCGTATGCCGCTGCGATGTTCGGGTCCGTCACAGAACGCGAGCCTACCTGGGGCACAGAGCATGTGTCGGCACGAAGTGCCGTGCACCCGGACAAGGGGGGCGATGGTGACGAGGCACGGTGACGACGTCTGGGACAGACCTCAGAACACCATCCCTAGTGACAGCAACAGGCCGGTGAACAGCTGGAGCTGGGCTGTTCCTTTGAGGACGCCAATGAGCGGCGGACCTGTGGACTCCTTGTAGATCGTTTCGATGAGGGGAATCGCCAGAGGTGCAACGATGAGCGCTATGAGGCTCATGGCTGGCAGCAGACCCAGCATGACACCTGGAATGATGGTGATGAAGGCCACAGCGACCGTCGTGGCAAACAGGCGTCGAGCCCATCTTCGGCCGATCATCACGGCGAGTGTTCGTTTCCCAGCCACGAGGTCCGTGTCGATGTCCCGAATGTTGTTCGCTTCGAGGATCGCTGCAGCGAGAAGGCCCATCACCACGCCACCTACCCACACCGCGGAGGGAACGGAGTTCGAGAACACGTACCGAGTCCCTGCGGTGGCGACGAGACCGAAGAAGATGAACACGAACACCTCCCCGAGCCCGTAGTACCCGTAAGGGATCGGTCCGTTGGTGTATCCAAGAGCAGCGAGGATCGACACGACACCGATGACGAAGATCGGCCACCCTGCATACCACACGAGGTACACGCCGCCTGTGGCAGCGATCGCGAATGCAGCCACGATGCCCCGCTTCATGTCGTGTGTTGTGATCACACCGGAGGACACCGCCCGTTGGGGTCCGATCCTCGCCTCTGTATCTGCTCCCCTCGCGGCATCGGCGAGGTCGTTGGCGAAGTTGACACCAACTTGGATCGCGAGCGCAGACACGAGTACGACGACGAATGGGAGGAGTGCAAACACCGAGTCTCTCCACGCGCTCGCGGTCCCGATGAGTACCGGCGCAACGGATGCAAGGAGCGTGGCTGGTCTCGCAGCCATGATCCACGGATTCGGCTGTGCAGCCACTGGCTTCAGAACTGCCACGGGAAGGCCGAGTAGTCCTGATCCCGCTTCTCGAGAAACGCGTCCCTGCCTTCCTGCGCTTCCGCTGTTCCGTAGGCGAGGCGCGTCGCTTCTCCCGCAAAGAGCTGTTGGCCGACCATGCCGTCGTCTGGAAGGTTGAACGCGTACTTCAGCATCTTTTGGGCTGTGGGGCTCTTTGCTGTGATCTCTCGTGCCCATTGAAGTGCCGTGCTCTCGAGTTCGTCATGGGTGACAACAGCGTTCACCATGCCCATGTCGTATGCCTCGGCTGCGGAGTATGTGCGCCCGAGGAAGAAGATCTCCCGTGCTCGCTTCTGGCCTACCTGGCGGGCAAGCAGCGCCGAGCCGTACCCGCCGTCGAAACTCGCGACGTCTGCGTCCGTCTGTTTGAACATCCCGTGTTCGGCCGATGCCATCGTGAGGTCGCAGACGACGTGCAGGCTGTGGCCTCCTCCCACCGCCCAGCCTGGCACGACAGCGATCACGATCTTGGGCATGAATCGGATCAGGCGCTGCACTTCGAGGATGTGTAGCCGCCCGAGCCGAGCGGGATCGACATTGCCTGCCTCCTCATACTTGTACCCGTCCTTCCCCCTGATACGTTGATCGCCGCCAGAGCAGAATGCCCAGCCTCCATCTTTCGGTGACGGTCCGTTTCCTGTGAGCAGCACACAGCCAACATCGGATGTCATTCGAGCGTGGTCGAGCACGCGATACAGCTCGTCGACGGTGCTCGGTCGGAACGCGTTTCGGATCTCCGGGCGGTCGAAGGCGATTCGGACCGCACCGACATCGCGGGCTCTGTGGTACGTGATGTCGGTTAGGTCGAAGCCCTTTACGGGTGTCCAGGCAGCGGGGTCGAAGATGTCGGAAACCACGGTTCCTCCGATGGTGATGTCGCCGGCGATACTGTAGTGACCGATGGACACCGATACTCCATGCGACTGGCTTGAAGATGCAGCTCAACGCGATCCCGACGCGCCTGCGCTCATCGTAGGAGACGGGATCGTCTCCTACGGCACCCTACGTGATCAGGTGCTCATAAGGTCCAGGTCTCTCGCCTCTGAGGCGTCTCCGGGCTCGGCTGTCACCGTGCCGATGCGTCTCGACCTTCCCTCGATCATTGAGATGCTCGCAGTCATGAAACGCGGAGCTGTGATGGTGCCGTACGCGAGTCACCGTCCCGTCGTAGAAGCCGTGCCTCCTTCAGATACAGCGGTGTGCGTCGCCACGTCTGGTTCGTCTGGGACGTCGAAAATGGTCCCGCTCAGCTATGGGAATATCGCTGCGTCTGTCAGGGCATCTCGATTGCGTCTCGGTACAGGCCCGTCGGATCGGTGGTTGGCGACCCTGCCCCTGACCCACGTGGGTGGCCTCTCGGTGATTTGGCGGTCCCTCGAGAGTGGAGGCGCGGCGATCGTTGCGCCGTTCGATGAGGAGATTCCCGGTGTCCTGACGCGATGGCGGCCAAGTGTCGCGTCGCTGGTTCCAACGATGGTGTACCGGCTACTGGAACGCTGCCCTGAGTTGCTGGCCGCCGTGGACGTGGTCCTCACAGGGGGAGCCCGTCTCGGGCGAGCGATCGCAGTCCGTGCATCGAGCGCTGGTGTGCAGCTTGTTCGGACGTATGGGATGACGGAGACGACGTCCCAAGTCGCCACCGCCCATCCGGGTGTGGTTAACGAGGATCCTCGGGTTGTTGGTCCACCGCTCGACGGTTTCACCGTGACAATTACTGATCAGTCGGGGCGGGTGGCGCTAGGTACGGTCGGTGCCATCGAGGTGGCAGGGCCTGCGGTGTTCTCTGGCTACCTCGGCGAGCCGGCCCGAACAGGAGCATTCACCACATCGGATCTTGGATTCATGACCCACGATGGGCACCTCGCGGTCGTTGGCCGAGCCGATGATGTCGTCGTTAGCGGGGGTGAGAACGTGAGCCTCGCAGCCGTGCGCGACGCGATCATCGGGATGTGGGGCGTATCAGATGTTGCTGTTGTCGGTATCCCTGATCCTGAATGGGGTGTCATTGTTTGTGCCTGTGTCGAGGGGTTCGACGTTCCGGCCGAGGCAGATCTCAGAGAGCGTGTCGCTGAGATTCTGCATGCACACTCACGCCCGCGGCGTTGGATGATCGGCACGATTCCATTGCTCGGCAACGGCAAGCACGACGTTGCGGCAATCCAACGGATGTTCGACGGCGAGTAGGCTGATCGGCATGGACCTTCATCTCGATGGGAAGCGTGCACTTGTTGCTGCTGCGTCACGCGGCCTCGGAGCGGCGATCGCGTCGAGCCTTGCAGCAGAGGGATGCGTTGTTGAACTGTCGTCTCGGTCCCTCGCTCATTCCCGCTCGACGGCAGAGCGGATCGCAGCCGAGTCTGGGGCGTCGGTCACGGCTGCCGAGGTAGATGTCTCGGATGCTGACGCGGTGCGTGCATGGGTCGACGACGCTGCTGACCGTCTCGGTGGCATCGACATTGTGATTCCGAACGCTGGAGGGCCACCATCGTCGATGTTCGAAGAAACGGCGCCGGAAGAGTGGGACGCCGCGTATCGGCTGACACTGCGATCGGCGATGGCGTTCGCCAAGGCTGCCCACCCCCACCTTGGGAGTGGCGGCACGATCCTCTATCTCACATCGGCCTCGGTTCGCGAGCCGATCGGTGTGCTTTCGATGTCCACGGTGTTTCGAGCGGGCGTCGCCGCTCTTGCAAAGACCCTTGCTAACGATTGGGCTGGTGCGGGAATCCGTGTCAACCATCTGATTCCCGGCAGGATTGCGACCGAGCGACTCGACGAACTCGACTCGGCGGTTGGTCAGCGTACGGGGCGAACCGCGGCACAGGTGCGTCAGGTCAACGAGCGGTCGATCCCGCTTGGTCGATACGGGCTCCCAGATGAATTCGCGGCTGCGGCGACATTTCTGGTGTCACCGGTGGCCTCCTACATAACAGGTGCGACGCTTCAGGTCGACGGTGGGGTTATCAAGTCGGTCGTATGAAGTCCGGCTAGGACCCTGTTGAACAATCCGCTTGTGGGGTGGGGCCGATTCACGGTTCACGTGTGTGGAAGCGTGGTGTTCTGTGGATCCGTGTTTCTGGCTTCCTATTCTTGGCCTGTTGGCGGCGGTCGGGGGCTGGGATTCCGAGTTACGTGACCGCCCAGGCGTGTCCGTTGTGGTTGAGACCCAAGTTGACGAGCCTCCGGAGGTTGATGGCGGCGATCCGTAGGGAGAGCTGTGCCCGGTTCGCTTCGACGCCTCGATATCTGACCCTGCGGTGCCCGTTCGTGACGATCCATGCAATTGAGCGTTCAACCATGGGCCGGTATTGCCGGTAGTCCTCTGTGAACGTCTTGTCGTTCCATGCCCGACGGGCTGCAACGAGTTCATCGTCATGGTCCGAGATACGGAGCGTCCGTCCGTCTTTGGCTGTGGTGCAACGCTCCCGGAGTGGGCAATCCCGGCAGCGTTTCCCGAATGTCGCGGCACCTTTCGTAGCGATGTTGACGGTGAGACCAGCCGGACAGGTGACGGTACGTTGGTGGTGGTCGACAATGAAGTCGTCGCGGGTGTATCCGCCTTCGATCTTGGGTGTTGCGAGCGGGATCGCTTTGATTGCCTGGGTGTGTTTCGCCTCACGGAGCGCGGCTCTTGTCTCCCCGGACCCGTATGCCGAGTCTGCAAGAACTTGTAACCCAGGTTCTTCACCATCGAGAAGGTCGACACCGACCGGGCCGTCGGCAGTGTTGGCCGGGGTCAACGTCGATGCGGTGATGATCCCCGTTTCGGGCTCGACCGCGATGTGGGCCTTGTAACCGTCGCGATATTGAGACACCGATTTGTGCATATGGCGAGCCTCCGGGTCGACTGTTGAGATCACCCTGTCTTTGACAGGGCCGTCAAAGATCCGCCACGTGCCTTCCTCGTCGCCGGGCTCAACATCCTGACCTGCTACGAGAGCCAACAGGCCGACCGCATCAGCGGCCTTATCGTCGAGTTCGATCCCGTCGACAGCGTCAAGGATCGCCAGGGCGTCGTTCACCAATCCCGAGACGAGTGCAGCCTTGGCATCAGGGTCGTCCCACGCACACACCGGTTTCCCCGAAGCGTCATAGTCGTGAGCCGTAACCGAAACCGTCTTGGCTTGCGGGACGAGACGCCGGACCCGCCGTATCTGAGACACCAACTGGGTCACCGTGTCCTGCGTTGCCACAGCATCATCGAGCAGTGTCGAGTCCAACGCCCGGCGCTTCTTCCCCGATAACACACCAGTGGCATCCACCACCTCACGCACAGCGTCCCCGATCCGGTTCGGAGACTGGGACCGGGCAAGGCGTTGACGCCAATACGTGAACACCGTGTAATGCACCCCTTCGTCGTCGAGCGCCAACCCGCAAGCAACCTTCCACCGGATATCGCAGCGCAACGCGTCGGCGGCCTGACGATCAGACAGGCCCTCCAACTCTTTGAGGATCATTGCTGAGGCCATCACCCCAGCCGGTATCGACGGGCGGCCCCGCCGTGACGGAAACAGATCCTCAAACATGCCATCAGGGAAAACGACGGTGCGGTGATCAGCCAAAAACGCATACACCGACCCCTCATCAACAAGCTGACGGCAGAACGCCTCAGCGTCTAACAACTCACGATTCGGATCATTTAGACCTTGCATAACGCGCAGTCTCACACAGAGCGAACACGAACGCGAGCACCGAATTAATCAACAGGGTCCTAGCCGCTGTCCGTTGGGGCTACCACCACCGTCAGGGGGAGATGGTCACCTCCGATGTCTGGTCCGGTGTCGAATTGCGCAGGTGTGATGGTTGGTTGCATCAGGACGATGTCGATCGGGAGCCCGATCCAGCCCCCGATGACTGGAAGCCCTGACACTGGTGAGGTTGCTCGATAGC
This sequence comes from uncultured Acidimicrobiaceae bacterium, assembly GCA_964460075.1. GTDB lineage: Bacteria > Actinomycetota > Acidimicrobiia > Spongiisociales > UBA5794 > JAMBLL01. Next base: position 44,009 of record CAYWPC010000007.1, read on the forward strand.
CGAACCCCTCTGAAGCGTCCCGAAGGTCGGTCGTGGTACGGAGAGTTCGCACACCCTTGGACCATCTCGTCGCACCGATCGCGCCGACGACTACGACAGGGTTCGATGCGGTCTCCACAGCGTCGCGGATGGTTTCGAGACGATACGTGAGAGCATTCGCCGCCTCCTGAGAGGTGGGAAGGTCACCCCATGCCGTGACGACATCGATCATGCCACTTTCGGAGGGAACCGACACGCGATACACGGGTTGACGATCCTTCGTCATCGTGGTCGTCACCTGCCATGAGTCTCGTCCGAGGATGACGATGCCGAACGATCCTGCCAACTCGGGTGATGCGAGGATCGTGTAGGGGGAGCCGTTGCCGACGAGGGGCCTGGCCTGGTTCTCCGTCACACCGGCGATTAGGATGAGGTCAGCCCTCGACTCGAACAACCACCGTAGAGCAGGTTCGTAGGTGGCAATGTCTCCGCTCAAGTCCACGTGGACAACAGCAATGCCATCCTCTCGGGCTGCCGCAGGCTGGTCACCGATCCATAGGGGTGCGATCAGCCAGGCGTTCACTACTGCGGCTGCGAGAAATACAGCGGTCGCGATGCCCCTGGCCGTGAGTCCATAGGCGATAGCTGCGATGAGTGCGATCCACATCAGGTGCCAGCGGTAGTTGGCCGCCAGGTCGAATCCCCACCAAGAGTCCCCGTAGAACGCAGCGACGGTCAGGATCAGTACGAGGCCACCGATGCTCGTGAGAGCGACGACGAACACAGAGTGCACCGTTGAACTGACCTGCGCTTCGCGATACCTCGTCACGATCCGAAAGCGTACATATACCCGTCTCGGGATCCAACGTAGATGTTCCCGTTCCACACTGCAGGGGTCGACTCGATGCATCCGTCGGTTGCTGATATCCGCCACATCTCCTGCGGGTTGCGAGGATCGCTGAGGTCATATGCGCGAATCCCTGAGTCTTGCGAGAAGCAGTCGACCGCGATGATCAGCACATCGTCAGCGATCACGGGGGATGACCACGCGTTGACACCGATGTCGTCCTCCCACACAATGTCGCCGTTGTCTGTATCTACCGCGAGAAGCTTCCCGCTGTCGGTCGCAACGTAGAGAACGCCGTCTGGATGCAGTGCAGGCGTTGCCCATGCGCCCGTGTCCTGTCCTCGGGCTGCCGGGATCGGGATGCTCCACACGATCGGGTCGACGCTCTGGAGATCCGTTGCCGGTATCGAGGTATCGAGCTTCATGAGCGAACCGATCCCTCGTACGCGCCTGGCCGACAAGTTGCTGTCCTTCTCGTGATCGGCGTGTGACACAACGTAGATGTAGCCCTCCTTGTCGACGGAGATCGTGGCGTCGGTGTCGTCTCCAGTCCAGAAGTCGAAAAATGTCTCTGCGTTCCCATTCTCTATATCGGAGAGGTCGATCCCTCTGATTCGCCCGGCGCTGTTCGCGAAATATGCTTTCTGTCCGAAGATCGCGGTCGAGTTCTCGACGGACTGGTCGCGTCCGATGATGTCGAGGAGCTCATCGGACCACGCAGGTGTCTGATACACGACCTCAGGGTCGACGGTCACTTTGCCGTCTGCGTCGTAGCCACGGTTGAGCTTGATGGCGAACCACCATGAGTTCTCTCCACCTTCATACAGCATGTCGTCGACGACCACAGGGTTCGAGTCCCAGTCATCGTTCCAGATACCTTCGACGGATCGTGCGTGCAATGACCAGACCTCGCGCACCTCGTCTCCGTCGAGAGCGAGGATGCGAAAGCGGGGGTCACGAGATCCGGTGTAGAGCAACGGATACCCGTCGGGGTCCAAGGTCACGCTCCCCTTGATAATGTCGCCCATGTCGAATGGAGGCCTGAGGTCCTGTCCCGTGGCTGCGTCGAGGAAGTGGATCTTCTTGTCGTACGCACCGAAGATCATCTCTGTTTTGCCATCATCGCGCTCGTACACGACCGGTTGGCCCGTCCATCCAGTACCGGACCATGTCTTGCTCTCCCTGCCAACAGGAGACGCCCCTGACATTGCGTGTTCCGGGTATCGCCACAGTTGTTTCGGTTCGGTCGCTGAGACCGGTCCGGTTCCGAAGAACGTTCGCGTTGGGTTTCCCCTGAACATCGTGAGGCCGTTGACGGAGCCCCATGGCTCGAACACGGTATCGGCCGTGACGATACCTTCGGGCCGCAGAGGGGTGGTGGTCGTGGTGGTCGACGTGGAGCTCGATGTGGGAACACTCGACCCCGTGTCGCTCGACGGTGTCGTTGTGGCCACGGGCGGTAGCGTCGTCACCGAAGGAACATCGGGACCCGCAGAGATGACGTTATCTCCCCCAGCGACGCAGGCAGACGCAAGGAGTGCGAACGAAACGACGATCAGGGCGGCTTTGCGCATCCGTGCGAGTGTAGAGAGAGGCCCTGGGTATTCGGATCGCTACGCTGACCGAATGCTCGTGTGCCTCCGGTTGGTGGGCTCGTGGCGCCTGGAGCGCGACCTGTAATAGGTACCCTGCAACGATGACCAGGGACCAAGCGAGGATCGAGGATCTCAAGAGCGGCATCGCGCTTCTCCTGAGGGTATTGAGCAGGTACCGAGCAATTGCGATCCGGTCAATCCTTGGCGCTTTGGTCTGGATGGCGATGATCATCACCATCCCCTACCTCATTGGGTTGGTCATCGATCGATCGGTCGATCCGACGGATCCAGCGGTGGCGTGGATGGTTCTCGGTGGCATGCTGGTTGCAGGTTCGATACAGGCAATTGGCATCTCGATGCGCCGCTATTTCGGTTTCAAGTTGTCCTATCGCGCCGAGACCGACATCCGAAACCGAATCTTTGCCCACATCCAACGGATGGCCTTCAGCTTCCATGACGTGACGTCGACGGGCGAGCTGATGGCGAGAGCGTCCTCTGACCTGTCCCAGCTCCGCCTCATTCTTGCGATGCTCCCGATCACGCTTGCGAACCTTTCGATGTTCATACTCGTGTCAGCCGTTCTCGTCATCGTCGACCCTGTGCTCGGTGCGGTTGCCGCGCTGATGGTTCCCGCGCTGCTATTCGCTTCTGCGCGATTCGCGAACCGTGTCGTTGGGTACTCCTTTGATCTACAGAGGCGACTCTCAGAGTTGTCCCATGTAGTGGAAGAGTCGGTTTCTGGAATTGAGGTTGTTAAGAGCTATGGCCAGGAGGCACAGCAACAAGCGAAGCTGGACTACAAGGCCGAGACCATCTATGACGCGGCGATGGGGATGGCGAAAGAGCGCGCGATCCATCGTCCATTCTTCGAGATCATCCCTGCCCTCGGAACTGTGGCGGTGCTTGCGGTGGGAGGAGTCCGGGTCGTGGACGGCGCTATCACGATCGGCGAGTTCGTCTCTTTCACACAGTACCTCGCCGTGATGGTGCTCCCACTCATGATCACCGGTTGGTTCTTTGCGAATCTGCCCCGCGCTGCAGCAGCTGCGTCTCGTATCGACCGGCTCCTTGAGACTGACCCTGCGATCGACGATCCGAGGACGCCAACGGATCTTGGCCAGGGGAATGGGTCCATCAGGTTTGAGAACGTGTCGTTCACCTATCCGGACGGCACCGAGGTACTCAAGGGTGTGTCCCTGACGATCCCTGGAGGGACATCCGTCGGTGTCGTCGGGGCGACGGGCTCGGGGAAGACGACACTGGCCCATCTGATCCCTCGCTTTTACGACACAACCGATGGAACCGTGTCGATCGACGGCGTCGACGTTCGCGAGGTTGGCCTCGACCAGCTACGAAGTGAAGTCTCCGTCGTTTTCCAGGAGACGTTTCTGTTCTCGGCTTCGATTGCAGACAATATCCGTGTCGGTGATCCTCTCGCGTCTGACCATCAGGTGCGCTCTGCGGCCAGGCTGGCGCGTATCCACGAGTTCGTCTGTGCGTTGCCCGATGGATACGACACCGTTGTTGGGGAGAGGGGTGCCACGCTGTCGGGTGGCCAGCGTCAGCGGGTGAGTCTCGCTCGTGGCGTTGTGCGCGACCCACGCATCCTGATTCTCGACGACGCCACGTCCTCGGTAGACGCCGTCGTGGAGGCCGATATTCAGGAGGCACTGCGGCAGGTCATGTCAGGGAGGACGACCGTCATCGTCGCCCATCGGACATCGACGCTGGCGCTTGTCGACAATGTGGCCTTCATCGAAGATGGGGAGCTCGCCGCATTCGGGCCACACGAGGCGCTTCTGGCTGACGTGCCACGCTACGGCGAGGTACTGGCTGCAACCGTCGGGCCGGTGCAGGCATGAAGTACATGTCGTCGGCTGGCGACTACCGGGTTGATCGCCCTGGCCGGCTTATTGCACGTGCGGCACGACTTTCACACGGCCTTCGTCTGCCGCTCGCTGGGGCGCTATCTGCGACTTTTGTTGCGACCATTGTCCGGCTCCTTGGTCCACTCGTGGTCAGGGGAGGTATCGATCGTGGTATCACCGTTGGGGACAAGGGTGTGATCTTGACTGCTGCTGGAATGTTCGTCGCCCTTCTCGCGGTGCAGTATTTCGTTACTGCCGTGTCTCAATGGACGGTGTCGAAGGTCGGTGAGCGGTACCTGGTACAGCTTCGCTCTGTCGTGTTCGGCCGCATGCTTCGGCTCGACTTGGCGTTCTTCTCTCGTACGAAAAGTGGAGTGCTGGTATCGAGGATGACCGCGGACATCGAGTCGCTTCAGGAGTTCGCGTCTGACGGCGCCGTCTTGGCGCTGAGCAACATCCTGACGGTCGCAGGCGTAGCCGTGGCACTCGGCCTTGTCGACTGGCAGATGGCGGCAGCGGTGTTCACCGTCGTTGCGGTGCTGCTGGGTGTGTCTGTCATTTTTCAGCGCCAGGCTCGCAAGGCCTACGACGCTGTTCGCGAGCGGATCGGAAGGGTCCTCGCGACCCTTCAGGAGGGGATCACAGGCGTACGTGTGGTGCAGGCGTTCACGCAGGAGGGGACACAGGCGACGACGTTCGGGCGGGTCAATGAGCGTCACTTTGATGCCAACATGGCAACTGCTCGGGCGATCTCGTGGTATTTCCCTGTGATTGCGTTTCTGCGTGTGATCGCGATGGCTTCGGTGTTGGCCATAGGAGTGTCACGGGTCATCGACGGATCGATGACGATCGGAACCCTCGTCGCGTTTCTCCTATATCTCGACTGGTTCTTCCAGCCGATCATCAACCTGTCGAATGTCTACAACCTCCTCCAGTCCGCAATGGCGGCGTTGGCAAAGCTGTTCGAGCTCATGGATGAGCCCATCGCTGCCAATGAACGTCCTGGTGCGTACGACCTTGAAGCCCCCGTACGTGGTGCCGTCGCGTTCGAAGGCGTCGGGTTTCACTACGAGACGAATATTCCGGTGCTCACTGGCGTCGACCTCTCCGTTGCTCCAGGCGAGCGTGTGGCGATTGTCGGTGAGACTGGCTCCGGAAAGTCAACGCTTGCGAAACTCGCCATGCGGTTCTATGACCCGACGACTGGATCAGTCACGATCGATGGAAACAACCTCACCGACATCACGCATCGGTCTCGTCTCGACGCCATGGCGCTGATCCCACAGGATGGGTTCTTGTTCGCGGGTTCGCTTCGCGAAAACCTCACCTACGCGAAACCTGGATCGTCGGATGACGACGTGTGGCGGGTGCTCGAGGCGATGGAGATCGACGGCTGGATTCGATCGCTCCCCGATCAGCTTGATACCGAAGTGCGAGAGAGAGGGTCGAGGTTCTCTGCAGGTGAGCGCCAGCTGATCGCCCTTGCCAGGGCCTTTCTGGCCGATCCGTCGATCATCGTTCTCGATGAGGCGACGTCGAATCTGGATCCAGAGACGGAGATGAACGTCGAGAGTGCGCTTCATGCGCTGCTCGCCGGGCGCACGTCGATCGTCATTGCGCACCGGTTACGTTCCGCCGAGCGTGCAGACCGTGTTGTCATGATCGATGGGGGCAGAGTCATCGCGGAAGGTACCCACAATGAGCTCGTTGCGACGAGTGAGCCGTATAGGGAACTTGTAGAGGTGTGGCAGCGGGGGTTGGCATAGCTGTTGGGAATGCCCTGCGATAGCATCCGATGGTGAAATCACCATCAGAGCGGACGAGGGTCAGTCGTGTTCCTGAGAGAGCGGCATACGACGAGGACACCATCCATCGGATCCTCGACGAGGCACTGATTTGCCACGTCGCGTTCGCCACCGATCAGGGTCCGGTCGCGATCCCGACGATCCATGCCAGAGTCGATAGCACGCTATATCTCCACGGTTCCCACGCTTCGCGAATGATGCGCGCGACTGTTGGGGCGGACGTCTGTGTCACCGTGACCATCGTCGACGGCATCGTGGCTGCACGGTCCGCGTTCCACTCCTCGCTCAACTACCGGTCGGTTGTCGTCTTCGGTACCCCGAGGATCGTCGATGATCCCAACGAGCGCCGTGTCGCCTTCGAGGCCATCACCAACCATGTGCTCCCAGGCCGCTGGAGCGAAGCCAGACAGCCGAACGCCAAGGAAGATGCTGGGACGAGGCTGCTTGCGATTGACATTGGGGAGGCCTCTGCCAAGGTGCGCACCGGTCCACCAGGTGACGACGCTGACGACCTCGATCTCGGCATCTGGGCTGGCGTCATCCCACTCTCGGTGACGGCTGGAACTCCCAACCCCGCACCGGACCTCGAACAGGGCGTTGATGTGCCGCTGTCGGTGCGGAACCTCACACGCTCATAGAAAGACGGGTCGCAGGGGTGTTCCCCTTCGATCCTCGTTTGGCACAGACGCGAGGAAGGACGCCATGTACGATTTCTTGTTGAGCGACGAACAGCTCCGCCTGCGCGAGGAGGTCAGGGACCTCGTTGGATGGGTGCCGAAAGAGATGATCGTGAAGATGGATCGAGATGAGATCCACTTCCCGCAAGAGTTCCTCCGTGAGGCTGGAAGGCGCAACCTCCTGGGTTGCAGGCATCCCGTCGAGTGGGGCGGGCGCGGCCTGGACTGGGTGAGCAGCTCAATGGTGATGGAGGAGATCGGCACGCTCGGATACATCTTTGCCTGCACCTTCGGTGTCGGCGCCGACCTCGTGTGCGATGCAATCATTCTTCACGGTACCGACGCTCAGAAGGAGCGCTTCGTCAAACCGCTGCTCAAGGGTGAGTTGTTTGCCGCTGAGGCGTTGACGGAGCCCCGTGGTGGCTCGGACTTTTTCGGCACGACGAGCACAGCGGTGCTGCACGGTGATCGCTTTGTGCTCAACGGCCAGAAGCGGTTCATCGTGGGTGCAGAGGCAGCGGACTACTTTCTCGTATACGCAAGGACGAACACCGAGGCTCCGGCACACAGTGGCATCACAGCCTTCATCGTGGAGCGGGGCCCTGGTCTCAAGGTCGACTACCTCTACAACTTGATGGGCTCACGAGGTGGGGGTGCCGGCCGGGTGGTGTTCAAGGATGTCGAGGTGCCAGTGGAGCACGTAGTCGGATCTATCGATGGCGGAGTGGATGTGTTCACGACCATGATGGTCCCTGAGCGGCTGGGCACCGCTGCAATGACCATTGGCCCAGCGAGGGCCGCCCTTGAGGTGGCGGGTGGCTATACGACTCGTCGCAAGGCGTTTGGCAAGACGATCAACCGTTTCGAGGGTGTCAGCTTCCAGGTCGCTGAGGCTTCGATGTTGCTCGATGCTGCCCGCTCGTTGGTGTACACGACGTCTCGAGCCGTCGACGCAGGCGAGGATCCCGCGCACGTTCGCAGGCTGATCAGCGAGACGAAGAAGTTCGTCACCGAGGCATGCCAGGACGTTGTCCATAACGCGATGCAGGTCATGGGTGGGATCGGCTACACATCTGTGTTCCCTGTGGAGCGGCACTACCGCGACCTGCGGCTGGCTTCCATCTGGACGGGGACGAACGAGGTGATGAGCATGATCATCGCGCACGAGTGGTACACCGAATACGCCGAGCGTCACGCCAAGGGCGCTGCATGGCGTGACTGGGAGGCTGATGGGATCGACGCCGATGACGTAGAGGAGAAGGTGTACGAGTAGCGGCTCGTCCAGCCTATGACTCGTCTGGCCTATGCATTGACGCGGTCGCGCCACGCCAGCCAGTCTTTGACTCTGCTCATGTCGTAGTCGGGTCCGTTCAATCCGATCGTGATCTCGTCTGCACCTGCGGCCCTGTACGCATCGGCGAGTTCGATCTTGTTCGCGTCGATTCCGACGGACCGTTCAATGTCGTGCGGATCGCGGCCCACTGTGGTGCACCATTCGTCGAGCACCGCCGACTTGTGGGTAAACGTCTCCACGTCACCGAATCCGTGCCAGATGTCGGCGTACTCGGCCACGATCCGAAGGGTCACCTTCTCGCCCCCACCCCCGATGAGGATCGGAAGCGGACCGGATGGTTGCGGGTCGAGGAGCGTGAGCCGGTTCTTGATGACGGGCATTGCCGCGTCAAGGGCTCGCAACCGACCGATCGCAGTGCCGAACTCGTAGCCGTATTCGTCGTAGTCCTTCTCGAACCAGCCTGAACCGATGCCGAAAATGAGTCGCCCACCCGAGATCACATCGACGGTACGGGCCATGTCCGCGAGCAACGCAGGGTTGCGGTACGAGTTACAGGTGACGAGTGCACCGAAGCGGATATTCTTGGTTGCCTCAGCCCATGCTCCGAGCATCGTCCAACACTCGAAGTGTTTGCCTGCGATCGGGTCGGGATCGCCTCCGTAGAGCGGGTAGAAGTGGTCCCAGTTGTAGAGAACGTCGACGCCCAACGCTTCGGCTTCGAGAACGGCTCGCCGAATGTCGGCATAGTCGGCGTGTTGGGGATGTATCTGTATCGCGATTCGAGCTTCTGCCACGTGTGCTCCTTGATCAGGCGGGACGACACTAGTGGTGTGACGGCCTCGTCGCATACCATGGTGTCATGACAGACTTCACGATCAGGCCGGTCACCGCTGAGGAATACCCGACCTTTGTCACTGCGCTCGTCGAGGGCTTCTCGGACGATGTGCCATCGGACACCTTCACCGACAATATCAGAGTCACGTTGCCCCCAGAGCGGACGTTGGCGGTGTTCGACGGTGGAGACATCGTCGCGACGTTCGGCTGGTACGACCTCGACCTCACGGTGCCTGGTGGCACGGTCAAGATGGAGGGAACAACGGTCGTGACGGTGTTTCCGACACATCGGCGAATGGGCCTTTTGCGTGACATGATGCGTCTTCACCTGGACGATGCCGTGGAGAATGGCTATCCGATCGCGGGGCTGTGGGCATCAGAGAGCAACATTTACGGCCGGTTCGGATACGGGGTGGCGACCTACGGCAACACGGTCACGATGGATGGTCCACGCATCGCCTTTCGAGAGGACGTTCCCGTGGAGAGAGTTCGGCGCATTCAGCGGGACGGCGCCAGCAAGATTCTGTCTCCGATATTTGACCGTGTGTGCTCTTCGACACCTGGCATGTTTGCGCGCGATGAGACCTGGTGGGTCAGCGAGATCCTCAAGGATGAGGAGTGGATGAAGAAGGGAAGGACGTCGCATCGCCACGTCGTCCATGACGGTCGCGATGGGCCGGATGGATACGCCATCTACCGGCAGAAGGCGAGCGAGAGCGAGGACGGCCACGCCGATGGGACGGTCAGCGTGGTCGAGATCATTGCAGATTCGCCGTTGGCGGAAGCGTCGCTGTGGTCGTATCTCACCAGGGTGGATGGCTCACCGAACGTCAGATCGTGGAATGTTCCGCTCGATCATCGGCTCCCGATGATGGTCACAGAGCCACGGAGGGTCCGGGTCGTCTCGGCGTTCGACGCATTGTGGGTGCGGATTCTCGATGTGGTGGTGGCTCTCGAGTCGAGGACATACGAGGCCGATGGAGTCGTGGTGTTTTCGGTTGTCGACCCATTCAGGCCAGGGACCGCAGGAATCTACAGCCTGAGCGTGGTCGACGGTATCGGTACGTGTGAGCGGTCGGACGCAGAGCCGATGATTGACGTTGACATCGATGTTCTCGGTGCCTTGTATCTGGGAGCTGGACGCACGACCGGGTATGAAGCGGCAAACCGGATTCGTGGTTCTCGCACAGCTATTGATGTGTTTGACAGGATGTTTCGCACAGCGAACCAGCCCTGGTGCAACCAGGTCTTTTAGCCAACTCGCACGCACTCCCACACGTCTTGCGTAGATTTCCGCAACATGTTGCGGAAATCTACGCAAGACGTGTGGGAGGGACGGGTGCTCAGCCCTTCTCGATCCAAAACACCTGCGTGGTGTCCCTGTTTTCGGTCTTGACGAGGCGGTCGCCGCGCTGTCGGGCGAGGGCAGGGATGTCGGCGAGCGATCCGGGATCAGTGCAGATCAGCTCGAGTACCTGGCCCTTGTTCATCGTCTTGAGCGCAAGCGCCGCCTTGTACACCGGTAGCGGGCAGAGCAGCCCAGACGTGTCGAGGGTCACCGCAGCCGTGATGTCAGTCGATTTCGCAGTCATTACCTGTCTCTCCTTGTGTTCGTGTTCGCTCTCAGGCGGTCGGTATCCCGTCTGTTCCGAGCAGGTCCTTGAAATACGTCGTGTACTTGGCTCCACCATCAGGTGAGACACCAACGACGACACCATTCTCGAGATTCCCGTACGTTTCGATCGCGTGGGCGATCGCTCCCGTTGATGGCCCGACGAGCAATCCGTCTTGTCGATGGAGTCGAAGCGTCATCTCGTATGCCGGGTCGTCGCTCACGGTCACGACGTCATCGATCACGCTCCAGTCGAGATTTCCCGGTTCCTTGGCCTCTGCGAAGCTCTTGAGGCCAGGGAGCCTGTGACCCTTGTCCGGTTCTATGGCGATAATCCGCACATCCGGGTTCCGCTCCTTCAGATACCGACCAACACCTGTGATCGTTCCACAGGTTCCGAAGCCTGCGAAGAAGGCGCTGACCTCGCCTGCGGTCTGTCTCCAGATCTCGGGCCCTGTGCCCTCATAGTGGGCGCGGACGTTCTCCGGATTCTCATACTGGTCAGGCATCACATAGCGCTCTCCGTCTTGGGAGGCTGCGAGGGATCGTGCAAGTGCGATTGCACCATCCTTGGGATGGTCCACGGGGCACAGGTCGTCAGGGGTCTCCCACACTTCCGCGCCGAGCATTCTCAGTATCGTCTTGGTCTCTTCCGGGACACCATCAGGAATGGTTATGGTGACCTTCGTGCCCCGTGCCGCACCGAGCGCAGCAAGAGCGATGGCGGTGTTACCTGACGATGCCTCGACGATCTCTCGGTTCTCCAGCGCGCCACTCTCTGCCAGGCCTTCTATGAGGTAGGCGGCAGCGCGGTCCTTGATCGAGCCGAACGGGTTGAGCCACTCCAACTTGAGATACACGTTGTCGGCCGATATGGCGTTGCGCACCCGCACCAAGGGCGTGGGGTTGTCGACATCTGGGAGCAGATCTCGGATGTCCTCGTATCTGCGCAACGAGCGATCCGACCGTTTGGCCTTGGTTGGCAATGCATCGATGGTCATGAAAGGACATCTCCTGTCTCAATAAAAAGGACCCGCTCGGGCGGGGCGCCGGGCGGGTAGTGAAGGTCGTTGGGCTAGATCGATGTGAAAGCTAAGAACCTCCGCGCGCGGCTATGTCGGTACAACAACACATCGCGCTGCGAGAAGAGAGGTCCATGATGCAGCGAATGATAGCGAGCTGTTCGGTTCGATTGTCCGAATTGTGCGGTTGAGGTCGAATCTGCTCTGTCGACTCTTCGATGAGGCATGCTGGATTCGCTCCGTGGCAAGCCGTGTACTCTGGAGCGCTCCCAGGGGAGGTCAGCCTCTGGGCGCGCCCACCCGCTGTTTGGGAGGCGCTGGACGTGAGGCGAGGAAGTATGGGCAGGGAGCACCCCAACATGGCAGAGACCGGAGGTCTCTACCACGCTGCCCTCGATCACGATTCGTGCGGAATCGGTTTCGTTGCAGACATCAAGGGCCGCAGGAGCCACCAGATCGTCGCTCAGGGGCTCACCGTGCTCGCGAATCTGACGCACCGCGGTGCCGTTGGGGCCGACCCGCTAGCCGGTGACGGCGCAGGAATGTTGTTGCAGATACCAGACGGGTTCTTACGGCCAGAGATGCTGGATCTTGGGATCGACCTCCCACCTGCAGGCACGTACGGAGTTGGGCTCGTCTTCCTGCCACAGGATCCCGCAGACCGGATCGCATGTGAGGACCTCCTCACTGAGCTGGTGGTTCGCGAGGGTCAGCAGCTCTTGGGATGGCGTGACGTTCCTGTCGACTCGTCATGTCTCGGTGAAAGTGTCAAGCCGATCGAGCCGGTGATTCGTCAACTATTCATCGGTCGTGGTGGAGACATCGTCGATGCAGACCATTTCGAGCGCAAGCTCTTCGTGATTCGCAAACAGGCCCACATTCTGTTGGGTAAACGCGACAGAGATCTCATGGATAGGGGCAGGTTCTACGTCACGTCGATGTCGGCGAGGACGATTACGTATAAGGGCATGATGCTCGCTGAGAACCTTGCGACGTATTACAAGGATCTTGCGGACGAACGGATCGAGTCGGCTCTGGCGCTTGTCCACCAACGGTTCTCAACGAACACGTCCCCGTCGTGGCGTCTTGCTCAGCCGTTCCGCTATCTGTGCCACAACGGCGAGATCAACACGGTTCAGGGGAACGTCAACTGGATGATGGCTCGCAGGCAGAACATGTCCTCTGACATCATCGGTGACGACCTCGAGAAGCTGTGGCCCCTGATTGGTGACGGGTCGTCAGACTCCGCAACGTTCGACAACGCGCTCGAATTGCTGCTCGCCGGCGGCTACTCCCTCGGTCACGCAATGATGCTGATGATCCCAGAGGCTTGGGCAGACAACCCGCTGATGGACAGAGGCCGCAAAGCCTTCTACGAATATCATGCAGCGCTCATGGAGCCGTGGGACGGGCCTGCGGCCGTGGCATTCACCGACGGTAGGCAGATCGGGGCGACCCTCGATCGAAACGGGCTACGTCCCGCCCGCTACTTCATCACGGACGACGACCTGGTCGTTATGGCATCCGAGATGGGTGTGCTCGACATTCCAGAGGAGAAGATCGTCAAGAAGTGGCGACTCCAGCCGGGCAAGATGCTGCTGATCGACCTCGAACAGGGTCGGATCATCGACGACGCGGAGCTCAAGGACTCCCTCTCTGGTGCTAAGCCCTACCAGCAGTGGCTCGACGAAACACAGATACACATCGCCGCGCTCCCGCCGGAGGTCGCGGCCATGGGTCCAGACAAAGCAACGCTGGAGACAGCGCAGAAGGCATTCGGCTACACCAGGGAGGACATCGAGTTCTTCCTGAAACCAATGGCATCCCACGGGATGGATCCGATCGGTTCGATGGGCCGTGACACGCCCCCCGCCGTGCTGTCGGACCGCCCCAAGATGCTGTACGACTACTTCAAGGAGAGATTCGCACAGGTCACCAACCCACCGATCGATCCGATCAGGGAGGAGACCGTGATGTCGCTCGTGTCTCTCATTGGTCCCCGCCCGAATCTGTTGGATCTCAACACCGGCGGCACGCATAAGCGGCTTGAGGTAACCCATCCGATCCTCACGAACGTAGATTTGGAGCGTGTCCGACGTATCGAAAATCATGTGGACGACGCCTTCCGCACTCGCAAGCTGAGCATCTGCTACCCGGCGGGTGAAGGTGCTGCCGGCATGCGAGAGGCGTTGGAGCGGCTGTGCGACAAGGCGATTGAGACCGTGCGTGACGGTCGCAACATTCTCATCCTCTCGGACCGGTATCTCGAAGTTGATCGGATCGCCATTCCTGCGTTGCTGGCAACTGCGGCTGTTCACCACCACCTGATCAAGGCTGGGCTGCGCACCGAGGTGGGCCTGGTCGTCGAGACGGGCGAGGCGCGGCAGGTGCACGATTTCTGTCTCCTCGGCGGCTACGGCGCCGAAGCCATCAACCCGTATCTCGCATTCGACAGCATTCATGCCCTCGTTGACGAGCTTCCAGGTACGCCTTCGCCACAAGAAGCCGAGAGGCGGTACACCAACGCAATCAACAAGGGCATGCTCAAGGTGATGTCGAAAATGGGCATCTCCACGTTCCAGTCGTACTGCGGTGCGCAGATCTTCGATGCGATAGGTCTGAGCGACGAATTCGTCGAACGGTATTTCACAGGCACGCCATCGGTCATCTCCGGTGTCGGCCTTGACGAGATCGCTGCCGAGACGGTGCGCCGGCACGATGCTGCCTTCGGCGCGACGACGCAGCGCTCCACCGGGCTCGACGTAGGAGGCGACTATGCGTTCCGACTCCGCGGCGAACAGCACGTTTGGACCCCAGAGACGATTTCGACCCTCCAGCACTCGGTTCGATCTGGTGACTACGAACTGTTCTGCGAGTACACCGCCATGGTCGACGACCAAACCCGCAAGCTGAAGAACTTACGGGGCCTCTTCGAGTTCGACTACGTCGAGGGGGCAATCCCTCTCGAGGAGGTGGAACCGGCGTCTGAGATCGTGAAACGGTTCGCTACCGGCGCCATGTCGTTCGGTTCGATCTCGTGGGAGGCGCACACCAACCTCGCGATCGCGATGAATCGGCTCGGCGCCAAGTCGAATACCGGTGAGGGCGGGGAGGAACCGAGCAGGTTCGCGCCGTTGGAGAACGGCGACTCGATGCGCTCGGCAGTCAAACAAGTCGCATCCGGTCGATTCGGCGTGACCACAGAGTACCTGGTGAACGCCGACGACATTCAGATCAAGATGGCTCAGGGAGCCAAGCCGGGTGAGGGTGGCCAACTGCCAGGCCACAAGGTGAACGAGTGGATCGCTGCGGTGCGTCACTCAACACCAGGCGTCGGCTTGATCTCGCCCCCGCCGCACCACGACATCTACTCGATCGAGGACCTCAAGCAACTCATTCTCGACCTCAAGAACGTCAACCCGAGCGCCCGCATCAGTGTGAAGCTCGTCTCAGAGGTTGGCGTTGGCACCATCGCGGCAGGTGTTGCCAAGGCGTATGCCGATCACGTGCTGATCTCGGGCAACGAGGGCGGCACCGGTGCGAGCCCTCTCACATCGGTGATGCAGGCGGGGTCGCACTGGGAGATCGGACTCGCCGAAGCACATCAGACCTTGGTGGCGAATGGGCTGCGTGGCCGCATCGCGGTCCAAACAGACGGTGGCATCCGCACGGGCCGTGACGTTGTGATTGCTGCGCTCCTCGGAGCCGACGAGGTTGGTTTCGGCACGGCGGCTCTCATCTCTCAGGGGTGCATCCTGGTACGAAAGTGCCACCTCAACACCTGTCCTGTGGGCGTCGCGACGCAAGACCCTGAGCTTCGCAAACTGTTTCCCGGCACCCCGGAGCACGTCGTTAACTTTTTCATGTTCATCGCCGAGCAGACGCGCAGGATCATGGCCGAATTGGGCTTCCGCAGCTACGCCGAGATGATTGGCCAAACAGATCGCTTGCGTGTGAAGGGTGCGATCGAGCATTGGAAAGCGCGAGGCCTCGACTTCTCCAAGGTTCTGTTCAAGCCCCAGCCGCCGCCAGGTGTCGCGACGAGCAACACAGAGAAGCAACGTCACACGCTCCAGCGCGCACTCGACAACGGCCTCATCCTTGAGGCGATGCCTGCCCTCGAGACAGGGCAGGCAGTGTCGATCGAGCGTTCGATCAGTAACACGAACCTTGCCGTCGGTGCGATGCTCTCGGGCGAGGTTGCCCGTAGGTACGGGCATGCCGGCCTGCGCGATGACACCATCCACATCGCGTTGCGCGGAACTGCTGGGCAGAGCTTCGGGGCATGGCTGGCACGCGGTGTCACGCTGCATCTCGAAGGCGATGCCAACGACTACGTCGGCAAGGGCTTGTCCGGTGGCCGCATCGTGATCGAAGCAGAGCCTGCGGGGCCGACCGTCCCCCGAGAGAATGTCATCATTGGCAACACGGTGCTCTACGGCGCCATATCTGGCGACTGCTACTTCAACGGTGGAGCAGGGGAGCGCTTCGCCGTCCGCAACTCTGGTGCGATCGCCGTCGTCGAACGTATTGGTGACCATGGCTGTGAGTACATGACGGGTGGATGTGTCGTGGTGATCGGCAAGGCTGGTAGGAACTTCGGCGCGGGGATGAGCGGAGGGATCGCGTACGTAATCGACGACGCCTCAGACTTCGAGCAACGAGTGAACCATCAGATGGTCGAAATCGAGAGGGTGACGATCGACGATGAGAGCCCTCACGGCCTCACTGACGACCCCACTCCTGAGGAACTTCTCGCCGATCCTTTGAGCCATGACGTATGGCGACTCAGAACGCTCATAGCGCGCCATGGTCGCCTGACGAACAGTTCGAGGGCTCACGAGATTCTCGACAACTTCGAGGAGTATTTGCCTCGGTTCTACAAGGTCGTGCCGATCGAGTACCGCAGGGCACTTGAGGAGCGTCGCACGACGGTTGCGAGCGCGTGATGGGTGCACCGACGGGGTTCCGCGAGATCGAGCGCAGAGATCGTGGCAATCTGGATGTAGAGGAGCGAACCAAGAGCTACGCCGAGTTCTCGATTCCGCTCACCGACGAATCGGTTTCATCCCAGGGCGCTCGGTGTATCGATTGTGGTGTCCCGTACTGTCATTTCGGCTGTCCTGTTGACAACATCATCCCCGACTGGAACACCCTCGTGAACCGCGGCAGTTGGCGCGAAGCCATAGACGTGCTGCACTCGACGAACAACTTCCCTGAATTCACCGGTCGGGTCTGCCCCGCGCCGTGTGAGGAAGCGTGCACGCTCAACCTGCACGATGCCCCGGTGACGATCAAGACGATCGAGTACTCAATCATCGAGAAGGCGTGGCAGAATCGCTGGATTGAGCCACAGATACCTGGCAGGCACACAGACAGGCGCGTCGCGGTGATCGGGTCGGGACCGTCCGGTCTCGCAGCAGCTCAGCAACTTGCTCGCGCTGGTCACAGGGTCGATGTGTTCGAGAAGCACGCCAAGATTGGCGGCCTCCTTCGGTATGGCATTCCCGATTTCAAGCTTGCCAAGTCTGCGATCGACCGTCGCTTGGCGCAGATGCAGGCAGAGGGCGTCGAGTTTCGTGTCAACAGTCATGTTGGCGTGAACGTTCCCGTCGAGCGCCTCGTCAACGAGTTTGATGCTGTGGTGCTTGCCGCAGGATGTGAGAAGCCCCGCGATCTTTCGGTGCCAGGGAGGGGGCTTGCAGGCGTTCACTTCGCCATGGCATTCTTGACGCAACAGAACCGAAGAGTTGGTCGAGAGTCTCTTGAGGGTCAGGAGCCGATCACCGCCGAAGGCAAGCATGTGGTCGTCATCGGCGGTGGAGATACCGGCTCCGATTGCGTCGGTACCTCGATCCGGCAGGGAGCTGCCTCGGTGACACAACTCGAGCTGCTGCCTCGTCCCCCTGAGTTTCCCGACAAGATGCTGACGTGGCCGAACTGGCCGGCGAAGCTGCGAACGTCCACGTCGCATGAGGAGGGGTGCGAACGGCTGTGGTCTGTTTCGACGACAGCGTTCGTTGGTTCAAACGGGTGCGTCGAGACGTTGAGGGGTGTCGGCGTCGACTGGAGCCAGGGTGACGGTCCCACAACGATGAGAGAGATCGAAGGGACCGAGTTCGAGATTCGAGCAGACCTCGTCCTGCTTGCAACAGGTTTCGTGAGTCCCGTTCATGATGGGCTTCTCGCACAACTCGGTGTTGATCTCGATCAGCGCGGCAATGTTGCGGCGAACGCAGACGACTACGGGACAAGCGTACGAGGTGTCTTCGCCGCAGGTGACGTGCGGCGTGGCCAGTCACTGGTCGTGTGGGCAATACGCGAGGGCAGGCGTTGTGCGAGGGCTGTCGACGAATTCTTGATGGGCCACAGTGATCTTCCCTGCTGATCGGACGAGGATCACCGCGAACGAAACACGTCGATCACGCGTGGCTCACGGCTCAATTCAGGAACATTCGGTGTAGCGAGAGCGTTATGTGAGTACGAGTTGCGGCTCTCCCGGGTGGCCCGGTCTTCCCCACTCCCACTCGCAGCCACTCGGGTGAGTCGCACCAAGGTATCTGCTTCGTCCCACATTCTTGAGATTCGTGTAGTTGATGCTTCAGGAGCGGTTACACTTGTTTCACCTAGCCGCGTAGTGCAATCTCGTGAGGAGTCATCGTGACCACAGTCGATATCGATCTAGGCAGTTACCAACTCGGCTGGTCCGACAAGGAAGATTACGTTTTCAAACCGGAGAAGGGTCTCGACGAGGAGCTCATCCGCACGATCTCCTCGATGAAAGACGAGCCGGAGTGGATGCTCGACTTTCGGTTGAAGTCGTATCGGCGTTTCCTCAAGAAGCCGACGCCGCAGTGGGGCGGCGGTGGGCGCCTCAACGACATCGACTACGACGACATCTACTACTACATCAAGCCGACCGAGGGTCAGGAGAAGGATTGGGACATGGTTCCCGACTCCATCAAGGAGACCTATGAGAAGCTCGGCATCCCTGAGGCGGAACGCAAGTTCCTCGCCGGTGTCACGGCGCAGTACGAGTCCGAAGTCGTGTATCACCGAAATCGGGAAGATCTCGAAGAGCTCGGTGTCCTGTTCTGCGACATGGACACAGCCCTTCGCGAGTACCCGGAGCTTGTCAGGGAGTACTTCGGGACGATCATCCCTCCGAACGACAACAAGTTCGCTGCGTTGAACTCGGCCGTGTGGTCCGGTGGCTCATTCATCTACGTGCCACCTGGCGTGCATCTCGAAGAGCCGCTTCAGGCATATTTCCGTATCAACGCAGAGAGCATGGGACAGTTCGAGAGGACGCTCATCATCGTCGACGAGGGTGCCTTCTGCCACTACGTCGAAGGGTGCTCTGCGCCGGTCTACACGAATGACTCGCTCCACGCGGCTGTCGTTGAGGTCATCATCAAAGAGGGTGGGCGTTGCCGATATACGACCATTCAGAACTGGTCGAACAACGTGCTCAACCTCGTAACGAAGCGTGCAGCTGCTTACAAGAACGCCACCATGGAGTGGATAGACGGCAACCTCGGGTCTGGACTCACGATGAAGTATCCCGCTGTCTGGCTCATGGAGGAGGGTGCGCACGGTGAGGTTCTCTCGATAGCGTTTGCGAACACCGGCCAGATCCTCGATGCCGGGGCGAAGATGGTCCATGCTGCATCGAATACCACGTCGTTGATCACTTCCAAGTCGATCAGCAAGGGTGGCGGACGCTCGGCGTATCGGGGCTTGGTGCGTGTCGAGGAAGGTGCGACGAACGCAAAGTCGTATGTGATGTGTGACGCGTTGCTTCTCGATGAGGACTCTCGCTCCGATACGTATCCGTACATGGAGATCGAGGAGTCGAACGTCGACATCGGCCACGAGGCAACGGTTTCGAAGGTTGGAGAGGATCAGCTCTTTTACTTGATGAGCCGAGGGTTGACTGAGGCTCAGGCAACAGCAATGGTGGTGGCGGGGTTCATCGAGCCGATCGTCAAGGAGCTCCCCATGGAGTACGCCGTCGAGATGAACCGCCTCATCGAGCTCCAGATGGAAGGCTCCATAGGCTGAGGGGTCTGGCGTAGGAAACCGCAACATGTTGCGGTTTCCTACGCCAGACGCCGAGCAGGTAGCCTCATGGCGCATGCGTATCCGAATTGCTGAATGCACCGTCCGCTATGAGGGCCGCCTCAACGCCTATCTGCCGTTAGCAACCCGTCTCATCATGGTGAAGGCCGACGGCTGCGTCGCGGTCCACGCCGACGGTGGCGCATACAAGCCGCTCAACTGGATGAACGCCCCCAACACGTTGGTTGAGGAAGAAGACCTGTGGATCGTGATGAATCCGAAGGGTGAGAAGCTCATCATCGAGTTTGGGGAGATACATTTCGAGACGTCCCTCCACATGGGGGAGGATCCGGGTCTTCAGAAGGACGGCGTCGAGTTGGAGCTCCAGCGTCTCCTTGCTGAGCGTCCCGAGGTCTTCGGCGAAGGTATGGAGCTGATTCGCCGCGAGTTCACAACCCCCATCGGGCCAGTGGACCTGCTCTGCAGGGATGGGGAAGGCCAAACCGTAGCGATCGAGATCAAGCGGCGGGGGGAGATCGACGGTGTGGAGCAGCTCACCAGATATCTCGAGTTCCTCAACCGTGACACGAGACTTGCACCGGTGCGAGGGATTTTCGCTGCACAATCGATCAAGCCCCAGGCCAAGATTCTGTGTGAGGATCGCAGCATCGGGTGGGCCGAGGTCGACTATGACGAGCTCAAGGGAACCGACTCAGACGTGATGCGACTCTTCTAGAGCCGCCGCTACAGGAGGCCTTTCAGGTCGTACAACGTCGAGGGATGTCTGAGCTTCCCGAGTGCGCGTGTCTCGATCTGGCGGACACGCTCACGGGTGATTCCGAGACAGTCCCCAACATCGGAGAGTGTTCGTGACGGTTGTGCATTGAGACCGTATCTGAGGACGAGCACGGTCTGCTCGCGGTCGTTGAGCGTTGCGATCGCTCGAGTGAGTTCCTCTCTGCGGGCACCCTCGGCGATCTTGGCGAACGGGTCCTCGCAGGTGGCATCCCGAACAAAATCACCGAGGTGCGCGTCTCCCTCGTCCCCAATCGGGCGATCGAGCGAGACGGTGTCGTTCGGAGCGTTCAAGGCGATGAGGATCTTCTCCTCGTCGAAGCCGCTCGCCTCCGCAATCTCGTGGATGGTTGGAACGCGGCGAAGCTTCTCCTGGAGCGTCAGCTCCGTGTCCTGGACGGTCCGCACGACATCGACCATGTGGACAGGAAGCCGGATGGTGCGCCCGTGGTTTCCCAGCCCCCTCGTTATTGCCTGACGGATCCACCAGGTCGCGTACGTCGAGAACTTGAATCCCTTTCTCCAGTCGAACTTTTCTACGGCGCGGATGAGTCCGAGATTGCCCTCCTGGATGAGGTCGAGAAGGTCGAGGCCTCGGCCCGTGTATCGCTTGGCGATCGAGATGACGAGGCGCAGATTCGATCGTATGAACTGTTGCTTCGCGTGGTCGGCGAGTCGCACGTCGCGCACCATCTCAACGCGGTGTTTCGGAACAAGCTGCTTGGGGGTTGCCAGTGCTTGCTCGGCCTTGCGACCACGTTCGATCGTGCGGGCGAGTCGAATCTCGTCCTCCGCGTTTAGGAGGTCGTGACTCGAGACAGCCTCGAGGTACATGCCGATCGCATCGGCTACCGATGTCTCCCTTACAGCATCAGCCATACAACCCCCCGATCGTGCCAACACGCGCCGCCGTGTTCGGCGCTACTGGAAGGTATCACCGAGAGGGCAGTTCGGCAAGAGAGTTGTACTCTCTCCACGTCTGATCGAACAGGTTTTTCCCGTATGGTCCGCCGCTCAATCTTCATCGTCGGTCTTGGCGCAGTTGCGCTCTCTGCTTGCGCGGGCTCTCTTGGTGTATCTCCTGGAGAGGCGGTCACGCCACCGGAGCTTGGAGCGCCAACCATTGAGATCGTTGCCATCGCTGCTGACGACCTCGGTGTTGTACCGGCGACGATCACTGCAGACGGTGTTGAGCTTGGAGATTCGAATGCGGGCAGAGCGTCGGTCCTGTGGGAGGGTTCCACGATCGCGTTGTCGGTAGCTTCGGAGGGTTTCGACACAGCCGAATTCACGGTTGAGCGGTTTCCAGACGGTGGCCGTATCGAGTTCAGACTTGAGCCGATCGTGCTCACAGGCCGGGTAACAACCAACACGGGCAGGCCGCTCCCCGGAGCAGTTGTCACCCTCGGCAGCGCACGCGACACAACGGACAACGAGGGCCGCTACGCCCTTGAACGGGCCATACCCGGTGCAATAGCGTTGTCTCGCCCCGCGTGGGATCCGATCGAGTATCCCTGGGACGGTGCAGTAGATCAGTTCGATATGTCAATGTTCCCGAGGATCATCAACGCGTTACGTGTCTCCCCAGACGATGTGCTCGATGCGGAACGATGGGGGAGGATTCTCTCCCTAACCGACGTATCTGGCATCAACGCAATCGCAGTCGACCTCAAAACCGAGGACGGCACGGTTGCCTACCCGACCGAGGTCCCCACAGCCAGCGCTGTCGGTGCCGTGGCCAGCTACTTCGATGCCAGAGAGGTGCTGGCTCAAGGTCGTGAACACGACCTGTACATGATCGCGAGGATCGGTGTTTTTCAGGACAACTTCTTCGCTGAGGCGGAACCCGATCGCGCGGTGACCAAGGCGGATGGCACCCTTTGGAGGTCTCGCAACGGATACGCCTGGCTGGATCCATCGGATCCAGCTTCGTACGAGTACTCGATCGCGATCGCGGAGGAGGCGTGCAGGCTCGGCTTCGACGAGGTCCAATTCGATTACGTGTCCTATCCCATTGGTGGCAGCGACATCAAGAATGCCGTTTTCGACGGTGCGTACAACCAGGAGGTTCGTGTCGCATCGATAGCTGCATTCCTGACGCGGGCATACTCCGTGTTGCACCCAACCGGTTGCACCGTGTCGACCACCATGCTCGGCATCGTTCTCGAGTCGAGCGCAGACGAGGGGGTCGGCCAACGACCGAGCACGATTTCACGCATCGTTGACGTGCTCTCTCCGACCTTGTACACAACGAGTTACGGCCCAGGCTGGAATGGTTTCGAGAACCCGAACGACAACGCCGTCGATATCGTCACCACCGCGCTGCGTGGGGGCAAGGGCAAGATCGACGGTTTCGGGTACCTACGTCCGTGGCTCCAAACGTGGACAATCGACGAACCCACCCAGCGTGCCGTACAGTCTGCTGTCACGGAAGATGGGATGGGTTGGTTGTTATGGAGCAACAGCGCGACGTATTCAGCGGATGCTCTCCCGGCTCCCTGAGTGAACTTGAGGCCGGCCTAGTCGAGTGTGTCACGTGTCAGCGACTCGTAGCCTGGCGGACCGAGGTAGCTGAGACCAAGCGTGCCGCGTTCGCTGACGAGGTGTATTGGGGGAGACCCGTCCCTGGGTTCGGCGACCCCGATGCCGCAGTCGCTGTGATCGGTCTGGCGCCTGCGGCACACGGTGCCAATCGAACGGGGAGAATGTTTACGGGTGACCGATCCGGCGACTGGTTGTTCCGTGCCATGTTTCGGGCAGGCTTCGCGAATCAGGAGACGTCGAGCGGAGTCGATGATGGGCTTGTGCTCTCGGGCGCCTGGGTTACGGCACCGGTGCGGTGTGCCCCTCCTGGCAACAAGCCCTCATCGGAGGAGCGAGCGAACTGTGGTCCTTGGTTCGATGTAGAGCTTGCTTTGCTTCCTGGTGTATCGGTGTACGTTGCGCTCGGCCAGTTCGCCTACCACTCGATTTGGTCGCATCTGCGCCGTTCGGGTCGCGCTCTGCCTCGTCCTCGACCTCCGTTCGCCCACGGAGGTGAGGTTGTCGTCGGAGACGTGACGATTCTGATGAGCTATCACGTATCACAGCAGAACACGTTCACGGGACGTCTCACCTCAGAGATGCTCGACGCCGTGTTTAGTCGTGCGAGCGAACTCGCTACATAGGTGTGATGTCTGAAGGCATGAATCGACGTTCACGGTCGAGCGCGGCGTCGAGGAAGGGGAACGGGTTGACCTTCTTGTCCTGGTGAGAGATCGCCAGGTGCACATGGGGGATCGTGTCCTCCGAGTTCCCTGAATCCCCGACGTACCCGATCACATCCCCGGCGAATACTCTCGTGCCGACGGTCAGCGTCGGGTAGTACGCCGTCCATGTGCCGCCCTTGCCGTCGTCTGTGCCGTAGGTGTCGTTGTTGAGATGCAGATAGGCGGATTCCCAGCCGTGGCCGTGGTCGATCCTCAGGTAATACCCAGACGACTTGCGGTAGCTCATCTCGGTGACGACGCCATCAGCGATCGCACGAATCTCGGTTCCCCGCGGGCTGATGATGTCGGTCCCTGTGTGGCGACGGCCCCCTGAGCGCCGATCACCCCAGGTGTCCCTGAACCGTGTAGGTGCACCCTCGATGGGGAACACGGCGATCGAGAAGTATGCGTCTTGTACCTCGGCGCGTGCCGGTGCCGGGGTCACTGTTGACTGGATTCCTGTGAGTGCGATCGTGATGGCTGCGATGAGCGCGACGGCTCGCACAATGGTGGTGTACATGGGTGTGAACTCCTCGAGTGGCGCACTTGCCTACCAGCGGCCACCTCGATTGTGATGTCTCATAGAACGGTAGGTGCGTCATTTGAATACTGCCACCGAGATACACACACCGCCATGGTGGTAACGGTACATTTGCCTACGGCGGTGGGGTATCCTGACCCAGAACTCACGAAGGATTTCTCCGTTGCCTCACACACTCTCCGGTACAGCCGATGCCGCCTGGATGGCAAAAAGGCGCGCCGCGGCCAAGCAGTTGCTCCCATCCCTCTCGATGCCGTCGGAGAAGGAGGAGATATGGCGCTACCTCGATCTGGACTTTGACCCTGCGTTCGACAGCACACCGTCCACACCAGGCGTATCGGTTGCCGACGCCATCGTCGAGGCCTGGCATGGCACGGTGGTAACTGTCGTCGACGGCTTCACGGTCACCGAAGGTGTTCCTTCGATTGCACAGCGGCAGGAAACGATCGATTTCGTCACAGACACGGACTTGTTCTCGACGGCATTCGCTGCGTATGCGCCAGGTGCTGCGTACCTCGGCATAGACGATCTCGATAAGCCGGTGTTGGTGGATGTTCAGGCGACAGGATCAGCGACAACGTTCCCCGGCGTGCACATCGATGTGCCATCTGGCTGTGATGCCACCGTGGTGGTGCACATGCGCTCGACGACTGCTGAGGCTTCGACTGTGGTGCCGACGTTCACGGCAGCTGTTGGTGACAATGCTCGTCTCACGTTGAGCATCATCCAGGACTGGAACCGCCGGACGAGAGCCTTGGCGCGTTGCGTAGTCCATCTGGGACGTGACGCCGGTTTGGCATTCAGCGAGGTTGGGCTCGGGGGCAGAATCGGGAGGTTGCACCTCGACGTGGACTTTATTGGTAGCGGATCCCACGCCAAGATCTATGGCGCGTACTTCGGCGAGGACGACCAGACCCTCGACTATCGCTATTTTATGAATCACATTGGAACCAACACCCGAGCCGACATGTTCTTGAAGGGTGCGGTTGCTGATAGGGCGTTGTCGGTGTTCACCGGCATGATCCGCATCGAGGAGACCGGGCAGAGAACCGAGTCGTTTCAGACGAACCGCAATCTCATCCTTTCGGAGGGCGCGGCTGCACAGTCGGTTCCGAACCTGGAGATCCTCAACAACGATGTGAAATGTGGGCACGGTTCGAGTGTCGGCCCGCTCGACGAGGACCAGCGGTACTACCTCATGTCTCGCGGCCTCACCCCTGAGCGAGCGAACAGGCTCCAGGTGCACGGGTTTTTCGAAGAGGTCGTCGAGCAGATACCAGACGAGTACGTTGCTGCATGGGCGCGAGATCGGATCAACAGTCGATACATCCAAGCGCAGGAAGAGGGTCGCGTGTGAGCGATGTCAGCGTCGGGTCTTTGCATGATTTATCGGAGAGCACTGGTACATGTGTCGAGGTCGATGGCACCGCGGTTGCTGTCTTTCGAGACGGCGAGACGGTGTATGCGCTTGCCGACCGTTGCTCTCACGCCGAAGCGTCGCTATCGGAGGGAGAGGTGCTGGACGGTGAAGTTGAGTGCCCACGCCACGGAGCGGTGTTCGATATCGCCACGGGTGACGCATTGACGCTGCCTGCGACCAGGCCCGTTGCCACGTATTGCACCGAGGTTCGTGGCGGCGAGGTGTTCGTATCCAACGTTTCCCGTCAGGAGGGCCAATGACCTACGCACTCGAGGTTCGGGACTTGAAGGCCAGCATCGGCGATCTCGTGATCTTGCGAGGCGTCGACCTTGCTGTTCCATTCGGTGAGGTGCACGCCATCATGGGTCCGAACGGGTCAGGGAAGTCAACGTTGAGCCATGTCCTGATGGGCAAGAGCGACTATTCGTTTGAGGGTTCAGCGTTCGTTGACGGTGTCGACATCATGGGGATGTCTGTCGACGAG
The DNA here is from genome assembly GCA_964460075.1 of uncultured Acidimicrobiaceae bacterium. Classification (GTDB taxonomy): domain Bacteria; phylum Actinomycetota; class Acidimicrobiia; order Spongiisociales; family UBA5794; genus JAMBLL01. Next base: position 70,091 of record CAYWPC010000007.1, read on the forward strand.
CGAGCACGGGTTGGCCTGTTCGAGGCGTTTCAGTACCCAACCGAGATCCCAGGTGTCTCGCTCGACGCCCTGACGTCTGAGATGGCTGCGAGCAACCCGCATGACGGCGGCTACGTCGATCGGATAGACCGGACGTCGGAGCGTTTGGGGATGGATCGCTTCCGAGATCGGGCGGTGAACGTCGGCCTCTCGGGTGGTGAGAAGAAGCGGTCGGAGATGTATCTGCTCGGGGTGGCGAATCCGAGGGTCGCCATCCTCGACGAGATCGATTCTGGGCTCGACATCGATGCCGTCCGTGAGGTGGCAGACATGGTTGAGGCGCTGCGCAGCAGCGAGCTCGGTGTGGTGATTATCACGCACTACAGCCGCATTCTTCGCTACATGTCGGTTGACAAGATTCACGTCATGGTGCAGGGCCAGATCGTCCGCACCGGTGGCCCAGAGATCGCAGACGAGCTTGAGTCGTCGGGTTACACGGAGTACCAGGTGGCGGCGTCTCGGTGACGCAAGAACAGACAGGCCGGAGTTGCTGACCACGAGTCGGTATGCGTTATATGCATCGCAACTACACTGGGGTTGCGTGACTGCAAGCTATCGAAGGGGCACGGTGTGTTTGGTGTGCTAACCATTGCAGGGGCGGTAGACGCCGATGCGGCAGGCTTCGACCACATGGACGGTTTCAGCTGGGGGATGATGGGTATTGGATGGCTGGTCATGTTGTCCATCGTTGGACTCATCGTTTGGGTGATCATCCAATCGACTTCCGGTTCGTCACGGCGACGCGAAGATGCCACGGCCTCAGCACAGCGGATTCTGGCCGAACGGTTCGCCCGCGGTGATATCGATGAGGACGATTACCGGCAAAGAGCGGCTGAGCTTCGCCGCTGACACAAGATTCTGACGGAATACCGACAGTGTGAGGGGGGTTTGGTCGTGGTGGGGTTCGTTGCGGTATCCAACATCGAGCCACCGGTCTAAGTGTTTCTCAACGCCCGATGAGGATTTGATATGAGCAATAAGCGAAAAGTAAGCAGGACGCCGGCACACCAGTCGATGCCTGGGGAGTCACCGTGGCCGAAGCGCCTGGCTTGGGCTGCTGGCATCTTCGTGGTCGGAGGTCTTGTTGCGGTCGTCATGTTTTCCCAGCCTGAACTGCGAGGGGTTCCCGACGGTACCCAGACGGTTGCGGTGACGACGGCGGAGCACGTCAATGCCAACGTGTACTCAGCAGGTGAGGTACCCGCCGGCGGCCCCATGGATGCGATCTGGCAGAACTGCGGCTTCTACGGCCAACAGGTCCGCACCGAGAATGTCGTGCACTCGATGGAGCATGGTGCCGTGTGGATCACGTTCGACTCGAATGTCTCCGATTCCGACATCCGATCGATCCGCAAGTTCGTCGGGCGGAGCGAAAAGGTTCTGGTGTCATCGGTACCAGGGCAGAGCGCGCCGATCATCGTGTCTGCGTGGGCGAGGCAGCTAAGGCTCGACGATCCGAGCGACACGAGGCTTGAACAGTTCGTGAACGAATTCTCCGGAGCAGCAAACGCACCCGAGCGTGGTGGCCGCTGCAACGGCGGTGTCGGCAACCCACAGTTCTAACCCGTCTCCGTTCTTGCGCAGCCGGGTCAAAGGTGAGGGTAGTGGGTCTCCCGATTGGGGATAGGCTTGGGTCGGTGAAGCAACGAGAAGCCACCATGCCTCCGGTTGTGTCGATTGTTGCCAGGTCCAATACGGGCAAGACGACACTGCTCGAGGCACTGCTGCCTGCCCTCAAGTCGGCCGGTTTACGCGTCGCGGTGGTCAAGCACCATCACCACACGAGCTCATTCGACACACAGGGAAAGGACACCTACCGGCTCGCCGATGCTGGAGCGGACCTCGTTGTTGGTGTCAGCCCCGTGCAGGTGGCCACGTTCAGCAGAGAGGCGGGCTCGGACGATCTTGATGCTGTGATAGCGCGCTACTGCGCAGGTTACGACCTCGTGCTAACCGAGGGATACAGACGTGGCGACTATCCCAAGATCGAGGTGCACCGTGCCGAACGGAGCTCAGATCTGCTGTGTCGGTTCGAAGAGTTGCTGGCGCTCGCCACCGATACACGTTGGGACACCGACGTGCCTCAGTTCGCGCTCAACGACGCCGAGAGCCTTGCCGAGTTCCTCGCCGATTGGTGTGCAGCAGGTACCGCCTAGCACGGTTTCTTGTCGTGTCCGTGACGCATGCGCGATCGGTCACCTGGCCGCGACGCCGGTGCGGAGATGGCACGCCGCCAAGTGATTTGGCTGGTCGCTGTCCGGTAGCAGTTCGGGGACTTCGACGTTGCACAGTCCGTCTTGCGCGATGGGGCAGCGCGGATGGAAGAAGCATCCCTGTGGCGGGTCGATCGGTGAGGGGACCTCCCCCTGGAGGATTTGCCGGTTTCGGGGTCGACCAGGGTCGGGGATCGGAATCGCAGACAGCAGCGCCTCGGTGTAGGGGTGCAAAGGGTTGCGATACAGCCGTTCCCTGTCGGTGATCTCTGCGATCCGCCCCAGGTACATCACGGCGACCCTGTCGCTCACATGTTCAACGACAGCGAGGTTGTGTGCGACGAAAAGGAGTGTGAGATCGAGCTCTGCCTGCAGGTCTCGCAAGAGGTTGAGCACTTGTGCCTGTACAGAGACGTCGAGGGCGGACACGGGCTCGTCTGCAACGACGAAGTCCGGTTTCAGGATGAGTGCTCTCGCGAGGCCGATGCGTTGCCTCTGCCCTCCGGAGAACTCGTGGGGGTATCGGCCTGCGTAGTTTCCACGGAGACCGACGAGTTCGAGCATCTCTGTGACGCGCTCGCGGCGTTCATCCTTGGAGGTGACACCGTGGAGTTGCAGGCCTTCGGCTATCGAGTTGCCGACCTGGGTTCGAGGGTCGAGCGATGAGTAGGGATCCTGGAACACGATTTGGACGCGCTTTCGGAACGGCTTGAGTTGCTTCCCTTGGAGGTGGGTGACGTCCTCACCGTCGAACGTGATTGTGCCGGATGTTGGTTCAAGAAGACGCACGAGCGTGCGTCCCAGTGTTGTCTTCCCACACCCCGATTCCCCGACGAGGCCGACGGTCTCGCCGCGGTCGATGGAGAGGCTCACGCCGGCAACGGCATTGACAGCCCCTATTTCTCGTTGGAACAGGCCGCCACGCACGGGGAACTGCTTGACGAGATCCTTGATGACGACGAGTGGCTCAGCCATCGGTGCTCTCCGGTGTGTGGAGCCAGCATCGGACGTTGTGGCCTGGTGCGATCGTTAGAAGGTCGGGTTCCTCATCGAGGCAGACGGTCAGGTTGTTCTCAATCCGTGCAACGCAGCGGGCAGCGAACCGGCAGCCCTTTGGAAGATCTATCAGGGATGGCACGACGCCTGGAATGGTTTCGAGCGAGTCCTTTGGAGCACCAAGCACAGGGATCGATGCGAGAAGTCCTTGGGTGTATGGATGAAGCGGCTGGCTGAAGAGCGCGCCAACGTCTGTCTCTTCGACAATTTCGCCTGCGTACATGACAGCCACCCGGTCTGCCATCTCTGCCACAACCCCGAGGTCGTGTGTGATCAGGATGACCGCGGTATGCGACGACTCCTGGAGGTCTCTGATGAGGTCAAGGATCTGTGCCTGGATGGTGACGTCGAGCGCCGTTGTTGGCTCGTCTGCTATGAGGAGCTCGGGTTCGCACGACAGCGCCATCGCGATCATGACGCGCTGTGCCATCCCTCCCGAGAGTTCATGGGGGTATGCCTTCGACCTGGATTCCGGGTCAGGGATGCCGACTCGGCTGAGGCTTTCGACCACTTTCTCCTGTTCGACGTGTTTCGACCAGTCTCTATGCAGTGTGAACACTTCCTTGATTTGGAGGCCTGCACGTTGCACAGGGTTGAGTGCTGTCCCTGGCTGTTGGAAGATCATCGAGATGTGTTCGCCGCGTAGCGAGCGAACCTCTTCCTTCTTCATGTCCGCTAGGTCGCGACCATTGAAGGTGATCGTGCCTGCAACGACTGCGCCTGGCTTGGGCACGAGTCCCATGATGGAGAGTGCGGTAACCGACTTCCCACAACCCGATTCGCCAACGATGCCGAGTACTTCGCCCTTGTCCACGTGGATGTTCACACCGTCGACCGCCTTGACGATGCCGTCTCTTGTGTCGAAATGCGTCTTGAGACCGTCGATGTTCAGGAGTCTCTCCCCTCGCGCAGACGCGGTCTTGGGTGGCACGATGCTCACGTGGGCATGATGCGTGTCAGTCATTTGTTGAGGGCGGGGTCGAGTGCGTCGCGCAGTCCGTCGCCCATGAGGTTGAATCCCAGGACGGTGATCATGATCGCGAGACCAGGGAAGAACACGAGATGGGGTGACGTGAAGACGTTGTTGCGTTCGTTTGCCAGCATCGAGCCCCATTCAGCCATTGGTGGCTGTGCTCCGAGGCCGAGGAACGACAAGCCGGCGGCTTCGAGGATCGCTGTTGCGACGCCGAGCGTGGCAAGCACGACGAGTGGTGTGAGCGCATTGGGGACGACCCTTCGTGTGAGGATCTGTCGTGCGGACGCACCGAGTGCCAACGAGGCCGCGACGAAGTCGGTCTCCTTGATGGAGAGCACTTGGGCGCGCATCACGCGTGCATAAGCGGGTATCGAGACGATCGCGATCGCGATGAGTGCATTCTGGAGGCCTGGGCCGAGGACCGATACGATGGCGATGGCGAGCAGCAGCGACGGGAATCCCAGAATCACGTCCATGATTCGCATGATGATGTTGTCCCACCATCCTCCGATGTAGCCCGCAATGGCACCGAAGAGGCTGCCGATGAGCAGAGCGATCGTGACGGTAAAGAATCCGAGCGTCAGGCTCACCCGCGCGCCGAAGATGATTCTCGAGAACTCGTCACGTACGTTGGCGTCGGTGCCGAGGATGTGTTGCGGCTTACTGGTATCGGCGCCGAGCAGGTAGACGGAAGGCTTCTCTCGTGGCCTGACATCTTCCTTGCCGATGAGAACTTCGTTCGGTTCGTACGGGGCGATGAGCGGCGCGAAGATGGCGATCAGGACAAGAAAGACGACGATACCCAGGCCGATCATCCCCGATTTTCTCCCGCGGAAGCGCTTGAGTGTGAGCTTCCACTGACTCGTTGGTTTCTCGGTGAGGATGTTCGCTTCCTGTGCGGACGCCTCGAGCTGTTCAATGATCTGTTTCTGGTTCATGGTGTCACTCCACCCTGATCCGTGGGTCGAGGTAGGCGTAGGACAGGTCGACGAACAGGTTCACGATGACATACCCTGCCGCGATCACGACGGTGAATCCCTGGACCACCGCGTAGTCTCTGCCGATGATCGCATCGAAGAGCGCTGTCCCGATGCCTGCGAGCTTGAATACTGTTTCGGTGAGTACCGCGCCGCCAAGTAGCAGGCCGAGTTGCAGGCCGATGATCGTGACGACAGGGAGCAGCGAGTTGCGCAGAGCGTGGCGTGCAACGACGCGGCGTTCCGTGGCCCCCTTCGCCCGCGCCGTTCGGATGTAATCCTTGTTCATCGCTTCGAGCAGCGAGCTCCGCGTGATCCTGGCAATGATCGCAAGGGGAATCGTTGCAAGAGCGAACGCGGGGAGGATGAGGTGACGGATGAGGTCACGGAAGATGCTCCACTGTGCCGTGATGAACGTGTTGAAGAGGTAGTGATTCGCAACGTACTCGTTGATCCTCGCCCACGTCGTTCCATCTGTCAGATTCCAGCCCCAAGCTTCGTAATACGGGACGGGGAATATCCCGGCGGATAATCGGCCCCCCGGTGGCAGCGAGAAGGGTGTGTCCCTGAGGACGACCGCAAAGAGATACGCGAGCATCAGGCCAAGCCAAAAGACAGGCATGGACACTCCGACATTGGCTAATGCCATGGTTCCACTGTCCACGATTGTGTTGTGCTTCCGTGCGGCGAGGATGCCGAGGGGGACGCCGCCGATAACGGCGATCATCAAAGCCGAAAGTGCCAGCTCTGTAGTGAGAGGCAGGCGCTCGATGAGGAGTTGAGACACCGGGCGCGAGAACCGAATCGACTCACCGAGGTTGAGTGTGATCACGTTCTTCATGTATATGCCGAGTTGTACCCAGATGGGATCGTTGAGGCCGTTCGCCTCGTTGAATCGTTGGCAGGCTTCCTCGGTTGCGCGCTCACCGAGCATCGACGTGCATGGGTCCCCGGGGATGGCCCGTATGAGGAGGAATACAACGACCATGATCCCCAGCAGGACGGGGATGGCGAGCAATGTGCGGCGCGTAATAAAACTGAGCATTGATTTCTTGGTTGGAGCGTAGACAGTGGGGGAGGCGCGTGCGCCTCCCCCACTGAGTGTTCGGGTGTCGCTGAACTAGCCGTCTGCGTTGATCAGACCGTTCCAGAGGTAGCTGTAGTAGTCGAACGTACCACTGTTACCTGTGTGTAACGGATTAGCCGCGTCGAGGCCCACCGCGAACGAAGCCACGACGTCGTTGGCGTCGAATGTGGATCCGTCGTGGAACAGGACGCCTTGACGTAGCGAGCATGTCCAAACAGACAATTCGTCGTTCGGCTCACAGGCTGTGGCGAGCTGCGGCTGAACGTCACCGTTCGGTGCGTACGAGTACAGCGCTTCCACGACCTGGGCGCAGGCACGTAGGGACTCTCCGTCGGACTCATCTGCACAGTACAGAGAGATCGGCTCGTTGCCCTGGACGAACACGAGCGTGTCCGTGCCGTTGTCCCACAGGTTGAACATCACCTGTCCCCACGGTGGGGCATAGGCGCCCTTGACGTTGGCGCTTGCTGCGAATGCGCTCGAAGCATGGGCGATCGGGACCATTGGAACGAGTTCCTTGATGGCGTTGTTCGCATCCTTGTAGAGCGGAGCAGCTTCCGAGGCCGACGCGAGCTGCGATGCCTCTGATAACGGTTCGTAGATCTGTGGATACGCGTCACCAAACTGCGGGTTGTCCGCAGAGAAGTGGAAATCCAGGAAGTTCGTCACATGCGGGTAGTCGCCGGTCCACCCGAGAAGGTGGATGCCGTCGAGTTGGCCCGTCGTTGACGCCTGGATGAACTCGCCGGATTCCATAACAATGACTTCAGCGTCGATGTTGAGGTTTTCCTTGAGCTGCGCCTGGATGTCTGCTGCGACGTTGCCTGGGGTTGGCAGGTAGCCGCGGGTGACATCGCGGTAGTAGATCTTCGTCTTGAACCCATCAGGGAAGCCGGCGTCTGCGAGCAGCTGCTTGGCCGCTGCAGGGTCGAAGTCGTACCACGAGTCGCCTTCACAGCCGTTCTCGACGGAGCAGGGTGTGAAGTGTGTCGCGGTCTCAGATCCCGGTGGATAGAAGATGTCGACGATACGTTGGCGGTCGATGCCGAGGGCTACGGCCTTGCGAACGTCGACATTGTTCCACGGCTCGAACGTGTTCGTGAAGCCCATGTAGAAAATGTTCGGTTCAGGCTTGTCCAACAGCACGATGTTCGGGTCGGCCTCGATTGTCGCGAAGTCCTCGACGCCAGGGAAGGTCATGCCGTCGGCATTGCCGCTCTGGAGTTCGATGAGACGTCCAGCACTCTCTGTCGCCCACTTCAGGACCGCTGTTTGAGCTGCGGCCTTCTGGCCGTAGTAGTCGTCGTTGCGGGTGTAGACGATCGAGTCGCCTCTGACCCACTCCTTGAGTGCGTACGGTCCCGTCCCAATCGGGTTGTCAAGCGGCGCTCCACCCGTCGCCTCGAGATGCTCAGCAGGCTGAATGCCAAAGACACTGAAGGCGATCTGGGCGAGGAACGCCGGGTGAGGACCACACAGCGCGAACTCGACGGTGAATTCGTCGATCGCCTTGATGGTGTTGACGCGGCCGCCGTAGTCGCAGCCGCCGGCATCGAGGATGGCGCCCTCGAAGCTTGGGTCTGGTGCGCGCGTTGTCGTTGTTGTCGATGCTGTCGGAGCAGCCGTTGTCGCCGTCGTTGCCGTCGTGTCTCCGGTCCCGGCGTCAGCGGCTTTGTCGCCGCTGGTACCGGCACAAGCCGACGCGATGAGGGCAAACGCCAACAGGAGCGAAACCCACACTACTTTGCGATGCATTCTGTCTGGCCTCCATTTCAGTCTCACAAGCGCGTCGACCAAGCTGGCCCGAGCGCGGACCCACGCTAGCGAATCTTGAGCGCCGAGGTCAGGAATTGTGGGATATTCCTTACTTCGCTGCTCAACAGTCCGGCTCAGTAATCCATTCGGCACTGTCGCTGTTGCTGTGTTCGCCGCGGGCGCCGTTCTGTCGTTTCTTTCGCTCTCTCGCCGTCCCTGGTGTCGCCCTCTGTCTTGACGCACCACCAAGGTGCTTTCGTTGTGTGCCGTGCCATGTGACACAGATACCTCGGGAGCCAATGACGCGACAGGCCACTAGTGTCTCGTGCGGTCGAGACGTATGCGGACGGGAGCGCGCCGATGCCATCAGTACGTGGAATGTTGGATATCGAAGAGCTGACCGCCGCGGTCAATGCCGAAGCTATCGACACCGTGATCGTTGCCTTCACCGACCACTACGGCAGAGTCCACGGGAAACGTGTCGACGCCACGTTCTTCCTTGATGACGTTGCCGAGGCCGGGACACATGGGTGCGACTATCTACTCACCGTTGACATGGACATGGTGCCGGTCACTGGCTACCGCTACGCCAACTGGGAGCTCGGCTATGGCGACTTTCATCTCGTGCCGGATCTCGCAACGATGCGTGTGGCAGCCTGGCTGCCGTCGACGGCCATCGTGCTGTGTGATCTCGTAGACGACGCGACCCATGCCTTGGTGCCGGTGGCGCCGAGATCGATCCTTCGCCACCAAATCGACGTGCTGGGTGCCCTCGGCTTCACAGCCAAGGCTGCCTCAGAGCTCGAGTACTACCTCTATGAGGAGTCGTACCGTGAGGCCGCAGACAGCGGCTTCCGTGATCTGACGTCTGTTGGCTGGTACAGCGAGGACTATCACCTCATGCAGGGCGCCCGTGAAGAGTTTTACAACGGAGCCATTCGGCGGAACCTCGCCGCCTCCGGCATTCCCGTTGAGGGCTCGAAGGGAGAGACCGGGCACGGCCAGCATGAGATGAACATCAGATACGCCGACGTGCTCGAGATGGCGGATCGTCACACGATCATGAAGTTACTCATGAAGGACACGGCCGACCAGCTCGGCGTGAGTGCCACCTTCATGGCGAAGCCAGAGACCGACCAGGCCGGGTCGAGCTGCCACATCCATGTGAGCTTGTGGAGTGGTGGGGAGAACGCGTTCGCCGGTGACACACACGTTGGCCCGATCAGGTGCTCAGAGACCTTCGCCCACTTCCTCGGTGGCTGGATGGGTGCCGTTGAAGACCTCATGGTGTTGTTTGCCCCGACCGTGAACTCGTACAAGCGGTTCCAGGAGGCGTCGTGGGCGCCGACGAACATCGCCTGGAGTTACGACAACAGGACGGCAGGTTTCCGCATCGTCGGATCCGGACCGAGCCTTCGCATCGAATGCAGGATCCCCGGCGCAGACGTCAACCCGTATCTCGCATACGCGGCGGCTCTGGCGGCAGGGTCGCATGGAATCGCTGAGAGTGTTGAGCCACCGGAGATTTTCTCGGGAGATGTGTACGCGGCGCGTGACCTTCCAAGGGTCCCTGGGACGCTGGCGGCCGCAGCTGGGCTGTTCTCCGAAAGCGAGTTCGCTCGGGCTGCCCTGACAGCCGATGTGCACGATCACTATGGGCACTTCTACTCGGTCGAGGCCGCTGCATATGATGGTGCAGTCACCGATTGGGAACGTGTCAGATACTTCGATCGCATCTAGCGATCATCCCTATATGAGATGGATGAGAACATGGGTCGCCTAACAGGAAAAGTTGCGCTGGTCACAGGAGCGGGGAGCGGCATCGGTCGCGAGTCGTCCATCCTCTTTGCTGGTGAGGGTGCCAGAGTCGTGTGCGTCGACCTCGACGAAGCAACGGCACAGGCAACGATCGAAGTCATCGCTCAGGCCGGTGGCGAAGCGATCGCGGTCCGTGCGGACGTCTCTTCAGCCGACGACGCTGCTGCGATGGTGCAAGCAGCCGAGGACTCGTTCGGTGAGCTACACGTGATGTTCAACAACGCAGGGATCATGCACAGCAACGACGGAGACGCTCTCTCGACGTCTGAGGCTGTCTGGGATCTCACGATGAACGTCAACGCAAAGGGTGTCTTTTTGGGCTGTAAGTATGCAATTCCCGCAATCCGACGGTCCGGCGGCGGCTCAATCATCAACACGGCTTCTTTTGTCGCCCATCTCGGGGCAGCCACCCCTCAGGTGGCATACACGGCATCGAAGGGCGCGGTCCTTGCGTTGACCAGGGAACTCGCCGTGGTACATGCCAGAGAGGGGATCAGGGTCAACGCTCTCTGCCCCGGTCCGTTGCGAACTGAGCTCCTCATGAAGTTCCTCGACACAGATGAGAAGAAGCAGCGGCGTCTGGTACATGTCCCGATGGGTCGATTCGGGCTCGCGTCCGAGATGGCGAAATCTGCTCTGTTCCTCGCGTCTGACGACGCCTCGTACATCACGGGGAGCGAGTTCCTTGTCGACGGTGGCATCACCGCCGCGTACGTGACACCGGAGTGACCACATGACGAACGGATTCGAAGGGCTCCTCATCGATGGCGAGAGGGGTCCCGGTCTCGATGGCGGCTCGGCAGACGTCTTTGACCCCGCAACCGGCTCGTCGATCACCTCGGTCGCACTCGGCGGTCGCAACGATGTCGACAGGGCGGTGCGGGTAGCGAATGATCGATTCGCTGAGGGATCATGGAGAGCAATGGCACCGGCGCATCGTGGTGAGATCCTGGGACGGATCGCCGACGGGATCACGAGCGCCCGTGAGAGTCTCGCTGCGGCCGAGTCCCGCAATGCGGGTAAGCCCATCTCTGCCGCTCTCGGCGAGATCGACGCCGCGGCCGCAACATTCCGCTACTACGCAGGTGCAGTCGACAAGTTCCACGGACAGACGATTCCCTCGAAGGCGACGGGCACGTTGATGACGTTTAGGGAGCCCCTTGGTGTCGTCGGCGTGATCGTCCCATGGAACTTTCCCATGCTCATTCTCTCGTGGAAGGTCGCACCGGCGCTCGCAATGGGAAACACCGTCGTGGCCAAGCCGGCGAGCACTACCCCTCTTACCGCTCTGATGCTTGGCGACCTTGCGATCGCCGCAGGGCTACCTCCCGGCGTGTTCAACGTGGTTCCTGGCCCGGGTTCGATTGTTGGCTCTGCCCTTGTGGCGAACCGCGATGTTCGGAAGATCTCGTTCACAGGGTCGACCGAGGTAGGGGCAGGCGTCATGCGAGACGCGGCGAACGACGTCAAGCGAGTCTCGCTCGAACTCGGAGGAAAGTCGGCTTCGATCATCTTCGCCGACGCCGACATGGACGATGTTGTCGAATCATCGATATGGGCAGTGTTCGACAACGCAGGTCAGGACTGTTGCGCCCGCAGTCGCCTTCTCGTTCAGCAACCCGTGTTCGACGCGTTCGTAGAGGCGTTCACGAATCGGACGAAGCAGCTAACGGTTGGGCTCCCAGCGGGTGAGGCGACGGATATGGGCCCACTCATCACCGCGTCGCATCGTTCGTCTGTGGAAGATCACATGCAGCGCGCCGAAGATGAAGGTGCGGTGCGAGTCTGTGGAGGTGAGCGGCTCGAAGGCGCACTCGGCTCTGGAAGCTTTCTGACACCTGCGGTGTACGTCGATGTGGAGCCAGGCATGTCGATCATGCGCGAGGAGGTATTCGGACCGGTCGTGGCAATCATGCCGTTCACCGACGAGGAGGACGCAGTACGGATCGCCAACGACTCGGACTACGGCCTCTCAGGCTCGATATGGACACGCGACATTGGTCGTGCGCTGCGGGTGGCGCGAGCGTTCGATACAGGGATGATCTCGATCAACTCCAGTTCGAGCGTGCACATCGAAGCTCCGTTCGGCGGAGTGAAGCGGAGCGGCATCGGCAGGGAACAGGGCATGGCTGCGCTCGATCATTACAGCGAGTACAAGACCGTCTTCATCGCAGACAACTGATATGAGAATCGGCCTTCTTCAGTGCGATCATGTGGCGCAACGGTACCGATCGATCGCTGGGGACTATGACGTCATGGTTAGGGCGATGTTGCGTGAGGAAGGTCCTTCGCTCATCTCCTACGATGTCCGGCTTGGTGGCATGCCTAGCGGTCCTTCCGAATGCGACGCCTACATCATCTCAGGTTCGGCATCGTCGGTGTACGACGACGAGCAATGGATCCGTGACCTTGAGACGTTCATACGTTTGGCGTCTCGGGAGTCTGTCCCGATGTTCGGCATCTGCTTCGGGCTTCACGCAATGGCTACTGCCTTCGGTGGCAAAGTCGAGTGTTCCGAGCGCGGATGGGGGGTCGGCGTTCATGCAATGCATGTCGATCACCACCGCCCGTGGATGGATCCCAACAAGGATGTGATCGCTCTGATCATGAGCCATCAGGACCAGGTCGTGACGTTGCCCGATGGAGCGGAACTGCTCGGTTCGAGCGATCACTGCCAGAACAACTTCGTCGAATTCACACCAACCTGTATTGGTGTGCAGGGGCATCCAGAGTTTCAAGCCGCCTACGCGCGTGCGTTGTACGGCGGACGAATGGAGCGCCTGGGCGATCGGTTTGACCCCGCCATGGTATCGCTGAGGTCGCGGACGGACTCGGCGACGATTGTTGCGTGGATGCGTGCAATGTTCACCTACCCGACAGTTGCGAGATTCTGATGGATGTGACCCCCGGCGAGTGACTAGCATCGTCCCGTGCCCCCGGGAAAGCTCCCGGAATGCGGGCTGTCTCCATCACCGAGGTGGTGGAGATCAAAACAGAGGAAGTGATATGAAATATCGACTATTGACATTGCTTGCGGTGATCGCATTGGTCGCAGCAGCATGTTCGAGTACCAGTGGCGATGACACCACGACGACGGCCGCGCCCAGCGATACCGGCACCGTCCAGGAAGCCATCAACATTGACTTTTGGGTTGCGTTCTCAGATGAGAAGCGTCTCGGCTTTGCCGAAGACAGAGCAGCCGAATTCAACGCGAAGCATCCTGAGTACAACGTCAAGGTGACGTCGTTCTCGTCATACAACGACGTCTTCGACGCTGCCGTGCTTGCGGTAGACAGCGGTCAGCCACCTGCACTCATTCAGTTCTTCGAGGCCGCCACGAGGCAGGCACTTGATGCTGTGGACTCGAGCGGGAATCCGATCTTCAAGTCGGTCACCGATGCAATCGGCGGGCGCACCGAGATTCTCGGTGAGCCAGTTGTCCTCGACTCTGTTGTAAGCGCTGCGCGCAACTACTACACGGTTGACGGCTCCTTCTACTCGATGCCGTGGAACACGTCAACGACAGTTCTGCTGTCGAACATGTCCATCCTCGAGAAGGCCGGAATCTCCGAGCCTCCTGCAACGTGGGGTGAAGTGACGGCGGCCTGCGAGAAGATTCTCGCCATGGACGGTGCTCCGAGTGGGTGTATCTCCTGGCCGAACCACTCCTGGTTCGTCGAGCAGAGCCTCGGGCAGCAGGGCGAGCTTCTCGCCAACAACGACAATGGCCGCTCCGGCCGTGCGACCGAGGTCTTCCTCGATTCCAAGGGCATGATCGACTACCTGACCTGGTGGAAGGACCTTGCAGACAAGGGCTACTACACCTACACCGGCATCCAGCGTGACTGGGGCGGCGTCGACACGGCCTATCTTGCACAAGAGATCGCGTTCATGGTCGACTCGAGTTCCGACACGCTCATTCACCAGGGTGAGGCCGCAGACCTCGGGTTCGACTTCAAAGCGTCGTTCATGCCGCGCAACGAGAACGTCGACTACGTCGGCAACCTCATTGGTGGTGCGACGATCTGGATGCTCGACGGTATGGATACGACCACGGAAGATGGCGCTCTTGCGTTCATGAACTTCTTCTCGAACCCGGCGAACGCAGCAGCGTGGCACCAGCTGACGGGATACGTTCCGATCACTGACGATGCCGTCAACCTGTTGAATTCAGAGGGTTGGTACGAGGAGAACCCGAACGCGAAGGTTGCTTCGGACCAGCTCGCAGCAGCGAAGGTCACCCCGGCCTCGCTTGGTGCATTGGTCGGCAACTTTGTCGGTATTCGTGACATCATCACGGCCGCGATCGAGGACATCCTCGTGAACGACCTCGACGTCGCGACCCGTATGGCTCAAGCCAACGAGGAAGCCAACAAGTCGCTAGCCGAGTACGAAGCACTCTTCGGAGGCTGATCTACATGACGGAGAATCGGGGGTGGGGCAAAGGTCCCGCCCCCGATTCACACCGTCTGACAGACCTTTTATGACGTCTCGTATCGCATGCTGATCTTCGGACTTACAGTCGCCGCCATTGCGGGAACCCTGTACGTGTGGCGACACTTCGAGCACCCGTCGGTACGGCGGTTCGCAATCGGATCTGCCGTAGCCGTCTTCGGTGCTGCTGTTACCCCGATCGCCATGGGACAATGCGGATTCGGGGCAGAGACATCCGGTGTGGACCTGGTGTTCGCTTGGGGACTCATGGCTGGGGGCGGCTGGATCGCTCTGATCATCATGCGGGCGATCTTCGACCGCCTGGATGGCAAGGTCGCCTCAGGTTCCTCGATGGCGGGAGAGATCAGGACCGGCGGATTCCGTATGGGTTGGTGGGTCCCGTGGGCTCTCCTGTCACCCACGTTGATCATCCTGATCGTCTTCCTCTACGCGCCAGCGGTTCAAACGTTCACGCTGTCGACGAAGCTCACACGATTGGGTGCCCCGAAGTCCGTTGATGTGTGCTTCGGGAACTTCACAGAACTACTCATCACGAACCCCTACCAGCTGGTCGCGTATCCGCTGATAGCGATTGGCCTGGTTTACGGAGCCAAGTATTGGGCCCGCCACTCCGACCGAGGATCGTTGAGCCGCAGAGGTGCGGACATTGCCTCCGTCATCGCGATGCTTTCGGTGTTCGTGGCTTTGTATGCCATCTTCTCACCAGGTGGCGACGGCCAGGTCGCATACAGGCCCGTCTATGTCAACACAGTCATCATCTCCGTCGGCATCGTCGCATCCGGAATGGTCGGTGGCTTGGCCATCGCCTATCTAGCGTTTCGGCAGATCCGCGGTGGGGGAATCTACCGAACCCTGCTGATCTGGCCCTACGCTATATCTCCTGCCGTGGCAGGCCTCTTGTTCTTCATGATCTTCGATCCAACGGCGGGCATCTTCACCTACGTGATGGGTAACTGGTTCGGTATCAATGTTCCAAACTATCGTGAGAGCGCAATCCTTGCCCAGTTCGCGATCATCCTTGCAAGCTCTTGGAAGATCCTTGGGTACAACATCTTGTTCTACCTTGCCGGTCTCCAGACCGTCTCCGTCGACCAGGTCGAGGCGGCACTTATCGACGGAGCGTCACCGTGGCAGCGGTTCAGGAAGATCATCCTTCCCGCGCTCTCACCAATCACCTTCTTCCTCCTCGTCACGAATCTCACGTACGCATTCTTCGAGGTGTACGCGACGATCGACTTCATGACGAAGGGCGCGCCTGCAGGCAAGACGTCGGTCGCGATCTACGAGATCATCCGCGTCGGCGTCAACAACGGTGACCTTGGCCGAGGCGCCGCACAATCGGTTTTGTTGTTCGTTGCTGTGATCGGGATCACCATGTGGCAGTTCCGAACGAGCGGCGAACGAGTCAGCTACGGGGGTTCATGATGAAGGGTTTGACATCTGGTGTCCAACGCAAGACCTTCTTCAGGGGTCGCCGTTGGCCGTATCACATAGGCCTGACCGTCACTGCGCTGATCATCGCGTTCCCTCTGCTGTACGCCGTCATCGTGGCGACCCAGACGAACCCTGAGACGTATTCGTTCCAGTTCACTCCCGGGTCCGCGCTCAAGGCGAACTTCGATACGGTGTGGTTTCAGAGGGACTTCGCAGGTGCGATGTGGAACTCGCTCCAGCAGTCGATCCTCGTGACGATTGGCAAGACGGTCTTGTCGCTGCTTGCAGGTCTCGCGTTCGTGTACTTCAAGTTCAGAGGAAAATGGATCGTGTTCTTCCTCGTTCTCGTGACCCTGATGATGCCGACAGAGGTCATGATTCTCGCCTTGTTCCGGATGGTTGGCGGATTCGGGTGGCAGGACACCATGGCGGCCCTCGTCGTGCCGTTCCTGGCGTCGGCAACTGGTGCGTTCCTCTTCAGGCAGCACTTTGCCAACATGCCCACTGAGCTACTCGAAGCGTCCCAGATCGATGGCGCGTCGCCTCTGAAGTTCCTCACCAAGGTGCTGATTCCGCTGTCGTGGAACGTCATTGCGGCTCTGTTCGTGATCCAGTTCGTATACACGTGGAACATGTTCCTGTGGCCGAGCTTGATCATCAGGGACGACTCGAAGCAGGTCGTTCAGTCCGCTCTCCAGACGCTCACGAACATCGAGGGGTCTTTGACGTTCGGGCCTCTGATGCTTGCGGCCGTGATTGCCTCGATCCCACCGGCCATTGTGTTCGTCGCGATGCAGAAGCCGTTCATGAGCGGGTTCGCGATCGGCCAGAACAAGTAACTCGTAGCCCGCAGCTGGGGCCGTGTCTATGTGGTCTCTTGGATCCGCAGCTTCGATATGCCTTCGTGCGATTCGAACACGGGTACGAGCTGGTTCAGTTCGGTGTCGTTCAGGATCAGGGTGATTGTGGGCAGCCCTTTTCTCTGGCCGACGGCCCAATGGCCGATATCTGGCAGGGGTCGTGCTGCCGTTGGTGCCAAGCCCATGACGATGTCGCGCAGATCGTCGATCGTTTGCACGTCGGTAACCGTCAGCCGCACCGACCAATGGGCTCCGCGGAGCACTTGGGATCGAAGCTGTTTCGAGAAGCGGTCAGAGATCTTCAATACCGCGAGAATGATGATCGACACGACGATTGCGAGTCCCCAGAGGCCTGCGCCTGCGGCCATGCCGATCGCAGCGACCGACCAGAGCCCTGCCGCCGTGGTGAGGCCCTGGACGCTGACGCCTTGGCGGAAGATGAGGCCAGCGCCGAGGAATCCGATTCCTGTGACGACCTGTGCCGCAACTCTCGAGTTGTCTGGCCCTGTGAAGGCCTCGATCGAAAGCACCGTGAACAGCGCGGAGCCTGTGGAGACGAGTGCATATGTTCTCGGGCCCGCGTCCTTGTTCGAGAACTGGCGCTCGACACCCAGGATGACGCCGAGAACGGCGGCGATGAGTACTCGCACGCCGCCAAAGAAGGCGACCGTGTCACCGAGATTGTCGATCCATTCTGCAGCAATAAACATAGGTTGAGCTCACAGTAGTGGTCGAATCGATGCTTGAGACGTACCGGAGAGGCGGTCAGAGTATCGGTGGTGAGGTGCGGGCTGTCGTCCCCCGAGGGATGGTGGCTGTCGTGATGTGGACGTTCAGGCCAGAATCACACCAACGAGGTTGTGCTCGTGGTCGACGACCGGCAGCGGTCCTGGTCCGAGCCGTTCACGTTCAGAAATCACCATGTCCGTCGGGTCGCACCTGTCGCAGACGGCAACGGTCTCGATGTGCGGCTCAATGGTCGATGAGGATTCGACCTGTGCGAGCGTTTCGCTCCGGACGACACCGAGCAGCCGGTGGGCTGCCACGACGGGCGCGAACGGATGTGACATAACAGCGAGTGCGTCGCCGACGAGTAGTTCAGGGGCCAGAGCGAAGCCTGTCGGGCTGGCCATGATCTGGAAGCACCGTTGGGGGGCATCTCGTACGACGAGAACGCACCCTCTTGCACGAGACGTGAGACGATTGCCGGTTCCTGTGAAGTGTCTGTCGATGAACGAGCCTCCGGCGACGCCATGGACCAGCAGTGTCTCTCTGGATAGGTGCTCGGTGATGCTGCGTGGGTCGGGCGTCTCGATCGCCAAGGTTTCGAAGGTAGATCCATTGGCCGTGAGGCGGTCGAGACGTTGTTGTGCAATCTCGCGCTCATCGGGCGTTGCATAAGCTGTGATCACGGTTCCGGCTACGCCAAGGCTTGCCGCCACGATTCCGCCGATGGTCACGGCACGGGGCGAATGGGGGCCATCTCCGACGGCGACCGCCACGGAGGTGATCGCGCTCGCATCGAATCCGACGGGTACGACGTTCGTGACGAGGTCAGAGCGCGGGAATCGTTTGGTGACGAGCAGTCGGATGCGGTTGTCGATGCATGAGGTGGCGAGATCGCCGGTGATGCGTACGGGGGAGACTCCTAGGAGTTCTGCCACGTCACGGTTCGAGCCACCCTTGGTCCATGCGACGCGATCATGCTGATCGTCTTCCGGCAGGTTCGCAGGAGGATTATTGGTTTCGTACGTGGAGACCATGTCCCATGTTCCCACTGGTTGCATCGTGGCGCTTGCAATGTGAACGCCTCAGTGGGCCGGAAAGTTCCGCCATCTCTCCTGGTCGCCGGTTCCAGTGAATGCCAAGGCGTCAGGTGTTGTCGCGCCTATCGTCGTCCGACCCCGGCAATCACGAAGGGTCCAGCCCGCCGAGGTGGGCGTGTTGACGGGGCCACCACCCGGCATGTACACAGACTCGACAACAGACAATAACGGGACCTCCCCG
>CAYWPC010000008.1:0-86864 GCA_964460075.1 uncultured Acidimicrobiaceae bacterium
CGCCAGGTTTCTATCACTCAACGACGTCGGCAACTGCCGCGACACCGTGTCCGGTCCGGTCGTTGACGACCAGGAACGCCCTCACAAACCGGGTGTCTTTCCGACGTGTTGCGTAGCTCTCACCCAACTCGGCCACATACGTGTACGTGTGCCAGTGACACCATTCGCTACCACGCTCGACTTACTGAGTGTCGCTGATCCGTATTGACGATCCGCCCCCTGTGACGTCACCAAGGATTTGGGAGCAGCGGACAGCATCTGGGAAAGATGACTGAGTGCCTCTATGGATCACGCTCTCGCCTGCACACGCAATACCAAGCGCAATGGCGTCGAGTTCACCCATACCGCTGGCCAGGCCGAACGCGAACGCACCAACGAATGCATCGCCGGCACCCGTCGTATCGCGTACATCCCGAGCCGACGCGCCGATCCGGACAACGTTATCTCCTGCAGCGACGAAGGCAACACCTTCCTCGCCCAACGTCACAAGCAGACGGACACCGGTCTCTCTTGCGAATGCAACGAGGGTGTCATCATCCGTTGGTGGCCGCCCGCTCAGCACCTCAAACTCGACCTCGTTCGGGATCAGCCACGTGCTCACGGCGAGAAGGTCTCGATCGAGGACGCTCGCGGGAGCTGGATTCAGCACCGTTACAGCTCCTTGTTGTCGCGCAACGCGGAACGCCGCTGTTGTGACGTGTTGAGGGATCTCGAGCTGACCGACCACAACCGAGGCGCCTCCAAGTGCCCGCACGGCGTCGGCTGCTTGCTCCGCTGTGAGGTGGTGGTTCGCACCGGGCACAATGATGATTCGGTTGGTCCCGTTCGGCTCGACCCAGATCGTTGCGACACCGCTTGATCCTGATGTCCGACGCATATGCGTCGTGTCGATGCCGAGCAATGCGAAGTTCTCCATCGTCAGGTCGCCATAGGCATCATCACCAAGGCAGTTGACCATTGCAACCTCCGCACCGAGGAGTCGTGCCATGACCGCCTGGTTGGCGCCCTTACCACCGAAACCGAACTGGAAACTGTCTCCTACCAGGGTCTCACCGGCGTCAGGGATGCGGGATGTGTACGAGATGAGGTCGATCATCGTCGACCCAACAACCACGATCTGTGGCAAACCGGCAGGCAGTGTCATCGGGACGTGCTCCAAGAATCTCGTCGTTCCTACGGCACCGTGCGTGCCCTCGGAAGATGTACCTTAGGGCTGGCACGACGATGCCTTGAAGTCAACAACCCGAACGGAAGCGCCATGCAAGACGAACCTGCGACCGCACGCTATTGGGACCTGCCCGTCCTCACATCTGTGATCCCGGTAGTGGAGAACTCGAAACACGTCCGAACGTCTCAAGATGCCGTAACGGCTGTCGCTGGCTGGATGGCGTTCGAAGACTTCGCGTTTCCAAGCGGCATGCTCGCCGACGACATGCGTATGGTCACGCATCCCGACGACATCATGGACGTCACCTTCTTGGAGACGACGCTGAACTTCGCTTTCACCGACTTCGACACTGGTATCAAGTACGAAGTTGCCCAAGACGGACGTCTCCACTCCGACACCGACGGCATGGCTGTTCGTATCCAGGAGGCCATCGGCAAGGGCATCCCACTCCTCAACGGTGAGTTCCTCGCTTCGATCACGCGCACAGACCTTGAATCTATCTTCCTTGCAAACATCGAGATGCCGATGCTCGATGAGCGCGTCGCGATCCTCAATGCGGTAGGGGCGACCCTCGTGGATCGATACGACGGCTGCTTCCATCGCTTTATTCGAGATTGCGCGCCTGCAATGTACGCAGACGGTGACGGCATCCTCGAGCGGTTGGTCGTCGAGTTTCCTCGGTTCGACGACATCAGTAACTATCACGGTTCCACCGTCAAGATGTACAAACTCGCCCAACTCGGCCTATGGATGCTGCACAGGGCTCTGCACACCTACGGAGATTGGCAGCTCACCGATCTCGCTGACATGACGGCGTTTGCCGACTACATCGTGCCGGTTGGCCTCCATCTCATGGGCATCTTGGAATACACCGCCGATCTCGACAATCGCATCGGTCGCGGTGTTGAGATCGGGCGCGACAGCGACGAAGAGATCGAGATTCGTGCGCACACGCTGTACGCCACCGCCCTCCTCACCGACGAGATGAATGCGATCCGACCGGAAGGCAAGCAGCTCATGATCCCTCAGACTGACTATCGCTTCTGGAAGACGTACCACGCCACGTTCCAGCCGCACCACCTCACGAAAACAGTCATGTACTGACGACCACTGCCGATCCGACGCGAAACTTTGTGTACCCGATCGTACTTTCTGTTACTCGATGTCTCTTTGTGTCACATGCGGGTGATACGTTGCAGGTATGGATATCGACAGACCAGCTTTCGGGCGGCAGACAGTGACGCAGATGGATGCGGAACTCACCGAGATCGAGGCATCGATCGCGTCTCTGCGAGCACGCCAGGTGGTTCTCATCAACGAACTCGAGAGGTCGCAGGCCCCTCAAACGGACGGCTCGCGCTCGATGCTCGAGTGGGTGCAGTCCCACGTCGACGTGAGCACAGAAACGGCGCGTCGACTGGTGTTCGCAGCAAGGCGGATCGCACACCACCGCTACATCTGCTTCCGTCTCGCCGATGCTCGGTGCAGCTTCGATCGAGCAATCGCGGCGCTGACGTACGCCGAGGCGGGGGCGTCGAAAGAGGCTGTTCTTGAGAGCTTCGATCATGGCCTTGCCAGCGTATCCCGCTTGACTGCTCGACGACGCCGCATCACGCGACATGATGAGCAGAAGGCGTTCACGGAGCGATACTTCACCATGCAGCCAACGTTGGACGAATCGAGCTACCGCCTGTGGGGTCAACTCCCCGGCGTCATGGGGAGGACACTCGAAACCGCAATCTACGATCGCGCGGACAGTTTCAGAGCCGCCGCAGGCGAATTGCCGACATCACGCGGTCAACGCCAGGCAGACGCACTCGTCGCCATTGCCGAGGACTCGCTCAGCGGCGGCACGTCCGAGCCGGCACGTGACTCCGGGGGGCAGGTCACCGTCTTCGTCGACGCCACAACGGAGAACCCGGCAGAGATGTCTGCTGAGGTTGCCTTCGGACCTCGTGTTGGGCCTCTGGCGCTCGAGCAGATGCTCTGCACCGGCCGGATCCAGGTCGTCGGCCTGGAGAACGGCACGCCAGTCGTCACGTCACGTGCCACCCGTGCCATCCCTCCAGCGATACGACACACGGTTGTTCACCGCGACAAATGTTGCACCATCGACGGGTGCCAATCTCGTTACCGACTTGAGCCACACCACATCCAGCCATGGTCCGAAGGTGGGAGCCACAGCATCCACAACCTCACGACGTTGTGCTGGTACCACCATCACGTCGCAATCCATGGCGATGGGTACACGATCGATCCCGACTCGGCACCACTGCGGAGACGGCTGATTCGAAGACGCAGCCACATCGGTGTGGATCCTCCGTGACCGAACCGCGTGTGAGCACCCAACCAACCGGATACCTCCACACATAACCGATTCTCTCTTCCCAGAGTCCGCAACGGCGCTGCGATCCTTCGTTCGCACCCGTCTCAGCTGAGCACGTTGACCCGCCATCTCAAGGCGTGTAGCTCGCTGTTACGTCCGCTTCGTCCTTAGCATCCCGGAAACCAACAGGACGAAGGGACCCTCCGTGGCCAAGCAATATGACGCTGCACCCGAACTGACAATCGACCTCGGGAAGGCCTACAAGGCAACCCTGCACACCTCGGACGGTGATATCGAACTCGACCTCTACGCAGCCGATGCACCCCAGACGGTGAACAACTTCGTTTTCCTCGCAGGCGACGGGTTCTATGACGGTGTGATCTTCCATCGCGTCATCAGTGGCTTCATGATCCAGGGCGGCGATCCGACAGGTACCGGCACCGGCGGTCCCGGCTACCGCTTCCGCGACGAGTTCCACACCAAGACGTCGTACAAGCGGGGGACGCTCGCCATGGCAAACGCAGGCCCGAACACGAACGGTTCCCAGTTCTTCATCTGTCACGGGGATGCCGGCCTCCCCAACGCCTACACCATCTTCGGTGAGGTGGCATCAGGTCTCGACGTCGTTGACGCTATTGCAGCCAAGCCGACCGGGTCTCAGGATCGGCCACACGATCCGACCACCATCAACTCCATCACCGTTACCGAAGCGTAGGAACAGACCAACGCCGCCCAACCCGACGGGTCGGACCAGGCAAACAACCGGAGCAGCATCGACGTCTCGGCGCAGCACCGCTGCGTCGGCCTTTGTGGATGGCGTGAAGCGTCGGCGTGCCTTGCACCTCTGGGAGGTCGCAGCTACCTTCCAACAGTCCGCAACGGCTTGGGGAGTGCACAATGAGGACAATCGTCTACGACAGGTACTCCACACCTGACGCCCTAGAGCTCCGAGATGTCGACGCTCCCGTCGTCGGGGACGACGACGTGCTCATACGAGTCCATGCAGCCGCGGTGAACCCTCTCGACTGGCACCTCCTGACAGGCACGCCGTACCTCGCACGCCTGCAGGCAGGACTGCTCGCACCGAAACGCCACACTCCTGGAGTTGACGTTGCTGGGCGCGTTGAGGCGGTAGGCACGAACGTGACACAATTCCAACCAGGCGACGAAGTCTTCGGCGGTGGCAACGGCACCTTTGCTGAGTACGTCTGTGTCTCTCAGGAAGTCATCGTCCTGAAACCGCCCAACACGACCTTTGAACAAGCTGCGGCGGTGCCTATCGCGGCGTTCACTGCACTTCAGGGCCTCCGAGACAAGGGGCGCATTCGGCCAGGACACGAAGTCCTGATCAACGGGGCATCCGGAGGCGTCGGCACGTTCGCTGTACAGATCGCTAAGTCGTTCGGAGCAGTCGTGACCGCGGTGTGTAGCACAAGGAACGTCGACATGGTCACATCCATCGGTGCAGACAAAGTCATTGACTACACCGCAGAGGACTTCACCAAAGGAGAGCGACGCTACGACCTGATTTTCGACACGGTAGGGAACCACACCGTGTTGGCTTGCAGGCGGGCATTGACCTCCACCGGCACCTATGTGCTCGTTGGTCAATCGAAGAAGGGTCGCTGGCTTGGGCCTCTGCCCCGCTTGTTCAAGCTGCTCGTCGTATCGCCCCTCGGGAGCAGGAGACTCGTTGGGATGCTCGCACATCAACGCAAGGAGGACCTCGTCATCTTGCAGAAACTTCTCGAATCCGGAGAGATCACACCCGTCATCGACAGACGCTACGAGCTATCCGATACGGCCCAAGCCATTCAGTATCAGGGAGAAGGCCACGCCAGAGGAAAGATCGTCATCACGATGTGAGACGCAGACGATCGCCCGCATCCCCACACATGCGTCCACGATCGCAGCGGAAGCATGCGCCATGTGCAAGGGCAGCGTCGAGACATGTCGGTCGGTCGGTACGCCACAAAGATCCGATCCGCGTTTGTTGTCATACGATGTATCCGCTCCGCGCCCTGTTGGGTGAGTGGGAACGAGGACTCATGATCGAGAACGAGACCAGGCAGGACGCATTCACCGAATTCGTCACGTCTACCGAGGCACATCTGCGCATTGCGCTGACAGCTGCGTTCGGACCTGATCTCGGGAGGGAGGCCGCCGCCGAAGCATTGGCGTACGGCTGGGAGAACTGGGATCGAGTCAGAGCCCTCGACAATCCAGCCGGGTACCTCTACCGCGTCGGATACAACAAGGCACGACGCATGCGCAGCCAACCCGTGTCCCTCCCCGCTATCGTCCAGACACGACTGCCATGGGTCGAACCGGGGCTACCCGCCGCACTCGTGCAGCTATCGGAGAAACAACGCACGGTCGTCGCCCTTCTCCATGGGATGCAGTGGTCCATGAGCGAGGTTGCCCAATTGCTGAACATCTCGAAGGCCTCCGTGCAAAAGCACAGCGAACGTGGCCTTGCGAGACTGAGAAGCAGCCTGGGGGTAGAGCAATGAGTGAGACAATCAAGTCGCAACTCGACGAGTACTACTCGTCGATAATCGAGGATCAGGAACCGATACACCCCAGTGAGGTCAAGGAGTTGGTAGTGACGCAGAAAGCAGGGATGTGGTTGCTCGGTGCAGGGGCATTGGTGCTCGCCGTCGCTGCCCTCATTTGGAGCGTCAACGGGTTCTTCCTAGACACCGACGTGTGGCTCGGCGTGCGTATCGCGACCGGCGTCGGAGTCGCTGGGATACTCATTCTCCTCGGCGTAGTGATCAGGCAACAGATAGTGGCTGGCAAGTCAGACGACTTCTCGGAGGTGAAGTGGTGAGAATGACGACATCGAATCAGCTGGATGGGCACACGATCGTGCGCACCGTCGGCATCGCAAAGGGAAGCACGATCCGTGCCAAGCATCTCGGCAAGGACATCCTGGCCGCGTTCCGCAACATCGCGGGTGGAGAGATCCGCGAATACACCAAGCTGATGGCTGAAGCTCGCGAAGAAGCCATCTCGAGGTTGGTGGAGGACGCCACCAACCAGGGAGCAAACGCGATCATTGGCATGCGGTTTGCCACCTCGATGGTCATGTCGAACGCCGCAGAGGTGCTCGCATACGGGACAGCGGTGGTCGTCGAATAGGGGGCACATCGCGTCAAGAACCTGAAGCGATAAGGAGCGACCGCAACATCTGCAACGATCGACGTCACCCGATCATGGTCGGTTGATCAACTGATCCACAGGGGCGTAGCTGTCTGTCAATGCGGTCACGCCATCGAACCACACCTGTGCGTCCGTCCCTGTCACCACCACCTCACTGGCGATGAGCGCCTCGATGGCGGTGGCCGGTATCGGCTGCATCGACCCCACAAGGACGAAGTTACCTCCACGCTCGAAATCGAGGTAGGCCTGCGGCGCGACGACGGCTACGTACGGGAACACGTCGGCGATCGTCGCAGCCTCAGCTCGCGCGAACCGAGTCGGGGGATAGTCGATCGTGTTCATCACGTACATGCCGCGGTCGGTGAGCTTCGCCCGCACCTCGGTGAGGAACTCCGTCGTTGTCAGATGCCACGGAACGGAGCGCCCGCTGAACGCGTCGCCAACGACAACGTCGAAGCGAGCGTCTGGAAGTTTCTTGAGTGTGAGCCGAGCGTCACCAACACGGGTCGTGAGCCATGGTCCCTCGTCGAGGCCCAGTTCCTCTACGGCGATGCTCGTGAGTGCCGCGTCGAGTTCGAGCACGGTCGACGTTCCACCTCTGGACACCTGATAGAACCGCGGGAGCGTGTAACCGCCTCCACCGATGAACACGAGATCGAGAGGACCGCTCGGCGCAAGGCTCGCAATGACGGCGTCGGCCACTCTGGCATACCTCGAAGAGAGATACGTTGGATCCTCAAGATCGACATAGCTGTTCACGAAGGTATCGAGCACCAGAATGCGACCCGTCGGTCGATTCGGGTCAGTCGCGACGCGAACACACGAATAGGCCGTCTCGTAGTCGCAAGGTGCTGCGATGCCTGCGGACGCTCCAATTGCCACAGCAACGGCGAGAACGACCGGCAGCACCAGGCGCCGTGACCGCCTGAACATGGCTGGGGCACCGAGGAGGACGAGCGCGGCGCCAACGATCCACGTAATCGGTTTCGATGGCACCGACGCGATGAGAACGAATCCTGTCACGAACGTGCCGAACAGCGCACCTGCCGTTCCAATCGCAGAGAGATTCCCGACAACCGACCCTGCGGTGTCGAGCGAGTTGATCAGCAGCTTTGCTGCGATCGGCGTAACCATCGAAAGGACCGCAGCCGGGGCGAAAAAGCCGATCAGCGCAAGGATGACGATCGTGCCTGGATCCTCGCCGGAGACGCCAGGCCCGATCGCCGTCACAAGGCTCGGTGAAACGACGGCGAGAATCCCGCCGGCGACAAGAACCGGCCCGAGAAGGGGGTCTGGATCTCTTGTGTCTGCAAGTCTGCCGCCTGCCCATGCACCGAGAGCAATGGCTGCAAGCACCGTCCCGATGATCCCTGTGAACGTCTGAAGACTCACCCCCACGTAGGGGGCAAGAATCCGTCCCGCGACGATCTCGAGCACAAGAACCGCAGCTGCAGCGACGAACACGACCGTGCCGATGAACCATGTACGCATCAAGGGAGTATGGCCCCGCTGGTCATCAAGCGCCATGGAGCCCCAACGGCGCGGTAATGTCGTTGCTCATGGACTGGCTCCTCGAACCTTTCACACTTGGACTCCAACAGCGGGCACTGGTTGCGGGAGTGCTCACAGCAATCGCGTTCTCTGTCATCGGCACCTGGGTTGTCGTTCGTGGCATGACGTTCCTCGGCGACGCGCTCATCCATGGCGTCATCCCCGGCATTGCCCTGGCTATCCTCTTCGACTTCAACGTCCTCATCGGTGCTGCTGTCGCCGCCCTCGTGATGATTGCAGGCATCAACCTCGTGCATCGACAGACGGCATTCTCGGAAGACACCGGTATCGGCTTGTTGTTCGCAGGCATGCTCGCCCTCGGCGTGATCCTCATATCGAAGACCGACTCGTACACCGGAAGCCTGACAAGCATCCTGTTCGGTAACGCGTTGGGCGTCACAACATTCGACATCGTGGTGCTCGCAGTGGTGACGGTACTCACGGTTGGCACCACCATGGCGTTGTTCCGTCACTTCCTCGTGTTGTCGTTCAACGAACAGAAAGCCGACCTGTTCGGCCTCCGTCCCAAGGCGACGCACGCAGTGATGCTCATCCTGATCACGATCGCAATCGTCGGATCGTTTCAGACCGTTGGAACACTGCTCGTATTCGGCCTGCTCGTCGGACCACCCGCGTCGGCGGCGTTACTCGTGCGCCGGGTTCCAACGATGATGCTTACGGCAGCGGTCATCGGCGTGGTCTCGGTGACCGCAGGTCTGATAATCAGCTACCACGCTGACACCTCGGGATCCGCGACCATGGCAATCGTCCCGATCGCCTTCTTCTTCCTGATCCTCACAGCCAAGTCGCTGACACGGAGCCCTGCGAAGTCGTTCTCACGCAACTGAGCACCGCATTGCGGATTTGGGTTTATCCAGGAACAGGAGTTCTGCCGGTCAAGATGCCTTTCGGCGGTCCCTGTCACGAATACGGCGACGCATCCTTCGACGTTCCCCCTCGTCGAGGCCGCCCCACACGCCTGCACCCTGATTCGTCGCAAGGGCGTACTGCAAGCACGTCTGGAGAACAGGGCAGTCGGCACAGATCGTCTTAGCGGCCGCGGAGGCTACATCCTCCTCCGAGTCCGGAAAGAAGACTTGGCTATCGACGCCATTGCAGGCAGCCTGATCTCTCCAACTGACATCTGGCTCCAACATGAGGTCGGTCAACGTAAGCACACTCAATCTTTCTCTCCGAATCCGTATAACGACATCGGACCCCTCCCTGTTCCAGCTTTCTTGCAAATCCTGCTGACTGTTACAGCAGGCTCGACGTTCCAGACCCGGACTTGGTGTCATCATGACTCCATGTCACATCCGACTCAACCGAGATAACCCCCTCAACTCGGACAGCAAGCTCCTCCAAAAGTCTGCCTTGAGATCGTGTACCGACCCGACCGACCAACTCGACCACACCGTCAGATACCGTGACGCCAACGTGCTGGGAATCGAGCTGAAGAATCCCGACCAAAACGTCGTTGACGATTTCGTCACGAAGTTGATCGTCGTCCCGAGCAAACGCCCCCATGATGTCGGCACGGGAAATGATCCCCTCAAGCGTGCCATCCGGCATCACGACGGGGAGCCGCTTGACCTTGAGATCCGTCATCTTGCGTGCAGCCTCGGTGACCGTGCTGCCCCTGTCGATCGTGTGCGGATCGCGGGTCATGGCATCAGCGACAGTGTTCGCCTGCGTCGAGGGTGGTTCCCCAAGGAAGTTCGCAAGCAGTCGACGGCGCTGCCTGCCCCACGAACGGTTCGCCTCAGCGGTCACGAAATCCGCCTCAGTAATGATCCCCACCACTTTGCGTACGTCGTCGACCACAGGAAGGCCACTGATACCGGCGTTCACCATGAGGGTCGCCGCTTCCTTCAAGGGCGCGTCGCCGCCAATGGTCTTCACGTCTGCTGTCATCACATCGCTGACCTTCACCGGCGATCCTCCTCGCGGATTCGGATAGTTCCAGTGCACAGGCTAGTGGCAGAAGTCGCGAATCAGAAAAGATCTTGTAACGCATCAACACCCACTGTCTCGGCTCTCACCTCACGGCGATGCTGGCGGTGGTGGCGGGCACGTGCGCCCGGCTCGTATCTGCAATAACTCGACGATCGCGTGGCAGTATTCCGCACTCGAGCGATGCTATCCGCACCTTTGCAACGTGCAACGCACAGCGAGCGCTACGCTTCGCACCGAGTCCTATCAGAAAGACATCCGGGGGACAACGTGCCATTGAGAGTCACCTATAACGGGAGAGACGAGGTCGTAGGCGACGACGTCACCGCCCTCATCGGTTCAGACGCGGCATCGACGATTCGCATCGTCAGACCCGGGATCTCGCGACGTCACGCCGTCGTGTCGTATGACGGCACCGGATGGAAGATCGAGGACGCAGGCAGTAGAAATGGGACGTTCAAGGACGGCCAGCGCGTGCAAGTAGTCACGATCGACGGCACCACGACGGTGTTTCTCGGCCATCCAACAGACGGAGAGTCACTCGCCCTCACGCCGATAGCGGAACCCGCAAGTTCCTCGTCACAAGACGGGGTAGATGCCGACATCCAGAGCGAAGTTGATGCCTTCATGCTCCCAACCCCACCACCAGCCCCAGCTCCGTCACCCTCAAGATCCCGACGGGTGCCCACGAGCGCACCGACCACATCACGGGTATCGAACAGCCCAAGTGCGACCAGCGCGGAACTCGCCGCGTTGACGGCCGCTCTGCGAGATCAGATACGCTCGGTGAAGGGTCTCACCTGGTCGGTGTGGGCAATGATCGCCGTCACAGCCGCACTCGCCGTGATGACGCTCTTCGTGGGCATTATCGCCAAGTAAAGATCAGAGATTCGCCTCAGACACCGTCTTCAGTGTCCTGAAGATACTTCGCAACCTCCGCGGCGATCTCGTCCGCCGTCGGCAGATCGTCCGGGATCGTCGAAGTCGTGCCGACACTCAACTCGAGGCCCTCAACGAACTCTCTCGCGTCGGCTCGCCGTTCGAGGATCTCGTCGAGCCTCGCAATCTGATTCTCGGCCTGGTCCTCGAGTTCGGCGAGTTCGAACGTGATACCGAGTTGCCCCGCCGCCTTCCGAAGGAGCGAAACGATCGCGGGGTTGTACGGACGACCGACGTATTGGGGGACCTGGGCCCAGTAGCCGATCGCTGGGACACCTACCTCCTCGATCGCTGCACGAAACACCGTGCCTGCCGACGCTGGCACAACAATCTCATCCATCAACATCTCATCGCCACCAAGGAGCAACCGTGAATCCGACGACGTGCAAAATACAGACGTTGTCCTGGCATGCCGAACAGGAGAAGGGACAGCACCGATCGTTACCAGGTGCGACACGCCGAGCACACCGACAAGCTCACTGAGCGCGTCGCACAGTTGTGACCACGCGTAATCTGGTTCACTTCCAACCATCACGAGCACATCGCGGCCAGAAGGTCGAATGTGGACAATGTCCATCCTCGGCCAGGTCAGCGAGATCATCTCCCCTGAGGAGAACCGCAGCAGTGGCCGATTCGAGCGGTAGTCGAACACGGCATCTGGATCGAACGAAACGACCGTGTCACCGTCGAGAGCGAGCCAGTCCGCCGCGTCGCTCGCCGCCGAGGCTGCGTCGCCCCAACCCGCCAGGCCCAAGATCAGCACAGGGTCATCCATCGGGGGCAACGGGGAGAGCGAATAAAGGGCCATGCGTGCAGGATACCGAACGCAGACGGCGGCTACCGCGCTCGGCTACAAATACAGTCCGCTGCCGCTTGCTTCAGCACCGCCCTCGATGGCTCTACGCTGTCGCATTCGCTCGAGTTGTGAGGATGCTGCCATCTGCTGAGAGATGAGCGACGCCTGAATGCCGTGGAACAAGCCTTCGAGCCATCCGACAAGCTGCGCCTGAGCAATACGCAATTCCGCCTCGGTTGGGGTGGCATCGCCGATCGGGATGAAAACCGCGTCGAGTTCCTCGACGAGATCGTCCGAAAGCACGTCCTTGAGCTCCTCAAGCGAGCGGTCGTAAATCGACAACAACCGCACCCTTCCTGCATCGTCGAGGGGCGCCTCACGAACCTCGTCGAGCATTGCTCGGGTCATCGACGCAATTCGTATGAGCTTCGACGGTTCGGAGACCGACGGCTGTACCCGCTCCGGTTCCTGAGACGCGTTCTCGTCGACAACGACCTCGGGGGTGACTGGTTCGCTGACCGCAGACGTGGATTGAGACTCCATATGGGAAGCATACGACGCCTTCCGGCGTGTCGGAACCGGTACGATGCAACGATGAGCGAAATCGAATCACCACAGCCGGTCGCAAAGAAGTCCAGATTGCGCTCGGCTCTCAAGAAGCTCCTCTGGGCTGTGCTGGCACTGATTGTCGTCCTCGTGATCTCCGGCTGGGTCTTCGCCAGATACTCCGTCAGCAGAGCCCTCCCTCAGACCAGCGGAACAGTCGAACTCGAGGGCCTCACAGGCGAAGTTGAGGTAATACGCGATTCGATGGGTATCCCCCACATCTACGCGAACACGCTCGAGGATCTGTTCATGGCACAGGGGTACGTCCATGCCCAGGACCGATTCTACCAAATGGACTTCTGGAGAAAGATTTCCTACGGCGAGCTGTCCTCGATGTTCGGAAGCAGCCAACTCGAAACCGACACGTTCATCCGAACACTCGGCTGGGGTCGACTCGCCGAGGCCCAATACGAGCAGGAGACCGCAGACAACCGCGCACTCCTCGACGCGTACGCACAAGGCGTCAACGCCTACCTAGCAACACAATCTCCCTCCGAGCTCAGCTTCGAGTATTCGATTCTCGAGCTCTCGAACCGCACCTACACACCCGAACCTTGGACCGGGGCGCAGTCGCTTGCTTGGGGGAAAGTGATGGCATGGGATCTCGGAGGCAACAGCGGCGCCGAGATTGAGCGGGCCCTCGCACTTGCATCATTGCCCCCCGACCGTGTCGCTCAGATATTTCCTCCGTACCCGGGAGATCGGAATCCATACATCGTCGACAATGCGGATGCTGCGGCAATGGGGACACCCGTCCAGATACAGGTACCGCTGAACTCGACGGTCGCGTTGTCTTCGGCCGGTGCAGCCATCGATGCGCTCAATCGAATCACAGGCGGGGGAAACGACACGGGGATCGGATCGAACTCGTGGGTAGTCAGCGGAGATCGCACCCCGACAGGTGCACCCTTCCTCATGAACGACCCACACCTCTCGAGCCAGATGCCGTCAATCTGGTACCAAGTCGGTTTGCATTGTCGATCCGTCACAGACGAATGCCCCATCGACGTTGCCGGGTTCTCGTTCGCAGGCGTACCAGGCGTCGTCATCGGACACAACGCAGACATTGCATGGGGATTCACCAACGTCGGACCAGACGTTCAAGACCTCTACATCGAGAAGATCAACCCAGACAACCCGAACCAGTACGAGGTAAATGGCCAATGGGTTGACATGGAGGTTCGAACGGAAACGATCGAGATCGCCGGTGGCGACACCAAGGACATCACCATTCGCTCGACACGGCACGGCCCAATCATCTCTGGCATCTACGAGCCGCTCGACGACTTCGACTCGGCTGGCATCGACCTTCCCTCGCCCTACGCCGTCGCCTTCAGATGGACGGGACTCGACGAGGTGCCGTCGGTGGTCGGCCCCATCCTCGGCATCAACCAGGCACGCAACTTCGACGACTTTCGTGAAGCTGCGTTGCTCTTCGCCGTCCCTTCACAGAACCTTCTCTACGCCGATGTTGATGGGAACATCGGCTACCAGATGCCTGGCAACATACCCATCCGCGCCAACGGCGACGGCACCTTGCCTGTACCGGGCTGGACTGACGAATACGAGTGGACAGGCTTCATCCCGTACGACGAGCTCCCTGCGGTGCTCAATCCAGAATCGGGATACATCGTGACGGCGAACAACGCCGTCATCGACGACGCGTATCCGTACTTGATCACGAAAGACTGGGACTACGGATTCCGGGCACGACGCATCGTCGACCTCGTGACATCCAACTTCGGTATCGGGCTCGAAGACCAGGCAACGATTCAGTTCGACAGCTACGACCTCAACGCTCAGAGGATCATCCCCTTCCTGGAAACCGCGATGAGTGCGACGAACAGCCAGGATCTCAGTGACCAAGAATCTGATGCCTTGGATGCGCTGTCGAAGTGGGACAGGCAAAACTTTGCTGGCAGCACCGGTGCAGCGGTGTGGAACGTGACGTGGCGAAACCTGCTCGCCGCCACATTCCAGGACGAACTGCCGGAACAGGTGTGGCCCGAGGGGAACTCTCGTTGGTTCGAGGTGGTATCGAATCTGCTCGACGTCGACAACGATCTGTTCTGGGACGACGTGACAACGCCACAGAGAGAGACAAGGGACGACATCCTCGTCGATTCCTTCCTATCTGCCGTTGCCGAGTTGGACGACCTACTCGGCGGTGATGTGTCATCGTGGACGTGGGGCGACATCCATACGATCACCTTCGTCAACCAGACGCTGGGGAAATCCGGTATCGGCCTCATCGAGAATCGCTTCAACCGGGGCCCCTTCCCTGCGAGTGGCTCCAAGAGCGTCATCAACGCTGTCGGGTGGACCGCAACAGAGGGCTATGAGGTTGATTGGCTCCCATCGATGCGAATGCTCGTCGACCTTGGCGACCTAACGAAGTCGAGAGCGATTCACACGACGGGCCAATCAGGCCACATCGGAAGCGATCACTACGACGACATGATTCCGCTGTGGCTCAACGGCGAGACCGTCCCCTTCCTTTGGGAGAGAGCAGACGTCGAAGCCGATGCGGAGGCACGGCTCATCCTCGAGCCCTCAAGACAGGACTAGGAGCTAGCCGCTTCGACCTTGACACGGATCGTGTGCCAGCCCTCGGCACCGTTCGGTCGCGGCGGAACCTCTCGCTCGGTCTGCGTGTAGCCGGTCGCGTCGGTGGCTCGAACAGAGATGATGTGCTCACCAACCGGAAGCTCAGTGTCAAGCTTCCATTGAATCCACGAATTTGCTGAGAGAGGATCCGTCAGCTCGGCAAACTGCCACGGCCCTCCATCGATGCGAACCTCGACGAGTTCGACACCTCTCGTCGGCGCCCAGGCAACGCCACCCAACGTGAAAGGACCAGCCTCGAGTCTTGAGCGGTGAGCCGGGCGATCGATGCGTGACTGTGTCTTGATGGGGCCCTCCTTGGACCAGCCGCGAGGGATCCAGTATCCGTCAAAGGCGTCCCATGTCGTCGCTTCGATCTCGGTGAGCCACTTGGTTGCAGACACATACCCATACAGTCCGGGGACCACGAGGCGGGCAGGGAAACCGTGGCTGGCTGGCAGAACCTCACGGTTCATCCCTATGACGACCATCGCATCCCGATCGTCGAAGGCGTATTCCGTGGGGAAACCCGCCGTGAATCCGTCGATCGATCGGCCAACGATCTGATCGGCCCCTGGTTGCACCCGAGCCATGTCGAGGACGTCACGAAGAAACACACCGGTCCACAACGCGTTGCCGACGAGGTCGTCACCGACTTGGTTGGACACGCACGAAAGTGTCGCATATCTCTCGACGAGTGGCATCGAAGCAATGTCGTCGTAGCCAAGCACGACCTCGCTATCAACCATTCCCTTGATCGTCAGCGTCCATTCCGCCGGGTCGATCGCTGGCACCACGAGGGCGGTGTCGATGCGGAAGAAGGCTGCATTGCCGACAACGATCGAAGCTACACCAGGCAGCCGGAAATCGTTGGCAACGGTTGGGTCGAACTGAATCTCCACGGGTTCGGGAAGGGTCAATGCTTCGCGCTGCGCCTCGGCTCGGCCGCGGATTCTCCCACGTCCGACACCGATCGTCAGCACAGTCACCGTCACTGCTCCGGCGAGCCCCAGCATCAGGCGCCTTCGCGAGATATCTGCGACGTCGCTGTCCGTGATGCTGCGCCTCTCGACGTCCACCCACGTCGCGATGCCGAACCATGTGGCAATGCCGAAGCCCATCGAAACCATGGTCGAGGCGACCGTCGGCAGACCAGAGGCACCGGGCTGAGTCATCTGTGCCGCTATACCGAGGGCGCCAGCTGCGAGAAAGCCCGCGATGATTGGCAGTGGTCTGCCGATGGATGCTTTACCGAGAAACCATCCGATCAAGAGCGAAACGATGAAGATGCCAACGGCGAGGACCGCCTTGTCCGAGGTGCCGAATGCCGCGATGGCGTAGGACTTGAGCCACGCCGGCGAGCCGTCGATCACGTACCCACCGATCGATGAAATCGCAGAGGGCACAGCATCCGACATGCCGGCGAACAATTCTGTTGCACCAAGAGCCACGGACACACCTGCAACGCCGATCCAGCCTGATCGTCGCTTCGCCCCGTAACGCTGGTCGGTCGCCATAGGCTCATTGAACCTCACGCGCAGGTGAATCGTTCCCATATCAACCGAATTGGCGACGAGTTCATGGAATGGCAATGACTCCACGGCTCATATGGAGAGAGAGAAATCAGTACTTACACAGACAACAAGGCGTATCCGACGAACAACGCGATCAGCACGAGACCTTCCAGCCTGGTTATTCGCTGTGACGTGAGCGCGAACACTCCGGCGAAGAGCGCCGTTGCGACCATCATCCCAATCAACCACGGACTTGACGCTTCGAGCGTTCCGGGACCTGCGACGATCGCGAGCCCCGCAACACCGAGCGAATTGAACATGTTCGATCCGAGTACGTTTCCTAGGACAAGATCCGACTGGCGTCTCCGCGCAGCGGCAACGGCGGCAGCGAGCTCGGGGAGGCTCGTGCCGACACCCGTGATCAAGCCCATGAACACCACAGACAAACCGAAGCTCGTTCCGATCCCCTCCACACCAAATAGCATCATCCGGCCGGCAACAACCGTGGCTACGAGGGCCACCAGTCCGTAGATCGCTTCCAACCACACACGGTCAGGATCGACTTCGACCTCGCTCAGTTCCCCCGTCGGGTCGGCCGAGCCGCTCCGAGCCCACCGGATCAAGAGCGCCATCGCCACTGCCATCCCCCCGAGCAAAACGATGCCCTCAACCCTCGAAAGCGTTTCGAGAAGAAGAACTCCCGCAAGGCCCACGACAGCCGTCAGCATCAGCAACCCTTCTCGCTTGGTGACAGCTCGGCTTGTGGAGACAGTCGCAATGATGGCGGCGACACCAAGAACCAACGTCAGGTTTGCCGTGTTGGACGCAACGACGTTGCTCATTGCCAAGTCGAGATTGCCCTGCGTCGAAGCAACGGCGGACACAACAAATTCGGGAACGGACGTTCCGAATCCCACGATGACGGCCCCGATGATGATGGTCGACACATCGAGTGCCTTCGCGATGCGGACGGCAGCCAAAACGAGGCGGTCCGCAGCAACGATCAGTATCGCAAGACCTGCCACCAGATTGAGAATGTCAATGCCCAAGCCGTACCTCCGAACAGTGCCGATGGTAACGAAAGACGGTCCGCCCTAGCTCAACCCTGCATCTCACTAGGATTCTCGCTCATGGCTGATTTGCACGAACCCGTACACGACACCTGGCTTGCCTCAGATGCTGTTGTTCCGAAGCGATTCCTTCGGCCGGTCCTGCAGTTCACAAGAATCGAAGCAGCAGGTGGCATCCTTCTGCTCGTAGCCGCGGTGATAGCGGTCGCTTGGGCGAACTCGCCGTGGTATGAGAGCTATTTCGCTCTCTTCGAGACTCACTTCGGGATCAATTTTAGCGTCATCGAGATTCACGAGTCGTTCAAGAACATCATCAACGATGGCTTGATGGCCGTCTTCTTCTTCGTTGTCGGCCTCGAGATCAAACGTGAGCTCGTGGTCGGAGAGCTCAACTCGATCAAGAAAGCGTCGCTGCCTGCCATGGCAGCCCTCGGTGGCATGATCGTGCCAGCCCTCATCTACATAGCGTTCGTCTCGTCCACCGGTGATCCTGAGGCGCTTCGCGGGTGGGGCATTCCCATGGCGACCGACATCGCGTTCTCGGTTGGCGTTGTCGCCCTGCTGGGATCTCGCGTCTCGGTCGGAGCCAAGCTATTCCTCCTCGCTCTCGCGATCGTCGATGACATCGGAGCCATAGCTGTCATTGCGGTCTTCTACACCGACGAACTCGACATCAGGTTCCTTGCAGTGGGAATTGGTCTCCTCATTGTCGGGGTCCTCGCACAACGTGCGGGAATCGCGAGCATGCTGTTCTATGTGCCTATCGGAATCATTGTGTGGTACGCGTTCCTCGAATCGGGTGTTCACGCAACGATTGCAGGCGTCGCTATCGGGCTTCTCACGCCCGTTCGGGCCAGGTACAGCGACGAGCAGTTCCGCCAAAAGGCCGTTTCTGTCCTCGACCGGTGGGACTTCAACCGTGCATCTCCCCAGGCAACGGATCGCCTCGACCATGACGCCTTGGAATTGGCCGAAGTTGCAAAGGCATCAGTTTCACCACTGAATCGTCTCGAGCACGCCCTCCACCCATGGTCATCGTTCGTAATCGTGCCGCTGTTCGCGCTCGCCAACGCCGGAGTTCGATTCATCGGATCCGACACGCCGCTCGGTGACCAACTGACGAGCCCGATTCTGCTCGGAGTGGCTGTCGGCTTGCTGATCGGCAAGCCCCTCGGCATCACCGTTGCCACATGGATAGCATTGAAACTCAAGATCGGGGTGCTCCCCAGCAGAACCACCATGAAGACGATCTTCGGCCTTGGCACACTTGCGGGCATCGGATTCACGGTCTCCCTCTTCGTAACAGAGCTCGCGTACCGACTACCGATATTCGGCAATGAGGCGAAGCTGGGGATCTTCATCGGCTCTGGTGCTGCCGGCGTGATCGGCTTCATGTTTCTCCGCTCGATACGAACACCCCACGAAGAGCACGAAGAGGTGTCAGGGCACCTGTCGGAAGCCCCCGAGTCGACCTGAGCGGGAACACATCTCTACCTCGGGCAGTTGTCCTGACGATGAGTTCAGGACCGAATCCCGTCGCCGCAGCCTGGAGCATGCTTCGTGCCAGGCGAGTCGCACCGCCTAGACCGCTACTCAAGGGTCGCTCCACCATCGACCATGCCGGCCTCGCCGACATTCTCGACACGTGTCTCACATCGGGCGTGCGGTCCCTCCCTGCGAGCACAGATGCTCTCGAAACGTACCGCGACGCGGTTGCGATGACCGATCCCGACTCGCTCGGCTCACGAGGAGCGCTCGCATATTGGATCAACCTCTACAACGCAGGCGCACTCTGGACGGCGGGGCACGCCTTTGACACCAACACGTCGTCCGTGCTGCGGATACCTGGCACCTTCTCTAACCCATGGGTGAGCGTGCAGGGCGAGTCGCTCTCGCTCGACGACATCGAGCACGGCAAGATTCGACGGTTTGGAGACCCACGCATCCACGGGGCACTCGTCTGCGGATCCGTGTCGTGTCCAACACTTCGGCGCGAGCCGTACGTCGCTTCGTCGCTCGACCATCAGCTCGATGACCAACTCCGCTTCTTCGTCGCCCAAGGTGGGGGTCGCCTCTCGCGCAACGACAACACGGTTTGGCTGTCGTCAGTCTTCAAGTGGTACGGCAGAGACTTCACTCTGCCACACAGAATGCCGAGCATCATCCCTGCTCGACAGGGTCGGGTCAGGGACATCCTCGCGAACTGGTTCCCACCAAACGACGCTTCCTACATCTGGTTGCATCAGCCTCAAGTTATGTACATGCCCTACGACTGGGGCCTTGGCTGCTCGGTCGCTTGAGAACGAGCCCTGACACCGAGAAGAAACACCGCTACAGCAACGATCGCGGCCGCCATGTCGAACGGAATCACGTATCGCATGAGATCTGCACCCGAAACTATCCAAGCTCCATTGGCTCCGAAACCTACGATCGACAGATAGTTCCATATCGACCACACACAGAACAGCCCGATAACCGATCCCGCAACGACCGCCCACGGGCGGGAAACCAACCGGTACACGCCGATCGTCACAGCCGCGACGACCCAGGCGATGTCAAGCGCCGAGAGGAGTTGGAGAAACTGGGCAGAGGGGTCGAGTTGCAGCGCGGCCGAGGACGAAAGCGTCACCAGCCCGACGGTTCCGGTGACGAGAAAGACGAGACCGATCCCTCCAGCAATCGGGCGCTGCATACGTCCAAGCGATACCGCCCCAAACCACGGCTCATCGCCATATTCGAGGACGCTTATCGTCACCCCCAGCGCGAACGCTACGAGGACCACGAGCTGCACGGTGAACCACCCCGTTGGGGCGTCACCAACCCGAATCAGCAGCAGGGGAACAGAGGCGACAAGTCCTCCGACGAGCCACGGAACCGCTCGCAGCACTGCCCTCTCGATCGGCGCCACGATCAGACGCTGACCGGTCGCTGCCCAACACGACCTTCGTGGATGCGCCGCTCCGCGATTTCGAGGTACTCGGCACTCAGGTCGTAGCCGACGTAGTGGCGACCGGAGGCGATCGCTGCCACGGCAGTCGAGCCGGATCCGAGAAACGGATCGAGAACAAGATCGCCCGTAAAGGTGTACAACTCAATGAGCCGTTTCGGCAGTTCGACTGGGAACGGTGCAGGGTGCCCGACTCTGCGGGCCGACTCGGGGAGGATGTCCCAAATCGAGACCGTGGCTTCCAGGAACTCTGCCTTCGAGATTGTGTCCTCACCGGCTCGCAGCCGTGAGAACGATCCCTTCGACCCGACAATGACGTACTCATGGATGTCACGGAGCGTCGGGTTCTTGGCAGAGCACCATGAGCCCCACGCACAGGAACCTCCTGCGGATTTCGCTTTCTGCCAGATGATCTCACCGCGGAGGTCGAACCCGATCTCCGTCAACAGAGACGCTACATACTGATTCAACGGCAGATACGGTTTGCGGCCGAGATTGGCTACGTTCACGGCGACCCGTCCGCCCGGCTCAAGTACTCGGAATGACTCGCTGAAGACGCGATGGAGCAGTGCAAGGTATTCGTCGAGGCCGAGATCGTCGTCGTAGTCCTTTCCTACGTTGTACGGGGGCGAGGTGACCATGAGTGCGACACAGTTGTCAGGGATCTGGCTCATCACCTCTGACGATTCGCAGAACAGCTGGTCGACGACCGCTGCGGGAGGATCAACGACCTCTCCAACATCGATCTCGGTGCGTCTCTGGAGCATCCGGCGCGCATAGAAATCCGACGCGTCGTGTCCTTCGCGCTTCCCAACACCGAATCTGGCGGTACTGGTTGCCACGGCTACCTCCTGACGCGGAACCGTAGCAGTGCGGACTGCAACAACTGGGGAGCGTCAGCGAACGATGGCCTTGTACGAACCTAGATTGAGGAGGGCAGCAGCGTTCGCAGGCGGCGGATCGAGTACACGTCTGAGGCCTTCAGGGCCGGGTTGGTGCACGAGATCGATGAAGAATCGGTAGTTCCACGCAACACCTGCAGGTCTCGACTCGATACGAGTCAGGTTCGCTCCCCGCAAACCCAACTCTGTGAGAACGAGGGCAAGTGACCCGGGTGTGTGGGATCCGGTGACCACGATCGTCGTTTTGTCGTCGCCTTCGCGCACCTTCGGATCCCCGACGTAGAGAACCACGAACCGCGTTGAGTTGTGATCCTTGTCCAGGACGTTCTCCACGAGCACATCCAGGCCATACGCCGCTCCGGCGCGCGGCGGCGCAAGCGCTGCGACGGTTGCATCTCCCGCCTCTGCTACTTGACGCACCGCTCCAGCGGTGTCATGTGTCGGGACGGCGTCCACTCCGAGATCGAGCAGGAAGTGTTCGGCTTGCGCGAGTGCCTGGGGATGCGATCGCACCTCGCGTATTCCATCGATCGTCGAGCCTGGAAGCCCGTGAAGCGTGTGGCGGACCTCGACGAGATGCTCAGCGAGGATCGAGAAGCGAACGTGGCTCTCATCACCTGGGAGCCGGTCGAGCACAGGCAAGACGGATCCAGTCGTCGAATTCTCCACAGGGACGACGAGCCGATCGACGCGGCCGTGTTCTAGTGCGTCGAACGCTGAAGCGAAGCCAATGTGGCCGATGTACTCGTCTTGCGGGAACAGTTCGCCCGCAGCGCGGTAGCTGTAGCTGTTCGGCTCGCCCTGGTATCCAATCCTCATGCCGGTTGACACTAATGGGTCGTGTGCCGATGACGACTCCGACAGCTATTGGTAGCCGAGTCAGGTTGCCCTGTCGAGGAGCACAGCAAGGTCCGCGACGACTACCTGCTCATCGACGCCGATCTCTTTCACACCGTCGTCGAGCATCACGTAGCAGAACGGGCAACCCGTCGCGATCACATCTGCCCCGGTTCCTACCGCCTCTTCGGTCCGTTCGATGTTCACCTTCTTGCCCGTGTGCTCCTCGAACCAGAACTTTCCTCCTCCTGCACCACAGCAGAACGATTCTGATTTGCTGCGCGCCATCTCGACACGTACGCCGGTTGAATCGACGACGCTGCGCGGTGCAAGGAATGTGTCGTTGTGACGACCGAGATAGCAGGGATCATGGAACACGATCGACTCCCCCGCCGACGTCGGAGTCAGCTTGCCCTCCGCGACGAGGGCGCTGAACAGCTCGGAGTGATGAATGACGGTGTACTCGCCGCCGAACTGCGGGTATTCGTTCCCGATCGTGTTGAGACAGTGCGGGCACTGGGTGACGATCTTGTCGACCCCCAGGTCGTTGAGTGTCTCGATGTTTTGCAGCGCAAGACCCTGGAAGACGTACTCATTGCCTGTCCTGCGAGCAGGGTCGCCTGTGCACAGCTCACGTGGTCCGAGGATCGCGAAGTCGACTCCTGCTTTGTGTAGCAGCCGCGCCGTTGCGAGCGTCACGTTGCGGTTCCTGTCGTCGAAGGATCCGGCGCAGCCGACCCACATCAGGTACTCGGCGGTGACACCCGGTTCGCCGAGCCGCTTCACGTCGAAGTCGAGGTCGTCTACCCAGTCACCGCGAGTGGTTTGATCGAGCCCATAGGGGTTCGACGAGTTCTCCATCGAGACGTACGACTTCCCCAACTCGGATGGGAACTCCGCCTCCATAAGCGACAGGTACCTGCGCATGTCGAGGATCTTGTCGAGGATCTCAATATCTGCAGGACATATCTCGTCACAGGCGCGACATGTCGTGCACGCCCAAAGCTCCTCGGGCGTGATCAACTCGAACACGCTCTGAGACGTGACCGTGATAGATCCGTCCACACCGACAGGGGGAGACTGAGCAGGATCAGCGGTGAGCGATGCGACCGTTCCAAGCTTGAGAACGATCTCTCGTGGATCTAGCGGCTTGCCAGTCGTATTCGCCGGGCACACGGAAGTGCAGCGACCGCAGATAGTGCACGCATCGGTGTCGAGAAGCTGCTTCCACGTGAACTCTGCAACGATCGAAGCTCCGACCGTCTCGATGTCCGTGGCCTCCATCAAGTTGGGCATTGCACGCATTGCACCCTTGGGACGTTCCCGTGCGGAAAGGGCAAGGTTTGCAGGTGTCGTCACCATGTGCCGCAACTTCGTGGTTGGCAGGAGCACGAGAAACACGACGAAAGCAACGACGTGCGCAATCCAGAAAATCTGGTGAAGTCCGCTTGCAGTTGCCACAGGCACGAGGTTCGAAAGCGGGAATCCCACAAAGGACCATTTCTCGAATGCAGGCTG
The DNA here is from genome assembly GCA_964460075.1 of uncultured Acidimicrobiaceae bacterium. GTDB lineage: Bacteria > Actinomycetota > Acidimicrobiia > Spongiisociales > UBA5794 > JAMBLL01. The sequence goes on from CAYWPC010000008.1 coordinate 23,897, forward strand.
GGCGGCGAGCGCGATGCGGGCAGCCTCGGTCGCGAGTCCCGTAACCCCGATAGCGCCAAGAGTGAACAAGATCCAGGCGTCCTCTGGCCGCGACTTGGATCGGATACGCCACGGCTTCACGCCGTATCTACGAATCGCGGCCCACACGACCCCTGTGAGGAAGGCAATTGCCGCAGCGTCGAGAACGGCGGAGAACCCTAGGTAGAAGTTCGAGTAGAGAAACTTGAAGCCTGCAGGGGCCAGGTGGTCGATCTCTAGCGTCACCGTTCCCAGGAAGAGAACGATGAAGCCGTAGTACATGAGTGCGTGCATCACGCCTGCGGCTGGGTCCTCCATGACCGTGCGCATCGAGACACCATCACGAAACCGATTGAGTCGCTTCTTGAGATCGCCACTGCGACGTTCCCACGAGCCGCGCTCCCAGTTACGTGCCCGCTGCGCGAACAGCCCAACGGATACACCAAGAAACGTTGCAACGACGACATAGAACATTGCTTCGATGAGTTGTGGGATGTTGCCGAAGACTTCGCGAGCAACGGCGAACTCCCGTTCCCCTGGGAATGTTGCGAGCCACCACAAGGCGAGCGTGCCGAGTACGGAGAGAACAGCGACGATCCCGAGAAGCTTCGAGGCCGACGGAGGCGATGGCGTGGTCGGCTTCTTGTCGGTATCCGTCGTGGTCACTCAACGCTCCTTCGCTCCAGACGGTGAGATTCTAGGCGTCAGAGAGTACCGTCCCGAATTGTCCCGATCCGGGCTCGAATGCTCGGAGATTCGCCGATCAGGACTCGGCTGGGGGCTCACTCTGTGGGTCAGCTTCAGCGATCGGTCCAGGCGGCGGCACGAGACCGAGTTCGGCCTTGAGCTCCTCAAGCTTCGCATCTGCCTGGACGACGTTGATAGCCGCCCTCAGCTCTGCCTCAGCACCTTCAGGGGTTGCTTCGTGGAGTTCAGCTTTCGCCATCGCGTCCGCCTTGCGCTGCTCGATTTTGGCCTCGACCTGATCGAGAGAAGGACCCGAGTCAGACATCGAGGACGACATGGCGTGCACCGCGTCGTTGACGGCCTCCTGCATCTTTGCCTGCTCAAGTTGTCCAAGAAGCTCCATCCGCCTTGCAGACAGCTCCTGCAACTTCAGGGCGTTCTGTTGCACGGCTTCCTTCGCCTGCTCAGACTGTGCCTGTGCAACCGAGAATTGCTCCTTCAGCGACGCGAGGCTGTTCTCGGAAGCCTGAAGCTTCATAGCAATGGATTGCGCAGCTCTCGTCCACTTCTCGACAGCTTCCGTGTCGCCAGCTGATTTCGCTGCTTCGGCCTTGAGGATCGCCTGTTTCGCGAGCTCTCTGGCTTCGCCTGCGTCATCTGCGGACTTGTCGATCTGACTCTCCAGCTGTGTTCGGTGCGACACAACCTTGGCCGCCTGATTCCGCAGTTCCTGATCCTGCTTCTTGGCCGTATCGATGGCTGCTTCGATCTCGATTTTGGGATCCATGGCGTTGTCTGCCGTGGTCTTGAACCAGGCCTTGATGTAGGCCAGAATGCGAGAGAACATATCGCCCCCAGGGGTGCTCGGTAGGTGTGCTCGACATACTAGAACTCAACGGAGCGGTCTACCGTCTACCCGCGTCGACGACCGCCGCCTCGCATCCGTGGAATGCGTTGACGTGTTTGTCCTCGTGACCGCGCATAGCCACCTCTGGTTCGCCCGATCGTTCGCATCCCCTGGGTTGCCAGAAGGATCCCGATGAGATCGCCAGCACCGTAGGAGGAGCGACGTTGTGATCGGCGCTGGTATTGGGAGACAGCCGAACCGGTGCCTGCCGACTCCCTCACCTGCGGTGTCGGCGATGCATCAAGCAGTGACGCGTATGGCGGCGGACTCGGCTTCTCGGGAAGAGGCTTTCCGTCGAGGATCGCCTCGACACTGTCGAGCCGCCACACGGCAAGGTCGAGCTCGGTGTCCAACTCGACGATCGCCCGACCGGATGTCATTGCACCAAGACGATCACTGGCGTCCGTGTACGTGTCGACCGCAGCAGCAAACGCCTCTTGCGCCTCGGCGTTGTCCGACAGTCTCACTTCGTCCTCGAAGTCGAGAATGTCGTTGGCGATTGCGTCAATCTGTAGTTGCGCGGCAGCTCGTAGCTTCTCGACCTGCCCTGCCGCACGGGTCCGCTGCCGTCTGGAGGCGCCAGCCGAGAACAGTGCGAAGGCACCAGCGACAACGATTCCGAATCCAAGGAAGAGCCAGAGCCCCGACGATCCGCTGCTCGGCGGATCCAACAGCGCGCCGACGAATCTCGTGACAACATCGTTGGATGTCGTACCCGACAGCGCAACGTCAAGAGCTGCGTCGAGTTGTCGATTTGTCCACGTATCGCCTGCTGAGGCCCATCCGACGCTTTCAGGGCCCACGACAAGAATCGTCCCAGCACCCGAAGGCAAGTTGTCAAGGACACCATCTGCGAAGGTCGTCGCTCCACTGGGAGGTTCAGCCGAAAGCACCACAACCGACAGCGCCCCACCGTCGAACCTCGCCTCGGACACTGCCTCGCCAACAACGTCTGGCGTCGCATCTGCGCCGGCTTCGATGAAATAGCCGTCTTGGGCAACCGGAACAGCGACCTGAGCAGGCGTCGCCCCGAGAGCGAACACAACTGCGAGAAGAGATACCAACACTTTCATGGGGCCAGGGTACGCACAGGGTCGCTCGTGAGCGAGTTATCTCCCGAGAAGCGCCCTGGCGAAGAAGATCAGGTTGGCCGGCCGCTCGGCCAGACGTCTGGTCAGATACGGATACCACGCTTCTCCGTACGGCACGTACACACGAACGTCGTGGCCCAGTCCAACCAGCTCACGCTGTCGATCTCTTCGTACGCCGTAGAGCATCTGGAACTCCCACGACTCGGTACGCCTCGTCGCTGCCTCAAGCACGGGTTCGATCCGTCCGTCGTCGTGACTTGCAATAGCAGGATGTGTCGTAGCGGAACGCATCAACGAGGAGGCCAACCGGTCATACGATTGGTCGACCTCAGATTTGGACTGGTAGGCAACGTCTTCCGGCTCGGCATAGGCGCCTTTGCACAGGCGCACGTGGCCACCGAGCGGCATTACTCGCTCAAGGTCCGCTTCGCTTCTGCGCAGATACGCCTGGATCGCGATGCCGAGATTGCCGTGCTCACGCTGCACGCTCTCGTATATCGAGATCGTCGTTTCCGTGTACATCGAATCTTCCATGTCGATCGTGACCGACATCCCAATTCCGTCGGCGGCTGCGGCAATGTCACCGACGTGTTCGCGGGCCACACCATCGTCGAGGCCCATGCCGAGTTGCGTCAGCTTGACGGAGATGTTCGCCTCGAGATCGGCTGCATCGACCGCTGCAACACAGGTTATGTAGGACTCTTTGCAGGCTCTAGCTTCTTCGAGGTTCGAGACGTGCTCACCGAGATGATCGAGCGAAACCTTGAGGCCTTCATCGTTGAGCAACCGGGCCGCGGCTATTGCATCGTCGAGCGACACACCCGCCACGAAACGCTGTGCGACTCTGCGGCCCATCTTCGTGTCCGTTACGAGCTTTCTCGTAACGGACCGCTCCGTGACCCCGAGCACCGCAGACCTGATCACTCAGATGCCCTCTTCCCGAGTTCCCTCGACCGACGTCCTGCTGCCTGAATGGCGTCCTCGACGAGGGCACGGAAGCCGCCCTCCTCGAGCACGTGCATCGCTGCGGCCGTCGTCCCGCCGGGGGACGTCACCTCACCGCGCAGCCGAAACGCCGACTTCTCTGAAGCAGCGAGCAGAGCTCCCGCGCCCCACAGGGTCTGGTGTACAAGCTTCTCTGCGGCGTGATGCGGGAGACCTTCGCGTATCGCTGCTTCGATCATCGACTCTGCCAGCAGGAACACATACGCCGGTCCAGTGCCAGACACGGCGGTGACTGCGTCGAGGAGATCTTCCGTGAGTTCGACCGTCTCGCCGACAGCGCCAAGGATGGCAGACGCGCGCTGAATGTCGATCTCACCGACACTTGTACCGACGGCGATAGCTGTCATGCCAAGATCCACGGCCGACGGTGTGTTCGGCATCGCACGGATAATGGGGATGCCGGGAAGCGCGTCCTCGAAGGTGGCGATCGGTACCCCTGCTGCTATCGAGACCACGGTTTGGTTAGGTTGCATGATCGGCGCGATCGCGTCAAGCACTGATCGAACGTCCTTCGGCTTCACAGCGACGAGGGCTATGTCCTTGTCCTCGGCGGCCTCGCTGAGCGACAGCGTTGTGGGAATCCCTGTCGAGTACTCGAGTTCCCTTGCACGCTCCTCGCGCCTCGTCACGAGGGAGATCTCACAGATGTCCCATCCAGCGCGCAGTAGACCGGATGCGAAAATCTCCCCCATCGATCCTGCGCCGAGCACGGCAACGGTTGGCCTGTCCATGACACGCAGAGTATCGCGGAAACGGCGAGGTACCCTATCGTTCGCGTGTGGACGACCTTTCCTCAGACGAGTGGGCAGCCTTCTCACCAAATCACGAGCGTTCGGGTTCAACGCGTTTGGGCTTACCTGAGTACATTGCGGCGGTGATCGGCGTCCTGATCGTGATCGGTCTCGTCGTGCTGTGGCCGTCGGGGACCGCCAAGGAGACAGCATCTTCGAGTTTCGCCGTCTTGGGCGTGCCAAGTGAGTTCCACGAGGCAATCGTCACAGAGGTCATCTCTGCTCCATGTCCCAGCACGCCAGACACCGAGTGCAACTCTGTCTCGTTCGAACTCACCAAAGGTCCAGAGACCGGACAGTCCTACACACAGGAGTTCACCGCCGACGATATCGTCCCGGATTTCTCCGTCGGCGGCCGAGTCGTGCTGTCACGAATTGCCCCTGGCGGCGTAATCGTCGGGCTGAAGGACGCGCCGTGCGCATTCGACCAGGAGGCAACCTGCACCGAGGCCGAATTGCGGCTCTTCACAGGACCGAACACGGGATCGATTGGCTCGGTGTTGCTGTTCCCTGGCCAGGAAACCGGGCTGTTTCCAACCAGAGAAGTGATGGTCACGTTCGACTTCGACGGCGAGATCCTCGCCATTGCACCTGCGACCCTCGAGGCCATGTATCGCTACTCGGACTACCAGCGCCGATGGTTCCTCGCAGCCATCGCCGCCTTGTTCGCATTGGCCGTGATCGCCCTAGGGAGGTGGAAGGGCTTAGCTGCACTCTCTGGACTCGGCTTGTCGGTCGTGATCATCGTGTTCTGGCTGATTCCATCGCTCATCGAGGGAAATCCGGCCGTTGCCGTCGCGATGGTTGGAGCATCCGCAGTTGCTTACCTTGCGCTCTATGTGTCCCACGGCGTGAATCGAATGTCGACGATTGCACTCCTAGCGACACTCTCTGCCCTGTTTCTCACCACCGGGCTTTCGTGGCTCACGACGGTTCTCGCACAGTTCACCGGATTGGCGACCGAAGAGGCCACGCTGCTGCTCACAATTCGGGGATTCGATATCCGAGGACTGCTCATTGCAGGGATAGTGATAGGGGCAGCAGGCGCTCTCGACGATGTGACCGTGACACAAGCCTCAGCCATTGCGGAGATCAGATCTGCGAATCCAAGTATCGGAAACAAGCAACTCTTCGCGCGCGGCATGGCTATCGGGCGTGCCCACGTCGGGTCGATCGTCAACACGCTCGTCCTCGCCTACCTCGGTGCGGCGCTCCCCCTCACGATCCTGTTCGTACTCGCTCAACAGTCGTTCGGGGCAGTAGCCAACAGCGAGGTCGTCGCCGTCGAGATCGTTCGTTCCCTCGTCGGAACGATCGGGATCGTGGCTGCGGTCCCACTCGCCACATGGATGGCGACCGTGTGGCCCTCCACGTACCGTCACCAACACTGACGCTGACAAGGCGTCACTCCTCGACCGGGTCCGTGGATCCCATCAGTGCACCAATCGCTTCGGCGAACCGGTCACCCATCTTCTCGTTGTAGCCAACGAGCCTGACACCACGCAACGTCGTCTCATCATCGATGAGGTATTCCGCTACGACCTCGGTAAGGATCAACGTGGCAGCATCGGGGGGGTATCCGTAAACACCTGCCGAGATTGCGGGTAAAGCCAGCGTGGTGGATCCGATCTCGGTCGCCATGTCGAGGGCGGCCAACGCTGCCGCTGCAAGCAGGTCTTCGTTGTCCTGGCCCTCGCGATACACCGGCCCTGCCACGTGGATGACGTACGACGACGGCATACGACCCGCCGACGTCAGTGCTGCGACGCCAGGCTGGATAGGGCCGTGCGCATCGATCCACGATCTCGACTCCTCATCGAGCGTCGGCCCGGCTGCCTTCGCAATCGCAAGTGCAACGCCACCTCCGTGCTCGAGATCGACGTTCGCAGCGTTCGTGATGGCATCGACCGCCATCTGCGTGATGTCGCCGACGACGGCCGTAATCGTCGTCTCCCCGACCCGCATTGCAGCGCTCGCCTCGGCAGGGACATCAATCGTCTCCCAGTCCCTCCCGTCTCGTCTCTGTTCGAGCACGTCTGTGGTGAACCACCGAACCAACCCCGAAGCCTTGAGGTCGACACCGCAGTCGTGCGCCATGTCGATGACTCGCCGTGCTACGGCTGGTGCTGGATCGATGATCGTCACACCCTCAGGCAGCCGTTCAGCGATCTGGTCCTCGATGAGCGGGTAATGCGTACAGCCAAGAACGACGACATCTGCTCCCGCATCTGAAATCGCAGGCATGAACCGGTCAAGTAGCACCCCGACATCTGCACCGTCCTCAACCGCGGCTGCAAGTCCGGCGCAGGCCTGCTGAACGACCTCAATCCCTTCGGCATGTGCGCCCACGAGCGATCGAAATAGCTCGCCTTGAAATGTTGCTTCCGTCGCCAATACCGCAACGACACCGCGTTTCGTGGCCACAGCAGCGGGTTTGACCGCCGGTTCCATACCAACGAATGTGACCTCGGGAAGGACACGTCTGAGGTGGCGAAGTGCCGCCGCGGATGCCGAGTTACAAGCAATCACGATGATCTCGACACCGAATGAAACGAGATATCTCGCCAACAACTCGGTTCGGTCACGAACCTCGTCGAGTGTTCGCTCTCCGTACGGCCCGAACGCGTGATCGGCCACATATACGAGGTCGGCCCACGGAGCTTGCTCCCGAATCGCCGTGAGAACTGTCGTACCGCCGATCCCGGAATCGAAAACTGCTATCGCCGCCATCGCATCTCCACCAGTCTGAGATCGACACGCTTATCGAAACGGTGCGCATCTCGCACGCCACAGATCGCATCATTGACCAGCTGGATGGTACGAGGGTGCCGACCAGCACCATGCGCGCCCACCTGTTACTCCGTTGTCATGCCGAACAACGACCTCAGCACCTGTGCAACAGCCCAGCCAGCCAATGCCGCAACCGCGTAGTTGGCAACGACGAGCAGAGCGGAGCCGAGAGCATTGGCCGGTGTCGACTCGACATCGCCGACAGCCCGCAGCAACAACCACCAGCCCCCGATCGCTACCGCACCACCGACCACAGTGACAGCGGCTCGGTGTGTCGCGGCGTGGATGAAGCCGAAGATTGCGCCGACGATCAGGACCGTTGGGATCACTATCGCACCAGGTGTGCTCGACACGGCATCAGGGTCAGCCCCCGTATGTGTTGTGATGAACCAGATCCTCGATGGACTTGCGTCCTCCAAAGCGTGCAGGCCCCGATGCCGGTGCGCGGTACCCGATGGCTATCGCGTATCTGCATCGTCGATCCTCAGGCAGACCGAGGATCTCTGCAGCGAGCTGCTCGCGATGGAGCGTGATCGGACAGGTGGCCAGGTTGACAGCGTCAGCGGCCAGCATGATGTTCTGAGCAAGTCTTCCCGTGTCGAACTCGTAGCCATCCGGTTCTTGCACGAGGCAGATCGCTGCCGGCGCGTTCTGGATCGGTGTCGTGAAGTTGCCAGACTCGCACAGTCGGCTCTTCTGGTCGGGATCGTCAACGACGATGAATGACCAGTTCTGGAGGTTCTTCGATGAGCCCGTCCACCGCGCAGCGTTGAGCACCGCATCGAGGTCCACGCTCGCTATCGGTCGGTCCTCGAATTCCCTGATCGCTCGCAGAGCCACAATGCCGTCATATCGCTCGTTCATGCCTCGAACTTTAGACAGCTGATCCACGTGGGTCGACAGGCCGGCCTCCACTGGCCGAGGTCGCAGCGCGCGTCCCTGTGAGCCTCAGCAGCGGAATCGCCCTTAGAACGCCTCGTCTGGGAGATCCATCAACCATCCGCTCTCTGCCTGTGCCGCAGCAGTTCGGACTGCGACCTTGGGGAGAGCGTCCGCTGCGAAGAACCGAGCCGATGCGATCTTGCCGCTGTAGAAGGCAGCATCATCACCGGTTGCTCCCGAGAGTGCGCTCGATGCTACCTCTGCGTGTTCGAGCAGTAGCCAGGAGATCACGACCTCCGAAAGGCTCTCCAACAGGGCATTGGTGTTGAGGCCGGTCTTGTAGATCTCAGATGGATTCTCCATCGACGCCATCGAGTAGCCGACGAGTGCACCGACATGATTCTGCACTTGTTCAAGCGCAGCACCGAGGGCGACACGCTCTGTGGCAAACGCATCGGATCCACCCTTGACATACTCGAGGATGCCTTCGGCAAACCGCATCAGGGTCTGCCCCTGATCTCTCGCGATCTTGCGGAAGAACAGGTCGAGTGCCTGGATCGCCGTCGTGCCCTCGTACAGGGTGTCGATCTTGGCGTCACGGATGTACTGCTCGATCGGGTAGTCCTGGGTGAACCCTGATCCACCGAACACCTGAAGTGACGTTGCGAGAAGTTCGTAGGCCTTCTCCGATGAGTATCCCTTGACCATCGGAAGCAGCAGATCGTTCAACTTGGGCCAATAGGTGTCGTCTGGATCGAGCTTCATCTTGTCGAGGGTCATCGCCGTGTACATCCACAGCGCACGCAGCCCCTCGGCGTAGGCCTTCTGAAGGATCAGCATGCGGCGAACGTCCGGGTGCTGGATGATCGCCACCTTCGGCGCCGTCTTGTCCATCATCTGGGTCATGTCGGCCGACTGGACGCGAACCTTTGCATACTCGAGCGCGTTCAGATAACCGGTCGACAGCGTTGACGCTGATTTGACACCGATCATCATGCGAGCGTCCTCGATGACGAGGAACATCTGCCTGATGCCCTCGTGGGCATCGCCTACCAGATATCCGACGCATGGTGCGTCCATGCCCATCGTCAATTCGCACGTCGTTGAGCCGCGAATGCCCATCTTGTGCTCGATGTTGGTCGCGTAGATACCGTTGCGTTCCCCAAGCGAACCGTCCTCATTGACCAGGTACTTGGGCACGATGAACATCGAGAGCCCCTTGGTCCCCGGTTCACCGCCTTCACGCCTGGCAAGGACAAGGTGAACGATGTTCTCGAAGTAGTCGTTCTCGCCTGAGGTGATGAATCGTTTCACCCCTTCGAGGTGGTAGGTGCCGCCCTCGACGTGTATCGCCTTCGATGTCCCAGCGCCGACGTCTGAGCCTGCGTCGGGTTCGGTGAGCACCATCGTGGCTCCCCATTGCTTTTCGATCAGCCAACGAGCCCAGGTGTTTCGCTGTTGCTCTGTTCCGACCGAAGCGATGACCCTCGCCATCAGCCCCCCGGATGCGTACAGGAATACTGCGGGGTTCGCTCCGGTGAACATCTCTCCTGCTGCCCAGCGCAGTGAATCGGGAGCTCCGAAGCCCCCGAGCTCTGGCGGAATGCCAAGCAGGTGCCATCCGCCGTCGTAGAGAGCGTCGAGGCTCTTCTTCGTGCTCGCAGGAAGCCTGATCTCACCGTCGACGATTTCGAGAGTCTCTCGATCGGCTTCTGCGAAACTTGTGGCGAAGTCTTCGCGAGCAAGCCGTCCCACCTCGCGGAGCGTGTCGCCGGCGGTGTCCTCGTCGAACGAGTCGAAGGGTGCAACGCCATACCAGTCGCCGACCTTCAAGTACTCGAACAGGTTGAACTCGATGTCTCTGAGATTTGTTTTGTAGTGACTCATTGTGTACCTCACATCCACCAACCGAAGTGCGACCGACCATGTCGGCGGTCTGTCGGCAATCTGACCTAATTTGAGTATACACTCCAAGTTTGAGCGGACGCTCATAATTGAGTTCGTACTCGGGACCCGCGTACGATGTTGACGACGCGAAGGATTGACGTGGCCCGGTACCAGGTGGGACTCCAGACAGAGGCGAGAATCATCGACGCGACACGGTCGCTGCTCGCCGAGGGCGGCCTCGAAGCGGCGACGCTCAAATCGATCTGTGAACGCGCAGAAGTCCGCTCAGGGAGTTTTTACAACCTCTTCGATTCGAAAGAGGAGGCCGTCATCCGGGTCGTTCGCGAATCGATCGATGCCGTCGACCCCGATCCGGAGGGCATCGGGACCGACACTGTCGAAGATCTGGTGAGCGCCTACGTTCGATTCTTCACGGAGGATCCGCAGCTCGCTCGCGTGTACGTTATGGCCGCGCTCACAGGGGAATCCGGGGGCAACGGCGCACGGCGGAGGTTCCTGCGACACCACCTCCGCCGGGTCGAGCGGTTCGCCGACGCCATAGCCCGTGGCAACACGGCGCTCGACGCGAAACAAGCTGACGTCGAGGCAGAGTTGCTGCTCGGTGCGCTCGCAGGGCTTGCGTTCCGGTGGTCACTCGACCGCGACTTCGACATTGCCTACCACGCTAGGCTGGCAGCCGAGCGGTTTGACTGAGCATTCCCAGCCGTCTGCGGCACGGGCCTAGTACGGCAGGCCTACGGCCGAGCACAGGAAGGCGTTCAGTGCCGAGCCAGCCTTGAAGACCTTGCCAAGCACAACATCGAAGTCCTCGGACGTGACCGCCTTCTGCGTGAACCTGTGCCCTGCAATGAAACTCTTCATCCGAAGATCGTCTGCGTGGGGAAAGGCGGCGTCGAACTCCTTCGGCACGCGCTTGAGCATCTCGTCCTCGCCAGGCTCCAGATCCCACACATTCGTGAACGCCTTGTATTTCGTCGCCTTCTTCCACCCAGCCGGATCGTTGTAGATCGCCTCACGAATCTTCCGCGTCACCTTGGTCTCGGGATGCCACATACCGACACCGGCAAAGCACCCGCCTGGCTCGATGTGCACATAGAACCCAGGAGCATGGGCGTCCTTGCCCATCTCATGACGGAACTGAATACCGACGTTCGTCTTGTACGGAGTCTTGTCCTTGCTGTACCGAGCATCGCGATAGGGTCGCATCAGGGAGCCGCCATTCGTCCGAGTGTCGGCGAGGAAACGATCAGACATGGCGTGCAGCCGGGGCTCGAAGTCCGCAATGAACTCCTTTGCGGGAACGCGGATGAGCCGAATGTATCGATCCTTGTTCTCCTCCCACCACATCTTGTTGTTGTTCGCCTCGAGCTCCTTGAGAAACTTGAACACCCCTGGCGTGAAATATGACTGACGCATGTGACCTTCCTTGCTAGGGACAACCTACGCCACTGCAACGACATATTCCACGGCCTTGCCTCCTAGCCTTGGGGAGGGAACGGAGGTACATGAAATACGCATTGCAGGTCGCAGGACCCTATGACCGTCTGCTTGAGGCGGCCGCCTTCGCGACGGAACACGGACTCGTCGCTCTTGCCCTGCCTGACCACTATCTCCTCGCGCTCAGCGAGGACGCGGCCAGGACGACCCCGGCGTTGGACGCGTTCGTTCAGCTTGGAGGACTCGCTAGAGACACCGAAGACATCGACCTGGTGATGCTCGTGTCTCCGATCACCTTCAGACACCCCGGTGTCCTTGCCAAGATGGCGGTAACGCTCGACCACATGTCGGAGGGTCGGTTCACCCTCGGTGTCGGAACCGGATGGATGGATCGCGAGCATGAAGTGTTCGGGTTCGCGTACCCTGCTGTTGCCGAGCGCTTCGCACTGCTTGAGGAGGCTCTCGGATATCTCTCTGCTGCACTCGACCCGAGTTACCCCGGCTTCACCGGAGCCCATTTTCAGTTGGAGGCGTTTCCTCTCTCCCCAGATCCCCTCGGAAAGGTCCCCCTCCTCGTTGGCGGCAAGGGGCAGCACAAGACGCCACGACTCGCGGGCACCTACGCGGACGAATTCAACGTGTACCCAGGACCGAACATGGCTGCGCGTGTCGAGCGGTTCCGACATGCCGCAGTCGAAGCTGATCGCGACCCCGAGACAATCCGCCTGTCGTCGAGCGGTCAGGTCGTCGCAGCAACAACCGCAGCTGAACTTGACGATCTCTTGAACGAGAACGCCGCCACTGCCGGCATCACCCGCGATGAACTCGAGGCTTTCTACGAACAGCGGCACACGCCGAGGGGCACATACGAACAAGTCAGAGAACAACTTGACGAATTCAGCCGACTCGGCATCTCCCGCTTCTACCTACAGGGCACATTCAGTGCCACCACCACAGGACGTCTGCTCGAAGGACTCGGGGTCTCCTGATCATGGCACGAACTACGATCGATGCCGGCGGAAAGGTCAGCGTTCTCGACTACGGCGGCTCAGGTCCATTGATCGTGTGCGTTCACGGCCTTGAGGGCTCGGCGTACAACTGGGACTTGGTCGCTCCCGAACTTGCCAAGACGCACCGAATCGTGGCTCCAGATCTTTCGGGATTCGGATACACCGAGCCTCTCGACGGCGGTTCGAGCGTCGGACGCAACACGAGACTGATCGCCGACGTCATCGACTCCTACGGCGGTAGAGCCATGCTTATCGGTAACTCAATGGGCGGCCTCATCTCCATCCTGGCAGCGGACAAGTACCCAGATAAAGTGTCGGCTCTCGTGCTGATCGATCCCGCGGCTCCCATCTTTTCGTGGCTCGGGGTGCGGCCTGGCACCGCGGCGCGGCTCTCCGTTCCACTGATCCCAATCGTAGGGAAATGGCTCATCGACGGATACCGGTCTTCTGTCACCCCGCAGCAAGGTGTGCGTGAAGCACTCGAGTTCGTCGCTGCCGACGCCGATCGTCTCGATTGCTCCGTGTGGCAGAGTGCACTCGAGATCGCCGAGCTTCGACGCAGCCAGCCGTGGTCAACAGGCGCGTTGATCGAGGCAACCAACTCGATTGCTCCATATGTCGTGCGGAGGAGCCGGTTTGCGGAGTTGATCCACCGCATCTCACAGCCGACGCTCCTCGTCCACGGCACGGATGACCCGTTGATCCAAGTTCGCTCCGCGAGCTGGATATCGAGGCAGAGACCCGATTGGACCGTCGCGTTCTTCAAAGGCCTTGGGCACATACCCATGCTGGAAGACCCTGACCGGTTCCTCGCCGTGTTCAACTCGTGGGAGACATCCGTACTCGTACAGCCTTGAACCGCCACTCGTCGAGGCACCTGCCCGAGCCCAGAAATCACCCCAGACGTTGCAGAAGCAGGAACGGGGGATCATCAACAGCCACCTCGAAGTCACCTGATGTCCGCAACTCGTCGATCAGAGCGTCGTAGTCGTCGTACGAGTCGGTCCGAAGGAACACCCAGCGGATCTCGGACGTGTCTGGAACATCGCTGCCGTCGAGGCCGTACTCCCCAATCGGGCCGTAGCTGAGCTCCTGCCAGGGATTCGGGAACAGATACACCAACTCACGGCTTGCCAAATGGGGAACGAGTGTCGTCCACGCAGAGACCGGTTCGCCTGGCGGAATCTCTGAGAGGATCTCCCTCGCCCTGCCCTGGTCGGCATTCGCGGCAGCCCATGCCGCCTTCGGGCCGGCCAGCCCCCAGGTAACGCTTGCACCAATGACTGCCACAGCGACCAGCGCCGACGTCAGACGCCTCCTGTCCCAACGCTGCACTCGAGCAGCACCGAAAGCCGCTGCTATGACCACCGCCGCGATGAGATATGCGGTGTAGTGGTATTCGATCTCGTACTGGTAAGCATGACTGGTGAACACGTTGGCGGCCAGAGCCGGTATCCCGATGAGGAGCCACCGCGTTGCCAGCAATGCAAGCGGCATCGCGAACACGAGCGCAGCAACATACGCGACCCGATCGGGATCCGTCACCACATCCCACCAAGCGGACTGCTTCGTTGCCAACCCAACCAAGATGTCGAAGGGAGTCGACCCCAGTTGGGCGTATCGGTATGAATACAACAGTTCGCCTGTCGGGGACAACGCTGGGAGTATGACAAGAAAGTTGAGAACAAACGCCGCAGTTCCAACACCGGCGACCACTACTCCCGTTCGACGCTTCCCCATGATCAGTGCAATCGCGATGCCCAGCGGCACGACAAGCAGACCGACATCCTCTTTGGCTGTCAAGGCGATCGCGATGAGCGCGATCGCCCATCCATCCCGATCCTTCTGCAACAAGGCGATCGATCCGACGATGAGTGGCACGACCAGGACCTCCGGGTGGAAGGAGTCCCACACCTGCCACTGCACCGCAGGTGAGAGGAGTACCAGCAGCGCTGTCACGCCAGCGAGAGGCCGCCCGGCACCCGCCGTTCGCGCAACAGCGAACCCCAGCGGCGCCGTCAGAGCCATGGCAACCACGGTCACGGCAATGAGCGATGCCGGTGTCGGAAACAGCCAGTAGATCGGGACCAAGAACACGAGAATGTACGACGAGTGATCTGCGAATATGCTCAGTCCTCTGATGGTCACGAACGGGTCTTTGAAGCGGCTGAGGAGCCAGGTGCCCTGAGCAAAGATGCCGAGGTCGAAGGCATGCGCGTGGAATCGCCAGAACTTGACGATCCCGAGCCCACCAAAGAGACCAATCCACCCTGTCGTCACAGCGGCGAGGAAACCTCGTTCGACAGTAAGAATCGACGGACGGAATGTGCGTTTGGTGAGCTGATCGACCACACAACCCTTCCTCATGCTCCGAGTCGCACGCCTGTGCGGCATCCAAACTGTCGCCCCACCATCAGCCGCTGTGCAATATCGACGAGTCAGCTGACACGTGTCCTCGTGATCGTAGCCGCAGGTCATCCCTCGCCGTTGGTCGACGGACTGCATCCGCGCTTCCCACATACATCCCGAACGTTCGCTCCACGGCGCTTAGAATCTGTCTCATGACGAGCGTGATCGCGGTAGCCAACCAGAAGGGCGGCGTTGCCAAGACGACCACCGTTCACACACTCGGCGAAGCGTTGGCAGATCGAGGCAAGCGCGTTCTGATGGTCGATCTCGACCCTCAGGCCTGCCTGACCTACGCAACGGGCTCAGATCCCGAGACGCTGGGTCACACCATCCACGACGTGTTCCTCGGGAGAGCCACCGTTGCCGACACCCTCATCGAGCGCGATGGGCCAGATCTCGTGCCGTCATCGATCGATCTTGCAGGTTCGGAGATCCACCTTCTGACGAAGACGGGACGCGAATTCGTCCTCAAGCAGGCACTCAGTCGGTTCAAGGACGGATACGATATCGTTCTCATCGACTGCGGACCATCTCTCGGCATTCTCACGGTGAACGCCTTAACTGCCGCGGACTGCGCACTGATCCCGTTTCAGACAGAGACGTTGAGTGACCGCGGTGTCGGACAGCTGATCGAAACGATCGATGACGTGCGCCACTACACCAACGAGAGCCTCAGCATCCTAGGCGGTGTGGCCACGATGTTCGACTCCAGAACAAACCTCGCGAAGCGTGTCCTGGTCGATGTGACCACATCACACGGGCTCACGATCATCGAACCGCCGATTCCGCGATCCGTGCGTGTCGCCGAGGCGCCCGGCAACGGTCTGTCCGTGCTGCGCCATGCTGCGAGATCCCGGTCGGCCGAGGCATACCGGCAGCTTGCAGCGAACATCGAGGAATTGCTGTGAACACAAGACAAGATCCTGAAGGCAAGCGTGCACTCTTCGAAGCGCCCCCGATAGAGATAGATGACACCCTCAGAGACGACCCACTCGCGGAACGTCACGACACGGATGGTCGTGACGCGCTGTACTCCGTTGGACATCGTGAGCGCGGAACGACAGTGATCACGTGCTCATCATGTGAAATCAAATCGAGGATCTCCGTCGTTGAGACGCTTGTGCGAATCCTGTCAATCTCACTGTGGGACCCCACCCGCAGCCACAGCCGATGGATGCAATGTCCCGCGTGCCAGACACGCACGTGGTGCAGGGTGGAGTGGCTCAGGTGATGGTGACCAGTCGCTAAGAAGTACCCGCTGCTGCGTCTACAAATTGCTGTCGGTTCACTACTACGCGCGTGTGAACCGCTCTCGCCACGACGGTATCCCCATCGACCACAGTTGCTGCGAAGGTGACCTTGCGTGCGTCAGCCTCGGTCACGGTGGCTGTTGCAACGACGGAGCCTCCTACGGCCGTAGGGGCGAGGTGATCGACAGCTACGTGAATGCCAACTGTCGTCGAGCCCTCTTCGAGAAGTCCGCTCAGCGCTGCGACTGCTGCCTCTTCGATGAGGGCGACAATCTTTGGGGTGCCAAGCACACGAACGTCGCCTGATCCCAGTCCGATCGCCGTTGTGGCTTCGTCCGCGACGAACGAGATTGATGCGCAGGTGCCTGGTTCGACCATGATCGCGCAATGATAGATCCGCTTTCGTCAGCCGGAGAGACCCGCTGCAATCATCAAGGCATCGGCTCTGATCATCCCCTCGTACGTCTCTGCGCCCGATCCCTGAGCACCGAGCGCTCCGGTATAGAGCTCGATCACGGCTACATCTTCGCCTGATTCTCGGGCCACAGCCTCCGCCAAGGCCTTGGAGCTCTGTGTCTCCGCGAAGACGGCACGCACGCCGAGGGTATCGATCAGGTTCACGAGATTCTCGAGCTCGGAAGAACTCGGATCAGCCAGAGTGGATCCACCTGGGATCACGGTACCTACGATCTCGAACCCGTATCTCGATGCGAAGTAGCCGAGAGCGTCGTGGTTGCTCACGAGCAATCGATTCTTCTGCGGGATCGTCTTGACGATCGCCTCGACCTCGGCGTCCAGAGCCTCAAGAACGGTGATATATGCGGCTACCCCTGCGGCCCAGTCCGTGGAAGGATCGATTCGAGCGAGCAAATCCCCGATCGCCACCGAGGCACCCACCATGCGCACGGGGTCCATCCACACATGCGGATCGCAATCCCCAACAGCGCCCGAGCCGTCCGCTGGGATCGTGCATGACCCAGCGACACGGTCAAACGGAAGCGGGCTCACAAGTTCGGCTACGCGAATCACCTTCGCCCCGTCGCTCTCTGCGGATCTGACAACGTCGAGAAGCCCCTCCTCGAGGCCGAGCCCATTGACGACAACCAGATCGGCCGTGGCAATGGCGGAGACCTGTCGGGATGACGGCTGAAATTCGTGTGGGTCGATACCGTTGGGGATGATCGTCTCGACATCTGCTCGATCCCCGACGATTTGTGACACGATGTCGCCGAGAACCGAAGTCGTCGCGACGATCTGCAACGGTGCGCCCGCTGCGGTATCAGACGATGTGGCACTGCACGCCGCAGCGACGAGCGAAAACGCGATCACCGTCGCACCAAGCATCGTCGTTCGTCTCTTCAACACGATAGCTCCTATATTGAGAATGATTATCAGTTTTAGTCTACCGTAGAGTTCCGCAACTCACTCGCCTCCCACACACCTGTAGCGTGTGCAACGATGAGCACCTGGCCCCTCACGACCGATGGAAACGTCTCCACCTTGACGATGACAAGCGGCGAAAATCGGCTGTCAGAGACGACACTCACCGCGTGGTCATCTGCTCTTGCGAGCATGGAGGCCTCCGCTGGGCCCCAAGCCCTGGTCGTGACAGGCCAAGAGCGGTATTGGTCAACCGGACTCGACCTCGAAGAGATCACGGCCATGTCCGCCCACCACCAGCGCGACTTCATGCACGACTTCGACCATCTGCTCGGCCGCCTGCTCACCGCACCGTTCGTGACGGTGGCTGCCCTGAACGGCCACACCTACGCCGCGGGCGCACTCCTCGCGCTTGCGTGCGACTACCGTGTCATGCGTATCGATCGCGGTTACTTCTGTCTACCCTCCGTGGACATCGGCATCCCTTTTTCGCGAGGCATGACCGCTCTCATCACAGCCAAACTGCCACAGCCCACCGCGGGTGACCTCGTCGTCTCCTGCCGCCGCGTCGCTGCTCGCGAAGCCCTCGCACTCGGGGCCATCCACCGGGCTGAGGAGCGCGACGACGTACTCCGCGTCGCAACAGAGCTAGCAACGACATACGCTGACAAAGACCCACAGACGCTGGCAACGGTCAAGCAGCGCATGTACGAGAGAGCTGCGAACCTGCTCGCAGATTCCAGATGATCCATCCACTCGACCGAGTGGCCGGCGCTGCACTCGGTCGTGGGCCGCAACGCCTCAAATTCTTCTCCGGTGGGTGGGGAGACGAATCACGTATCGGGCAAGCCGACGCATTGGCAGCGGAACCGACAACAATCGATATCTCGTGGATAACGCATGCCAAGAACGCAGCCGGGCACACCGTTGCACACGGCTGCTTCACCAGCCCTGCCGCCAATCTCCCTGCCAGATCGAGAATCGCGAGCGTGATCTCAGTCTCCCCTGAGAATGAATCAGGCAACATCGTCGTCTTGATGCCTGCCTGGAACGAGCACGACCCCAAGGTACGAGTTGCAATGGCGAACCTGCTCGCTGCGAAGGGGATACGCTCGATCATCCTCGAAAACCCGTACTACGGGTCGAGACACCCCTACCCCGCTGGCGGCCAACCGATCCAGACCGTTGCCGACTTTATGGTGATGGGAGGAGCTGCGGTACACGAAGCACGGGCAATCCTCACCGCGTTCCATCGGTCCGGAGCGGTCGTGGGCGTTGCGGGCTATTCAATGGGAGGCAACACGGCTGCACTCGTATCGGCCACACTGGATTTTCCAACGGCGACCGCACCACTCGCTGCATCCCACTCTCCTGGGCCCGTTTTCCTCGATGGAGTTCTGAGCCGGGGCATCGACTGGACCGCGCTCGGGGGGTGGAGCCAAGAACCTCGACTCCGCTCAGCACTCTCCTCGATATCGGTACTCAACATCGAACCGAAACCCCACCTGGCGCGGGCGATCATTGTTCGGGCAGCAAACGATGGCTACATCCCGAAGGTCGCTACGGACAGGCTTGTCGACCATTGGCATGGCAGTGAACTTCGAGTGCTCCCAGGAGGCCATGCAACGCTCGTGTGGTTTCGCAAGCCGGCGTTGGCACGTGCAATCGCAGACTCCTTCGACAGGCTCGCGACGTCCTGATCGTGCAGCTCGGTCCTCTACACAGAGACACCCTCGCCTATCTCCACCGAATCGTCCGCCTTTCAGCCAACGTCTCGAACACGACGTCAGTCGTCAAGAGCCACCCATCCGGTCTGCGATAATCGCATCATGCAGGGAGAAGCTTCCGTCGACGCCGGAGGCGTGCCCGTGCGGATCTCCAACCCGGACAAGGTCGTGTTCCCCGATCGAGGCTGGACAAAGCTCGACATCGCAGACCATTTCGCGATGTGCTGTGAAGCTGCGCTGCGAGGTGTGTGCAACCGCCCAACCATGCTCAAGCGATGGACGGAAGGAGTCGGCTCTGACCCCTTTTACGTCAAGCATGTGCCCCAGGCCTCTCGGTCAAAGGTGGACGTCGTGTTCCCGTCCATGCGTCGCGGATCGATGTTCCTTCCGCTCGGGGTACCCGATGTGGTGTGGATGGCCCAGATGAACTGCCTCGACCTGCATCCGTGGAATGCAAGAGCAACGGATCTCGACCATCCTGACGAACTTCGGTTCGATCTCGACCCGACAGACCAATTCGGGTTCGACTCGGTAATCGAGGTCGCAGACGTGATCCACGAGATTCTTGAAGAGCTCGGGCTCGTCGGATGGCCGAAGACGTCTGGCAACAGAGGGATACACGCCAACGTCAGAATCGAGCCTCGCTGGACTTACCACGCGGTGCGCCGAGCCTGTCTCGCCATCGGTCGAGAAGCCGAGAGAAGAAGCCCGCTGGCGACGACGGCGTGGTAGAAAGAGGAACGATCCTGATGGGGCTTCATCGACTACACCCAAAGCGCCAGGGACAAGACCGTTGCTACGGCGTACTCGGTCCGGCACACAGGATGGATATCGACACCGTGCGACGGGTCCGAACTCAACGACATGTCCTCCGACATTTTCGATGTGATGTCCTTCAAGGATCGCTGGCACGACGTTGGAGGCCTCACGCGTGGAATCGATGACTCTCGCGGCACACTCGACGAGGCTCTGGCATGGGTTAAGAGGGATGAGGAAGACGGCATGGGTGGCGCACCGTGGCCTCCTCACTATCTAAAGACGCCCGGCGAACCACCCTCGCGCCGGAAGACTCGCTGACAACTGATAGCGTTCGTCTCTGTGACCCTCACCGAGACAGCTCTACAAACACGCCGTCGCCTCATCGGCATGCTCTTCGCAGGCGGGGCGCTGTCATCAACCGCCTACATGGGCGTCATCACCGTGTCGACCCTGATCTCTGAACAGATCACAGGTTCGACACGGTTGTCCGGCATCCCAAGCACTCTTGGAACCATCGGCGTCGCCGCAGGTGCAGCCGCCCTCTCAGCGCTCAGCGTCCGTATCGGCAGGCGACCAACGTTCGCCGCGGGCTACGCGCTTGCAGGGATCGGATCTGTCCTCGCAGCGCTGTCGCTGACCCTCGCCAACTTCACGCTCCTCCTGTTGGGAATGCTGCTGATCGGCTTCGGGCGGAGTGTCGGCCAACTCGCGCGGTTCGCATCGGGTGACCTACGCGGGCCGAGACACCGGGCAAGCGCTATCAGCCTCATCGTGTGGGCATCGACCATCGGGGCAGTAGTCGGTCCACTCCTCATCGGCCCAACAAGCAGATTTGCCTTCCTTGCAGGATTCGATGAACTGCTCGGACCAGTAGCAATCGGCATCGTTGGCTTCGGGCTTGGGTCACTCTTGATGTTCGTCGGGCTTCGACCCGATCCTCTGACACTCGCCATTGCAGATCAGCGCCAAGAAACTGACGCTGATCCGAGCCCGCTCACCCATACGCTCAGAATCCCAACCGTACGGCTGTCACTCGTTGCAATGATGACGAGCCAGTTTGTGATGTCCCTCATCATGGTGATGACACCGCTGTACATCCGGGCGAACGGCGGCAACCTCGCAACGGTGGGGTGGGTCATGATGGCGCACGCGGTCGGCATGTTCGCCATTGCGCCGATCACGGGCTACCTCGCCGACAGATTCGGGTCAAGGCGCCTCATCTGGGCGTCTGTGGTCACGCTGGGAGCCTCAGGGATCATCGCGGCTTCGGCGACCACGGCGCAGACGGCAACGCTGCTCGTCGGCTTGTTCATTCTCGGTGTTGGGTGGAATTTCGGCTTTGTCGCAGGGAGCACACTGCTCCAGCACGGCCTACCGATCGCCGACCGACTCAAGATCCAGGGCTACGCAGACTCGATCACATGGATCAGTGGTGCCGCGGGCGCAGCCATGTCGGGCGTCATCGTGGCCGGTACCTCCTACACGATCCTTGCAATCGTCGGGGCCAGCGTCGCCTTGGCTCCGCTCGTTCCGCTCTACACAGCGCGATCCGCTGACCCCACGTCCTGGGCTGAGTAGCGGCCTGGATACCTACCCTCGGTCCCTCATGACCTTGACCGACCAGAATCAGCGCACCCGCAAGCGCCTCATCGGAACGCTATTCGCAGGCAATGCCATCATCTCGACGGCATACATCTGCATCGTGACGGTTTCCACGCTCATCTCGGTCGAGATAACAGGATCGATGGAGCTATCCGGCCTACCCACAACGGTTGGAACCCTCGGTGTTGCAGGGGGTGCGGCGGTTTTGTCCGCACTGAGCATGCGCATCGGACGCCGCGTCTCGTTTGCAGCAGGCTATGCCCTCGCTGCCATCGGCGTCGTCCTCGCCGGTTTCTCTATCACGCAGAACAGCTTTACGCTCTTGCTCTTCGCCATGCTTGTGATCGGTTTCGGCCAGAGCGTTGGACAACTCGCGCGCTACGCGGCTGGCGACCTGAGTGACCCAGAGCACCGAGCGAGCGCCATCAGCCTCATCGTGTGGGCATCGACGATCGGCGCGGTGGTCGGTCCACTCCTCATCGGCCCAACGAGCGGGTTCGCTTCAGCCGCAGGGTTCGATGAACTCCTCGGCCCCATCACCATCGGCGCCGTCGGATTCGGACTCGGTGCACTGCTCATGTTCGCTGCGCTGCGACCCGACCCTCTCAAGTTTGCAATCCTCACCGAGCACGCGGAACCGGACGAACCGCGAACCCCGCTGACCGTCCTCCTTGCATTCCCGACGGTGAAACTATCGCTCGTTGCAATGATGACGAGCCAGATCGTCATGTCACTCGTGTTGGTGATGACACCGCTGTACATCTTGGCGAACGACGGCAACCTGGCCACTGTTGGCTGGGTGGTGATGGCACACTCTCTCGGCATGTTCGCGATCTCCCCCGTCACGGGACGCCTCATCAACCGATTCGGGCCTAGACGCCTCATCGGCTTCGCCTCCGGCGCGTTGGCGACGGCTGGCCTGATCGTGTCAACAGCCACAACCGCGCAGGTGCCGATCCTGGTCGTGGGGTTGTTCCTGCTCGGCGCAGGATGGAACTTCGGGTTCGTTGCTGGAAGTGCGCTCCTTCAGGAAGGCCTTCCGATCCTCGATCGCCTCAAGATCCAAGGGTTCGCCGATTCGAGCACCTGGATAAGCGGTGCGGCGGCAGCAGCCGTGTCCGGCCTCATTGGTGCCACTACATCCTTTGCAACCCTGGCCCTCACTGCTTCGGTACTCGCCCTGGTTCCCGCGGCCTACTTGTATCGAACCCAGGCGACACACCGGAGATGAGCACTCACGCTCTGTGACCCGATGCCGCAGAGATGGCGGGCTACGCGCCGAGAATCGAGCCGAATCCAGGCCCGTCGGGCCTATCGAGCTGTGCAAACGTGCAGTCCAAAGGATCCTTGTCCGGGCGCCATCGCTCGAATCTCGTCGCGTGTCGGAACCGATTGCCGGTCAACTGGTCGTACGAGATCTCGATAACGACACCTGCCTTGACCGGGAACCACGAACGATCCTGCCCCTGACCACCACCCCCAGGCGTCTGGCGTAGGAAACCGCAACATGTTGCGGTTTCCTACGCCAGAGTCCAGATCGGTCAGGCCTGGTGAACCGTGACTGCATCGGCGACCGCTTTGGCAACCGTGAGGTAGACCCGGTAGCCACCAACTACGCACTCGACAGATCGTCGATGCTTGATCTTGAGCATCTCACGCTTGCCTTCCACATACATGCCATCGCACCCAGCCGCCTCGAACTCGACGACCAGCACCTCTCCATCAATGACGGTGCCGGAAGGAACCGAAGCCGCCACCGGCAATCACCCGAAATCCGTCCCACCTCGGCTCGAATGCCCAGCCTTCTTCCGGCCAGGTCGTTCGAACCTTCGCCTCCATCGGAGAGATTGGAAGCTCGAACGGTATGTCGTGCATCGCCTCACGTTACGGGCGTCGTACGCAATGGGATGTAGCCTCGGCTTCATGACAACCCTGCTGACCATACGACCACCGGAGGGTGACACCTATCGGATAGCGATCGATGGGTCCCGATTCGTAAGCACTGACGGTGCCATCGGCTCCGAAATCGACACATCCATGTGGTGGGCGCTCCCAGGCCTCGCCGACGCTCACGCACATCTAACGATGACGAACACGGATGACATCAAGGGAATCACCGAAGCCACGATGCGGTCGAATATCGGCGCGACAGCCTGGGCGCATGTCGAGAACGGTGTCTTGCTGATCCTCGACAAGGGAGGTGCTTCGGACCTTTCGCTCCTTTCGCTGGACCACGACGAGGACCTTCGACCCTACGTTGAGGTTGCCGGCGCAATGATCCATCCATCGGACGGATACATGCCGGGTTTCGGTGAAGAAGTTGAGCCGGACGCCCTCGTCGAGTTCGTCCGTACCAAGGCCTCGACGCGCGGTGGCTGGGTCAAGATCGTCGGCGACTGGCCGCGCAAGGGGATCGGCCCGCTGAACAACTATCCGTTGGACATCCTCAGCGAGGCTGTCGATGTCGTACACGCTGCAGGCGCGAGAGTCGCCGTCCACACAATGGCAGCGTCGGCGTCCGAAGCGGTAGCAGCCGGCGCGGACTCGATCGAGCATGGCCCATTTCTTACGTCCGATGATCTTCGCACTCTGGCTGAGCGGGGCGGAGCCTGGGTTCCGACAGTCGTCAACATGCTGAAATTCATAGACATCCTCGGCCCTGACTCGAGTGGTGGGCGAATGTTCCTCGATGGTCTCGACACGATGCGTCACAACCTGCCCCTTGCCGAGGAACTCGGCGTGACCGTGCTCGCGGGAACCGACATGGCCGTGCCGCAGGGCGACGTGGCAGTAGAGGCAATGCGGCTGAAGGAGTATGGCTTGTCCGACAGAGCAGCGACGAACGCCACCTCCACCAGTGCCTTCGACTATGTGGGTCGCTCTAACAGCATTCACCCTGGTGAGTCTGCCGATGTGGTGTTCTTCGAGGAGAACCCGTACGACAATGTGGCAACGCTGAGACGGCCGAAGCTCATCATCCATCGTGGACAGATCATCGGGTCGACGCCTTGAAGTCGCTGTATACGATCGATGCAGAGCGATTCACACCGACCGATCTCGTCACAGGCCCATGGGACATCGACTACTGCCACGGTGGCCCACCGTGTGCGCTCCTGACGCACGGCATCCACGCAGTGGGCCCCGACATGGGAATGGCACGAATCACCTTCGACATTGCACACCCGATTCCCAAACTGCCTGTCACGATCCGAACAGAGGTGATCAGAGGCGGCAAGCGGGTGCAACTCGTCAGGGGTGACCTCCTTGGTGACAACGGGGAGTCGTACCTCACAGCGCACGCCTGGCTGATGCGAATCGACCCTGATGCAGCGCCGGCGGTTCCCTACGACGGCCCACTCCCCCCACCTCCCGATTCCTGCCCTCAGTTCACCGTGCAGGTTCGTGACACGCCAGACATTTTCGACAGCATGGAGGGCAGGGCGGCAGCCGGCACGCCATTCGGTGGCAGTCCCGCCACGGCGTGGATACGGCAAATGGTCCCACTCGTCGACGAACTCGAAGTGAGTCGCTACAGCGCAGTGCCGTTCGCAGCGGACTCAGCAAACGGTATCTCCATGGTTGCGCCCTTCGGCGAACTGCTCGCGATCAACACCGATCTCACGATCTATTTCGCTCGCCCACCGCTCGGAGAGTGGATCGCGATTCAGGCCTCCACGATCTCTCAAGGATTGGGGCTAGGCATGACGGACTCCTTGGTATACGATACCTCAGGATTCGTAGGCAGGTCGAACCAGTCGATCTACCTGGACGCCACGTGATTCTCGGGAACCGATGAGCCGTATTGAGCGTCTAGTACGTGTCCAGCCTAAAGGACCCACACCTTTGGGAGCATCCGTGGAATCCCATGTCGGTGCCTCAAGGACCAGGACTATGTGAAGGAATTCACAACATGACAGCACGAACCGTATCATTTTCACCAACCGAGGTAGGCGACTCCCTGACGACCTACCTCACAGACATCGCAAACCACGAACTTCTCACCGCAGACGACGAAGTTGTGCTCGCTCAGGCAATCGAGACTGGCCGCGAAGCCGAGGAGAAACTCGAAGCTGGTGGCACAAGGGGTGCAGCGAAGGTCAAGCTGCATCGTGCAGCTCGTCAGGGCAAGGAAGCCAGAGATCGATTCGCCCAGGCGAACCTCAGACTCGTTGTCTCCCAGGCGAAGCGATATCGCAGCCAGTACGGCATCGAGTTCGTTGATCTCATCCAGGAGGGAAACCTCGGGCTCATTCGCGCCGTCGAGAAGTTCGACTGGCGAAAGGGCTTCAAGTTCTCAACGTACGCCACGTGGTGGATCCGCCAGGCGATGCAGCGAGCCGTTGCCGAAAAGTCCCGCACCGTGCGGCTCCCTAACTCGCTCCATGACACGCTGCTGACGCTCAACGGCACCAGGAACCGCCTGCTCTCTGAACTCGGCCGTGAGCCGACGTCTGAGGAACTCGCGTACGAGTCAGGTCTCAGGCTGGACCAGGTGCTCGAGGCACAACTGGTTGCGGATTCAGTATCTCTCGAAGCGCCTGTCGGCGACGATGGCGCAGTCCTCGGTGACTTTGTCGCACACGATGACGAGGATGACCCTGTACGCGAATCTGAGCGCGTGTCGACCATCGACGCGCTTCGCGAGGCGATCGACCGGCTCCCCGAACGCGAGGCCTACATTCTCGCCAAGCGTGTCGGATTCGATGACGGCCTCCCACGTACACACGAGGAGATCGGCAGGTTCCTCGATCTTGGCCCGACCAGGGTTCGATCACTCGAGAAGCAAGCCCTGTCACGCCTACGCCACCCGGCGTTCGGCCTTCGGCAGGAAGACGACTTCTAGGCCAAAGCACAAATAACAGACAAGAAGGGCCGTCTCACATCGACGGCCCTTCTTCATGGCAACAGCAGCACTGCGGATCTCCGCTGGAATACCTGGCCGCAACACCGGCTAGAATCTTGAGCGTTCACTCAAGAATCGAGTTGATGATGGCTTCTCCGAAAAAGCCGAGACGTGTTGCAATCGTCGACGGTCTCAGAACCCCATTCGCAAAGTCTGCTTCGGGACCGCTCAGCGGTCAGTCGACATTGGATCTGTCGAGCACCGTGGTGCGAGAACTGATCGCACGAAGCGGAATTGACGCTTCGACCGTCGACAGGCTCGTGTTCGGGTCCGTCGTCCAAGACGTCGACTCACCCAACGTTGCACGCGAGATCGTCCTCGCAGGCCCTCTGCCCGACACCGTAGACGCCTATTCGGTGACACGGGCTTGCGCCACATCGACGCAATCGTTCGTCGATGGCGCTCAAGCGATCCTGCTCGGTGACGCCGACATTGTGATCACCGGCGGGGCTGAGTCCCTGTCCAACCCACCGATCACGTACTCGGATGGGTTCACCGACGTTCTGCTCGAAGCGAACGCCGCTCGGGATCTCCCTGGAAAGGTTCGAGCCTTTGCACACCTCAGACCGAGAGACCTCGCTCCCCACACCCCAGCCATTGCAGAGCGATCCACGAATGAGACGATGGGCGACTCGGCTGAGAAGATGGCCAGGGAGAATGGCATCACCCGAATCGAGCAGGACACGTTCGCTCTTCGGTCTCATCGCAAGACAATCGAAGCATGGGAAGCGGGCATCTTCGACAACGAGGTCATGCCGTATCCGCTCCCTCCCCGCTTCAAGGACACCGTCGAGCAAGATACGATTCCCAGAGCCGACTCCACCTTGGAGAAGCTCTCAGGTCTCAAGCCCGTATTCGACCGAAGGTATGGATCGGTGACCGCCGGAAATTCGTCACCGCTGACCGACGGAGCTGCCGCCTTGCTCTTGATGGACGAGTCAGCGGCCAAGGCGCTGGGGTACGAACCGAAGGCGTATCTGGTGTCCTACGCCTTTGCGGCCCTTGACCCGAACTGGCAACTCCTCATGGGTCCGGCGCTTGCAACGCCGGTCGCACTCGATCGGGCGGGCATGACACTCGGCGATCTCGACCTCATCGACATGCACGAGGCGTTTGCCGCTCAGATCCTCTCCAATGTCCAGGCATTCGCCTCTGACTCGTTCGCCAGAGAGCGGCTCGGCAGGGACAAGGCCATCGGCGAGATCGACTACGAGAAGTTCAACATCTATGGCGGGTCGATCTCGATAGGACATCCGTTCGGTGCAACGGGGGCCAGACAGATCATGACGATGGCGAACGAACTCGACAGACGTGGAGGCGGAACAGCCCTTGTCACGCAATGTGCCGCAGGTGGCCTCGGTGCCTCGGTCATCCTGGAGAGGTAAGACATGCCATTCACGAACTTCCACTTCGAAATAGACGACCATGGCGTAGCGACCGTGCTGATCGACCGGCACGACGAATCGATGAACACCATTGGCGAGGAACTGCTACACGAGCTCTCAGACGTGATCGACCGTCTCGAGGAGTCAGATGTCAAGGCGATCGTGATCGGATCTGCAAAGAAGGATTTCCTTGCAGGAGCAGACATCCGCATGTTCAGCAACGTGTCGTCTGCAGATGAGGTCGTCGATGCGCTCAAGGCGCTCCACAACGTCTTCGATCGAATCGAAGATCTCCACACGGTCGCAGGAAAGCCCGTTGTTGCTGCCATCGACGGCGCCTGCCTTGGAGGTGGCCTCGAACTCGCTCTGACCGCCTCCACGCGGATCTGCACGAACAGTTCCGCTACACAGCTCGGCCAGCCAGAGGTGCAACTCGGGCTCATCCCCGCCGGGGGCGGCACACAGCGCCTGCCTGAGCTCATTGGTCTCGCTGCGGGCCTTGAGATGATCGTCGCAGGCAAGCCAGTGCGACCTCGCAAAGCACGAAAGCTAGCTCTTGTCGACGAGGTCGTCCCCGTCGAGGTACTTCTCGATGTGGCGAGGACGCGAGCTCGTGATGCAATCGACCAAGAGCCGCCCGAACGCGTCATCGCGCTCAACGTCTCGCCTGGCAACTTGCAGAAGCTCGTCCTTGAGAAGAATCCTGCTGGCCGCAAACTGCTGTTCAAGAAGGCCACAGACATGATGATGAGCCGAACCGGTGGCCACTACCCAGCTCCCCAACGCGCCATCGAGGCAATCCGCATCGGAGCCGAACAAGGGCGCGCAGCCGGGGTTGCAGCCGAAATACGGTTCTTTGCTGAGTTGGTTCTCACACCCGAGTCTGAGGCGCTCCGCTCAATCTTCTTCGCAACACAAGAGCTGAAGGCCGACACCGGCGTGGACGGTGACGTCAAAGCACGAGACGTCAAGCACGTCGCCGTTCTCGGAGGAGGCCTCATGGGCGGAGGAATCGCCGCGGTGTCCGCCGTGAATGCAGGTGCCATCGTACGCATCAAGGAAGTCGACAATGCCGGGGTGGCACGTGGGCTCGGCTACGTGTCCAAGGTCGTGGCCAAGCGAGCCAGGCGGCGTCGGATGTCACCATTCGAGGTCGAGAAGATCATGAACAGGGTGAGTGGGTCTTCTAGCTGGGCCGGCTTCTCGAACACCGATATGGTGATCGAGGCTGTGTTCGAGGATCTCGACGTGAAGCGAACGATCCTTCAGGAGTCCGAAGCTGTAACGGGTCCCGACACCATCTTCGCGTCGAACACATCGTCACTCCCCATCACCGAGATCGCTGCGGTGGCTCAGCGCAAGGAGAACGTCGTCGGCATGCACTACTTCTCACCGGTCGAGAAGATGCCGCTCCTCGAGGTCGTGACAACGGATGCCACCAGCGATGAAGCGACAGCCACTGCGGTTGCCTTCGGCAAAGCTCAAGGCAAAACAGTCATCGTCGTCAATGACGGAACGGCGTTCTACACGACCCGAGTACTTGGACCGTATTCGAACGAAGCGGCATACCTACTCGAGGAGGGAGCCTCCATCGAGGATATCGACGGCGCTATGAAGGAATGGGGATTCCCCGTTGGGCCGTTGCTTCTCGCTGACGAGGTCGGCATCGATGTTGGCGCCCACATCGCCCTCATCCTCACCGACGCGTTCGGCGACCGGATGCGGGGACCGGCGATGATGGAGGGCTTGATCGCCGACAACCGAAAGGGTCGCAAGAACGGCAGGGGCTTCTATCTGTATGACAATGGTGAACGCAAAGGCGTCGACGAATCGGTGTATAGCGCCCTCGGACTCGGTCCACGGAGCCACGTCGACCAGCGTGACATCGCGCAACGAATGTCGCTTGCGTTCATCAACGAAGCCGCCCGCTGCCTCCAAGACGGTGTCCTGCGATCTGCCAGGGACGGCGACATCGGTGCAGTCTTCGGCCTTGGTTACCCGCCGTTCCGCGGTGGGCCGTTCTGGACTGTTGACCACATCGGAGCAGACGTCGTCGTCGAGCAACTGATCGTCCTCGCAGCCAAGCACGGTGACCGCTTCGAACCTGCGCAAATCCTTCGCGACCACGCAGCGTCAGGTGAGAACTTCAGGTAGGCAACCACACGGCTTCACCTGGGCTGCTGACCTTCGGCATGCCGTCTAGCGCGTTGCATTGCGCACCATTCGTGGAGAAAGTGCGCAATGGCATACGTCGAAAACAGCACCAGGCCACCAAAGACAACGAGCGACATCATGGCCTCAGCGTATCAACGTGGCTGACATCGCGACCCTGCGTCGCGACCATCTGTCATCGGTCTACTGTGGTGGAATGCCGCACGAGTTTCGTCTTCCTGACATTGGCGAGGGCCTCACCGAGGCCGAGATCGTCCAGTGGTTTGTTTCTGAAGGTGACACCATCGAAGTGGATGCACCGGTCATCGAAATCGAGACTGCAAAGACATCGGTCGAGATCACGGCACCACACGCAGGAACCGTCCTCGCACTGGGCGGAGCACCGGGAGACACGATCAATGTCGGCGAGATCCTCTTCGTGGTCGGAGAGAAGGGCGAGACTGTGAAAGCACCCGTCGCCCTTTCAAGGGCGACGGCAGAGCGAGGAACGAGCGAGGCAGGGGGATCGTCGGTGGAACCCCCCTCGCCCGACGACTCGCTCGTCCCCCCTGAAAAGCCGACGGCAGGCGTCAAGGCCATGCCGGTTGTGAGGAAGCTCGCAGGGGAAAAAGGTGTCGACCTCACAACGATCGTAGGTACTGGTCCCGGCGGTGCCATCACGCGGGCGGACGTCGAGAGGAGGGCTCAGTCCGGTGCGGCCCAACAGGTCACACCGCTCAGCCGGAAGCGCAAGGCCATCGCCCGCCACATGGCCGAGTCGTGGGCGACGATCCCGCACGTCACGATCCAGGCAGACGTGAGGGCAGAGGAGCTCCTTGCTGCAAGAAAGCTCCGCGCCTTCAAGGACTGGCCGATCGAGCCCCTCGTTGCCATGGCGGTACTCCCGCTTCTCAAGCGGTATCGCGAATTCAACGCATCGATGCACGGCGACGCTGTTGCATACAGGGACCGCTACAACCTCGGCTTCGCGATTGATACCGAGGCGGGGCTCATGGTCGTCGTCGTCAAAGATGCGGACCAGCTGTCATTCGACGAGATCGCTACCGATTTCGAACGCCTGAAAGTCGCAGCCCTCGCCGGGACGCTCACGCCAGGTGAGGTCACAGGCGGCACGTTCACGATCTCAAACATCGGCGCACTCGGTGGAGGCCACGGCACGCCGATCATCCCTGTGGGAACAACGGCGATTCTGTCGATCGGAAGGGCGAAGGAGGTACCGGTCGCAGACGAGGGGGTGCTCGCATTGGGATTCGTCGCCCCTATCGACCTGTCATTCGACCATCGCCTCATCGATGGCAGCCTCGGCCAGCGCTTCCTCAACGACCTCGTCACTAATCTCACTGACGTCGCGGTCATGCGTGTGTGACCGGTCGCTCAATCCTCGTAATCCTCGACCGGTGGGCAGGCACAAAACACGTTGCGATCGCCGTATGCGTTGTCGATGCGCCCAACCGGCACCCAGTATTTCCACTGACGAAGGCTTGCGACCGGGTACCCAGCCTGCTCCCTCGTGTAGGGACGAGACCATTGCTCGACCATGAGATCTTCTGCTGTGTGCGGGGAGTTCGCCAGCGCAGATTCCTCCGCAGACACCTCACCAGCCGCGACAGCGTCGATCTCAGCCTTGATCGCAATCATCGCGTCAACGAATCGATCGATTTCGTATTTCGACTCTGACTCGGTCGGCTCGACCATCAACGTGCCCGCAACCGGGAACGACATCGTCGGGGCGTGAAAGCCGAAGTCGATAAGACGCTTGGCGATGTCCTCATTGGTGATCCCTGTATCGTGCTCGATACCACGGATGTCAATGATGCATTCATGGGCGACGAGGCCACCGGGTCCTGTGTAGAGGACCCGGTAGTGCGGCGCGAGGCGTTTAGCAATGTAGTTGGCATTCAGGATCGCGGTCTCTGTCGACCTTCTGAGCCCGAGCGGCCCGAGCATTGCAATGTACATCCACGATATTGCAAGCACGCCTGCCGATCCCCACGGAGCCGACGACACGGCGTGGCGCTCGCCGTCCACACCCGAGAGATTCGGCACGAGGCCGTGGCCTGGCAAGTACGGAGCAAGATGCGCCTTCACACCGATCGGGCCGACGCCAGGGCCACCCCCACCGTGTGGGATAGCAAACGTCTTGTGTAGGTTGAGATGCGAAACGTCGGAGCCAAACGATCCCGGTTCGGCAATGCCAACCATTGCATTGAGGTTGGCGCCGTCGAGATACACCTGCCCACCGTGACGATGCACGATATCGCAGATCTCGACGATCGACTCCTCAAACACACCATGTGTTGACGGGTAAGTGACCATGATCGCCGCCAGACGGTCCGCGTTGGCCTTGGCCTTCTCTTCGAGATCAGCCACATCGATATTGCCGCGATCGTCACATGAGACAACGACGACCTTCATCCCTGCCATCACAGCCGAAGCTGGGTTCGTGCCATGGGCTGAGGACGGAATCAGACACACATCGCGATGTGGCTCACCGTTCGCTTCGTGGTAGCCGCGGATCGCGAGCAGTCCAGAGAATTCTCCTTGGGCACCAGAGTTCGGCTGAACCGATACGGCGTCGTAGCCGGTGATCGAAGCCAGCCACGATTCCAGTTCGTCAATGATCTCGAGATAGCCGCTCGCCTGGTCGAGTGGCACGAAAGGGTGCATATCGGTGAACTCCGGCCATGTGATCGGTGCCATCTCTGCCGAGGCGTTGAGCTTCATCGTGCAAGACCCGAGTGGGATCATCGAGCGGTCCAGGGCAATGTCTTTGTCCTGGAGGCGACGCAGGTAGCGCAGCATCTCCGTCTCTGAGCGGTATCGGTGAAACGTCGGGTGCTCGAGGAAGGTGGAAGTTCGCGTCAGACCTTTCGGGATCCCGGACGCTGTGTCGACAGCGGGCGTGGCGTCGACACCGAATATGTGGCAGAGA
Source organism: uncultured Acidimicrobiaceae bacterium (assembly GCA_964460075.1). GTDB lineage: Bacteria > Actinomycetota > Acidimicrobiia > Spongiisociales > UBA5794 > JAMBLL01. The sequence goes on from CAYWPC010000008.1 coordinate 56,942, forward strand.
GCGTCAATGTCTGCCTCTGTGACGGTCTCGTCAAGGGATACGCCGACGGTCGTGCTGTCGACGGGACGAAGGTTGATCGTGTGCTGTCGTGCCTTCGCAAGGGTCGCATCTGCATCCAGCACCTTCACCGTGAGCGTGTCGAACCACGAATCGTTGGTGATACTCACCCCGCCTGCGATGAGGCGGGCAGCGAGCTGGTTCGTCCACCCGTGGATTCGTTCCGCAATCTCAGTGATCCCTTCTGGCCCGTGGTACGCAACGTACAAACCTGCCATGACGGCGAGCAGCACCTGTGCCGTGCAGATATTTGAGGTCGCCTTGTCCCTCCGGATGTGCTGTTCGCGAGTTTGGAGCGTCAAGCGCAGGCCAGTTCTCCCTGCAGAGTCGACCGATACCCCGACGAGACGCCCAGGCATCGATCGCTTGTGGGCATCGCGCGTCGCCATGAACGCTGCGTGCGGCCCGCCGAACATCAGCGGAACGCCGAAGCGTTGCGATGAACCGATTGCCACGTCGGCGCCAAGCTCACCCGCGGGTATGAGAAGGGTTGACGCGAGCAGGTCGGTTGCAACGGCGACGAGGGCGCCTGCCTCGTGTGCACTCTCGATGATTGGCGCGATGTCGGGTATGCGGCCGGATGAACCCGGATACTGGAGCAGGACCCCGAACACAGCGCTCGGGTCTAGGTCCGTCTCGGGGTCCCCTACGATGATTTCGAAGCCGAGCGGAATCGCACGCGTCGTAACGACGTCGATGGTCTGTGGGTGACAGTCACGGTCGACGAAGAATGCTGTGTTCTTGTTGTTGCGACCGACCCGCTTGATGAGCGTCATCGCCTCCGCCGCAGCAGTGCCCTCGTCGAGCAGGGACGAGTTCGCGATCTCGAGGCCTGTCAAATCGGTCACTGCCGTTTGGAAGTTCAGGAGCGCCTCGAGGCGTCCCTGGGATATCTCGGGCTGGTACGGCGTGTAGGCGGTGTACCAGCCAGGGTTCTCAAGAACGTTGCGCTGAATGACGCCAGGCGTGGTCGTGCCGTAGTACCCCATGCCGATGAGCGATCGGTACACGACGTTGTTGTCTGCGGCGCGCCTGATGCGCGTAAGGGCGTCGACCTCGCTCAATGGGCCATCGACAGACGGCAGCCGGTGCGAACGAATCGTCTCTGGCACTGCAGCGTCGATGAGGGCGTCGAGTGTTGGATGCCCTACGACCTCGAGCATGGATGCAAGATCGGCCATCCTCGGTCCGATGTGACGCGATGCGAAGGCTCCGAGTTGGGGGTTTGCTGACATCGGCTGCTCCTCAGGGTACGACGAAACTCGTGCCCCGTCTGTCGTACAACCTGAGAGATTCACCGCCCTACAGCGGCTTTCACCTTCGGTGAGGGGTCTGCCCTGCTTTCCAGAGGTGCCTCTTCCTCGCGGTCCTTGTGCCTGAGAGATTCCCGGGACGGTTGCTCCTTCGGCGCCGGCCTGCCGACTCTCCCGCGAGGCGTCACCAGCCCCCAAAGCGTACCAGTTCCCCACCCCGATCTGGACTCTTGCGTAGATAGCCGCAACATGTTGCGGCTATCTACGCAAGACACCGGGGGAGAGTGTGCAACGCTAGGGACTTCTCCAACGTGGATTGGGTGTGGGCGACAGGGACGAAATGATCTACAACACCCTCAGCGGAGAACTGGTCAGGTACGCAAGCGCACTCGTGGGCCCCGATGACGGCCCCGACCTGTTGTCTGCTGTGATCACGCGCGTGCTGAGCAAACGCTGCCTCTCGGATCTAGACGATCCCCGTATGTATCTCTTCAGGGCGATCGGCAACGAGGCGCGTTCCCACAAACGTCGCTACGCCAAACGGCAGGTCGTCAGGCTCGACATCCCGAGCACCGTCACCCCGGTGGAACTCGACACAGCACTTGATGCCGTGATGGACCTGCCCACGCAGCAACGCTCCGCCACCTACCTGGTGTACTGGCTCGGCTACACACCGACCGAGGCCGCCGAGGCAATCGGCTGCAGACCTGGCACCGTGCGCCGCTACCTCTACCTGGCGAGGACCAAGCTCAAGGAGGTACTCGATGCCCCTCAGCGATGATCAATCCAGAGACATCTTCCGGAACGTCTTCGAGCACACCGACACGAAGGCGCAAGACGCTCCGCAATGGTCTTGTATCCCGAAGCCTGTCACGACGCGGCCCGCACGATGGCGAGGCCCCACGATCGCTGTTGCAGCAGCAGCTGCCGTTCTCATCGTGGTGGGTATCGCCGCGATCCCCTCGCCATGGTTCCGAGCTGCATCCTCCCCCGTGGGAGGGAGCGCCGAAGGATCTGCGGTGGCAGTCAGGGATGGCGTAGTCCTTGCCATTGGTCTCGCGGACGACATCGGTGCTAACCAGTTCGAGCGCGTCGTTGAGGTGCTCACGACCGATCCTCGCGTGCTCGACTGGCGATACGTTGACAAGACAGAGGCGTATGAGGAGGCGTTGATCCAGTGGGCCGGCAGCGAGAGCACGATGCGGGTACTCCGCGGGAACTCGAGTCTTCTCCCTGCGACCCTCCGGCTGCTCACCGCTAACCAGGCGGATGCGAAGGCAATCCAGGTTCTCGCTATGGAGACGTTCCCACCGCCGACGTCCGGCGTTATGGGCTCCGCCGCTTGGCGTGGCACGCTTGCGAGCCGTCAGCCAAGCATCTCGCTATCTGGTCTACACACCTACACCAGCGAGGAGCATGGCTTCGAGATCGCGTACCCGGTCGACTGGTACCAGGCCGATGAGATCCTCGCTCCCGGCTTGACGTCGCCACCTCAACAGATCGAAGAAGTGTTGTCGCTTGGTACCTATCCGCTCCGCCCTGGTGCATCACGTTGCCCGAACATCCCTGAGAATGCCCTGCTGGATCTCGGACCCGAAGATGTCCTCATCTCGATCGTCCTCGGCAACGGGAGTGGCGACGCTCCATGGCCGAACGCATTCGGTCCCGACAGCTTCCTCCCGACAGATGTGCCGATCGACGCTCAGACCTGTATCGGCCAACCAGATCTGGATGCCCGATGGGGGTCCTTCGATCTCGACGGTCGAGGCGTTGACATATTCGTAGCATTCGGGAAGTTCGCCACTCCGGAGAAGCGGATACAGACATGGCAGGTCCTTGACTCGTTCACATGGACGTCCCTCAGGTGGGAGGCAATGTCCACCACTACCACGACGGCGCCACCGACGGCCTGCCCAGTCACCATCCCTCCCCAACCGGGGCTCGCGCCACCAGTCGGGTACCCGGCAACACCTGCGTTCGGGGTCTGGTTCGGGACGGAGGAGCTTTGGACCGTGCTCGAAGTTGACGGCAACTACAGACCGCGCAAGACCGTGCTTTGGAGCATCAACTTCCCTGGCGGGGCAGAGGAGGAGCGTCCCAGAGTTGACGTCACATGGACGCGAATCGACGTTCTCGGCGAACCAATCTCGAATGAAGCTGCGGCGACGAACGCCTACACGCCGGAAGACGGCAACTTCATGATCGCAGGCATCGACCCAGACGAGCAAGGCTGCTGGCAGGTCAGGGCCACCTACAAGGGTGCCACGCTCACCTATGTATATCTCGTACCGTAGATACCAACACCCCGATCTGGACTCTTGCGTAGATAGCCGCAACATGTTGCGGCTATCTACGCAAGACACCGGGGAGAGTGTGCGGTCCTAGGTGGCTGATCCGCTGAGATCACCGGGTTGGCCATATCTCCGCCTGAACACCACGTAGGCGGCAGCACCAGCCGGGATCGGGAGCCAGAACTGGAACACCCTGTATGCAAGGGTCGCAAGAGCCGCGTCGGGGCCAGGGATGCCCGCCGCTATCAGCATCGCGGTGAGCCCGACCTCGACGAAGCCCAGACCGCCTGGCGTGATTGGGATCATGCCGAGAACTGCGGAGCCAGCAAACGCCACAAGCACAAGGCTAGCCCTCGGGTTCGCACCCACTGCGTAGAGCGCTACGACGAGGACCATGTAGTCGAGCACCCAGTTCAGAACCGCTGCAACGAGTGCCTTCGGCCACCGCTTTCCTAGCGCTTTCACCACCTCGTTGCGGTGGTTGAGAAACCCTTGGGCGGAGAGTTCCCAGTCCTTCTGAAGCCGAGAGCCAAGCCGCATCCCAAAGGCTTCGACTATGCCTCCAACGAAGAGGAGAGGCCTGTCGTGTTTCACGATCGCGAACACTGCGGCGAACATGACGACGAACAACGCACCACCTGCAACCGCGACCGGAAGCAGGTCTTGGGGAATCGGCGCCGACAGCGCCGCGAGGGTCAACGCGACCACCGGAAGCGAGAAGAGAACAAGATTCGATATGAACGACACCGCAGCGAGCGCGGCCGCCGCCTGGCCCCTCGGAACGCCAGACGCAGAGAGCATCTGGAAATACGTAGCGCCAGCGGCGACAACGCCACCGGGCACAACCTTCGCGAGAGCATTCGAGACGAGTTGGCTCGTGGCTGCCAGGAAACGAGAGATGTCTGGCACCGCGATGTGTGTCAACTCCCATGCCGCAGCGAACGCCCCGGCCATGAGAACAGCCATCAGCGCGAACCAGTACCAGTAGATCCCTGAGAGATCGTCGGCAGACGACATGAAATCCACCAACTTGGGCCACAGGATGTACAGAACCACGATCGACACAAGGAGGGAGAGTGACCGGATGAGAACGGTCTTCCACGCGAGCGTGCGGAATACTTGTTGCTGTGGTTTGTCGTTCATGAAGCGATCGGTTGCGGTTTAGGCGCTCAATCTAACCAACTGAACGAGTGCACTCGGCAATCCTGTCGTCACACGGCCGAAGGTATGCACGGCAATTCGCCGGTGAGCCTCGCACGACGAGCACCTTCACCCCATCGAGGCTTGCCAGCCGGCCTGGCACACCGCGCTACTCCACAAACGAGAGCCAACGCCGGCTCATGCACGGTCGATCGCAGGAGTTTCCAGTGGCGTGATCAGGTCAACAGTGTCGTTTTGCACCTTGTTGACCAACGTGGAGACTGCATGCCTCTTCATGAGTTCGGCTGGATACGCGCTCATCAGTTCCCTCAGTAGCGACACATCGGTGATCGACGGGTCAAGCCAGGTATCCCACCGATCAGGAGGAAGAATCACTGGCATCCGGTCGTGGATCTTCTCGAGCAATGGATTGGGCTGCCCCGTGAGGATCGTGCACGTCAACAACTGTTCCTCGGTCTCTGGGTCATGCCACGATGACCATATGCCCGCAACGGGGAGCGGCATTCCATCGACCGCGTATATGTAGTGGGGAAGCTTCCCTTTCGCCATTCGTTGCCATTCGTAGAATCCATCGATCGGGATCAGGCATCGCCGCTGTGCGAATGAGCTCCTGAACATGGGTTTGTCTGCAACCGTCTCCGATCTCGCATTGATCGTGCGCGCACCAATCTTGGCTTCCTTGGCCCACGACGGGATGAGACCCCAGCGCAACGTCGTCAACACACGGGCTCCTTCGTGCACAGCAACCGCATATATCCGCTTCGTGGGAGCAACGTTGTAGCTCTGCTTCAACGTCTCCGTTCGAACGAATTGCGCACCAAAATGCTCAGCGTAGAATTCGGGTTTCTCAACTTGAACGAAGCGTCCGCACATGACCACATTGTGCCAGACGTCTTCGACACCGATGACGGACCACCGTGCAGCGGTTCAAGGTTCCGACCATATCCACCGATGCTTCTGGGCATGACATCTGCGATCTCCTTCTCCTCCGTCCATAAATCCTTTGGCGAGGTCCACGCACTCGACGACGTCGCATTCGACGCACCGGCAGGATCCGTCACTGTCCTACTTGGACCGAATGGAGCAGGAAAGTCCACTGCCGTCCGCCTCACGACCGGTGCTCTCGTCGCTGATAGCGGAGCCGTCAGAGTCCTCGGACTCGACCCGCTCACAGATGGTGATGAGGTCCGGTCACGTGTCGGAGTCGTACCACCGAAGCCGTCGTTCTATGACAGCCTGTCCGGCTGGGAGAATCTTCAGTTCGCTGCAACCATCTTCATGAGCGACGAAGACCGTGCCCGCTCTGCAGCCAGGAAGTTCGCAATCGACGGCGAACTCGACCGAGCTGTCGGTGGATATTCGACGGGAATGCGCACGCGGCTCGCACTGGCACGTGCGCTCGTGCACGATCCTGAGGTACTCATGCTGGACGAGCCAACAGCCGGGCTCGACCCTGAGTCGGCAAGGGCAGTTCTTGAGATGGTCACAGAGCTCGCCGAAACGGGACGAACGATCGTCATGTGCACGCATCTTCTACACGAGGCCGAAGGGATCGCAGACCACGTGGTCCTCATGGATCGTGGTCGAGTGCGGGCGCATGGCGGACCCATCGAACTCGCTAGGCACTACATGCCAGATCCGATCGTCATCGTCGACGCCGAGAACCGAGCCTCGCTCGAGTTCCTTGCAGAACTCGAAGGGATCATCACGGTACGTACCGACGGCGTCGCCTACGTGACGATCGACTCTCTGGATCGGGTACCCGAGATTGTGATCGAGATGGTCAGGAGAGGCGCACGTCCTACGAGAATCGAGCCGATCGATCCAACCCTTGAGGACCTCTACTTCGAGATGCAGCGAACACACCGAGGTGAGCCGTGAGATGGACGATGGTCAAGGTGATCATGAGGACAGACCTGGCTCGCCTTGTAAGGACACGGGACTATTGGATACCTCTGGTGATCCTGGGTGGCATGTTCTTTGTGATTCTACCTGCCACGCTGCTCGGGGCACTTTCGTTCGTGCGTCAGGGTTCCCTCGTCGCCCAGATCAGCGAAATAGTCAGCACCCTCCCGAGCACGATCCGCGCCAACATTCAGGGTGACAGCCCGACAACACAGGCCTCATACGCCTTTGCTGTGTACCTGCTGGCACCGATCGCGATCGTCGTTCCGCTGACGATCTCGTCGGCTATCGGGGCGAACTCGATCGTTGGCGAGCGAGAGCGCGGCACGGGTGAGTTCCTGGCGCACAGTCCGCTGACGGTCGAAGAGATCTACGTCGGGAAGCTCCTCGCAAGCCTTCTCCCTGGATATGGCGCAGGAATCGTCGGCTTCGGTTTCTACTCGATCGTCGTGAACCTCATCGTTGGGTCTCAGCTTGGACGATGGTTCTTCCCTACGGCCGGATGGTGGATTCTTGTGGTGTGGGTAGTGCCACCATTCATCGCGATCGCTCTGACACTGATCATCCGGCTATCGGCACGTGTTCGCTCAGCTGCATCAGCACAACAGGCGTCGAGCCTCGTGACGCTGCCCGTGATCATCGTGTCCTACGCTGTTGCGACCGGTCTCATCTACAGCCCCGTTATGTCTGCGATCCTTGTGGGGCTGATCGCGTGGATCGCCGTTGGCCTCTTGTTGGCTTCCGGTTCCAAGTCGATCCGGCGCGAGCGTCTTGTCGGCCTCTCCTCCGATTCCTGAGGATGGTCACATCGGACGGCTCACTCCCCTGGCACCAGCCGTAACTCCAATAGCAGAGTTGAGACAAATCGTCCGTTCTTCCTACCTACTTCGTCGAGAACCCCGACATCCTTGAATGCGAGCCGGTGGTGCAGCGCAATGCTTGCCTCGTTCGGTAGTGCCACGATTGCGTAGCAGCGATGCATTCCCTTCGCCGCAAGGTCGTCGATCAGTTCCTTATACAGGAGCGATCCCACTCCGCTTCCGATCGCGCACTCTGCGAGCACAATCGTCGTCTCGACCGATGTCGCGTATGCAGCCTTACTGCGCCACGGCCCAGACCACGAAGCGCCGATCACGACACCGCCACGCTCGGCGACAAGAACGGCATAGCCGTGGGCGCTGCGCTCTTGGAACCACTGACTTCTCTCATCATCGGTCCACGGCTCCGTATCGAACGACACATGTGACGTCGCGATGTAGACGTTGTAGATTCGGTTGATCGCAGGCACATCATCAGCAGCTGCTGGCCGAATCTGAAAATCGAGGGCTGTCACGCGGGAGTTCGCTGTCGCTTGCGCTTTCGTTTCGATCCTCCGCTAGCCGGCGACTCCCATTTGAAGAACCTGATGGCGAGACCAGTGGCCGCGACACCCCACACAAGCATGTATCCGAGACTCGCCCAATCCCATCCCGATCCCGTGTATGTGGGGTTGAAAGCAGTCGAGAATGGCTCGACGAAATGCTTGAGCGGAAAGATGTCAGCAATCGTGTCCAGCCATGCAGGGGCGTCACCAGATGGCGCAAAGAACACGCCACTGATGAACGACAGTGGCAGCAGCGTCGCGTTGGTAACCGCCGTGGCTCCTTCTCCAGATGAGACGAGAGCAGCTATGAGAAGGCCCAGTGCAGCGAATGTTCCAACACCGATCAGGAACGTCACGATGGCTGCAGGCAGCGTGCGCGCGTAGATTTCGACCCCATAGAACGCAACGCCGATCGCCATCATGACAACAACCGAAAGCACGGCGATCTCGACCGCACTGACGATCTTGCCCCCCATGTACACGAAGGGAGGCAACGGTGTGCCACGCACTCTCTTGAGAATGCCCTGGTCGCGCTGATACGCAGTCATCGTTGCGATGTTCGTGTACGTGGCCGACACTGCAGCGAACACCGCCATTGCAGGTGCGTAGTACTGGGCGGTTGTGACGCCGAGAGCGTCGATGACGTCGTTTCCGAAGACCAGGGCGAAGACGACGAAGATCATCAGCGGAAAGAAGATCGTGAAGAACGCCGCTGTCGGTGTCCTAAAAAATATTGCGTTTTGGTATCGATTCTGTGTCACGAGAAGCGACGCCAGAGATCGGCGGTCACTCATGGGCATCACCTCCCGTGAGTTCCAGGTACACATCCTCGAGAGATGGCCTCGTCACGGAGAGATCTCTGAGCTCTGTGCCGCGCTCGATCGCCCAGCCAGTGATTGTGTGCAAGTCACGGGTGGGGTTGTCCGATCGGATCTCGACGCGACTTTTCTCGCCGACTCTTGGGTCGAGAAATGGCAGCCCGTCGAGAGATACGCCACTGACGACGAACCGAATAAGCGTCTTGGCTGCCTGGCGGTCACCCAGTGACTCGGGAGTTCCCTCGGCGACGATCACCCCATTGGCGATTACAGCGACGCGGTTGGCAAGGACTTGGGCTTCGTCCATGTAGTGCGTTGTAAGCAACACGGTCTTGCCGAGTGACGTCAGATTCTGAACGATCGACCATGCTTGTCGACGCGCCGAAGGGTCGAAGCCTGTTGTCGGCTCGTCAAGGAAGATCAGATCGGGATCACCAACGATGCCGAGAGCAAGCTCCAGGCGCCGACGCTGCCCCCCCGATAGCGTCTTGATTCGTGCGTCCGACTTCTCTTCTAGGCCGACGATCTCGATCAGTTCCCCCGTTGGACGGCGCTTCGGATACATCGACCCGTATATGTCGATCGCTTCGGTGACGGTGAGCTGTTCCTCGACGGCTGTCTCCTGGAGGACGATTCCTATTCGCTCCCTGTAGTTCCTGTCTCGCGCTGTGGGGTCGAATCCCAACACAGAAACAGAACCTGACGTCCTACAACGGTGCCCTTCGAGGATCTCGACAGTTGTCGATTTGCCTGCACCATTCGGCCCGAGTAGTGCGAACACTTCGCCCGGATCGACCTGCAGGCTAATTCCCCTCACGGCATGCACGTCACCGTAGGATTTAACGAGCTTCTCGACGCTGATGACTGCCATAGGCAGGTAGTAGAGCAGGTTCGCGATCCCAATCAAACGCCGTCGGCGAAAACCGCAGGTATCTCCGTCCGGCCGAAACACTACTGAAACCGGATCGTTGCGAATCTGTAACCGGTGAGTAACAACGGTGCAATACGGCGTGCGTACCTTCGAGCTGACACTGCCAACCCAAGAGGTACACATGAAACAGCGCATCGTGGTGATGGTGGGCGCGGTAACGCTCCTCGTCACGGGACCCTTGGCGACCAGTGCCCTTGCACAAGGCACCCCATCAGTCGTGGAAGTGAGCTCGTCGCTCGATGCAGTCTGGCTCTTCATTGCCGCGACCCTTGTCATGTTCATGCAGGCAGGTTTTGCATTCGTTGAGGCAGGGTTCACCGAGGCAAAGAATGCGGGCAACATCATCATGAAGAACCTCATGGACTTCTCGGTTGGTGGGCTGGTGTATTGGGCGTTCGGATTCGCCTTCGCGTACGGTGGATCATCCGTAGGTGGGTTCATCGGATACGGAGACGTCTGGTTCTTCAATGATCCGTCAAGGGCAGGCGAATGGTTCTTTCAGGTCGTGTTCGCCGCAGTCGCAGCGACGATCGTTTCTGGAGCGGTCGCAGGCAGAGTGAGGTTCTCGGCGTACCTCGTGTACACGACGCTCTTCACAGGGCTCGTGTATCCGATCGCCTCGCACTGGGCTTGGGGTGGCGGCTGGCTGTCCACGATCGGGTTCTTCGACTTCGCCGGCTCAGGCGTGGTCCACATGCTCGGTGGTGTCGCAGCACTAGCCGGAGCGATCGTCGTCGGCCCTCGGATCGGTAAGTACACCTCAGATGGCAAGCCGAAACTCATCCAAGGGCACTCAGTCACTCACGGCGCCCTCGGCGTGTTCATCTTGTGGTTTGGGTGGTACGGATTCAACGCGGGATCCACGTTCGCGGCGGTTGGCCAGGACATTGCAACACCTGCGGTCACAACGACGCTCGCAGCATCTGCCGGAGCAGTGGCGGCGATGATCACTGCTTGGATGCTGAGGGGAAGGCCCGATGTGGGTTTCTCGCTCAACGGAGTGCTCGCCGGGTTGGTCGGCGTGACCGCTGGTGCCGCGAGCCTCTCGTTCGGGGCCGCGGTCGTGACCGGCCTCGTCGCAGGAGTGATCATGGTGTTCTCCACGATCTTTATCGAACGAATCGGCATCGACGACCCTGTCGGTGCGATCTCGGTGCACGGCGCCGCTGGCCTGTGGGGACTGATCGCGGTTGGGCTGTTCACTGGCGATGCGGCTATCGGGACACAGCTCGTCGGGGCGTTTGCGATAATCGGTTGGGCGTTCGGGGCCTCGTATGGCGTGTTCAGAGCTATCGATCTCACGATCGGTGTACGTGTCTCACCGGAGGAGGAGAGGATGGGTCTCGACAATTCGGAGCATGGGGGATCGGCGTATCCGGAGTTCGTCTTTCGGGATCAGACAACAGATTTGCCTGACACCGTCGAGTCCTCCGATGTCGGCTCCCCGAGTGATCTGTTTAGTCGAGGTAGAGGCTCGGCCTCTCCCTGATCCCCCCAAAGGCGAGTTCGTCGCAGAGTGCATCGAACAACCCGCGACGGACGCCTCTCCACATCAGATCTTCGAGTGTCTCTGGAATGTCGGCATCGGTGCGCAGCGTTGCGAGATCCCGGTACAGCAGGGCTGCCTCCATGTTGTGCCGCAGCGTCTGAGCCAGCGTGCTAGCTGATCGCACCTTCACATCCCAATCCTCTTCGTTCGCAGGGATTCGATCGAGGTGCCCGTACCGAGCGAGCATCGTCCCCGTCGACTTGGCACCCCAGCCGGACAAACCAGGAATGCCGTCCGCCGTGTCACCAACCAGCGCGAGATAGTCAGGGATCGACGCTGGCGAGACTCCGAACTTCTCCCTCACGTCATCCGCATTGATAAACGCACCCCTCCTGCGATCAAATCCAACGATCTTCGGGTTTCCGTACAGCTGCGCCATGTCCTTGTCGGGACTCATGACCACGACACGATCTGCCACAGGAGCAAACTTCATCGCTGCCGCGGCAAGCCCGTCGTCTGCCTCCTGTTCGATCATCGACCACACGACGACACCGAGCGCTTCCATGGCGCGCTCTGCAACGGGGAACTGCGCATGAAGCTCTGGAGGTGTGCCCTCACCGGTCTTGTACCCGTCGAACATGTCGTTGCGGAACGACTCGATAACCGAGTCGAACGCAATACCGACGTGTGTAACGCCGTCTTCGGCAAGCAGCGAGAGCATGGACGCCACCAGCCCATGTACGGCACCGATCTCCCATCCTTCTGCCGTCTGGCGTGGCGGGGCGCCGAAGTGTGCCCTGAAAAGCTCGTAGGTCCCATCGACGAGATGCACAGTGGTCATCCGTCCACACTACCGATCGGGTAGGTTGCGCACATGGCAAGCACACTCATGTCACCCCACGACCTCCTCCGCCGAATCGATGATCCAGATACTGTGGTGGTGGACTGTCGGTGGTATCTCGACGACCCAGGCGGTGGCCGAAGGATGTACGAGGAAGATCACATACAGGGAGCCTCGTACGTATCTCTCGACGATCACCTGTCAGGACATCACGGGGCGGGGCGCCATCCTCTGCCCTCCCCAGAGGCGTTCGCAGCAACATGCGTGGCACTTGGCATCAGTGACTCAACAGCGGTCGTCGCCTACGACGATAAGGGAGGGGCAATTGCGGCGCGCCTGTGGTGGATGTTGATGAACCAGGGACACCGACATGCATACGTTCTGGACGGTGGGCTCCAAGCATGGGTGAGGGCAGGCGGCCCGATCAACAAATCCGATCCTCCCCAGCGCATGGGTGCGTTCATCGCAAGGGAGTGGTCTGGCACCGTCGAAAGAGGCACGGTCGCGAGCCTGTCGCGTTCGCACCTGGTGATCGATGCGCGGAGCCACATGCGCTATGTGGGATCGGAGGAACCTGTCGACCCGGTGGCGGGACACATACCCGGTGCTGTGTCAGTGCCGCTAACCGGTAACCTCAACGATGATCTCACCTTCCTCTCTGCGGACTTGCTCAGGCACCGCTTCGAGACCGTGGGGATCGCAGACGCCAAACACGTGATCTCCCAATGCGGAAGCGGCGTCACGGCCTGCCACAACATCCTTGCAATGGTTGCGGCAGGAATGGGAACCGCGCAACTGTACGTTGGCTCCTGGAGCGACTGGTCGTCTTCAGGCCTCCCGGTAGCAACGGGTGCCGCACCAGGCTGAGACCGTTCTCTGCCTGCCGGCTTGAGGACCCGACACAACGAAGGTTCGATGTTCACAGACACAGACGACGCCCAGGAGGCCAAGATCGGTCGCATCGAGTTCATAGCGATGATCTCGATGACGATGGCACTCGCTGCTCTCGCCGTAGATATCACGCTGCCGGCATTCGGGGACATCCGCAGCCAGTTCGGGTTAGCTCCTGACTCGAATGCCGTGGCACCCGTCATCACATTCTCCTTTGTGGGCCTCGCGATCGGACAACTGTGGTGGGGCCCACTCTCGGATGCACTCGGCAGGAAAGTGATCCTGTACATCGGGATCAGTGTGTACATGTTCGGTGCGATCGGTGCAGCGATCTCGCCTACTCTCTCGTTTCTCTATGTGAGCAGCTTCGTCATCGGTGTCGGCGCGTCCAGCGCGAGGGTCGTTGCACTTTCCGTGGTGAGGGACATCTTTTCTGGGCATTCAATGGCGAAGACGATGTCGCTGATCTTGGCAATCTTCCTCCTCGTGCCCCTACTGGCCCCAAGCATCGGGGCTGCGGTGCGTGCCGTATCGAGTTGGCGATTCGTCTATGCGTTCGTCGGCTTGGCTGGGGGAAGCGTGCTCCTGTGGTCGATACGTCTTCCTGAAACATTGCCGACCCATCGGCGAATCCCTCTCGATCTCCGAGACCTTCGTGCGGCTGCAGCGACGGTCCTCAGAAACCGATTGACGATGGGGTACACGATTGCACAGGGCCTCGTGTTCGGGTTCTTCGCCTCGTATCTTGCATCCTCGGAGCTAATCATCCGTGATGTTTTCGGTCTCGCGGACTGGTTTCCCTTGATCTTCTCCGGTTTCGCTGCGTTCCTTGGCGCAGCGATACTGCTCAACAATCGTCTGCTGAACAGCTTCGATCTGCGCACGATGCTGCGCATTGCCTTTGGCCTCTTCCTCGTAGGCGGCGTCGTGTTCGCCCTGACGTCGTTTGCGACCAACGGCTCGCCACCGTTTGCCTTGTTCGTGATCACCCTTGCGCCACTTCTCGGTGTGTACGCCTTGCTGCTGCCGAACCTCAACTCGGCCGCACTCATCCCCATGGGGTCCATCGCCGGGACTGCCTCGGCGATCATCGGCATGATCTCGATCCTTGGAGGCTCGATCATCGGGTCGTTCATCGATCGTGCCTTCGACGGGACGATCACTCCATTCGCGACCTCAGCTGCAATCACAGGAATCGTGGCGTTCGGTTTCTTCTCATGGGCAGATCGAGCTTGGGATGCCGAAGCCATCGAGACGCAGCGGATCCCGGATGCGGACGGGCCCACCTACGCACTGTGATCGCATCCCTGGGATGCTCATCTCAGGTCCTCAGTAGCCACAGCCGGGTCGTACCGTTACTTCAGGCGGCTACGGAAGCGAGACAATGAAGACGATCGGTCTGCTCGGCGGCATGAGTTGGGAATCATCGATCGAGTATGAACGGCTGATCAACACCGGTGTACGGGAGCGTCTCGGCGGAACGGCGTCCGCAGACCTCATCATCCGCTCGTACAACTTTGCTGAGATCGAGGCGCTCCAGGAAGCGGGCCAATGGGATGAGGCAGGCCAGCTGTTGGCAACCGACGCGGCCCACCTCGAACGTGCCGGCGCCGACGCGATCGTGCTGTGCACGAACACGATGCACAACGTTGCTGACATGATCTCCCAGATGATCACCATTCCACTGCTCCACATTGCAGACGCGACCGCGCTGGCCGTAGCTGGCATCGGCGTCACATCGGTCGCCGTCCTCGGCACTCGCTACACGATGGAGCAGGAGTTCTACGTCGGTCGTCTCGCAGATCACGGACTCGACGTTGCGATCCCGGACGAACCTGATCGCACCATGATCCACGACGTTATTTTCGAGGAGCTGGTCAGAGGCGTACTCAGCGAGACCTCGAGGCAATCGTATCTGGAAGCAGTTGAGCGGCTCATCGAGCAAGGAGCGCAGGGCATCATTGCTGGATGCACCGAGATCGAGCTCCTCATTCACCCGAGCGACATCGCCGTGCCGTTCTTCCCTACGACCTCAATTCATGCCACAGCAGCGGTCGATTTCGCTCTCAGTTAGCCACGACCAGTCCAAATCCCTCACGCCGGTTCCCACGGCTCCACGGACACAACAGTTATTCCTTAGCATTGAACTATGCATTTATGCCCAGGGGTCGTACAATGGAAGTGCCAGGAAGCCAGTTTGTGAATCTTTTCACAAACCATCACAGAAAGCGAGAAGGTAATGGCAGACCGACTGAGAAAGCTCGGTATTGTTCTGGCGGTTGTCGGCCTGATCTTCGTGTTCGCGGGAGTCTACGCGTTCACCCAAGTTCAGAACGGCTATCGCTCGCTTCAGGCATTCAGTGAGGCACAGAACGTCACACTGAGCTACAACGACGACGGCCAATTGGTTGACAGAGGCCGCACCGAAGGCGCAGATGCGATCATGTCGCTGCTCGTCGACGACTGGGGCTACAACGTGGTCGAGTCGGATCTTGACCCGAACGACCCGCTTGTCAACACAGCCACCGAGTACATGTTCCAGATGGCAACCATCGGCTACCACGTGCTCGACGGCACCCAGACCGTGGTGCTCACCGATGACGTGGAGTACAACGGCGAGGTGTTCGCTGCAGGTACCTACGAATTCGACGTTGATGGCCGCTACTGGACCGGATTCGACCGTAAGCACCCGATCGAAGGCCCAGCTCGGGCGCAGGCGTGGACAGGAACGGTTCAGGCCCTCTTCGGTGAGCTCGGCGTTGGCGCGATCACCGCATCAACCCTTCAACTCGCCCTTGGAGTTTCAGCGCTCATCGCAGGGATCGGCTTGACCGTCATGCTCGCAGGAGCTGGCTTGTTCTGGGCAGCGAAAGGCAAACTTGAGGACGCCGTCTCCGTGACGGTTCCAGAAAACTGGAGCCCGAAACCGGAACCATCCAACATCTAGCGGAGCGCAGCTCGCCAGAAGGCCCCCCGATCCTGCAGGGGGGCCTTCTGCGCACACACCACTCGGCACAGCCTTTCGAAACTTCCCGGGTTCGGATGTGACCAGCCCCCAAGGAAGTCGCCATTCGCATCGGTACAGCGCGGACCCGTGAACACATCGCCATCGCTCCGCATATGATCGCCGACCTGCAGGTACGATCACTCTCAGTAGGGCAGCCGTTAAAACTGAGGACCTCCGATGATCTCGATCAACCCCACCACCGGTGAGACAATCGCTGAGTACGCCGAGATGCCACCAAAGCTGGTGGCGAGCCACATCGCCAAAGCTCACGAACGTCAACAACAATGGGCGCAGCAGAGACTAAGTGACCGGTCGACACGAATGTTCGCGCTCGCCGACGTTCTCGAGAGGCGCAGGCACGACCTTGCGGCGCTCATGGCAGTGGAAATGGGAAAACCGGTCACCCAAGGCCGTGCCGAAGTAGACAAATGCGCGTGGGTGTGTCGGTATTACGCCACGGAGGCGGAACTGATCCTGGCGGATATCACCATCGAAGCGGATCGCACGGCCAGCTACGTCACCCACAAACCTCTAGGTGTGATCCTCGCTGTGATGCCGTGGAACTTCCCTTTGTGGCAGGTCTTCCGCTTCCTTGCCCCGGCACTCATGGCGGGAAACGCAGGTCTTCTCAAGCATGCTTCGAATGTCACAGGGTGCGCGATCGCCATCGATCAGATGGTCGTCGAGGCCGGCTTCCCAGACGGACTATTCAGAACGCTGATACTGCCGTCGAGTCGTGTCGAGGAAGTCCTTGAGGATTCCCACATCGTCGCCGCGACGCTGACGGGCTCAGACACCGCAGGAAGGGCTGTCGCATCCAAGGCAGGGGCCTTGTTGAAGAAAACCGTACTCGAACTCGGGGGTTCTGATCCCTATGTGATCCTCGAAGACGCCGACCTGGATGTCACCGTCGCTGCATGTGTCACAGGCAGGCTTCTCAACGGCGGTCAATCGTGCATTGCGGCGAAGCGGTTCATCGTGCACCGCGCTGTCGTCGATGAATTCACAGCGAGACTCATCGACGCGATGTCTGCATACGACTACGGCGATCCGCTCGATGACGAGACGATGATGGGTCCAATGGCTCGGGCCGATCTACGTGACGAGCTGCACAACCAGGTTACGCGGTCCATCGAACAGGGTGCCCGTCTCGTCCTAGGAGGCTCCATCCCTGAGGGTCCTGGCGCGTTCTACCCACCGACGATCCTCGCGGATGTGACATCGGGAATGCCTGTGCACCGTGAAGAGACGTTCGGGCCGGTTGCGACGATCATCACAGCTGAAGACGAAGTGGATGCTATCAGGATCGCCAACGACTCAGAGTTCGGCCTCGGAGCAGCAGTCTTCACGACGAATACCGAACGCGGTGAACGCATCGCCCGCGACGACCTCGAGGCTGGTGCATGTTTTGTCAACGCCTTCGTCGCCTCCGATCCTCGCCTCCCCTTCGGCGGCATCAAGGCCTCCGGATACGGACGCGAGCTCTCCCACATCGGAATGCAGGAGTTCCTCAACATCAAGACTGTCGTCGTGGCCTGACGATCATCACGCATCTCCCTGGTTGCTAACGACCCGCTGCATCCTTCAGATTGGCTGAGAGGAACTCGACGATGTCCAACACAAACGGCTCGAAGGTTGCCAGGTCGCTGTGACCGCCACCTGGCACCACGAGGACCTCTGCGTTGCCGTGCGCCTCAGCGATCTCGTACATGGCTGCAATGGGAACGACCTCATCATCTGTGCCATGTACGAGCAGCAGCGGACTCTGCACCATCTCGACCCGAGCCCTCGGCGCCAGATCGTCGAAGCGGTATCCAATGGTTCGCTGCACAGCCTCGAGCACAAGGGCTGCGGCAGGCCTCGGAAGCGTCATCTGCTCGCGCATCATCTCGCCAGGATGAGCGAACGACGACACAGAGACGACGGCGTCGACCGGAGCCCCGTGTGATGCACTAAAAATGGCGGCTCCCGCCCCAACAGAGTGCCCGAGTACGCCGATCGACGTGACGTCATCTGCCAGGCGCGCCCACGCGACAGCGACGTCGAGATCCTCTGCGAACCGGGGCATCGAGGAGAACGTATCGTGCCCCGAAAGGCCGTGGTTTCGAGCATCGAGGAACAACGCATGGAAACCACCATCATGGATGTACTTGGCGAGCGGCAACATGAGCGACGCGTTTCCACCCCAACCGTGAAGGACGATGACTGCGGGTGCTACGCCACCGACCGGTATCCACCACGCGTGAAGCCAGGTGTCGTTAGCGCTCTTCAACCACACTGTCTCGCTCGTCAAGCCAAGGTCGGATGGGGTCGTCTCGACGGGTGGCAGTGGCGGGGTGAAGGCGCGTCTGAGCATCCTGGGGGTCAGAGCAGCAACACTTGCGACGAGCATTGTCGCGAGCCACAGGGCGTGGCTCGGCCGGAGGCGTACAACCACTATCAGCCCTTCTGTCAGTGCACCTGGCGACACTTCACAAAGCCAAAGATTACCCGGTGCAGTGCCTGGCACGGGCGAAGATCACATCGCAGCCCTCTACACTTCGCTCGCCGGGCCTGTAGCTCCAATTGGTAGAGCAGCGGACTTTTAATCCGAAGCGTGTGGGTTCGAGTCCCACCGGGCCCACCGTGCGGAATCCCGACGCGCGCACCAGGCTTGTGGCCCGGTGACTGTAGCCCTACTCCCAGGCTGATATCTCGAACTGGAACGCATCCATGCTCCACTCTGGGTCGCGTCATCAAGGTACCCACGGGAGAACTGGCAATGAAGGCGACTCCCCTAGTGACCGTCGCCTGTTGCCTTCTTGAGGGAGCGTTGAGCGGTGGTCAAGCCTTCGAGCAGTGTGTGGTAGAGCGGGAGCCGGTTTGGTGCACAGCAGCCGACCTGGAGCCACCCGATTTGGGAACCGGCATCCTCGATGTGTGCCAAGGTCTCGTCTGGGTCACCGTGATCAACACCCACACTCTCCAGTCCCGTTCGAACCTTGGCAAGCGTATCAGCGAGGGCCTTCATGCGGGGGCTGCGCTCAGGCCTACAACATCTTGCAGCAAGATCACCGAGGGCAGCGTCGCAGCCATCAAGAGCTTCGAACGCCGGTTGGAGCAGGTCATGCGTCGTCACGACGAGCAGCCTACCGCACGTTGACCCTCCAATAAACGTACCTGCACACGAAGCGCAACTTGCATGAAAGCTCCCATCGGGTTGCACCATATCGGTTCATGCGTACATGCCTGCGACCACATCGTCGGGTGACGTGTCAATGACCGCGATTGGGCAGGAGCGCCCCATCGGGGCGTCGCACAGCTCCGGCCGTGGTTACGCTCATCCCATGACGACAACACGCTACGCCTCCCGTCGGTCCGACTTCATGAGCCGCCTCGGCGACACCATCGCCATCATCCCAGCAGGGAAGGAACAAGTCCGAAACGACGATGTTGACCACGCATTTCGACAGAACTCGGACTTCTTCTTTCTCACAGGCTTCCACGAGCCGGACGCGGTTGCGGTCTTCGATCCCTCGCACACCACAGAGCAGTACACGTTGTTCGTTCGCCCAAGGGACCCCGAGATGGAGGCATGGAACGGCAGACGCGCCGGAACCACAGGCGCAGTGGATCGCTTCGCCGCAGATCGCTCCCACACACTCGACGATCTTGACGGGTGGCTGCGAAGGCGACTCATGGGTCGATCGTCCGCTGCATACGCGCTCGGTGGCACACACGACGCAAAAGTGCTCCAGGCGCTCTCGGCTGCCCGAAGCCACAGCAATCGTCTCGGCATCCCTGCACCAGATCGAATCGTCGATCCCCGCACGATCCTCCACGAGATGAGACTCATCAAGACGGCTGATGAGATTGATGCCCTCCGCGTTGCGTGCAGTATCAGTGCAACTGCACATGCAGAGGCGATGCGATTCACAGCACCGGGACGCACGGAGCGCCAAGTGCAGGCTGCTCTCGAATACGTATTCGCGTCCATGGGCTCGGAGCGGATCGGGTATGGCTCGATCGTGGCAGGCGGTGAGAACGCTGTGATCCTGCATTATGTCGAGAACGAGTGTTCGCTCAAAGCAGGAGATCTGCTCCTGATAGATGCTGCCGCCGAGTACCAGCACTTGACTGCCGACATCACGAGAACCTTTCCAGTGAATGGCATCTTCTCGCCGCCGCAGCGAGCTACGTACGAGCTCGTTCTCGACGCCGAACGACAAGTGATCGACATGTGTGCACCGGGTCTGCCGTTCACAGATATGCACACCCGCGCTGTTGAGATCTTGTCTGAGGGTCTCGTCGATCTGGGTCTCCTTCCAGGGACCGCCGATGAGGGCGTTGCCAAGGGGTGGTATCGACAGTTCTACTTCCATGGGACCGGCCACTGGCTCGGCATCGACGTGCACGACGCTGGCGCCTACCGCGTCGAGGCCAAGGGCAGGCCACTCCAACAGGGCATGACGTTCACCGTCGAACCTGGCATCTACGTTGCTCCGGAGAAGGAGACCGTGACCCTCTCACACTCCCTGTACGACCCGGACGAGGCGCTGCGCTTGAGCTATGAGCTCGGATCGGTGGAGGCGAAAGCGACGCTGGCTCGGCGTGACGAAGAAGCTGGGTCGGTCACGTTCGACGTTCCTCCCGAGTTCCTCGGCATCGGTGTCCGCATCGAAGATGACATTCTCATCACCGACACAGGACACGAGAACATGTCTTCAGGCGCTCCGGTCGATCCGGACGAGATCGAGACGATCTGTGCCGAGAACAGCGCGCTGCCTCTGTTCTCCTAGCTGAGTATCGCCAAGGTGGCGCTCAGCCGATGTGCGGTACATTTCTCGATGCTAGAAATCGAGCACGGAACTGCCGCCTCATGAAGGGACGCTCATGGTTGAAGACAGAACACGAGATCAGTTGTCTGCCGTTATCTGCTTTCGCAGGTTCGCTATCGAATCCGAGCTGGTTCCCGGCTTGATGCCGATCCTCGGCAGTTTTGCCGACTTTCTCGCATAGCGACTCTCCACCGGGTCCGTCCCGGTGCGGTCGGTATCCTTCGTCCTCTTCGACACCGCCACAGCGGGTGAGTAGTCGAACACCGGCTTCGATGTCGCATCTGAGGTCGGCTCGACACGTGCTGTCTCGGTGTCGTCACCGCCGGACTCGCGAACGACTCTGGCCTCCTCGAGCGCCATCATCGCCTCCGTACGAATCGCTTCGAGCGAGTCTGGCTCCGACAGCGATTCGGTGCTCACAGAAACCCCGCCATCCGAAGAGTCGTCCCCAGCATCGACCTGCTCGTCATCGGTCACGATCGCCTCGGCGAGGAGGAGATCAACTTCCTCCCTGGCCTGCGTCACCATCTCATCTGCCCGTCGTTTGGCTTCCGCAACGGCGGCATCGGCCTCGGCGAGCCTACTGGTGATCTCCTCTTCGTGACGCGTCTCGCGTTCGGTCGCGTCGTTGGACGCTTGAATCTTTGCCAGCTTGACCACAACCTCGTGCTCGCGCTTCGCGAGCTCTTCAGCAGCGGACAGCACCTGTGCTGCTTGCTCGGCCGCGAACTGTTCGCGTTCTTCGACAAGTTTCTCGCGCTCAGCCTGCACCGCAACTGCTTCACCCTCGGCCTTGGCACGAAGACCGGCCGCTTCCTGCTGAGCCCTCTCAACGAGCTCGAATGCTTTGTGCTCAGCATCGCTCAACTCCTCGGCTTGCGCCTTTGCTGCGTCGAGGATGGCCCTGGCCTGATCCTGGATCGACGAGGATTCGATGCGGATGAGCTCTGCCTCGTCACGTGCAGATTGGAGGACGAGATCTGCCTGTTCCTCCGTCGCACGTGCGGCAGTGACTCTCAGCTCAGTCTCTTCGATATCAGCAGCCACACGCTCCCGTATCTCTGAGGCTTCGCGTTCTGCAGCGTCGAGTATCTCTCTCGCCTTGGATTCCGTCTCGTTCGCAGCCTCGATCTGTTCGCGGGCTGCTGCGGCCTGTTCGCGCATCCGTGCGGCGTCTGCCTGAGCAGAGTCCCGAATCGCTGCGGTTTCGCTCCGAATACTCTCAAGCTCGGCTTTGGCTTCACTCCGCTGCTCCTCGAGTTCCGCCTCGAGTGATGCACGTCGCTGGATCGTCTCGGCATCCAAGTCGGCTAACGCCTTTGCGATCTCAGCATCTACTCGAGATCGTGCCATGTCAGCGCTGTCTGCCTGCTCAAGTGCCTGTTCGCGCATTGCAACGGCGGCACCGGCGAGCTCGTCAGCCGAACGCAACCGCTCTTCGGATAATTCGAGAGCCTCTGTGGCTTCGAGACGGATTTGCTCTACCTCTTCGACAGTCTCGGCAACGACGGCCTTCCTGGCGGCCTCGGCTCGTGCCATTCCCCTCATCTCCGCTTCGACCTTCTCTTGAAGTTCCACCATCGAGCGTTGCGCTGCTGCTTCAGCGTCATTGAGAATAGCGGCTGCTGTATCCGCGAAATCTCTGGCCTTCTCCTCGGCGAGAGCAACCGTGGCGCGTGCGGCGGCTTCGGCTTCATCACGGACTTCCTGCGCATCTCTCAGTACGAGATCTGCTGTGTGTTTGGCCTCGCGCTTGATGGCAGCAGCCGTATCATGGGCGTCGACGAGCTCTTTTTCAGCGCTCAATCTCTTGGCACTCGCCTCGTCCCTGAACTCCTGTGCTTCCCTCCGCAACGCTTCAGCCCCATCACGTGCAGTTTTGAGCGTCTCAGCAGCGAGTTGCTCGGCCTCGACCGTCATGGCCTTGAGGTTCTCGATTTCTGCTTCCTTGAGCATGATCTCTGTTGTGCGAGCTTGGGCCGCTTCCTCAGCTTCATCCAGGAGCCTCAGTGCTTCGGATTTCATGGCCTCGGCGTTCCGACGACTGGCCTCCACAACTTGCTGAGCCTCTGCGGTCAGACGATCGGCGTCCAGCCTGGCCTGTACTCTGTCTTTCTCGATGGTTGCCTGCGCCTCAGCAATGATGGCCTCGGTTCGCTGCATTGCGCGGTCGTCAGCCTGCTCAATCGACCTGGCTGAGGCCTCTTCTGCTAGAACCAGCATCTCTTGAACGCGCTCTTCGGCCTCACGGACAACCAAAGCAGCCTCGCGGCGAGCAGCTTCGACATCGAGCCTGGCCGACGCCATATCCGCCTCAGCGCCTTCCCTGATCGCATCGGCGGCAGCTTCGGCGTCGGCGATGATTCCTGCCGAGCGTTCCTCTACCTGGCGCATCGTCCCGACCGGATCAATCGCAACACCTTCGTCGCTGTCGACGATCTGTGTCTCCGCGATGAGGGCCTCGATTTCGCTGCGAACGCGGTCACGCTCTTGGGTCAGGTCGCTCAGGCGAAGCTCGGCCTGCTCAATCGTGCTACGAATCGCCGCTGCTCCACGTTGGGCCTGCTCAAGAATTGCTGCTGCTTCGCGTTTCGCGTCGTCAATGTCGGCTGGGAGGTCATCAATGGACACACCAACACCTGCAAGAACTTCATCCGCTCTGAGCCGCGCGTCGGCTTCAATCTCTGCGGCCTGCCGTCTCGCACGCTCAAGAATGCGCTCTTTTGCGTCGAGAACCGCCACGATGGCGCCATCCACAGACTGTCCGTCGCGGTCCGTGACCTGTTGAGCGTCGATCTCAGCCTGTTGGAGACGTAGCTTCGCGGCGGCTGCCCACTCCTCCACGTCGCGGAAGTTGGATTCGAGTTCGGCTAGGAAGGCACGTACTTCGCGCTTGTCGTATCCCTTGAGCGACGTCGAGAATTCACGTTCTTCGATTGAACCTGGGAGGTCAGGGTTGTTGGTCGTCACACGTCGTCCATTTCTCTTCTGACCTATGGCTTCGGCGTGTGTCGTGCCTTGCTTTACCGGTTCTGTACACGGTATGCAGCCGTACAAGGACACGGTCCACACCCCAGCGGGTTGAGATCTGTCCCGCTATCCCCGATCAAGTACAGAGCACATATGTCGAACTGCTCACGTCGCTACGTTATCTGATTTCGCCATCGGTCAAAGAGCCTCGACAATGGACCGGTTGAGCCCGGGGAACGTGGCTATGTACTCTCTGCGTTCGACCTTCAGCCTTGTAACGAGCTCGCCGTATTCGGCTGTGCGACCCTGCGACTCGTACATCTTTCGGGGGCGAAGAAGCTCGGGATCGTCGAACCCCGGTAGGTCTGCTGCGACGAAGTATCCGAAGTCTGGATCCTCCTCCCACGTGATCGATCCCTCGACGATGCCCTTGACGACAGCGCTCGAATGCCTGATCTTCACCTTCTTGGATCGCTCATCGCCTTCAGGGCCACCCACACGTCCCGTGTTCATCACATACAGCTCAAGATCGGGCATGGTCTCGAGTAGCTCAAGGAACCGGTTCCCCATCAAGGCGTCGTTGTCGAAGAAGAACGGATTCGTCCCAGGCACTCGCAGACTTTTTCCCATCTCGGACGCCCCACCGGCGCTGGTTCCGATCGTCTCGCCCAACATGAAATACGCCGCAGCTTGCTCACGCTTGAGCTTTACGACCGCAGGGATGATCGTCTCATTCCTGTTCAGCATGAGAACGTAGTTCGCGCTCGGCAAATTGTTCGGGTCGCGATGTCGAATGTTTGCCAGTGGAAACGTCGAACGGCCATTCCTGGTATCGGAATCGTTGAAAAAGTCAACCTTTCCGCTCTCGGACACCCACGTGTTCTCAAGCCATGCATCCGATCTTGTCGTACCGCCGTAGATGGTCGGCTCGTCGTCAGGGTCGAGCCCGAACGTTTTGGCGAAGCATCCGTTCTCTGAGGCGTACACCTTTCCGCCTGGAAACAGTGCGTTGAAGTCGTCTTGTACCGGCAGCGATCCGAGCTGCCTACGGAACGTCGTCGTCGTCTTGCCTGTGCCTGACAGTCCGAGGATGAGAGCGACCTTCTCTTCCCCTTCGATATCGGGAAACGTCTTGAGACCGGAATGCAGCGCAAGCCCGCCCTTGTGGTACACGAGGTGGTTCCACATCCGAAGGCCCCCCATCTTCGACTCACCGAAGTAATCCGACCCAAGCACTCGTGTCACGTAGTTGTCGTGGTCCACGAGGATGAGTCGATCGCTCGGCTTTCCTGGAGCACGAAGGCCAGGCGTGTATATGACGGTGAACTCTGGCTCCCATGCGTCGTCCTTCGGAAAGTACAGTTGCTGCTGCATTGCAGAGATGTTGGCCTGGGAACGCTCGATGTACATTCTGCATCCGGTTCGAAATGCGGGGTCCGGGCCGATGTACCCCTCGATGAGAATCATGTCGGCCCCAGCGATGTGCGCATCCTGGAGGCCTGCCCACTCGTCGTACTCAGCGCGGGGCATCCGGTTCTTGAAGTTCTCCTCTTCGGTGACGAAGAAGGTCGACGGTGCCAGCCTGGCCTTCACCTCTGCCTTGTAGTTGATGTTGTCGAACTCGGTGATCGTAATGTTCGACAGATACGCCTCAACCCATTCGCGCATCTGCGCCTGGGTAGGATTCACTGCAACCGACTTTGCTTGGGGGAGCTCGAATCCCATGGGTTCTCCTCGACTGGGTGGATGCAAGACTAATCGAGCGACTGCAAGCTGATCCCGCGATCGGATCTACGCGACCGTCACGATGCGGCCATGGCGCTGTTGAGCCAGGCAGCGAGCGAATTGCCAACAGCGGCCGCCTCGGCTGCGAGCGCATCCTCTGCCCCGATCCAGTCCCCGGTATCTGGGAACGGACCCGACAGGTCGACATAGATTTTGAGCTTCGGTTCGGTACCAGATGGCCGAGCGAGGACTCGGCCGGATGCACCGAGGTCGAGTTCGATGAGGTTGGTCTCACCGAGATACGCTGGGCGGTCCTTCGCACCAGACGCGAAGTCACGTGTCCCTACCACGGTCATGCCCGCAATCTCGCCTGGTGGAGCCTCACGGAGTGCCTCCATGCCAGCAGCGATCTCCTCGGACCCTTGAGGGCCTTCTCGCCTGATGCTCACCTGCGTCGAGGTCCACACCCCATATGTGCGGTACAGATCGCCGAGCTTATCTATCACGACTGCACCGTCGCCTTGAGCGGCGGCGGTGAGCATGGCAAAGGCCACCGCGGCTGAGATGCCATCCTTGTCGCGCACCGTCGTCCCAATCGAATATCCGAGTGCTTCTTCGTACCCGAGGATCAAGTCACCTTCCCCGGCTTCGGCGAGGTCGAGCGCCGCGTTGCAGATCCACTTGAACCCTGTGAGGGTCTGGGCCCACGTTGCACCGTGACGAGCGGCGATTGCTCCAAGGAGTGGGGAAGACACGACCGAATTGATTGTCGTTCCTCGGTTCGTGTGCGCAAGGAGGAACTCAGCTAGGAGAGCGCCGATCTGGTTGCCGCTAAGTGGACGCCACACACCGCCGGGGTCAGGTGCCGACACCGCGAGACGATCCGTGTCCGGATCGTTTGCGAGCACGATGTCGGCGTCGATCGCCGCTGCGAGTTCATGGGCAAGGTCGAGAGCGCCTGGCTCCTCAGGGTTGGGGAACGGGACCGTCGGGAAGGTGCCATCCGGCTCGTACTGCCTTGCAACAGGATGGACGTTGGTGAACCCGAATCTTCGCAAGGCTTCCGTGACGAACCTGCCACCGACGCCGTGCATGGCGGTGTAGACGATGCGAATATTTCGGTCTCCCGACACAGGAGGTAGGGAGCTGGCTACCTCCCGCAGATAGTCATCGAACACGTCGGCTTCGATGGGCCTCACCTCAGGAAGGTTGTAAGGGTCGGCGGCTCGCACAACCCCGTTTGCCGGCCCCACAGCCGATATAGCGTCCGCGATCTCGATATCGGCTGGTGAGATGATCTGTGCACCGTTGGGTGCATACACCTTGTATCCGTTGTCGCGAGGCGGGTTGTGCGACGCAGTTATCACGATGGAGGCGCACACACCAAGAGTAAGACCGGCGTATGCAACGAGGGGCGTCGGTGTCGGATCTGGGAAGTAGCGGACCTGAAAGCCATAGGCGGCTAGCACGCCGACGGTATCGGCCATGAACGCCTCTGACGACGGCCGTGCATCCCTGCCGATGGCAACGACCCGGCTCTCTGGCAACGTCCGAGCGAGTAGATACTCGGCAAGCCCTGCAGTAGTGCGTATCACGGTCGCACGGTTCATGCGGTTTGACCCAGCCTCGACAACCCCGCGGATCCCAGCGGTGCCAAACGCCAAGGTTCCAGCCATGAGGTCGCTGAGCCCCTCGAGGTCCCCTGCGTCGAGTAGGCGAGTCAGTTCGGCTCTGGTTACCGGATCAGGATCACCATCGATCCAGACCTTTGTGCGTGTGAGGAGGTCACTCATGCCGTCAGCGTACCGGTACGACCGAAGGCAACTTCTCACATCTGCCAGCGACCGTTGACTCTCGATCCAGACGATCGAAGCGAGCCGATGGCCCAGATACGCCGCGTCTCACGGAACCGCCGCGCTGGCGCCCCGTTAGCCTTCCGGTATGACCGATCCTGCAACGTCCCTCAGCCCAGCGTACCGACTCGAAACCCTCAACGCGCTCGACGGAGGTTCGTTCGACGTCCTGGTGATTGGTGGGGGCATCACCGGGGTCGGATGCGCCCTCGATGCAGCGTCTCGGGGGCTCTCTGTCGCCCTCGTCGAGCAGCGAGACCTGGCGTCTGGTACGTCGAGTCGTTCATCGAAGCTCATCCACGGTGGGCTGCGCTACCTCGAGCAGTTCCGCTTCCGACTCGTGCGCGAAGCGCTGCACGAACGTGAGCTTCTTCGCCAAACCCTCGCCCCACACCTCGTGTGGCCCGTGCCTTTCGTGTACCCGCTCGAACATCGCGTGTGGGAACGGGCGTATGTGGGCGCAGGCATTGCACTGTACGACGGTCTCGCCAAGCTGGGCCACAGCACTCTGCCAGGACAGTGGCACCTCAGCCGCAGGGAACTCCGTCGTGTGTTCCCTGGCATCAAGAAAGACGCATACGTCGGTGGCATCCGCTACTACGACGCGGGAACCGACGACGCTCGCCTCGTCGTGGCAGTGGCTCGAACCGCTGCACAAGAGGGTGCGCGCATCCTTACGAGCACACGAGTGACAGGATTCCTTCGCGACGGAGGGAAGATCGCCGGCGTCACTTCGACATGTCTCGAAACTGGGAAGCGGTTGGAGACCACGGCAAAGGTCACCATCAATGCCACGGGCGTTTGGACAGACTCGGTTGAACTCCTCGCAGGCGACACCGGGACTGAAGTCATGGCCTCGAAAGGCATCCACATCGTGGTCCCGAAGGATCGCATCGAGTCGTCGGTCGGGTTCATCACAAAGACGAAGACCAGCGTCCTCTTTCTCATCCCCCACAACGACTTCTGGATCATCGGGACCACAGACACACCGTGGGATCTCGATCTCGCTCATCCGGCGGCGAGCGAGTCCGACATTGCCTACGTACTCGAGCAGGTGAACCGAGTCGTCGAGAAGCCCTTGACCCACGAAGACATCATCGGCGTCTTTGCTGGCCTCCGACCGCTCGTGACCGGGAGCGCTCAATCCACGGCCCGGCTGTCACGGGAACACAGCATCACCCAGCCGGAGCCTGGCCTGATCACGATCGCCGGCGGCAAGCTGACGTCGTATCGGGTGATGGCCGAAGACACCGTCAGCAGGGCGTGCGAAGTAGCCGGCGTCAGCGCGTCACCAACCCGCACGCAAGAGATGCCCCTGGTTGGATCCGACGGATACGAGTCGCTGCGGAGCACGAAGAGTGCCCTGGCATCACAATACGATGTCACAGTCGAGCAGATCGACCGGCTCCTTCACCGGTATGGCTCCGAAACCACAGATGTTCTCGATGTCGCCGCAGAGAGCCCTGAGTTGATGGACCAGATACCGTCTGGATCCTATCTCGGAGCCGAGATTCGCTTCGCCGTCGAGCACGAAGGGGCGCTACATCTCGACGACGTGCTCACGCGAAGAACCCGCCTCTCGATCGAGTCGCAGGACCGCGGAGTACAGGGAGCGCCGGTCGTTGCGAACATCATGGCGAATGTCCTCGGCTGGGACGAGGCAACAGTGACCCTGGAACTCGAACATTACGAGGCACGGGTAGCTGCCGAGCGAGAATCCCAGACGATGCCGGATGACCTCACGGCCGATGCCGCGCGGTTAGGCGCGCGCGACGTTCGCACCCTCGGAGCGACCTGACAGCCCTCCGGAGCGGACGGCTCACGTCTCGTCACCGTTCACATTGCTCGCCTATAACGAAGACAAGCAGGATCACATTGCGGATATACTCCCTTGGGCCGTAGCCAGTCCGATTCTGTACACTGCGGGGCCTTGCCCCCATCGTCCAGAGGCCTAGGACTCCGCCCTTTCAAGGCGGCAACGGGGATTCGAATTCCCCTGGGGGCACGATGTGGGGGCGTGGTGAAGTCTGGAGTTCACGCCGGCCTGTCAAGCCGGAGATCGCGGGTTCAAATCCCGTCGCTCCCGCCAGATTCTGGGCGCTCGGATCACACGATCCGAGCGTCTTTGAATACCCAGAATCGGTCAGGTAGCTCAGATGGTAGAGCACCGGTCTGAAAAACCGGGGGTCGGCAGTTCGATCCTGCCCCTGACCACCAGCCTGAAACCCTTGCCGTGCAAGGCATGCAAGCGGTTTGTCTGTCGTTTCCTATTCTGAGTATCAGGGTGTCCGCGCCGTAGTTCGCGCCGTTCGCCCTGGAGAGACACGGATGCCCTCCCGTGTTTCCCCCGGGTGGTGGAGGGGAGACAGGGAGGGCTCCTCTCCTCGCCGGCCAGTCGTTGCTGACAGCCAGCTTGGAGAGGGCCCCACCCAACGGCGAGTATCTCCTTCAGGAGGTGGGGAAATTCAGTGAGCAGATCTGGGGAGTTTCAACGAGCGTGGTCAACTCGGCGTAGTCGACGCAACCAATCCCGTCTCGAATGCTGCATCGA
>CAYWPC010000009.1:0-35728 GCA_964460075.1 uncultured Acidimicrobiaceae bacterium
CAGCGTGCTCTTCCCAGCGCCGTTGGGGCCGACGATGGCGAGAATCTCACCATCGTCGACCCCTAGCGTCACCCCGTCAACGGCTGGCAGGCCGCCGAAGTGCTTGTGCACATCGTCTATCTCGAGAAGCGTCACTCCCTTGACTATGGAACGTACGGCACAAGCGGATCCGACAGGAGAAGGAGCTCTGGATACCAGTTGGCACCAGGGTTCACACCTTCCGGCGGCTCCTGTTCACGAATCACAACGAACGTGACCTGTGCTGCAGCCAATTCGCCCCACTCGGTCCAACTCAGAGGGAACGAGTATCCAGGGAGATCGAACGTGGTGGCATGCAGGTACTCGGCAATGGCCACAGGATCGTCGCCAACCGCGCCAACGGCTTGTGCGATTGCCTGCACCATGCCGTAACCGGCGACAGCGTCATCTTCCATGAACGTGTTGTCAGAGAACGCGAGATACCTTCGTGCGAGATCCTGATAGCTGGCACTGTCGTAGTCGACACATGCGAAATCGGCATACCGATCGAACGCCTGGTCACCGACCGCACCGACGATCAACCCCAGCGGATTCCACGAACCGGTGACTGCGACATCCATCCCGAACTCGTCGGACTGCTTCGTGATCGAAACGCCTCCCGGCGGATGACCGGTAGCAACGATGATCTCGGTACCGAAATCGTCGAGCCGCCTGAGATACGCAGAGAAGTCCTTCTCCGGAACCGG
Organism: uncultured Acidimicrobiaceae bacterium; assembly: GCA_964460075.1. Classification (GTDB taxonomy): domain Bacteria; phylum Actinomycetota; class Acidimicrobiia; order Spongiisociales; family UBA5794; genus JAMBLL01. Next base: position 726 of record CAYWPC010000009.1, read on the forward strand.
AGCAACCTCAATTTGCAGGTCAACACCGTCAACGCCGGCGAACTCTGTCTCAAGGGCAGACTTCACAGCCTGTCCCCACGCGTAGTCAGCAACGATGGCCCCTACCTTTGTGACGCCTGTGTTCTTGACGTACTGCGCGACCGGGCCAGCAATCATCGGCGCAGCCGGTAGACAGGAGCGGAATGTGTAGCGGCTGTCGGTTGTGAGGATGGCGTCCGAACCCGCCTTCACAAGGAACAGCGGGACGGCTAGCTCTTCAGCGATCCTGGCCGTCGACAGGCCAACATCGCTCGAAATCACGCCGCCCGCTGCGACAACGCCCTCTTCGATGAGGCGCTCGAGCCCGCTCGCACCTTCTTCGGGATTCGACTGGTCGTCACGCTCGATGAGCTCGATCAGCCTCCCATTGACGCCTCCAGCAGCGTTGATCTCTTCCACGGCAAGCCGCATGCCGTCGCGAACGGACACGCCCCATGGGGCGAAGGTAGCCGTGAGCGAGGTGAGCATGCCGATCTTGATGGGTTCGGTGCTTGCTGGGGCCGTGGTTGCCACTTCTGCGGCGACCTGCGTCGTGTCGGTGGACTCGTTCGTCGTACTGCATGCGCTGAAAACGAGTGCAAGTGCGACGAACAGACTCACCTTGATGAGCCATGAACTCTTCATGGTCGATGCCTCCCGTACCTCGATGAACGTTTCATAGACGCGCCCATCAAGGCCCGTCTCCTCTCCCGGCCGACCACAACAGACCGACCGGATGGTGGAGAACACCATAGCGAGCACCCTCAAGCGATGCAGAGGGCGCCCATCACCCACTTTCGCGACACGAGATCAACGTTCGATGCCTACACGGAGGTCATATGACGAAAAAGCGTTGGGCTTTCAGTTCGAAACGCGGCAACGTCCCCCGCGGCACAGCAACGACCTTCGGTCGCAACCCGAGAGACGATTCGAAGGTTCTCCCCACAGCCAAGGTCGTTCCCTCGGTGTCGACACCGTCTCTGCACTCGACCTCGATGAGAATCTCCGCCATCTCGCGCTGTTGGGCAATCGTGACACGAAATTCGTCGACTGCGTCATGGCGTCGCAGCAGGTTCTCGACCGCTGCCGGGTAGATGTTGACCCCTCGAACGACAACCATGTCGTCAGCCCGTCCGATGACACCTCCATCGAATCGCGTGAATGTTCTCCCACAAGGGCACGGTGCCGCTTCAACACGTACGACGTCGCCGGTTCGATATCGGATGACAGGGAACCCGATCCGACCCAGGTTCGTGATAACCAACTCTCCCTCTTCGCCAGGCGCAACCGCCCGCCCAGACATCGGATCAACGACTTCGACGATGAACTCACTGTCGATGGCGTGTGTCCCACCCGGCTGGGCCTGGCACTCGAAACTGTGGGCACCTACCTCGGAAGCTCCAGCGTGGTCGTAGCACTTTGCTCCCCACTCCTCTTGGATGCGGGCCTTCGTAGCAGGGACACTCGCGCCTGGCTCGCCTGCGTGCACGGTAATCCGGATCGGAATCTTCGAAAGGTCAAAGCCCTCTTCCCTCGCAACCTCGGCCAACCGCAGCGCGTAGGTCGGTGTACAGGCCATTGCGGTGACACCCATGTCAGCCATGAGCTGGAGTCGCTGTGACGAGGTTCGCCCACCGCCTGGGATCATCAACGCTCCGACCTTTTCTGCACCGCCAAGCGCTGCCCAGAATCCGATAAACGGTCCGAACGAGAACGGTACGAAAAGCCTGTCCGAAGCTGTGAGACCGGCCCCAGTGAGCACGAACCCCCAACAGCGCCCCCACCAATCCCAGCTCTCTGCGGTGTCAAAGACACGCAAAGGCGCACCCGTCGTCCCCGATGTCTGGTGAACCCTCGTGTATGCCGCATCCGAGTACGTGCAGTTCGTGCTGAGTGGCAGCTCGACCTGGGCCGCCATGAGCTCGGCCTTCGTTGTAAACGGCAGGCTGGCGAGGTCCTCCAGCGTGCGTACGTCCTGAGGTACGACACCCACCGCGTCGAATTTCTCAGTGACGAAGCGGTTGCTTCCGTACACTCCCTCAACTACGTCGGCGAGCTTCGTCTCTTGAAGCGCTCGAAGTTGCTCTGCCGGAAGTGTCTCGATCTCACGGTTATAGAAGGTGATGTCCACCGACGCAGTTTGCATCCGCAACGCCGTTCCACGCAAACCGACCGGCCACTTCCTGCAACAAAGCGAGCCTCGCGGGGAACGAGCCGACTAGGGATCCGAAGCACCGACTACCACACTGAGTGCCTCACGTCCGACGAGCCAGATGCCTCACGTTCGAAGCTTGAATCGCTGAATCTTGCCGGTCGCTGTCTTCGGCAGATCGTCGACGAACTCGATCCAGCGAGGGTACTTGTACGGTGCAAGGCCCTCCTTACACAGTGTTCGCAGCTCCTGCTTCAGGTCATCACCGGCGGCTCCTGGGTCGGTGAGCACTACGACCGCAGCTGGTTTCACGAGGTCCGCGTCATCGGCCCGACCGACGATCGCAGCCTCCAGAACGAGAGGATGCTCCATCAGTTTCGCCTCGATCTCGAATGGCGACGTCCAGATCCCTCCGACCTTCATCATGTCGTCGCTTCGGCCCTGGTAGAAGAAGTACCCTTCCTCGTCGCGCACATAGGTGTCGCCAGTGTCGAGCCAGTCATCACCGTGCATGGTTGCGGCCGTCTTGTCTGGATTGTTCCAGTACGCCCTGGCAGCGGAGTGGCCGCGAACGAGGAGGCGCCCAGCCGATCCGAAGGAAACCTCATCACCTTCTTCGTCCACGATCCGTGCCTCGTAGCCTGGGACCGGCTTGCCTGTGGCCCCAGGGCGGACATCGCCTGGCAGGTTGGAAATGAAGATGTGCAACAACTCCGTCGAACCTATGCCGTCGAGGATGCCGAGTCCCGTTCGCTCCTTCCACCGTCGCAAGATATCGGGAGGTAGAGCCTCGCCCGCAGAGACACAGAGCCTGACTGTGGATGTATCGGGGCCCAACTCGTCGTACCGCGCAAGTTGCGCCGCGTAGAGCGTCGGCACGCCGAAATACAGTGTCGGCCCATATCGACTGATGACATCGAACGTCGTCTCTGGCGTGGGCCGACCGTCGAAGAGGATCGCGGTGCCGCCTACCCACAGGGGGAAGGTCATGCCGTTGCCGAGACCGTATGCGAAGAACAGTTTCGCCGCGGAGAAGAAGACATCGTCCTCTCTGATGCCGAGCGTGTCGACACCGTATCTCTGTGACGTGACGACCATGTCGCGGTGACGGTGGATCGTTCCTTTCGGATCCCCTGTCGACCCGGACGAGTACAGCCAGAAGCAGTCATCGAGGGCCTCAGTCGCAACAGCATCGAGCTCTGGAGATGCCTCTGCGAGAAGAGACCGAAAGGTCATGCCATCCCCTTCGGTTCGCATTTGATGCTCGGGGCCAGGGGCAATGGTTTCGAGGGCCGGGAGCATCTCCGAGTCGTATTCACCAGACCAAATAACCGCCGCTGCATCGGAGTCGGCGATCATGAACTCATAGTCCTTGGCGCGAAGCAGCGTGTTGAGCGGAACAGGGATGAATCCGGCCTTGATGGCTCCCCAGAAGATGTAGTAGAACGCCGGCTCGTCCTTGACCACCATGAGCACGCGATCGCCACGGACAAGACCGAGACCTCGAAGAGCGTTTCCACCCCTGTTCACACCCTCAACCAAGTCTTCGTATGTCACCTCTTGGCCTTCGCTCGTGCGAATGGCAACCTTCCCTGCCCTGCCCTCGACGATGTGCCTGTCGATGAACGGAACTGCGACGTTGAACGTCGGGGCGAAGGTCAACTCCTCCGCCGCTACGGCCACTGTGTGATCAATCACGATCCCTGTTTCCCTTCGCCCTACATACGTGTTTCTTGTACCGCAACGCTAGCAGCGCACCCCCTCCTTCGGCCGAGAGTCAAGTCCCTATGCGTCCGACAGCGCCGCATTCGGCCCCTGGTACGATCGCAGCATGGACATAGATTTTCGCACGCATCCCGACCGCTACCGACACTGGCAGCTGCGCATAGAAGGAGATATCGCTCGGCTCGGCATGGACGTGGACGAGACCGGAGGGATCGGTCCGTGGGAGCTCAAGATGAACTCCTACGACCTTGGTGTCGACATCGAGCTCTACGACGCGGTCCAACGGCTCCGTTTCGAGCACCCGGAGGTCAAGGCTGTCGTGATCGAGTCGCTCAAGGAACGAATCTTCTGTGCAGGAGCCAACATCAGGATGCTCGGCCGCTCCTCTCACCCGGAGAAGGTGAACTTCTGCAAATTCACGAACGAGACTCGAAACGGTGTGGAGGATGCAAGCACCAACTCGGGCCAGCGGTACCTCGCCGCCCTCAGCGGAAGCGCTGCAGGTGGCGGGTACGAACTTGCTCTCGCGACTGACCACATCATCCTCGTCGACGATGGCACGGCATCGGTAGCTCTCCCGGAAGTGCCTCTACTCGGCGTCCTTCCTGGTACCGGAGGCCTAACCCGCCTCATCGACAAGCGCTTCGTACGGCGCGATCTCGCCGACGTCTTCTGCACCGTTGAGGAAGGGGTCAAGGGACACAGGGCCGTTGACTGGCGCCTTGTCGATGAGACTGTGCCAACATCCAGGTTCGCAGAAGTCGTCGAAGAACGTCTTGCAGAGATCGCTGCAAGGAGTGATCGTCCCGCGGCCGACCCTGGAATCGAGCTCACCCCCCTTGAGCGTGATGTTTCCGACACGACCATCACGTATCCGCATGTTCGCATCTCTGTGGACCGCGACGCTTGCACGGCGACGATCGTCGTCCTCGGACCGACCGAGGGGCCGCCTGACGGCCCCGTTGGTGCCGTCAGCCTCGGGGCTGCGTTCTGGCCGTTGGCCATGACACGGGAACTCGACGATGCAATTCTGCACCTCCGAACGAACGAGAGAGAGATCGGAACGTGGATACTCAAGACGCAGGGCAGTGCTGAACTCGTTGCTGCCCACGACGCATTTCTCCTGGAAAACGCGGACCATTGGGCGGTGCGAGAGATCGTTCTCTACATCAAGCGAACCCTGCGCCGCATCGATGAGACGTCACGCACGACGTTCACCCTCATCGAGCCAGGTAGCTGCTTTGTTGGCATGCTGGCCGAGTTGGCCTTCGCTGCGGACCGCTGCTACATGCTCGAGGGAACATTCGAAGACTCAGACCTCCCTGAGCCGAAGCTCCGTTTGACTGCGATGAACCTTGGGCCGCTCTCTATGGATAACCACCTCACAAGGCTCACCACACGCTTTTGGGGACGCACCGACGCCAAGGATCGGGCCGAGGGACTCGTTGGAAGGGACCTTGACGCCCCTGAAGCGCTCGACGCTGAACTCATCACCTTTGGGTTCGATGACCTCGATTGGGATGACGAACTTCGTATCGCTCTTGAGGAACGCGCATCATTCTCACCCGACGCCCTTACAGGGATGGAAGCAAACCTCCGCTTCCCCGGCCCTGAAACCCTCGAGACGAAGATCTTCGGTCGGCTAACCGCGTGGCAGAACTGGATCTTCACACGACCGAACGCTTCGGGACCCGACGGCGCCTTGCAACGATACGGGACGGGTCTCCGCCCCGATTTCAACCGTAAACGAACGTGAAGGGGATCTGACCATGACCGCCGACGCTGTTGACTATTCAACGCTGATGCCCAACAACGTGGGACTTGCCGAGGACCCGAAACTTCTACGAGCACTCGAGCGATGGTATCCAAAGTACCTCGAGTGGTGGGTCGACATGGGACCGAGCGGGTTCCTTCACGAGACCCCTTTTCAGGAAGCCGATGTGTGGTTACGCACTGCAGTGAGCGTCGAGCGCGACGGTTGGGCTCGGTTCAACTACGTCAAGATGCCACAGTACCGCTGGGGGATCCTCCTGGCACCACCGGAGCCTGGCCGCACGATCCCCTTCGGTGAACACAAAGGGGACCCAGTCTGGCAGGAAGTTCCAGGTGCGTATCGTGCAATGCTGCGCCGCCTGATCGTCATTCAGGGAGACACTGAGCCGGCATCCGTCGAGCAGCAACGCTTCCTCGGTCGCACGGCTCCTTCGTTCTACGATATGCGGAATCTGTTTCAGGTGAACGTCGAAGAGGGCAGGCACCTCTGGGCGATGGTGTATCTGCTCCAAAGATACTTTGGAAGAGACGGCCGCGAAGAAGCCGAGGAGCTACTCCGGCGCCGCTCAGGTGACGCAGACCGCCCCCGCATGCTCGGAGCCTTCAACGAAGAGACACCTGACTGGTTGTCGTTCTTCCTGTTCACCTACTTCACAGACAGAGACGGGAAGATGCAACTCGAGGCACTCGCACAATCCGGGTTCGACCCTCTATCGCGCACGTGCCGTTTCATGCTGGCCGAGGAAGCACATCACATGTTCGTGGGCGCCACCGGGGTCGGCCGCATCGTCAAAGCAACAGCCGAAGCAATGAGTGGCGCCCAGATCGATGACTCATACGATGTCGAACGAATCCGTGCCCTCGGTGTCATCGACCTTCCGCTCATCCAGCAGAAACTCAACCTTCACTTCTCGCTCACGCTTGACCTTTTCGGATCGGAAGAGTCAACGAATGCGGCGAATGCCTTCCATGCAGCGTTGAAGGGCCGCTTTCATGAGACGTCCATCGATGACGACCACCAGCTCGTCGAATCCACCTACCCGGTGACCAAGTACGTTGACGGCGAGTTCCGTCAGGTCGACGTTCCGGCCCTCAACGCACTCAACGCCCGGCTCCGCGACGACTACGTCGAGGATTGCAAGGGAGGCGTCCGGCGATGGAATCGATACATTCAAGATGCCGGCATCGACTTCGAACTGAGCCTTCCGCACATCGCGTTCCATCGCGGTATCGGTGAGTTCGCAGGCCTCGCCGTCTCCCCACAAGGGGACGTCGTCGATGCAGCTACGTGGGAGACACACCGCAGCGACTATCTGCCAACGGATGGCGACAAGACGTTCATCGAGGAGCTCATGCAGCAGGTGACGTCACCCGGCGAGTTCGCCTCCTGGATCGCCCCACCCCAGAAGGGCATCGGCGGTCAACCAATCGAGTTTGAGTACGTGCAGATTCCAGCCACGACTTGAATGGGCTGATCTCTGGCCGCTGAGCGGTCGAGTGGGTGCGCTACGATTACCCGACCCGTACGAAGAGAGACGATGGAACCCGTGATTCTGACGGTGAACGGCACGACGCGCCACATCTTCGTTGCGCCCCACCGCACATTGCTCGAGACACTCCGAGAGGAACTCGGCCTCACCGGTACGAAACATGGCTGCGAGCTCGGAGAGTGTGGAGCGTGCACGGTCCTCATCGACGGCACACCGATGCTGTCCTGCCTGATGCTGACGGTCGAGGCTGACAACGCCGAGATCGTGACTATCGAGGGCATCGGATCTGTCGCCAACCCGCATGTTCTCCAGCGTGCCTTCGGCGACCATGGCGCAGCACAGTGCGGCTACTGCACGCCTGCGATGATTCTCACAGCCAAGGCCCTCCTCGACCGTAACCCCACCCCATCCAAAGAAGAGATCGAGGACGCAATTGCGGGCAACATGTGCCGGTGCACGGGATACCTCGCCATCGTGCGAGCCGTTGCGTCAGTGGCAGAGGCGGGTCGATGACCATCGATCCTCATCACGGAATCGTCGGAGCGGGTGCCCCGAGAGTGGATGCCCTCGCCCAAGCGGCCGGCGTCATCCAATTCGTAGACGACATCTCATACCCAGGGATGCTCCACGCCAAGATCCTCCGCTCAACGCAAGCTCACGCGAATATCGTCTCGATCGACGTGTCCGCTGCCCTGGCGCTACCCGGTGTGCACGCGGTGCTGACTGGCGCGGACCTACCTGTTGCGTTCGGGCTCCTGCCGGTCAGCCAGGACGAGCATGCCTTAGCCGTCGACAAGGTACGCCATGTCGGGGATCCAGTGGCTGCGGTCGCTGCAGATGATCCCGACATCGCGCAACGCGCCGTCGACCTCATCGAAGTTACCTACGAGCCGCTCACAGCCGTCACAACCGTTTTCGACGCTGTCAAGGTGACGGATGAGCCGATCCACGGCGAAGCACCTCGCAATAACCGCGATCGGGAGATGTCGCTCGAGTTCGGCGACGTCGACGCTGGGTTCGAGATTGCCGATCATGTCAGAGAAGATGTCTTCTTCTACCAGGGCAACAATCACGCGGCGCTAGAAACCCACGGAGCGGTAGCCGTCGTGGAGGAGGATGGCCGTCTCCACGTCTTCTCGGCAACGCAGGTCCCTCATTACCTGCACCGCATCCTTGCCAAGGTGCTCGAGACCCCTGAGAGCCGTATCAGGGTCACTGCGAATCCGACAGGTGGGGGCTTCGGAGCCAAGACAGACGTCTTCTCCCATGAGCTCGTCACGGCACACATGGCGCGGATCACAGGGCGTCCCGTCAAGATCGTGCTCACGAGGGAGGAAGTTTTCTATGCACACCGGGGCAGACATCCGGTTCTGATGTGGGTCAAGACAGGCTTCATGAACGACGGTGCTATCACAGCCATGTCGTTCAAGACCTTCGTCGACGGCGGCGCCTACGGCAGTTACGGCGCTGCTTCCTTGTTGTACACCGGCCAGCTGCAAACGGTCACATATTGCATCCCCGCCTACCGCTTCGAAGGAGTGAGACTGTTCACCAACAAGCCTGCTTGCGGACCGAAACGGGGCCACGGCACTCCTCAGCCGCGCTTCGGTCTCGAGGTGCATCTCGACAAAGCCGCCGAGGATCTAGGTCTCGACCCTGTCACGATCCGCAAGAGAAACCTTGTCAAGCCGTTCACCAACACGGTGAACCACCTTCGTATCACCAGCTGCGGTCTCTTGGAATGTATCGACCGTGTCGTAGACGCATCCGAGTTTCAGGACCGCCACCGCAACCTGCCAAAGGGGAGAGGGGTCGGCCTTGCGGTAGGCGCCTACATGTCTGGGGCAGGACTTCCCATCTACTTCAATGACATGCCCCAGTCCGAGGTCATGCTCAAGGTCGACCGCGGCGGTGGGGTCACCGTATTCTCGATGGCGGCAGACTGTGGACAGGGATCAACCACGATGCTCGCCACCGTCGTCGGTGAGACGCTTGGGCTCGAAACCTCTGAACTTGCTCTCATCACCGCAGACACGGACCTAACACCGATCGACCTTGGATCGTATTCGAGCCGCGTGACTTTCATGGCTGGCAACGCGGCTCTCGACGCCGCCCTGAAACTCGCCGATCTGGTACTCACCGCTGTTGCAGACGATCTCAACCTCGACCTGGAGGCTGTGACACTCGGCAGAGGGGTGGTGCTTGCAGGTGACCGTGAGATCCCTTGGGCAGAGGCTGTGCGGGTCGCCGAGGCCCGGTGGGGACTCCTCGTGACAACGGGTATGTACAAGCCGCCGAAGGACATCAAGGGTGACTACAGGGGTGCCGGTGTTGGCCCGTCGCCTGCGTACTCGTTCTCTGCGTGCGTAGCGGAAGTCGACTGTGATCGAGACACGGGATTCGTGACCGTTGAGAAGGTTTGGCTCGCCCACGATGTAGGCCGCGCCCTCAATCCACTGTTGGTCCGAGGTCAAATCGAGGGCAGTGTCCACATGGCCCTCGGAGAGGTCCTCATGGAGGAGCAATCCTTCCGCGGCGCCTTGCACAACGGCCCTTCGCTACTCGACTACAAGATTCCCACCGTGCTTGAAATGCCTGAGGTGGAGTCAATCATCGTCGAGTCGATCGATTCTGAGGGCCCTTTCGGCGCCAAGGAAGTTGGTCAGGGCCCTCTCCTCCCAGTCATTCCTGCCGTGGTGAACGCCGTTTACGATGCCCTCGGTATCAGGGTCGACGAGGTCCCTATACGGCCAGACAAGATCCTTGCAGCCCTCACAGATCACACGCGCGGTGGCCAGGGACGTCACGGGCCGACGAACCTCCCCGACTACGCGTTCCGCTCGCCGATGCGTGTGGAACCACCCCCAGACAGAGCACGATCCTGATGCTGAGGCTTCCTCCCCTTCGTCACGAAGCACCGTCGACGCTCGCCGAAGTCATTGCGCTCCTCGCCGAGGACGGCGTCCTGTTGTCCGCTGGCGGGACCGACCTCGTGCCCAACCTCAAGCGTCGACAGTATCCCTCAGCCCACACCGTTGTCTCTCTCCGCCGGGTCACAGATCTGGCAGAGATTCGGGTGGACGACGATGGGACGATCCGGATCGGAGCCCTGACAACGCTCGCATCGATCGCCGAAGACCAGCGGATCCCGGCATCGATGCAGGAGGCCGCCAGATCGGTCGCTTCACCTCAGATCCGAAACCAGGCCACAATCGGAGGGAACCTCTGCGTCGATACGCGATGTGACTGGCTGAACGTCCCTGATACCTGGCGACAGGCTGCCAAGCCGTGTCTCAAGGCGGGTGGGGACACATGCTGGGTGGCACCGGCAAAGAAGGAGTGCTGGGCGGTGAGTAGCTCCGACCTCGCCCCGATGCTCGTCGCCCTCAGTGCGCATGTACGTCTCGTGGGTTCGAACGGGTGTCGGGATATTGAACTCGAGCACTTGTACCGAAACGACGGAATGGCCCATCTCTCCAAGGCTCCGGATGAGGTCATCACCGAGGTAGCTATCCGGCCAGTCACCGACCTGCGGGCGACATACCGAAAGCTGCGTCGCCGCGGAAGTATCGACTTTCCCATCCTCGGCGTCGCTGCTGCGATCCGCCTCGACGACGAAGGGACCTGTATCGCTGCTCGCATCGCGCTCGGCGCCATCGCCTCTGCGCCTCTTCGCGTGCCGGAGGCTGAGACTGCTCTCGTAGGGAGCCCCTTCGATCGCGATGCGATCGCCGAGGCCGCCGAGGCCGCAAGGAAACTCGCTCGACCTCTCAATAACACCGACCTCAATTCACGCTACCGCAAACAGATGATCCCGGTTTTCCTGCAGCGCGCGCTCGAAGACCTCATCGAAGCCTGACAACGGAACATATGACACGGTTCCGAGAGGGATCAGCGAGCGCACATGTGGTGCGTCCTGCGAGACAGCACGGTGAGCAACGACCCGTACAAACGGTCACAGCCATTACGTAGTGTTGTCTTTGCACGACGTGGTCACCGACCATGGCAGAGGGAAGGAACGTCAATGGGACTTGCACATGGAACGATCGGCTGGGCAGACGTTGCGGTGCCCGACATGACTGTAGGCGAGGCGTTCTACACCGCATTGTTCGGTTGGGGGGCAGAATCCGGCGCGGATGACACCATGCCGTACACGATGTTCACGAAGGATGGGAAGATCGTCGCCGGGATGGGAAGGCTTTCCCCCGAACAGCAAGCAGGTGGCCAACCACCGGTGTGGACGCCGTACATCAACGTGGACGACATCAACACGACGTTCACGAAGGCCAAGGATCTCGGAGCGCACGTGCTCATGGAGCCGATGCAGATTCTCGATGCCGGCATCATGTTCTTCGTCCTCGACCCGGTAGGCGCCGCGATCGGCTTCTGGCAGTCGGGCACCCACGATGGAGCCGAGGTGTTCAACGAGATCAACACCATGACGTGGAACGACCTCGGATGCCGGGACGTGGATGCAGCGAAAGCGTTCTATCAAGAACTCGTCGGCTGGGATACCGAAGAGATGGCGATGGGCGACTCCACCTACACAATGTTCAAGGTCGGGAGCCGCCTCAACGCAGGAACGTGGGACATATCGGGTCACCTGCCAGATGAGGTCCCTGCACACTGGCTGACCTGGTTCCGGGTGGACAGTGCGCAAGATACGGCCGGGAGAGCCACGAAACTCGGCGGTTCGGTCATGAAGGAGCCAGGGGAATCACCATTCGGAATCAGCGCGATACTCAGCGACCCTGCGGGTTCAGTCTTTGCGATCATCGAGACAGACCAGACCGACGGACAGCCGGGACGGTAGACGGGTCGGCCTCACGCGCGGCCTCTACCAATGAGGAATGGGGGATGGCGATGGCGTGTTGTGACCTCCACGCACCCCTAGCCTTCTCCCATGGCCAACACAGAACGTACGAAACAACGCATCGCTTCAGAACTCGACAGGCTTCGTCAACGTACCTTCGCGCTGACCGATCCATTGACCGACGACGACCTGCATCTCCAGTTCGACCCGCTGATGAGCCCGCTGGTGTGGGACATGGGACACATCGCCAATTTCGAAGAGTTCTGGCTGCTGCGCGAGCTCGGGGGGCGGACCGCCCACGACGCCGGACGAGACGCTATGTACAACCCGTTCGACAACCCGCGGTGGGTGCGTGCAGAACTCCCCCTCCTCGATCGCCGCGAGACGACCGAGTACCTCAACGAGGTTCGCCACGACGTCGACTCGCTCCTCACCAAGGCCAACATCGTCGACGGTAACGACCTGGCGCGAGACGGATACGTGTTCGAGATGGTGGTACAGCACGAGGCTCAGCACCAAGAGACGATACTGCAGGCACTCAACCTGCGTCCAGATCTCGAAGCGTACGCACTCTCAGCAATCCGCAAGCTGCCTCCACGGCGGAGCGTCGACGAGATGGAGCGAGTCGTGATCGAGGGAGGCCCCTTCGTTCTCGGAACCGACAACAACGTCACCGCCTACGACAACGAGCGACCCGCCCACCACGTGACGCTCGGGACGTTCGCGATCGACAAATTTCCCGTGACGAATCGACGATACGCCCGATTCGTCGACGACGATGGCTACCAGCGGCGCGACTTGTGGTCACGTGAGGGCTGGGACTGGCGCACAAGCGTCGAGCATGAGGCACCGCAAGGATGGGCACATGATGCAAGTGGCGACTGGACACACACGACGTTCGGACATACCAGAGCACTCGATCCAGCAGAACCCGTCATCCATGTGAGCTATTGGGAGGCAGAGGCATTCTCGACGTTCGAGGGTGCGCGACTGCCAACAGAGGCCGAGTGGGCGAAGGCGGCCAACTGGGGGCCGCGCGCTGTCCGTCAGACGACCTACCCGTGGGGCGAGACTCTGCCAACCCCTGCGCTCGCCAACATCGGTCAGTCGAGTTGGGGACCCGCACCTGTCGGCTCGTATCCGCACGGCGCTTCAGCCTATGGAGTTGAACAGATGCTCGGCGACGTATACGAGTGGACGTCGTCTCCGTTCGAGCCATACCCCGGCTACACCACCTACCCCTATCCCGAATACTCAGAGGTGTTCTTCGGCGACGACAACTTCCGAGTCCTCCGAGGTGCATCATGGGCGACGTCGTCAACCGTTACAAGGAACTCCTTCCGAAATTGGGATTACAGGCAGAGGCGCCAGATCCTCGCCGGCATCCGACTCGCGTGGGACGTCCGCTGATGGACGGTACCCGATTCACTCTCGAGCGACTCTCCGACCCGGCTGACTTCAAAGCTCAGCTCATGAAGGACGTTCACGCAGGGCTCAGCTCTGAACGCAAGACACTCCCCTCCATGTACTTCTACGACGACCACGGATCGAGGCTCTTCGAACAGATAACGCAACTCCCTGAGTATTACCTCACACGCGCTGAGTCCGAGATCCTCGAAACACACGCCGATGCACTCATGGCAACATTTCACCCGAGCGAACTGATGGAGATAGGTGCCGGTTTTGCTCGTAAGACACGCATACTGCTGACGGCCATGTACAACGCAGACGCAGGTGACTGCTACGTACCGATCGACGTTTCGGATGCTGCCCTCAAGCACGCAGGCGATACGTTGACGGCGACATATCCATGGCTCAGGGTCCGCGCGTACGTCGGAGATTTCGGCGCAGATCTCCACCGTGTACCTCGTAGCGGCCAACGCATCGTCGCATTCTTGGGGTCCACGATCGGGAACTTCCCGCCGGAGGATCGCCAGGACTTCCTGTCAGAGGTCGCGGTGTCGATCAAAGAAGGTGATGCTTTCCTCCTTGGCGTCGACCTCGTGAAGGATGCAGCGACCATGGTCGCTGCATATTCGGATGCTCAGGGTGTTTCGGCGCAGTTCAACAAGAACATTCTTGCCGTCATCAACCGCAACCTAGAAGGCGACATCCCCCTGGACGCGTTCGAACACGAAACGCGTTTCAACGCCGAGGTCGAATGCATGGAGCAAAGCCTGAGGGCAACGCGCGATGTTACCGCCCGTTTAGGGTCGATCGACCTCACGATCCACATCACCAACGGCGAGTCGATTCACACAGAGTGGTCATGCAAGTTCACCAAGGCCGGCATAACGAATGAGCTCTCCACAGCAGGGCTCACTGTCAGCGAAATCCTCACTGACAGCCAGGGCCGTTTCGCGCTCGTCGTCGCGACAAGATAGACACACGCCCTGACGCTATCGTCAGCGTATGGAGCGATGGCACACCGACCGCGCATGGCTCGGTGGTAGGAAGCTCACCGAGCGCGTGACCATCGAAGTCGAGAAGGGCACGATCGCGCGAGTCGTCAGCAATGACGAGATGCCGGCTGATCGCTACCTGAAGGGTATCGTCATACCTGGCCTGGTGTCGACACACTCGCATGCCTTTCATCGTGCCCTCCGCGGGCGCACGAGCGACGGCGCGGGTGACTTCTGGTCGTGGCGCCATCCAATGTACGACCTCGCAAGCCAACTGTCACCGTCATCGTATCGCGAGCTCGCAGCGGCAGTATTCGTAGAGATGCTTGCGTCAGGGATCACAACAGTCGGCGAGTTCCACTATCTCCACCACATGGTCTCGGGACAACGCTACGGAGACCCCAATGCTATGGGAACGGCGCTCTCGGAGGCAGCAAGGGATGTTGGCATCCGCCTCACGCTCATCGACGCCGCCTATCTGGCATCCGATGTGTGCGGATCGCCCGTCTCTGCAGCCCAGCAGCGATTCTCTGACGGGACGGCCGACGACTGGTCTGAACGGGTCGAGGCACTTGTATCAGATATCGCCGATAACGATCATGCACGCATAGCGGTCGCCGCACACAGTGTCCGAGCCGTCTCGCCTGCAGACCTCGGAACGATCGCAGCCACAGCTCGAGATCTGAGCGCACCGCTCCACATCCACGCTTCAGAGCAGATCTCGGAGAACGAGGCGTGTGTTGCGGAGCATGGCGTGTCCCCCGTTCAGTTACTCGCTCGGGAAGAGTTCCTGACTCCTTCGACGACATTGATACACGCAACACATCTCTCAGGAGGTGACATCGATGCAATCGCCTTCAGCGGGTCAGGGGTCTGCCTATGCCCCACCACGGAGGCAGACCTGGGCGACGGCATCGGTCCAGCCGCAGAGCTCAGGCGCGTCGGGGTCCGTCTCAGCCTCGGCTCCGACTCGAACGCAACGATCGACATCCTCACCGAAGCACGCAACGTCGAGCTCTACGATCGTCTACGGCTTCACAAGCGAGGAATTCACCAGCCAGACGAGCTGCTCACTGCCGCAACCGTCAACGGCGCAGAGGCACTCGGGTGGCAAGGTGGCGGACAGATAGCCCGAGGTGCGCCTGCCGACTTCATCGCACTTGACCCATCGACGTTCGAGCTCGCGGGAACAGACCCTTCGACCGTCGACGGCATCGTCATGGCAGCCACGCGAGCGTCGATAACCGATGTCGTTGTCGCAGGGGAACTCGCCATCGCCTCACGGACCGCCACCCGTGGACCTTCCCGTACCGAACGTGCATCTATCCTCGGGTCCATGTGGAAGACGGATGGGCGAAACCAGTGACCGTCCGTGCAATACCTCAAATCGGTGATCCAGTGCTGCGACTGAGGGCCCTGGACGTCTCACCGAGCGAACTCGCCACAACAGAGATCCAGACCCTGATCGATGACATGATCGAGACGATGCGCAACGCTGAGGGTGCTGGGATTGCCGCCCCACAGGTTGGAGAGTCGCTCAACATTTGCGTTGTCGGTGTGGAGCACAACGACCGCTACCCGTACAAGCCACCGATCCCTATGACCGTGCTCGTCAACCCTGTCGTGCAGCCACTCGACGGTGTGACGTTTCTGAACAACGAAGGCTGTCTCAGTGTGCCGATCCGCGGCGACCTACACCGCTTCATGAACATTGAGGTCACTGCACGCGACCGCAACGGCACCAAGGCGACGACGATCTATCGCGGACTGAGTGCGGGCACCGTGCAACACGAGGTGGATCATCTTGCCGGTCTACTGATCGTCGATCGCATGCATGACCCCAGCACCATGGCAACGTGGGAGAACTTCTATGAACACGGTCTTGCAGCGTTCATAGAGCGAATACAGCCCGTGATCGAGGCAACAGAACCAAGCGTCGCTGACGAGCGGTGACTGAGCAGTTCTACGAGGCCACGGCGCGCTCGATAAACGCCGTCTCTGTCACGTCGGGAGATCGCTCCGATCTAGCGTCCCGGCGAATTACGCCGATCTAGCTCTTCGCGGAGGGCAGTATCTGCGTAGCCCATCAACAGCGGATCCCACTGCTTCTGCTCGACGGGATCGCCCGACTGATCGGCGAGAAGCTCAACGATCCTGTCCCTGAGCGTTCTCGCCCATGCCCTGCCTTTTGCCGACGCGAGCGTGGACACGGTTCCATCGTCATTGACCTTCAAGACCCTTGCCTCAACCTGAGGGTTCGTCCTGGATCCCCGCTCACCGTACACGAGGAGGATGGCCCCGATTGGAACGTCCTGAATTCCCCCTGTCGCAATGAAATCGCCTTCAAAGGCCCACCCCGAGGCGAGGGATTCATCGACGTTGGTGACGACCTTCGCCCAGTTCTTACGTCGCTCATCGCCAACGAGGGGGACATCAATGGCCACAAGAATGTCGTCATCCATGCCGCCAGGATACTTGAGCGGCCATGCAGGTCCCACATCGATGACCGCACATCGTTTCGAGAGCCGGACGGATGCCAGCGGCTCGCCGATGCGTCACAGAACGAGTAGCTGTGCAGGCAACACCCTCAACACAGGCACCTCGACGTTGCTGTCATGCAACGAACAGCGAAGCGTTGAACACCGCAACGATGCCCGTCAGAGAACTAGTCATCCTGAACATCGAGAAAGCACCCTCTATGCGAACGCCGGTTCCGTCGATGAATCAGTGAGAGGGGAGATCCATGCGCAAGATTCGATCGTATCTGAACAGTTTCTGGATCCCTTCTGCGGCAGGCGTTATTGTGCTCGTCGTGGGCGGGACCATCGCGACGATGGCACCGGACAGCCGCGTCATCCTCGCCGTCGCTGGTGTGGCAATCACCGTGCTTGGCGCATGCACGCTCGTGGCAATCTGTAGAAGCACGCCCCTCGAAGCCCCCGGCATCCCCAGCAACGCCGTACAGCGGGATTGCAACATCTCTGATCGCGCGCCGCAGACCACCGCCACGCAGCCATCGACAGGCACTGTCACACCGACGATCGGGGACGTAACACCAACGATCGGCCGACAAGACGCAACGCTCGCCCGTTGGCGTGATCCCATCCTCGCACCTCGCCGTAACGGACATGAGCCGGAACTAGTTCCGATCGATCTTGCATCGGTCACACGGAAAAGCCGCCATGAGGACACGATCGAGGTTCCCTTCAGCACCGCTGTCGGCCTACGTCCTGAACGGCCAACAGCATCCATCCGGTTCGCGTAAGCGCAGCCGCCAACGGGGCCGATCGACGCACGTGGCAGCCACGATGCTCGACTCGGACCCCCTACGTCGGCTGATGTCTCGAAGAAGGACCAATCAGAGTCAGCACGCAGCAACCCTGCACCCATCGACGGTCATTGCCGACGCTACCGGTACGATCCATAGATGCACGACAACATACGCACCACGATAATCAACGACAGGAACCGCACTCGAGCAGAGCTCGAAGCCATGGTTCGCATCCCTTCAGTCAGCGCAGAGGGGTACGATCCTGCCGAGGTGCGCCGATCGGCCGAGTTCGTAGCGAGCCTCATGCGCAGCTCAGGCTTGGACGATGTGCAACTCCTCGAAATCGATGGAGCGCACCCAGCCGTCTATGGGTCGAAGTCGGGCCCCGAGGGTGCTCCAACCGTGTTGCTGTACGCGCACCACGACGTCCAGCCACCCGGTCCCTCACAACAGTGGGAGACTGCGCCATTCGAGCCGTTCGAACGAGATGGTCGCCTATACGGCCGCGGTTCGGCCGATGACAAGGTCGGTATCGCCATGCATCTGGCCTCGATCCGAGCATTCGGGAACGATCTGCCGGTGAACGTCAAGGTCTTCATCGAGGGCGAAGAAGAGATCGGCTCTGAGCACCTCATCGACTTTCTCGATACCTACAGGCAACTCCTCACCTCGGATGCGATCGTCATTGGCGATGCTGGAAACTGGCGTGTGGGAGTTCCAGGGCTTTCAACCTCGCTGCGAGGGTTGGTCGACTGCACAGTCACTGTGCGCACGCTCAAGTATGCGGTGCATTCCGGCTCGTACGGAGGCACCTACCCCGATGCGATCATGGCCCTTGCAAGGGTGCTCGCCCAACTCCACAACGATGACGGCACGGTTGCCGTGGAAGGTCTCGTCTCGGGTGACGCTGAGCCACTCAATCTCACTGTTGCGGAACTCGACGAGCAGACACTGCCTGTCGAAGGCCTCGAGCTACTCGGCTCTGGGTCCTTGACGTCACGGCTTTGGAGGAAACCAGCAATCTCGGTTCTCGCCATCGAAGCGGTTCCCCTCGCGGAAGCGATCAATCAACTTGTGCCGGAGGCCAGGGCAAAGGTGAGCATGCGAATCGCCCCAGGCCAGGATGCAGCTGCCGCGCTCGAGGCGCTCGAGGCGCACATCCGCAGCTCAGCACCGTGGGGCGTGGAGGTGATCGTTGGTAACGGAACGATCGGCGAGGCCTACGATCTCGATACGAGCGGGCCAATGTACGACGCGTACCGCGAGGGCATGCAGGAAGGATACGACGAGGAACCAGTCGAGATGGGCATGGGTGGATCAATACCATTCGTCGCGGCATTCGCCGAAAGGTACCCGAACGCCCCTGTGCTTCTCGTGGGAGTCGCCGACCCGACCAGTCGCTATCACGGTCCAAACGAAAGCGTAGAGTTGGCGGACCTTGAGTCCGCGATCGTCGCCCAGTCGATCGCTCTTGCGAAGCTTGGCACTCGACATTGACGAGAGACCTACCCTCAAAGGATGCGTAAACCGACCGTACTGCTGATCGCGATTGCCCTTGCGGTGGCGACGGTCGCCGTGCTCGTTCGCATCGCAGACGACGTACCAGGCATCGCTGCTCGGCCAACACCGCTGGACCAGGCCCCAACGTCGATCGAGTCGCCAGTATCGACGAATGCCACGGCTGTTGGGCCAGCGACGGCACCGCCGGTCACACTGCCAGGTGGCGTTGCCGCGTGTGACGTGTATGAACGGATCATCGACGAGGGATCCGTAACGTCCAGAGCCCTCTTCGAGGCTTCAGGGCTCGCGATCAGCCGGACGGCACCCGGGGTGCTGTGGAGCCACAACGACTCAGGAGACAGGGCCCGGTTGTACGCTTTTGACACATCGGGTTCGGATCTCGGTGCATTCAAGCTGCCGGACGCGTTCGCGTTCGATTGGGAGGACATGGCCGCTGGACCCGGCCACGACGGAACAGGTAACTATCTATACGTCGGCGACATCGGAGATAATTTCAACATTCGCCGAGGCAAGATCGTGGTGTACCGAGTTCCCGACGTCGATCCGACAGCCACGAGCGAAGCCTTCGACGAGGTCGTCGCGCTGAGATTCAGGTATCCGAACGGCAGCCCGAACGCAGAAGCGCTCATCGTTGATCCCGTCGATCCCGCGATCTATGTCATAACGAAGTCCAAGACAGAGGCCCTCGTGTACAAAGGTTCGCTGACACCAACTGAGGGGGATGCCGAACTCGAACTGGTGGCAGCACTCCATCTCGATGCCGAGGTAACTGGGGCAGACATTTCTTGGGATGGTGGCGTCATAGCGTTGCGAGGTTACAGGACCGTCTGGATGTGGAAGCGAGCACAGGGAGCGTCGATAGCCGACACTCTCGACACCGAGCCGTGTCTTGCCCCTGCACCAGATGAGCGTCAGGGAGAATCGATCGCCTTCGACCGGGAACTTGCATACTGGACCGTGAGCGAAGGCCTGCGACCTGGCCTGCACTTTGTGCCGGCAGACGTGTGATCCACAGTCTCGATCCGACGTCTGTTATCGAGGTATCTGCGTCCTCTTGAACTCGTTCAGGTTCACCCAGCTAACCATGTCAACGATGCGGATGAGATCTTCGACGTTGTGTCGTTCCATGACGCGGACGAACACAGCCTGACCACCTGCAATGAAGGTTGGCACCCCGAACACAGCGTGGTCCTCCAGGAGGCTCGTGTGCTCGATTCTCAACGTCTCGCGCTGCTCGCCTGAAGCTACGACACGGGCGACTGCGTCAGCATCGAGGCCAACGTTGGCCACAACAGATCTGATGACGTCCTCATCGCCAAGATGCAACCCTTCGTCGTGACGTGCAGCGAAGAGTGCCACATGGAAGTCGAGGAACTCGTTGGGAAATCGGTCGCGAACCGCCAGCGACCACAGCAGTGCGCGTACACCAGAACCCGCTTCAGCATCGATCGCGTAATCCCATACGGCACGATCCTCAGGATCGTTGTGGCTCTGATGAAGCGAGAACGGGCGGAATGTCACATCCCAATCACGGCCGCTGTCGATCGCTTCGGCAACCACCTCGTTGGCGTTCCGAGCGAAGGGGCAGAGATAGTCGTATGTGATCGCGAACGTTGTAGTCAAGTCCATGCTCCTGTCGGGGTGTCAACACGGTAGGGCGGTCGGGATCACTCCTGTCTGTGTGAGGTGCTCGCCCATCTGCCTCCTACTGACGCTTCCCTCCGCGACCTCGTCGTCAAGAGACTCCCTTTCGGTCATCTGCTCGTACACGTTCCTAAGCCGGGCGTGTCGTGCCGGCGGCATACGACACAATTGGGGTCCCGCAGGTATCTTGATCCCGTCGATGTTCGTCGAGATAATCAATGCAGCACGACAGGCACATCTCGGGCAACGTCGACGCTGGGAATCCGACACCATCCGAGTCGGTGACCGCTTACCAGGAGCATCCGTGGCACTGAACCGTCAACAACTCGATCGCTGGGTCGAAGCGGGGCTCATCACACCCGCCCAGGCAGTCGCGATCGAACAGCACGAGATCTCTCGTGACCGCCCGCGCCTCATACTCGAGGTCCTCGCCTACGTGGGCTCGGTGCTTGTGCTCACCGCAGGGCTGGTCTTCATCTCAGGGATCTGGTCCGACTTTTCAACACTTGGTCAGGCTGGAATCGCGTCGACAGGCTCAGCAATTCTCGTCGCTGTCGGCATCCTCACCACCCGCGAGCGAGACACCAACCTGGCGGTGCTCGGCCAGACCGCACTGCTGCTCTCAGTCGTCATGTTCGGCCTCGCTGTCGGCCTCGCTGTTTCGACCGCAGCCATAGGTGAGGTGTCGCTCTTGCTCGGGTTCGGATCTGCCCTTGCTCTAAGCGCTGGGTTCTACGTGAGGCAGCCCTCTGGGATCCAGAATGGCACGATGTTTGCCGCCCTCGTGGGAACGGCCCTGGCGATCACCGCAGTAGCTGTGACGGATCCGTCGATCCAGCCTCCAGGGCTCGCGATATCGGGGGCGGGCGCAATCTGGATCATACTTTCGGCAAGTGCGCTGTCTCAACAAAGGCGGCTCGGGGAGGCGCTCGGGTTGTTCGCGCTCATCTTCGGCTCATCGCTCACTGTTGGCCCTCTCGATCGATGGCGAGCCATCGGCATGCTGGTCTGGTTGGCCATCGGAGTCGGATTGCTCGTCTACGGCATTGCCGAGGATCGACTGATTCTCATCTTTGGAGGGATGGCGACGCTGATCATCTACACACCATGGCTCGTAACCGAGGTGCTCGACGACACGGTTGGCGCGCCGATAGCCCTCCTCATCGGTGGCTCACTTCTCGTAGGCTCGGCAGTCTTCTTCTCGAAAAGGAACCGACCGATTGGCCCTACGACGCATCCTTGAGCAACGTGTCGAGCGCGAGCGTCACCATGTCACCGAACGTGCGCTCACGCTCATCTGATGTCGTCTCTTCCTGAGTGACAAGGTGATCAGATACCGTCAGGATTGCAAGAGCTCTCGCCCCCTCCTTGGCTGCGATGGCATACAGTCCGGCCGCCTCCATCTCCACGGCGAGCACATGCATCGCCTGCCACACAGAGAGGGCGTTCTCGTTTGGGTTGTAGAAGCTGTCTGACGAATGGACATTTCCTACGTGCGCGGGCCGATCGCCGCTTCCCGCAACCTGTGCCGCGGCTCGTAGGAGTCCGAAATCCGCCGTCGCGGCATAGTCCCAACCGCCATACCTGCTGCGGTTGACGCCTGAGTCCGTGCACGCACCGATCGCAAGGATCACGTCCCTGATTGCGACGTCTGTGGAGATCCCACCGCATGATCCGACTCGTATGAGACGTTTCGCGCCATAGAAGCGAATCAGTTCTGTGATGTAGATCGAGGCCGACGGGATTCCCATCCCTGTCCCCATCACCGTCACGGGCACGCCCTGGTACGTGCCAGTGAATCCGAGCATGTTGCGCACGTCCGTCACCTGTCTGGCATCGTCTAGGAACGTCTCTGCGATGTATTGCGCTCGGAGCGGGTCACCAGGAAGCAGCACAGCTTCGGCGATATCAGACTCTCCTGCGGAAATGTGTGGCGTGGCCATCGTGACTCCTGATAGCGTGGCGCCCCACTCTACGGCTGGACGTCACCTTGTCGGCGGTCTGCCCTCCCCCGACGCCTCGATTCTGGACCGCTTAGGACGCGATCGCGTGGCCACCATGGCAAAAGAAGACCGATGGAATTTCGACCGTCCGGCCAGGTCGCTGCATCCCCCTATTGTGTTGACATGGCGAATTTCGATCCACAGCCTTGGCAGCCTCTCGCTGCACCTCCATTGACCGAAAGCCTCGAGAAGAACACGTCACTTGCATCAGCAGAATTGTGGCCAACGCCAGGTGTCGGCCCAGAAGATGTGATATTGGATGTCGACGGGTCAGCAATCGTCGGACTCGAGGACGGTCGCATCGTGCGAATTCGAGACGCACACACCGTGGAAGACATCGCACGCGTCGGAGGAAGACCACTCGGTGTCGAGTGGCTCGACGAAGGTGTGATGGTCGTGTGCAATGCCGACCTCGGGCTTCAGCGAGTCACAACGAACGGGGAGGTCAGTTCGATCACCCGTGGTATCGGAGACACCGATTTCCTGTTCACCAACAACGCAACGGTGGCGGACGACGGAACGATCTACTTCTCGGACACCTCGACGAGGTGGACGATTCACGAGTACATCTCCGATCTGCTGGAGGGCCAACCGACCGGGCGAATCTTCAAAGTGAGCCCTGATGGATCGCTGCTGCTCGTCATTGACGGTCTGCAATTCGCCAACGGCCTCGCTCTCGACCGTGCTCAGGACTCCCTGTTCATCGCCGAAACCGGCAAATATCGAGTGCACAGGCATTGGCTGCGTGGGGAGCGGGCAGGAGACACCGATCTGTTTCTTGATAACTTGCCTGGCTTCCCAGACAACCTCACCTTTGCAGACGGGATCTTGTGGGTTGCCTTCGCATCGCCTCGACAGGGCATAGTCGACCTGATGCTCCCCAGACCGTGGATGCGAAGACTCTCCAACCGAATGCCCGATGCGCTCAAACCGAAACCGGCACGTCACGGGATGATCATCGGATATGACAATGAGGGGCACATCGTCTACAACCTCCAAGACTCCTCAGGGCGAGTAGCCATCACGACATCCGCTCGCGTGCACGACGGCAGACTGTTCATCGGCAGCTTGAGTGAACCGCATCTTGCCGTGTACGAACTCGGCTAGAGCGCTCATCTCGGCCTGTCGAGGGACCGTCTGTCACAGATGGTCGGCAACTATTGCTTGACGAACCAACCGGAGTAGAGACCGACACCGATCATTGCAAGCCCGACCTGAATGGCGAGCTTGATCCAGTCGACGCCTGCTGTGTCACCAACGCCGAGCGACTGGGCGATGAAGCCGCCAATCAGAGCGGCGACGAACCCCACACCGACCGTTGCGCCGATCGACATCTTCTGTCTGCCTGGCAACAACCACCTTGCCAAATACCCAACAACCACACCTACGAACAGTGCACCGATGACGGTGATGACAATGCCTACCACGTGGATGTCCCTTTCGAGTGGGGGCCTGACGTGAGCATACGTGAGTCTTCACGCTCAAGGGAGATGGGCGAACGATTCTGACTGCAGCAAGAGTCACACCACGTTGTTCGAGCCACTCACTTCGTTGCCGCCTGCATATCCCTGTGCTCGACACGACCATCGGCATGCATCGCGAAGCGACCTTCCGAGCGGGGATGCACCGGGTCACGAGTCGCCCAGGGCCAACCACCGAACCCGGTCGTTCGGTAATCGTCGATCGCTTGTTGGAGTTCCTCAGGGGTGTTCGTGACGAAAGGTCCGAGCTGGAATACCGGCGCACCGATGGGCCTTCCCTGTAGGAGAAGAAATTCCGCCGGCTCTCCGTGGTTGACGATCGGAGCGAGCACGTCGGCGCGTACATGAACGCCGGTTCCGGCCGAGAACCGCACACCGTCGACAGCAACATCCGTTCCTTCGAAGAAGTGCAGCATCCTGTTGACGCCGGTTGGCGCCTTTGGGAGATTCCACGATGCTCCCGGTTCCATTCGGCCGAGCCAGATGGCCATGTCACCATGCTGGCTCGAAGCCCATGAGTCAGGGGGAGCGCTCGGTGCCACACGACCCTCGAGACTGCCAGCGATCACGTCGACGCGTACGCCCGGGACGGGAGTCACCGTCGGGATCGTCTCCGACCACAGCATCCGAAAATACGCTGGGACCATCTTCGACTCCGGTGGGAGGTTCAGCCAGATCTGGAATAACTCCAGCGGGTTGTCGGCCTCAGCTTGGATGACAGGGAACATCTCGGAGTGCTGGATTCCGCCTCCGGTCGTCAGCCACTGGACATCTCCACCGCCATAACGAGCCGTTGCCCCGAGCGAGTCGGCGTGGTCGACGTAGCCGGTTCTCACGACCGTGACCGTTTCGAATCCGCGATGCGGATGCTGGGGAAACCCAGGGACCGCTTCGCCGTGATACATGCTCCAGCCATCAAGGCCGGAGAAATCTGAGCCGATGCGCCTCCCGACGAGAGATCCGACCGGTCCAAGATTGGTGTCACCCGGCGGATAGCGGTCCACGTGGTGCATCGTCATGATGAAGGGGTCGAGTCCGTGCCACTGAAATCCGAGCTCCACGAGTCCCAGTACTGCGCTCTTGTGCATGCCGCACCGCCCTCCCCTGGTCGTTGTGTGTGCAACAGCAGCGGGAGCTAGGTATTCCGATATCTGGCTTCGGGCACCTCATATTTGACCTGGCAGAAGCCATGGTTGCAGTACCCACCTGGGTTCTTTGCAAGGTACTGCTGGTGGTACTCTTCGGCGTAGTGGAACGGAGCGGCTTCGAGGATCTCCGTCGTGATCTCCCCGTACCCCGCGCCGGTCAAGACACGCTCGTATATGTCCCTTGATGCCGCAGCAGCATCAAGCTGTTCGGACGAGGTCCAGTAGATCACAGACCGATACTGGGTTCCCTCGTCGTTTCCTTGTCGGTTCCCCTGCGTCGGATCGTGTTCCTCCCAGAAACTCTTGAGGAGTACCTCGATGGGCACGGCCTGGGGGTCATACACAACCATTGCCGTTTCGGCATGACCTGTCCGGCCGCTGCACACTTCCTCGTACGTTGGATGTTCGATATGGCCACCCTGATAGCCAACCGCTGTGGTGTGGACGCCTGGGATCTGCCAGAAGATCCGCTCCGTGCCCCAAAAACACCCCATACCGAAGTACACGACCTCCGAGGCTTCGGGGAACGGCGGCACGATCGTCGTGCCTGTGACAAAGTGGGTGGTGTCGTTCACGTGTACTTCTACCTCTCGGAAACAGGGGGCTTCGACAGCCGCATAAGTGGGATGGTTCTTTGATGCACGCGGCTACAACGTAACGCATGGCCTCGGTGTTCCTGCGACCTTTGAGTGCGCTCGCCGCAACGCTACCGTCCCGTACATGTCCACTTTCTCCCACCGATTCATGCGGCGATCGAAGTCACGAGGAGCGGCGAGCTTCCTCATGGCTTCGCTGGTGCTTGGGGTGCTCGTGGGAACGGCGACATCGGCACTGGCTGTC
The DNA here is from genome assembly GCA_964460075.1 of uncultured Acidimicrobiaceae bacterium. GTDB lineage: Bacteria > Actinomycetota > Acidimicrobiia > Spongiisociales > UBA5794 > JAMBLL01. The sequence goes on from CAYWPC010000009.1 coordinate 27,007, forward strand.
CTGATCGACCTCGTGGAATCCGGGACTTCGTGGTTCGAAGAGTCGACCGGTTGGGGGGTGTGGGCGTTCTTCGCTCTCATCCCGGCGGGGATGTTCATTTCGTGGCTCCTAAACCAAAAGTTCGGCCCAGGCATCTCAGGTGGCGGCGTCACCGAGACGATGGTCGGCCTCAGCCTGCACGGTGGCTACCTCCCAACGAAGCACATCATCCCAAAAATCGTCGCCACAGCCGCGACGCTCGGAACCGGTGGCTCCGGTGGCCGTGAGGGGCCCGTCGTCTACATCGGTGCTTCTATCGGTTCTAAGCTCGCTCGCCTCACCAACTTCGATCACGACCATATCAGAAGCCTTGTCGCCGCTGGAGCCGGTGCCGCGATCGGTGCATCGTTCAACGCCCCAATCGCTGGCATGCTGTTCGCCATGGAGGTCATCCTTGGTTCCTTCGCGATCAGGCACCTCAATGCAGTGGTCATCGCTTCGGTCGGTGCAGCAGTCACGGCAGATCTCCTCATCGGTCAGGACCTAATCCTGTCGTCACCTCCACACGATCTCGGGAGTCCCCAGGAGCTGATCCTGTACACAGCGCTTGCGCTGCTGGCCGTCGCCGTCGGCCTCATCTATCTCAAGTTCGAGGATTCCGCTGCGAAGTGGCGGTGGCCAGACCGCCTGCCCGGATGGAGCCGACCACTGATCTACGGCGGCACCGTCGCGCTTCTCGGAGTGGTTTGGCCGGACTCGCTCGGCACGGGCCTTGACTTCCTCAACGGTCTGCTCCGCCTCACCGACGCAGGCTCCTTGCTGTGGTGGTCACTCGGACTCGTCGCGCTTGCGAAGATCGTCACTTCGATTTTGACAAGAGAAGGAGGCGGTTCAGCGGGAGAGTTCATGGTGAGCCTCGTCATCGGTGGCTCACTCGGTGCCGCCTTTGGCATGTTCGTCAGAAGTTTCGGAGGTGTCGAGTCGATCGACACGGGTGCATTCGTGGTGGTAGGCATGGCTGCGGCGCTCGCGACGACGGCGCGAGCACCGCTCACTGCTGTGATACTCGTCTTCGAGTTGACAGGCAACTACGGACTCGTTCTCCCTCTGATGCTCGTGGCGGCGCTCGCAACATTCCTCGGGGATCGATTCCACCCCGATTCGGCGTACACGGCGAAGCTGCTGCGCGAAGGCATCCGGCTGCCAAAGACCGAAGACATCGACCTCCTCGACACTGTCGATGTCCGAGACGTCATGCAGGACATCGACGGTGTGCTCCACCCGTGGCAGACGCTGGCAGACGCAGCCGAGTTCTTCGACACAACCACGCATCATGGAGCACCCGTTGTCAACGATGAGGACAAGCTCGTCGGCATCCTCAGCCTCTCAGACATTGCTCTCCATGGCGGTCCGAGCATGGAGAAGACGGTCGCCGAAGCGATGTCGCGCGATCCGATCACCATTTCACGGAATGACCCGGTTTCGATGGCTCTCTCAAGAATGGCGTCTATGGGCGTCGGGCGCCTACCGGTTCTCAGCGACGATGGTGACCAAAGGATCGTTGGCATGTTCCGCCGGGTTTCGGTGGTCAACGCGTATGAGCAGGCACTCTCAACGTCGAAGGGACGCGAGCTGTACCGCGAGCGGAAGCGCATCCGGTCCCAGCCCGGTGCAGATTTCGTCGAACTGGCCGTCGAAGAAGGCTCGCCAATCGCCAACGAGCTGATCGCTCAAGTTGTGTGGCCGCCAGACATCGTGCTCGTATCGATCCGGCGTGGTACGGCCGTCCTCGTACCTCACGGAGACACCCCGATTCGGATCAATGACGTCCTCACCGTCTTTGGCACGAGCGACTCCGTGGCCGAGATTCGGCAGCTCGCCGCCGCAGAACGATGAACAGTCGTTGTTTCCGCTCACCAATTCGGTACATTCGACACTGGTCATGAACGTACACAACGACATCATTCCCGTAATCCTCTCTGGAGGCATGGGGTCCCGACTATGGCCGGCATCGCGGCGGCTCCATCCCAAGCAGCTACTGCCGCTCGTTGACGATCGGCCGATGATTCGCGCAACGGTGGACAGAGCCAGTGCCGTGACCGCAGCGACACGGCTCATCATCATCACGAGCGTCGACCACGCCGCGGCGATCCACCAAGAGATGCTTCGCTCTGATCACGCCGAAAGTCGCGTGATCCTCGAACCTGTAGGGCGAAACACCGCTCCGGCTGTCGCCGTAGCCGCCTACGACGTCATAGCCACCTACGGTGATCAGTTGATGCTCGTGCTTCCGGCTGATCACACGATACGTGACGAGGCAGCATTCGCGGAAGCCGTCTCCGAAGCCAAGAAGGTCGCCTCCAACGACTACCTCGTGACCTTCGGCATCACGCCGTCACGCCCGGAAACCGGATACGGCTACATCAAGGCTGGTAGCCCGATCACACCACACGTGGCACAGGTCGCCGTATTCAAAGAGAAGCCGGACACGCCTACCGCTGAGGCCTACATCGCTTCCGGTGAGTATCTCTGGAACTCAGGCATGTTCCTGTTCAAGGCCTCCCGCTATGTCGAGGAACTTGAACGATACGCACCAGACATTGCTGCATCGAGCCGCCAGGCGTACGAAGCAGCCGACCGCAAGGGATCGACCATCACGTTGGGAACCGACGCCTTCACTGCGTGCCGCTCGGATTCGATCGATTATGCGGTCATGGAGCCTACGTCACGCGCCGCAGTTGTGCCTACGGATCCCGGATGGAACGACATCGGATCTTGGGCATCTCTGTGGGAGGTCGGAGCGAAGGACCGCAGCGGGAACGTGGTCACAGGGGACGTCATGACGGTAGGTGTAGCGAACACCTACATCAGGGGCTCTGGAAGGATCGTGGCAGCCGTTGGCCTCAACGACACGATCATCGTCGACACGCCTGACGCAGTTCTCGTGGCAAGCATGAATGCCGCACAAGACGTCAAGACGATCGTCGATCAGTTGAGAAAGGCCAATCGGACCGAGTACGAGTCGGCTGCCACCGTGTACCGACCGTGGGGTCGGTTCCAGACGATCGACGAAGGTCCTGGTTACCGAGTCCTCCATCTCTGGCTCGATCCGGGAGGTAAGACATCGATGAAACAGCACGACCATCGCAGCGAGCACTGGCTCGTGATAAAGGGAATGGCCCGAATCACGACCAACGAGGCGACGAGGCTCGTGCCGACGCGGGAGTCTGTGTACATTCCCCCTGGCGAGGTTCACAGACTCGAGAATCCGACGGACGAAGTCCTCGAGGTCATCGAGGTTGATGTCGGCTCCTATGTCGGGGAGGATGACATCAAGCGATTCATGGACGTATACGGCAGAGCGGAGCGTGAAGGCTGATGATCATGATCCTGGTCGTGATCACCATATTCGTCATCGGTAGCGTGGTACTCGCCAGGCAGAGCAAGGAGCGCAAGGCTACCGCGATCGCGGATCTCGAACGCGAGAAGGATGAGGTCGCGCAGATCGACATCTTCGTGCTCATCGCCGCCGAGGTCGAAGACCTGGGTCTCAGATCGATTTCAGGTGCCGAGGGCATTCAATCAGCCGTGCTTCTCAAAGCATGGAAAAACTCTGTCGACATCGTTCAACGATGTGAGGACCGGAGCCACCTTCGGTTCGTTCTCTCACACGGCGTTGCTCCTGGAGAAGCAGCCCTTGGAGATGTGACCGTCGTGTGCACAACTCCCAGCACCGTCGACCCACCGTTGGACCCTACCGACGAGCAGATGTAGCCACGGGTGTTGGGATAGACCACGAGGTCGCTGCGAGCCTGGTCAGCACGAATGCCAGTATCAGAGCTTCATCTCGCCAAAGGTCGTATCGGCCGGAGCGAGCGAAGTGTCCAGCAGACATCTCCGTCTTGAGGAGAACCTCGTTGTGAGACGTTGAGCGGTCCCGCAATCGTTGAACCCACTTGGCAGGCTCCCAATATGACACTCTCGGATCGTTGAGGCCTGCGGTCACGAGGATCGGCGGGTAGGACAACCTGCCCACGTTCTCGTACGGCGCGTAGGCACGCATCCACCTGTACTCCTCTTCGATCGCTGGGTTACCCCACTCTTCCCATTCGATAACCGTGAGAGGGAGCGACGAGTCCAACATCGTGTTCACGACATCGACGAACGGGACCTCACCGACAACCGCTGCGAAACTATCGGGGGCCAAGTTGATCGCCGCGCCAATCGTCAGGCCACCAGCGGAGGCTCCTCGAATCGATATTCGCTCCGGGTCGCAGTAGCCGGCATCTGCGATGTCGTGTGCAGCGTCGATCAGGTCCGTAAACGTGTGCTCCTTGTGCTCGAACTTGCCGTCGGTGTACCACGACTTTCCCATCTCACCTCCGCCGCGCACGTGAGCGATCGCGTAGACAACGCCTCGGTCGAGCAAGCTCAGCCGGGGAATCGAGAATCGGACAGGCATCGATACTTCATAGGACCCGTACGCATACAGCAGCATGGGAGCCAGCCCATTGATGGGGACGCTCTTGTTTCGGACCATACTGATCGGGATGCGGGTTCCATCGCGTGCTGTTGCCCACATGCGGTCCTGGACATAGTTTGCAGAGTCGTAGCCTCCGAGCACAGGTGTCGTCTTGAGGAGCACCGTCTCGCCTGTTTCGAGGTCGAGATCGAAGATGCTACGCGGTGTCACGAACGACTCGTACGCGTACCTCACCGATGTGGCACTGAACTCGAAGTTTCCAACGGGTGCGACCTCGTACACGGGGCCATCGAACATCACCCGGTGCAACGCACCATCCAAGACCCTGAACAATGCAGGGAGTCCTTCGGCACGGCCCCACACCAGCACATGGTCTTCGAAGCATGCAGGCACATCGAGCTTTCGACCCGGCTCACTTGGCGCAACCTCTAGCGGTGCACCACCGCTGGTGGGAACGGTCACGAGCCGACCATCGCCACCGGCGTCGTTGGTCACGATCCAGAAGACGGATTCTCGATGATCGATCGTGTACTCGACACCTTCGACGCGTTGTAACACCTCGCGTGGCTCGTCATGTGGTGATGTCGTTGGGATCACCCAACAGGACTTCGTGACGGAGGACTGTGCCTCGATGACGACGAACTCACCGGATCGAGTCCTGGTGACATCAAGGTGGAACCGCTCATCGTCTTCTTGGAGAACCAGGACGTCCGATTGTTGCGATGTGCCGATCTCGTGTCTCCAGATTTGGAAAGGGCGAAGCGTCTCATCGGCGATCGTATAGAACAACCACCGACCGTCATGAGACCACGCGAGGCCGTATCTGCACGCTGTCAACACATCGGGCACATCGACACCGGCATCGATGTCCCTGATCCGAGTCGTGTACGCCTCGTCTCCGGAGGTATCGACTGAGTACGCCACGAAGCGCTGATCTGCACTGAGAGCAAAGTTCCCGAGCTTGAAGTAGCTCTCACCATCAGCTTCCAAGTTCTCGTCGAGGACGAGATGCTCCTCACCATCTGGCCCTCCGCGCGTGCGTACCCAAATCACATACGCCTTGCCCTCTATCGAACGTGTGGTGTACCACCAGTCGCCGCGTCTGGCTGGAACAGTGAGATCTGTTTCGAGGGTCCGACTCTTGATCTCCTGGAAGATCGCCTCCTGGAGTTGCTCTGTTTGGGCGAGCACCTGACGGGTGTACTCATTCTCGGCTTCGAGGTGCGCGATCACCTCAGGGTTGCTCTTGTCCTGAAGCCACAGGTAGGGATCCATGACCGACTCACCGTGCAGAACACGGGTCGCGTCGCGACGCTTCGCTCTTGGAGCGATTGGTTGGCCTCCCATGGCAGAACCATATCGTGTGGGGCCACCGACACGCCACCGGTACGCTAAAAACATGCAACGCACGATCGCCGTATTCGCAGCATCTCAATCGCAGCGGGGCGACGCTCACTACGACGAAGCCGTCCGGTGCGGTGAGCTGCTGGCACAGGCGGGATTTGCCGTAGCTACGGGCGGCTACGGCGGTTCGATGGAGGCTGTGTCCCGGGGAGCTCGCAATGCCGGGGGCCGTGTGATCGGTGTGACAGCTCCTGACGTTTTCAGGAACCGGTCTCGAGCCAACAGCTATGTAGCGACTGAGGAGAAGGCTGTGTCGCTCACCGATCGCATCGGTTTACTCATAGGCGACACCGCCGGATCAATCGCTCTGTGGGGCAGCCTCGGAACGGCGACCGAACTCCTTGTCGCATGGAATCTCTCGTACGTGGCACCCTTCAGCGATCGTCGTCGAAAGCCTGTCGTCACTGTCGGTGAGCCTTGGCTGACCCTGGTGCCACATCTCGAGCAGACGTTGACGACGGACGCAGGCCTTGTCACGGTAACCGCCGACGTCGGCAGCGCCGTTGCACACATGGTCTCCGTTCTGTCCTAGCTGGCTGCATACGCTCAGCGTCCAGACGAGGTCGTGGTCATCGACAACGTTCAGGTCGATGTATCAGATGTCTGGTTCGCCCGCACAATGAGCGCGATGCCGATCATCGTCATCCCGACCAGCGCAAGTAGCCACGATCGGGCGCTCAGCGTCCGCACGAACCCGTTGAACACAGTGACGACGAGTACTGCTCGTGGCTCGCCGCTGAAGCCGGGAACGACGATCGAACGAAGGATGGGGATGAGGAAGGCGGTAAAGCTGCCCGCCAGCACGAAGGAGCCACCGACGATGGCGAGCCCCATACACCATCGTCGAGTGATGGCGAAAACCGCAGCGGCAAGGACAGCGCTGATCGCACTTGCAACGACCGCAACAGCAACGGCGAACCTTGCAATTGGGGGAATGCTCGGGATGACCCCCGCGTCGAGTACCTCCACAGAACGAAACGAGTCAGCGGGCACAAGGGACGCGAGCTGTGGAGAGAAGACCTGAAGTGGGCGGAGCACCGTGGTGCGATATTGGTCCAGATCGATGACAATCGGCTGCAGATCGTCCTCCACAATCCTTTGTTGCAGATCCTCGGCAAGTGCCACGAAGAGGCCTTTGAGCTCCTCGGTGCCGAAGAGGTCGGAGAACAGCCCAACAAGGACCGTGTCGAACACAGCGAGAGCCGGAAGCTCATCGGCCAGCCTCCCGACCACGATCTGGGCCGTCGCCTCTCGAGATGCCGGCAGTGTGAGCCCGTCGACGGCCGTTTCGACGAACTCGTCTGCTATGAGTACCCGCGCATCCATCCACCACGCCACATTCGCCACGAAGAGGAAGAGGGCGAGCAACGCCGCGGTGACAACGATGAGCGATTTACGCATGCCTGGTACGGGTCATCACAGGGCCACGGTACCGGATCGGGTCAGTAGTGCCGCCTCTACTCCCGCCATGTCAACGCCGACCCGAGCCCCGAGCCGAGACAGTGAGCGGGATCACGCCGCTCATCTGGTGGCTACGGTCGAATGCCCTCACGTATCCGTTCCAGGGTCTCTGCGATGACGTTGGCCTCGTCATCAGTCACCCTGCAGGCAAAGTAGGTCTCGATCCCCGCAACGTGTACCCGTGCAGCGGATCGAAACACTTCGGCACCCATACTCGTCAGCGTGATCCGTGTGACACGGCGGTCCGCTGGATCGGGGATGCGCCGCATCCAGTCGCGTTTCTCGATTCGATCGACCAACGTCGTCAAACCAGATTTACTCATTACGACGTTCTGCGCGAGCTCAGTCATTCGGATACCTGCTTGTCCAGCCTCGTAGACGTGGAGCAGTGCGTCGTATGTCTGTAGGTCTATGTGTGCAGCGCTTCGCAATTCCGCATCCAGGACCGCTACGACCGCTCCGTGCATCTCCATGACGGCCCGCCATGCGCGGTGGCGGATGCCGAACGGCTCTGCTTCCTCCCGCGTCATCTGTTGACTTTCGTTCGTGACTCTGCTGTACTTTTTGCTGTTCGATATCGGACTGTCGCTTCTCGAACTATCTGCTCTCGAACACTACTTCCTCGACCGCTCAGGTGTCGAGGACCGGCTGCTCACCCCTGCGTGGGCAACGTGTGGAGAACAAGGGGGAGAGCACATGAAAGTGGTAGCCATCAACCACGACATAGCCGACTACGACACGTGGAAAGCAGTCTTTGACGAGATTCCACCTTCGACCATGGGGGCATTATTCCACCGGATCAACAGAAGCGTGGACGATCACAACAACATCACCGTCGTGGCCGGATTCAGCTCGGTTGAAACGGCAAAAGCCTTCACCATGAACCCGGACCTCAAGGAGGCCATGGGCCGGGCTGGTGTCACCGGTGCACCGCGGATTGAGATCTTCGAGGAGGTCGAGTCGGTTCAGTACTGAGTTCGCACGCCTCGTCGAAGCATCACAGGCGCGAGACGTCGGTCTCGCGCCTGTTTCGCGGGGCAGGGGACATCAGGTGAGCAACGCACGGTGGCCCGTTGACATGTTCACCTGACCGGAAGCGGGAAAACCTTGTTTCCGTGACCCTTGAGATGTCTGGTGCGTTCCGTAGGGTCAAAGTACATGCGATATCGCAGAACCTCGATCGTGGTGGCATCCGCAATCGTCGCGGCGGCATGTACCGCCGCGGGGAGCACCCCCGCAACGGCGCCACCGACCCCTGAGACGACTACCACGGCGACCGTCACACCATCGACGGCCCCAACGACCACCGTGGATGTCTCTACGACGACCACGGTGGATCGGTTGAGCGAGATTCAAGCCATCTTCGAAGACCTCGAGCGCCGACGCCTACAGGCG
>CAYWPC010000009.1:35828-84381 GCA_964460075.1 uncultured Acidimicrobiaceae bacterium
GTTGAGCGAGATTCAAGCCATCTTCGAAGACCTCGAGCGCCGACGCCTACAGGCGCTGTTCTCGGGCGACCGGGATGCATTTGGAGGCCTGTTCACAGACACCCCCTACAGAAAAAAGAGCCTCGATGCCTTCGACCAAGCGGCCTCAGGTCAGCCACCCGACCTGAAGATCCGCATTCTCGAAGTCCTGCGAGACGATGCTAAGTGCCTTGTGTTCGTCGCAAGTACAACAAGCTCGTTATCGACGGGTCCACCGCTCACAGACACGACGACGTTGCAGCCTCTCAACAAGGGATGGGGCTACGCATACGTTGAAGCCGGACGAGGAGACTGGTTGTGCGAAGGACCGCATCCCTTGTCGGGCTAATCCTGTTCATACCGGCGATTCTGCTACAAGCTCAGTCAGTCAATGCAGAAGAAGTGTGCCGAATCGATTCGGCGACGGGCCGCATCATCTGTTCCGAATCGGGGACGATCACGACACCCCCGGGCGACACCTCTCCAGAGGAACCGAATCCCGAGAATCCCGGTAAGCGCTACGTGTACACCTCTACGGATGCAACGATCGGCCCGTGCTACTCGTGGTCCAACATCCCAGGGGGTCTCGATGCGTGGGATCCAGCGAACGACGGTGCGGTCATCGCCATCACGACCAGCCTCCCACTCTGCCCACCCAATGTCACACCGCCGCTGGATCCAGAGACCGTTGCGTGGTCCATCTTCAGATCATGGGATCTCGAGCCACCAGTCCCAGCCATCACCCCCTCAACGAGAGGCATCACCGGCGTACCCACCCATGTGACAGCCACACCCCCTCCAACCATCACCTACAGCGAGGTGATGCCAGATGGTCGCACACTCCAAGTTCGCGCTCGGGCGGCGCTGCTGACCATCGACTGGGGCGACGGATCGCTCACCAACACCGACCCCGGAGCGGCAGTCGGGTTCCCCAACGGCACGGCAACACACACGTACCGGCTCAAAACCTGCACACCAACGTACCGCGTCGAACACCCATCCGGTGGCCTCTGCCACCCCACCGCCCAGTTCTATTCGATAGTCGCGAGTTACGCATGGACGGGCGAGTACAGCGTCGACTCCGCTTGGACGACCCTAGGGACGCTCGCGGTGCGCGCAGCACCGGCGCTCTACGACGTCGATGAGGCTCGGGGCGTCTCGACGCCGTAGCGGCGTGTTGCTACCGCTTCGGGATCAGCGCCCACAAGACGTCACGCGAATCGACGATACCGAGCAACTCCCCACCCTCGACAACAGGGAGGTGGCGGTATCCCGTCTCCAGCATCCATTCTGCCGCCTCCTGTACCGGCACGGTTGACTGGACCACATCCGGCGACCGTGTCATACACGTAGATACCGGATCATCCATGTCACAGTCGTCGGCAATGGCACCGGCCATGTCGCGGTCTGTGCAGATCCCGATGAGCCCTGTCCGGTCGACAACGGCCACTGCGCTCACGCCGCAGCGAAGCATCACCCTCGCAACATCCACGATCGAGGTCTCAGGACCGACGATCTCGGACCGCTCACCAACCAACGCACGTACACGCATCAGAGACCTCCACGCGCAAACCTAGCGGTGCATCACAGAAATAGTCACGGCGCCTTTCGCGCTCTCAAGCCCACTGGCACCATGTCCCCCGCAGGTCGTGGCGTTGGTCCGATCACTCAGGACATAGGAACGCTCGACACGGTACACGCATCGAGACATTCGCCCTAGATCAGATCCTGCTCCCGGATACCGAAACTCGGATGGCGAAGTCGGCACAAGGCAAGCTTCTCAAGCTGACGAATTCGTTCACGGGTGAGGTTGAACTCCTCGCCGATCTCCTCGAGCGTTCTCGGAATCCCGTCGTAGAACCCATACCTCAACGCAAGGATCCTGCCTTCACGCATCGGGAGTCGATCAATGGACTTACGCAACGAGTTCGCAATGTCCAACTCCTCGGTGACGCGAACCGGATCAACCGCATCCTCGTCCTCGATAAAGTCGCCCAGTTGTGCGCCGTCTTCGCCGATCGGCTGCTCCAGCGACACCGTATCTGCAACGGCCAACGCCAACTCAACCTTCGTGACCTCGACACCAGCCTCCTCGGCGATCTCCTCCGGCTTCGGATCTCGGCCGAGCTCGGCCTTGAGCGATGCCTGCGCAGCGCGTACTGCTGCAAGTGTGTCATGCAGATGTACGGGGATGCGAACTGTACGGGATTTGTCGGCGATCGCCCGCGTAATGGCCTGACGAATCCACCACGTCGCATAGGTGGAGAACTTGAAACCTTTGCGCCAGTCGAACTTCTCGACGGCGCGGATGAGTCCGAGGTTGCCCTCTTGGATGAGGTCGAGAAAGTCGATTCCTGACGTGTTCGCGTACCGACGGGCATTGGCGACCACAAGCCGAAGGTTCGCGGTGAGGAACGCATCCTTCGCCTCACCGCCGCGGCGAATCTGACGCTTCAACATGAGTTCCTCGACCTTGGTCGAGTGGTCGCCTGCGTCAAGACGCTCCTTGGCGGTTTGGCCCGCCTCGATCTTCTGGGCGTAGTCGACCTCGTTCTCGGCCGTGAGTAGTTCATACTCGCCAATCGACGTGAGGTACTGGCTCACGAGGTCCGTGGTGAGGCGCCCGCGGTCGTCCGTCAATTTGGAACGGTCACGATCCTTCAGCGATCGGCTGAGCGTATCGCGGTCCATCCGCTCCTTGGCTTCTTCGCGCTCACGAAGTGCCTTGTTGACAATCGCCTTACGAGGCTTCGAACCGGTCGTCATCCAACGTCCTCCAGGAGGTAGACGGTCGTTTCACGCGAGGGACACATGGCCATTTTGCCAGTGCAATTCGGATCCACCTATCCGAGGCGTGCACCTCAATATCACACAGGCCTCAGGATTTGTGAACCCACTTTCTCGTCCAGAAGGTAGGGATATCGTGTACCTAGCTACACGTCACCCCACGAGGTCACACGCTTCCAGCATCCGCGGGGGAACACGCTGGCTTGTACCAAGGTGCTCATCGAGGCGGTCGCACAGCTCATTGAAGAAGTCCTGGCCGAGTTGCGGAGGTGGCGAGACACCGTCGTCGAGTCCCTCGTGGCGGGGACCCATGAGGTCGTTCATGTCTCCGAAATCAGCACCGCCGAACGGCAGACTGTCGAACAATCCAAAGAAGTCGACGAAGGCTCTCATGCGCTCTGGCACATCGTCCCTGCAAGCTTCCATGGCATCACTCACCGTTGACAGGTCGAGATCTCCCTCCAGGATCGTGCCGTCGACGGTGATCCGAAACCCGCCACCGCTCAGCGACTCAACCAGCGGCAACGGTGCACCTTCCGATCGCAGGCACCGAGACCATGTCTCGAGTTGGCTTGCGACCGACTCGTCATCTCCAGAACTCGCTCGAACAGCGAACAGCGTTACCACGACACCAACGACGACAGCAATCGCGACGAGTACGGCTGGGATGACCCAGTCCTGGCGCTGGGATGGCGCTGGGCCTGTCAATGGGACTCCTTGTAGCCGCCTGACACCTTGCACGACACACCCTATACCCACACCGATATGATGGCGAGATGCCTGACGGAACCACCGTGCTCGTCGTTGCGCTCGCCGCAATTGTTCTGGTCGTGATACCAGGACCAGCAGTCATCTACATACTCACGAGAAGCGTCAGCCAGGGTCGCAACGCCGGCCTCGTCTCGGCAGTCGGTGTGAACCTTGGGTCGACAATTCACGTCCTTGCAGCCGTTGCGGGTCTCACGGTGCTGCTTGCCAATTCCGCCGCAGCATACGCGGCCGTCAAGTGGGCAGGTGTTGCCTATCTCGCATGGATTGGGATCCGAGCACTGACTGCCGACGACACGGCGTTCACAGAGCCGAGCATTCAGCCGACGGCTCTGCGGCGCATATTCGCACAGGGCGTGCTCGTGAACGTCTTGAACCCGAAAGTCGCGATCTTCTTCCTCGCATTCCTTCCTCAGTTCGTTGATCCGAATGCTCCAGACGCTGCGACACAGACGCTCGTGCTTGGTCTCACACTCGTCACCATTGGACTCATCTCGGACTCCGTGTACGCCGTACTCGGTGGCTCCGTCGGCGATATTTTTCGACGCCGACCGTCAGCTGCACGCACATCGCGCATCGTTGCTGGCTCCACCTACCTAGCCCTAGCAGGCGTCGCAGCAGTCACAGGGGCGAAGAGCAACTAACGCGCTCAGCCGCCACCAACGAGGTCTCTGTCTGGTAGCGCGAGTCAACCGTCGTGGTCCCTGAACGGATCCAAAGCTGCGTTGAACAGCCCGACTTCTCTCAACTTTCTGCGTCATCTCACCTACTTTCGCTGTTTCATCTCTGAACTGGCGGTATATTGCGCACCCACCCTCTAAGGAACGTTCCGTGCGGCTCGAAATGACAAAGAAGTCTGACCTCGCTTTGAAGTCACTGCGATGCATCGGCGATTCCAACGACGATCTGGTGGCAGGCAAGTGGCTCGCAGACAAGCTCGGCATCACGACCCACTACCTGCCCCAGGTGATTTCTCCCCTCGTAAAGGCCGGATGGGTCACCTCGACTCCTGGACCGAGAGGCGGTTACCGGCTCGTTGCCGAGTTGAAGAACATCAGTGTCCTTGAGGTCATTGAGTCGATCGAGGGACGCATCGAAGACCAAGGGTGCGTTCAACGCGGTATCCCATGCCCTGAGAACGACCTGTGCGCACTCCACGAGCCGTGGCAGACGGCCAGGGACGCGATGCTCACCGAGCTTGCAAAGGCAACGGTCGAGGCCAATGTTCGGCCGTGCACGGGGGCGTAGTCTGTCTCGGCACCCGAGAACGCTGGGAGACCGCACACACAGCCGGTCCCGCTGAGAGTTCCCGTATGGGGTACGCACGACCCTGCGCAGAAATGATCAACGTGTATCTGAGAGCTGTTCGTATCCTGCGCGTACATGAACACGACATCGTCACACCTCCCGATCTGTGTGCACTGCGGAACACCTCGCCCTGCGGACGAAACGCTGTGCCCGACCTGTGGCAAGCCATGGATCGACACGACAATTCAGGACGTGCCAGTTCGCCAGAGTGGGCCGACACCGCGTGCGACACCGGCCGGCGCGTCGAACGTCGAGCCCGATTTCGCCCAGGACGACACGGGTGAATTCTCCTTCGACGACTGGACCTTGCCGCCCGAGCCCCGTAGACGAGTTGCTGTCTGGTTGATCCCACTCCTGTTCGTGATCGCAGCCGGTGGGGTCTGGGCCGTAACGTCTCTCGGCACCGATGCAACTCCGGAACCAACGATTGCAGCCGCGCCGAGTTCGCTGCCGCCAGCAACGATCGGTACGGTCGCGCCGCCCACAACAACACCTCCACAGGCGACAACCACCGTCGAACAGACGACAACCACGGTGGCGCCAACCACAACGGTGCCATCCTTTGCGCAGCCTTCTAGGTGGGATGTACAGAGCACACCTGTCGACGCGGCCGAACTCACTCTCAGGGCTGAAGGCATAGGACCCATCGATGTTGGCACACCGATCGAGGAAGCCGCAGGCATCCTCACCGCGAGCCTCGGTGAAGCCGACGCTGCAGGCATCGACGGCCTGTGTCAGCCACAGGAGTCGTACTGGCTCCAGTGGGGCCGTTTCAAGGCAATCTTCAATGGTGACGGCGCTGGTGCAGAACTCGTGTCGTATCGGTACGAGATCTCGGACACGGCCGTAGATGACGTAGAACTGACGACACTCTCAGGAGTGGCGCTCGGCGATTCCATCACCGATCTCCAAGATACGTACAAGGTGTACACCGTGTCGTTCGAGATCATCGGATCCACCGACTACTTCCGTCTCAGCGACGGTGGCCAACTCCTCCTCTGGGGACCGGTCACGAGCACAGACCCGACCGGCACCATCACGGGCATCTACTCTCCGAGTCCATGCCCGTGATGGTGAACGCCTCGCGTCAACTATCAACACGCCCTACCATACCGACCGAACCTCACCGCTTTGCCCATCGAGGAATCTGTGACGGACGAGCCATCTGATCCCATGCGTGCGAGCCGCCGCGCACCCGCGATCGGTGTGCAGAACGTCGTACCCCTCCTGGCCGCAGTCGCCACATTCGGCCTGTTCCTGCTTCTGTGGGACACGAACCTCGGCGTCGTGGTTGGCGCACTCACCTCTGGTGCCATAGCTGGAGCCGCCTGGATTGCATTGGCGAAGTCACGGTCCGGACCCGACTTGCGGTCCGTTCTCCTCGACCTACCAATGCTGGGCGCCATCCCCATCGAGGCATCTGGGCCTGCCCCTGCGCTCTCGGACACCGACGCTGCGCACCGATACACCGGACTGCTCGGCGAGATCGAGGGGCACACAACGGGCCGAGTCGTACTGGTGAGTTCGCCCGCGCCAGGCCAAGGCGCATCTACTGTCTCCCTCAATCTCGCTATCGCAGCCGCGAGGGCAGGTAGACGCGTCATGCTCGTCGACGCTGATCCCTCACCTTTCGGCATCGGGCGATTCTTATCGAGCGGAAACTCGCCAGGCTTGTCAGACGTCGCGTCCGGAACAGCAACCTTGACAGATGCAACACGCATGTGGTCGCTCGACGATGGTGCCCGCTTCCCCATGCTTCCATCCGGAAACGACTTCTCGGACGTGAACGCTCTCGCAGGCATCCTCGTTGCCGATGCCCTCGACTCGGTCTCTGAGCACGCCGATCTCATCCTCATCGACGTTCCGCCGATCCTGTGGTCAGACGCCACACCGGAACTCGGCAAGCATGCAGACGGCACGATCCTGGTCGTCGTCGACAACGCAGACCCCCTCGTCGTCTCGGATGCCATCGCCCAACTCAAGGCCGCGGGCGCCCCGGTACTCGGCTATGTTCGGAATCGATCGAAGGGAACGTCGAAGCTCGCACCGAAGCTGTACAAGTCCGGAGTGCTCAGGGCTGTCGGTGTCGCTGCCGGGTTGCTCGTGCTGTACGGCCTGTTCACCGGCTTGACCCTCTGGAACTCCTGGAGGAGCGTGGAGACCACAACGTTCACTCCCGAAGCCGTCCACCAACTCGCCACAGATTCGGCGCTAGGCCCTGAAACTCCCTCGGCCAACGACGAGGTCGACCCAGTCGACGCGATCGATGCTCAAGAGAACACCCCAGGCACCACGGCCCCAGAGCAGGCCTACGAAACGTTTCTCCTCATCGGTAGGGACGAGGTATCGGGAGCAACGGATGTGATCCTGTACCTCGTCCTGCCGACCAATAGCGCTGACCCGTTCATGGTGTCCCTGCCTCGGGACCTGTACGTCGAGAACGCATGTACCGGACGACAGAGCCGAATCAACGCACTGATCCGAGGATGTCCGTCCGAGGGCATCAATGGCCCATCACTCCTTTCGTATCAGGTCGGAAAGTTCACAGGCATCTCGGTCGATCACTTCGCCCTGTTCGACTTCGAAGGTTTCGAGAGCATCATCGACGCCGTGGGTGGTGTCGAGATCTGTGTCAAGTACGAGGTACGAGACGCCAAGGCGCAGCTCTCACTCCCTGCGGGATGCACAAACGCAAATGGTGCACAGGCTCTTGCATGGGTTCGATCACGCAAGACCCAACAAAGGATCGGAGGTGAGTGGCGACCGGTAGCGGGCGCAGGAGATCTACAAAGGAACCAGCATCAACAAGAGGTGATCCTCGAGCTCTTCAAGGAGTTGAAGAAGTTCGACTCTCCAAGCGAACTCACGGCGACTGTTGCAAGTCTCGCAGACACGTTCACCCTCGACGACAGGCTCGGCCTCGCGGACGCCGTCAACCTCGCCTGGAGTATGCGCAACATCGACCTCGAATCCATCAACCGGCTCGAGATTCCCGTGCGCCTCACACGGTCCAAGACCGGGCAGTCCATCCTTGTAGCTACCGCACCGTTCGACGAAGTTCTGATCAAGGCATACGGTGGAAGTCTGCCGAACGAGGATCCGTTCGCTGAAGAGACATCGGCCCAGAGCCCGTAGGCCGTACAATGGGTCGACGTCACACCAGGATCGAAACGTGAGCGACCCACAGGACCCATTTGAGAACCCGCCAGGTTGGACGGACCCGTACGACGATCTCACCCATCTCTCGGACGAGGGCCCACTCCCCCCGATGGAACCGCCAGCCACACCGGCGGCGCAGCCACCCGGATCGCCACTCCTCACCGGTCTGATCATTGGGCTCTTGCTCGTCGCACTCTCCGTCGCGGTATTCCAACTACTCCGACCTGAGGACGAAGTTGTCGCAGGAGGCACGACGACCACATCGACCATTGACAGCACAACAACCGTACCGGTGGAGGACGGCGCCACGACATCCACCACCACCCCTGGCTCGACCACGACGCTGCCGGCGGCAGACCCGTATCTACCCGTCAACCCACCGATTCCCGTCGACAGACTCAAGATGATCACGAACGGATTGCGCGTGAACGACAACGACATCAAAGACATCGTCTTCGGTGCCGACGCCGAAACGGCTATCGGCAGGTTGGTGGCGAGTCTGGGCGACCCGACGCGAGACACCGGTTGGCAGGTCTCGACGAACCAATACGGCGTGTGCAATGGGGAGGTCGAACGCGTCTTGTTCTTCGGGCCGTTCGCCGCGATCGTGACGAAGCCTGGTGGGCAAGAGACGTTCAGTGGTTACCGCCAGGATCTGATGTTCGGTGACCTCGCCGACAGCGCTGCAAGCATGGAAACGCTCAGTGGCCTCAAGATTGGCGACAAGATCTCCCAACTGAAGGAGACCTACAAGGCGCAGAAGGTCGAGTTCTCGACCGACCTCAAGCTTGGCGACATCTACCAGGTGTTTGGCTCGACTTCAGGAACACTGCTTCTGTGGGGCCCAGTTGAAGGTACTGCTGACGACGATTTGATTATCGGCGTCTACGCCCCCGACGTGTGCGGTACGTAACAGTTATCGCGGGTAGCACGATGCGGGTACACTCGTCGCGATGAAACCCAGCTACAGCACGTCGGTGATCATCGGAGCGATCACAGGTCTCGTGGTCGCACTTGCACTGTTCCTCTTCGTGGCGTCACTCGGGGCTGTTTCTGCACTGAACCCCGCTGTGGCAACGGGTTCGGTCGAACCCGTGTTTTCGATCTCGGCTTCGGCATTGTGGTGGATGGCCATCATCATCGGGCTAGCGGGCGGTGCGATCCTCGCATCGGCCACACGAGGTGTTGCAGTCGTAATCGACCCTGATTCGTCACCAGCGCAGATGTTCGTCATCGCACCACTCGGTGCACTCATCGGAGCCGTCATTGCAATGGTGGTATTCCCGCTCGGTGTCACGATGCTCGGCATGATTGCGGAGGGCACAGCGACGGTCACCGTCACCCAGATGATGATCCTCGTGGTCATAGCCGGTGTCGTAGGTGGTGGATCCATCGTGTGGATCTCCTACGTGCTCGCCAGGCCACCCGTCCACACGGACGATCCTGATCTCCTCCCTGCGTGAGGTGCCGTAGCACATGCGCCACGGCGCGACTAGCTGAATCGGGATACGCCCTCCCTGCTGCGGTCGGCTGATGTCGATCCTCGTGTGGGCTCTCGCCCTCGTGATCACCGCGGCTGCAGCCACCGTTCAAGGAACGGTCGGCGTCGGCTTCGCCATGGTTTCGGTCCCGATCCTCTCTCTCATCAACCCACGACTCGCACCCGTTCCGCAACTCCTGATCGCTCTGCCTCTCGTCCTCTCCATGGCGTGGAGGGAGCGATCGAACATCGAGATCCGGGGCTTCTGGTGGATCATCGCGGGACGCATACCTGGTGCCTTCGCAGGTGTTGCACTTCTCGCTGTTGCATCTCAACGGACACTCGATGCCTTCATCGGTGGCGTAGTGCTCGTATCGGTCGCGCTGCTTGCAACGGGGATCCATGTCAATCGGACACGGACAGCGAAGTTCCTCGCAGGGGCAGCATCTGGGACCACAGGCGTCGTCGCCTCGATCGGGGG
Organism: uncultured Acidimicrobiaceae bacterium; assembly: GCA_964460075.1. GTDB lineage: Bacteria > Actinomycetota > Acidimicrobiia > Spongiisociales > UBA5794 > JAMBLL01. The sequence continues at coordinate 45,830 of CAYWPC010000009.1, forward strand.
GCCACCGGTCGCTCTGCTGTACTCGAGTGCCGAAGCTCGCACCGTCCGATCGACTCTCTCGAGCGTGTTCACAATCGGGATCTTGCTATCGGCAGGTTTCCGGTGGGGATCTGGCAACATCTCGGGCTCCGACCTTCGTGTCTCAGCCGTGCTCCTCCCGGCAGTCGTTGCCGGATATCTGATTTCTACCTCGGTCAAGGACAAGATTCCGACCGCTCAAGTCCGCATCGCGATTCTCGTGATTTCCGCAGCAGCCTCGGTGGCTCTTCTCGCTAGAGCATGGTTGACCTGAAGCTGAGCGATGCGGGTGGGCGCAGACTTCTGAGCGGTCGCATGGCTGAGGCGGACGCCACCTGGAGAAGACACACTCTGGTATGTGGGCCTTGGCAAGAAGCGATACTGAAACGGACCGAGACGCCGAACGCGACAGGTGCAGGTGCCTGCGTGATGCTCAGCTCATGCCTCTACGCGCCTGTGCCGAACGAGTCGAGTACATCCCCAAGGGCCGCAAGGAGCTCCCTCAACGCCCAGACGAACACCACAGCCATCGCGATCAGCGCCACTGCAGTCATCACCCCACGAACCCATCCGATCCACGAGTCCCTACGTCTGACAGCCGTGTTCCAGAGATCACGGAGCAAGCCGCCAGGGCGCGACGTCTCCCCAACTACCAGAGCTTTGGGAAAGGCCGTTGTTGCAACCTCTCCAGCCACATCCTCTGCCACGGCAGCGGCCTGTTGGGGTGTGCTGCCTGGATCCGGACCTAGATGTGGCGTTGAAGCCGAAGTCGACTCAGTCGGCGGGATCGGGCGAAGGCGACGTAAATCGGATTCGTCGAGATCGAGAACTCTCGCCAGTTCGGAGAGGATGCCCAACGCAGGCGCAACTTCGCCACGTTCCCATCGACGCACCGACGAAGATGAGCGACCAACCGCCGAGGCGAGTTGACCGAGTGACAGGCCCTTCTTGAGCCGAGACTCACGGATGAGTCTGCCAAGCACCATTGCATCTTCCATCCACCCAGGATATCGGTGCTTTCAACATCAACCTGGATCCTCGGCATCTAAGGTGACGACCGCGACGAAAGGAACGCCAATGCCCGCCGAAATCGCAACGCTGGTCGATCTCTATACGAATAGCATCACTGCGTTCGCTCACAACCCGCTCTTCGGCCATCGCGGAGGCGACGGCGACTGGACTTGGATGACGTATGAGGAGTTCGGTGCTGCGACTACGAAGGCCAGAGGAGGACTCGCATCGCTCGGCGTCACGAGTGGCGACCGCGTCGCGATCATCTCGGACAATCGTGTCGAGTGGGCAGTCGGTGCGTATGCCACCTACTCGCTCGGAGCAGCCTGGGTTCCAATGTACGAGGCACAGACCCAGAAGGATTGGAAGTACATCCTTAGAGATTCTGGCGCAAAGGTGCTCTTTGCCGCAACCGATGGCATCAGGGCACAGATCGAGGAGGTCCGCTCAGAGACCCCGGACCTCGAAGCGATCATCGTGATAGATGATCCCGCCGGAGGCAACGCCATCGACTTTCTCGAACTGCTCACGAGGGGTGCGGAGAGCCCTGCGCCCGTCGCCGTGGTGCAGAGCTCCGACTTGGCTGGATTGATCTACACGTCCGGCACAACCGGCGACCCCAAGGGGGTCAAGCTGTCACACGGCAACTTCGCGTCCAACATCAACGCCGTCGCTCAATTCTTCCCCCTGGAGGAGGATGATCGTTCGGCGTCGTTCCTACCGTGGGCACACTCCTTCGGCCAGACCGTGGAGTTGCACGCTCTCACCTACTTCGGGGCATCGACAGGTATCACGAGTGCGACGACGTTGACGAGGGACATGCCCGAGATCAAGCCGACCATTCTCGTGTCCGTCCCAACCGTCTTCAACAAGGTGTACGACGGGCTCCAAAAGATCATGGAGGCCGAGGGAGGTATCAAGAGGGCTCTGTTCAACGCCGCGGTTGGGAATGCACGCAAGCGTGAGCAGCTGAGAAAGCACGGCAAGCACAGCCGATGGGTCGACCTGCAGAACGACCTGTTCGACAAGCTGGTATTCACGAAGGTTCGCGCGGCCTTCGGAGGTCGACTCAAGTACGCCTTCTCGGGAGGCGCTGCCATATCAACTGAGGTCGCCGAATTCATTTCTGCCGTTGGGATCACCGTCTACGAAGGCTACGGCCTCACAGAAACGAGCCCGATCGTCACAGCCAACACGAAGACTGCTCGGCGGATCGGATCAGTCGGCAGGCCGATCCCAGATGTCACCCTCGAGATCGACACCGATGTGACAGGCGATCCCGACATTGGGGAGATCGTGGTACACGGCCCCAACGTGATGATGGGCTACTACAACCTCCCTGAGGCGAACGCAGAAGTGTTCACGCCAAGCGGTGGCTTCCGCACAGGTGATCTCGGCCATGTCGATGCGGACGGCTACCTCTTCATTCGGGGGCGGATCAAAGAGCAGTACAAGCTCGAGAACGGCAAGTACGTGGTTCCGTCACCGATTGAGGAGCAGCTCCAGCTCTCGGGCTTCATCAGCCAGGTCATGGTGTATGGGGAGCAACGTCCGTACAACGTAGCAGTCGTCGTTCCGGACATTGCGTACGTTCAGAAATGGGCGAACGACAAGGGCATCGACACGACCGACCTCGATGATCTGCTCACGAACCCAGACGTTCTGGACCTGTTGAGAACTGAGATCACCCGTGCCCAGTCCTCGATCAAGCACTATGAGCGTGTACGCGATTTCGTGGTGGAGAGCGAGGAATTCACCCCGGAGAATGGCATGCTCACACCGTCGCTGAAAATCAAGCGTCGTGCGGTGATGGCGAAGCTCGGCGACCAGATCGACGCGCTCTTCGACGGCGACAACCCGCTCATCGGCCGCACCGACTGAGGGCTCTGGCGTAGGAAACCGCAACATGTTGCGGTTTCCTACGCCAGACTCCAGATTGGCGGAGGCGGACGGGAATCGAACCCGCCAGGGAGCTCACGCCCCCTCATCGGATTTGAAGTCCGTGACGTCCACCAGGCACGCAGTCGCCTCCGCGGACAATCGTACCGGGTATCTAAACGCATCCAACCTGACCACCGGCATTTGGCCCGATTCGGTGAGCTATTCTCACAGCCGCAAGTTCCCAACGGGGCTACTCGATCGAGGATGGACATGGCTGACGCATCACTGATGGTTTGGATCGACCAGGACCTGTGCACAGGTGACGGCATCTGCGAAGAGATCGCACCCGATGTGTTCCAAGCGCGCGACGACGGCTTGTGGGTCGTCAAGGAGACCGCTTCACACTGGGGTACCGACATCGTCTTCGACGGCGCGCAAGCACCTGACGGATCTAGGGGGGTCGCACGTGTGCCGGAATCTCAGCTTGACGTCGTCGTCGAAGCAGCCGAGGAGTGTCCGGGCGAATGCATCATGATCGAGCCATTCGACCAAGACGTATTCGCCAAGCGCGGTGCTTAGCTCAAGACGAACGACTCGTCGAGTTCCAGCCCCCTACCGCGTGATGTAGCCCTCGAGCTGATCGATCATGAACCTCTGCTCGTCGATCACGGCGCGCACAACATCGCCGATCGAGATCACACCCACAAGTGATCCACTCTCGACGACAGGAAGATGCCTGATCCTCCTGTCCGACATGATCTGCATACACCCAGCAACTGTGTCCGCCTTCGTAACGGTCACCGGATCCGGTGTCATGATCTCGGACACGAGCGTGTCCATCGAGCCTCGAGACAACAAAATGATCTTCCTGGCGTAGTCTCGCTCAGAGAGGATTCCAACCAGGTCGCCATGTGACGTGACGACGAGCGCCCCAACATTCTTGTCCGCCATCGTTTTGAGCGCCTCGTACACCGATACATCTGCGTCGATCGACCAGACGGCTTTCCCCTTGGTGTCAATGATATTCGCTACAGTTTTCTGCATTCGTCCCTCCTCCTCACAAGATACCAGCAGACACCGCCCGTGCGGTCGGAAATGCTCGTACGATGGAAACGTGCGATATCTCGATGCTGAAACGACGCGGCGATGCCTCCCGATGGCTGACGCAATCGACGCTATGCGAGTCGCTTTCACCGCCGACACCGACGTTCCCAACCGGCACCTCCTCGGCCAGTCGCTCTTCATGCCTGGTCGTGTCGGAACGCTTTCAGGAGTCAAGGTCGTCTCCGTCGTGCCTGGCAACCCGGTCGGGGTCGTCGTCGTATTCGACGAGAACGGGGCATTGCTAGGGATCGTGGACGGCCCGACCCTGACAGCCATACGGACTGGGGCGGTGGCAGGCCTTGCAACCGATCTGCTCGCATCTCCGCAGGTGACCACGATGGCAATGCTCGGTGCAGGGGCAATGGCTCGCGATCAGATCGCTGCCGTGCAAGCGGTCAGAGACGTCACGAACATACTGGTGTGGAGCCGCGACCACGCCAACGCCGCGGCTGTGGCAGATGATGTCGGAGGAGAGGCCGTAGCAAACGCCGATGAGGCCGTTGCTTCGGCGGACGTCGTCTCAACGGCTACCCCATCAACCGAACCGCTGTTCGCTACGGAGAGTCTCACGCTGTATGCCCACGTAAACGCAATCGGCGCGTTCACACCGTCCATGATCGAGATCCCTCCGGATGTCACCACCTCGGCATTCGTCGTCGTCGACGACATGCAGGCCGCGGCGGCTGAAGCTGGTGATCTCATCCAGGCAGGCAGAGTCGCCGACGCCGACCTGCGAACACTTCTGACGACATCGATCGACATCCCAGACGGCCGGACACTCTTCAAGTCTGTCGGAATCGCCAGCCAGGACATCACGAGCGCGGCAATGGCGCTAGCGAACGCCGAACACCTCGATCTTGGAGCGGAGCTGTAGGACGCGGTACCCGCCGATCCACTTCACCTCTGCGTTCCCGTGGTACGTCGCTACGCCAGCACGGTGTGCTCGGCGATGTCGATCGGTGCGCGGTCGACTGACAGGAAGTCCATGGGAACGTCGGTATCGAAACTGGCCCGCTCACCCGTGATCCACTGCGCCATCATCGAACCGATGATCTGCGACTCCTTGAATCCGTGGCCCGAGAAACCGTTCACGACGGCGAATCCCTCGACAGACGTCGGCCCGACGACCGGAAGGACATCCTGACGGTTCACGGTGTACAAACTGGCCATACCACCGGGAATCCCGCGGTACGGCAGAGAAGGCAGCCTGTGATGCAACGCATGAATCTTGAGGTCGATGTACGCCCGATCCGCAGCACCGTTGTAGCTGTCAGGATCAGCTGACTCGAGTTCGTCCTCTTCGAGGATGGAACCGAGGATGATCTGCCCATCTCCAGCTTCAGGACGCAGATACACCCCCCCAGCGGCATCGCAGATAACCGGTATCGGCCGTGGCACGATCGGCGGCAGGTCGCGGTAGACCACCTGGACACGTGTCGGAACCAGCGTCCATGGCATGTCAAGACCCACCATGGCATTTATCTGGTTGCACCACGGGCCTGCTGCGTTTATGACGAGTCCCGCGTCGATCGTCGATCCGTCGGCAAGCGTGACACCACGCACTCGTCCGCCCAGCATCGAGATCATCACCGCCTCTGACCGCATCCGAACATCGACACCACCGGCTCGTGCCGCGGTGGCGACATCCAGTAGGGCGCCGGTCGCATCGAAGAAGCCGGTGTCTCGCTCGATGAGAAAGGCACTGCCATCAGCACACACATGTTCGACATCTCCTGTGAGATCGAATGGAACCATGCACGCCGAGACGCCCGGATACAGCCTGGCCAACTCGGCTGCATCAACGGTTACCGCATCAATGCCTTCTGCGACCAGACGAGCCTGATCCGCTGCTACGACTTGGGGATCGTCGTGCATCATCCAGAGCACGCCGATGTCATGGAACCGGCCAGTGGGTTCGTCAAGTCCGGTGTACTCGGGCCAATTCCTCCAGATGACGTTGCCGTCGCGGGCAATCCGTACGTTCTCCGCCTTCGAGTATCGCTGCCGCGTAATCGCAGATGACCCTCCGGTGGATCCCTCACCAAGGCCCGCACCCTTCTCGAGCACGACGATCTTGAGAGGAGAACGGCGAGCAACCTGATGAGCAATCGACATACCGATGATGCCGCCGCCGATGATGACAATGTCAGCAGTGTCTTTGGCCACGACGAACCTCCGAGCTATTCGACTTCCCCAAGATACGCCTTGCGGAGATCCTCGTTGGTGAGCAGCCCGGCTGCCGTATCGTTGAGCACGATGCGCCCCGTCTGGAGGACGTATCCCCTGTCTGCGATCGAGAGGGCCATGTTGGCGTTCTGCTCGACCATGAACACGGTCACGCCCTCCTCGTTGATCTGCTCGATGATGTCGAAATTCTGCTGGACGAGAACCGGTGCTAGGCCCATCGACGGCTCGTCCATGAGCAAAACTTTCGGCTTTGCCATAAGCGCCCTACCCACGGCGACCATCTGCTGCTCACCACCTGAGAGGGTTCCCGCCCTCTGGTTGATGCGCTCTTTGACCCTGGGGAACATGTCAAAGATGTGCTCCATCTCAGCATCGAGAACGTCGCGGTCTGTGCGCAGATAGGCACCGATCTCAAGGTTCTCTCGCACGGTCATTCGTTTGAACAGCCGCCGGTTCTCTGGAACCATTGTGACGCCTCGTGACACGATGTCGGCGGTCGAGAAACCTGTGACGATCTCACCATCTATCGCCACATCTCCTGTTGTCGGCTTCACCATGCCGAGAATCGTCTTGAGTGTCGTCGTCTTTCCAGAGGCATTGCCGCCAAGGAGACACACGATCTCTCCAGGGAAGATCTCCACATCGACGTCCTTGAGCATATGCACAGGGCCGTAGTGCGTGTTGACGCCTCGGAACTCAAGAGCAGGAGTCCTGTCATCCATTGGTGGGCTCCGTTGGCCGTCCGAGGTAGGCCTCGATCACATCCGGATTCTGTGATATGGACTCGTAGTCACCTTCTGCGATCTTCACACCGTGATCGAGGACAACGACACGGTCAGAGACATCGCGAACAACGCGCATCTCGTGCTCGATCACGACGATCGTGTACCCCTTCTCGGATCGGAGCTGCTTGATCAGGTCGGTAAGCTCAGCCGTCTCCATCGGGTTCATGCCTGCTGTCGGCTCGTCGAGCAGGATCAGCTCGGGCAACGTCCCCATCGCACGGGCGATTTCGAGACGCCGCCTGTTCGCATACGAGAGCACCATTGCCGGTTGATCCCAGCGATACCCCTTGAGGCGCTTTCCAAAGAACGAGAGTATCTCCTTGGCTCGCTCTTCGATCTCTCGCTCTTCCTTGCGGAACGAAGCCGTGTTGAGCAACGTACCGAACATGCCGGTACTCGTCCTGCAATGCTGAGCCACCATCACGTTCTCGAGCACGGTCATGTTGGGAAACAAACGGACATTCTGGAACGTCCGCGCAATGCCGAGCTCAGTGATCTCATGGGGCTGGTGTCCCGCGATGTTGACGCCGTTGAACACGATCTCGCCCTCATCTGGAGAGAAATAGCCTGTGATCGTGTTGAAGAACGATGTCTTCCCCGCACCGTTCGGCCCGATGACGGAGACGATTTCACCCTGGTCCACATGGAAGTCGATACCGTCGAGTGCCTGGACGCCGCCGAAGCCCTTCCTGAGGTTGGTGATCTCGAGCAGTGGCATCACACGCCACCTTCCTCGTCAAGGCCTGGGTCCCCCGTGAGCCATGCATCCTGACTCATCTCGTCTTGGTACAGCTCGCGTTGTCGCCGTATCGAAGGCCACAGCCCCTCGGGACGTTTGAGCATCATAAAGACCAGCACCGCCCCATACACGAGCAGCTTGAACTCGCCAAGTTCCTGCAAGAGTCCCGGCTGGGTCGGCCCACCGAGCACACCTATCAGCACCACGGCACCAACGATGACTCCTGTGATCGATCCCATTCCACCAACGATCACAACAACGAGAATGATGATGGACACGAGCAACTTGAACGAGTTCGGGAAGATCGACCCAACCTTGACCGCAAAGATCATCCCTCCGATAGAGGCGAAGATCGCACCCATCACGAATGCTGTGAGCTTCACCGCTGTGGTGTTGATGCCCATGGCTTCCGCAACATCCTCGTCCTCACGCAGCGCGGTCCATGCACGACCCGTCCTGGACTTCTGGAGCCGCCATGCCACATAGATCACCACAGCGGAGAATGCCGCGATCACATAGAACATCGCCTGGGAACTGGTTCCCTTGATCTCAACGGGACCAAGCGCGCCACCAGGGATGTTGGTGATTCCCTGGGCGCCACCGAAGTAAGGGGAGAGCCAATCTGAAAGAAACAGGATCCTGACGATCTCCCCGAAACCGAGGGTCACAATCGCCAAGTAGTCGCCTCTCAAACGAATGACAGGAGTACCTACGAGAATGCCGGCGATCGCAGCCATGACGAGGACTACGACGACGATCAACCAGCCTTCCCACGACAGGAAATCCAGCGTCAGTTCCGGAGTCCAGGTCGGTGAAAGTGGAGACGTGAGCACCGCAGTGGTGTAAGCACCTACAGCAAAGAAAGCCACGTAGCCGAGGTCGAGGAGCCCTGCCGACCCGACCACGATGTTGAGCCCGAGTCCCATCAGAATGAAGAGACCAACGTTTGCAAGCAACTCGTTGGTAAGGCCTCCAAGGATCATGGGGAGGAAGATGACGGCGAGGATCGTGATGATCGCTGCGGTGACGTTCTTGCGGAACCGAACCTCCGGATCGAGATTCATCCGCGCCAGCCTCCGCTCTGTCAGCGTCTGCTCGCTCGAGCGAAGCCCGAAGAGCCCGCTCAGGATGGCTATGACGATCGCCGACACGGTCGTGAGGCCACCGTTGATCGCGAAGATCCAGTCGGCGACGAACTCGACGCGAAGCCCCTGCGTGATGTCGGTGACGATGATCTCAAGGAGAGCTATGCCGAGCACACCGATCGCTGCGGAACCGATCACACTACGAACTCGCCTCGGAACGACCTTGAGCGCTCCACCGACGAGACCGAGGAGCCCTGACCCGATGATCCAAAGAACAGACGCAACGCCGAGACCTCTCCCAAACGTCAGCAATTCGATAAGTTTCGGACCGAGATTCCTGAAGATGTCTGTCAGATCGAACGCATCGACGACGACGATGAACAGGGTGAAGTAGAGGCCGGAGAGCAACCCCGTGACGAGGCCGGAGACAAGGTCTCGTTCACCCTTGACCGGCGGGGGAGCACCGTCTTGCAGATCCTCCGTTGCACTGGTGAACCCAAGGACAACGGGCACCCACAACAGGGTAAGGAAGCCGAGGCTCAGCCAAGGCTCAATAATGAGTCGACGGTCTAGAGCCGTGGCCATCCCGATTGCTGCGATGAACACCATCGTCAAGCCACCGTACGCACCCGCCTTCTGCACCTTCGACCAGTCGACCGGGTTCGGCGTCGGTGCATTGGGCGCGGCTGTGCGCTCGAGTGTGTCCGTCATCAGGCCCGGTCCTCATTTCCCAGTTGTTCTCCGAACAAGCCCGCAGGCTTGAATATCAACACAAGCACGAGCGCCGTGAACGCAACGACGTCTTTGAGTTGGCTGAGACCTGGAATGACGATCGTGAATCCCCACACACCGACGAGGCCCATGAGGATCGTCGATGCACCTAGGACGACGATCCCATTGCGGTGGGTAGACCTCCCTGCAAACACCACTCCCACCCCGGCGACAAGCAACACGATCCCAAGCGAGGTCGGTATCTGCCACGCAAGACCTCGAAGAACGACGTTAGGACCTAGCCCCTCGAACAGGCCGAGCAGAACACCGCCGACCATCGCCCCGACGATGTTCCCTATCCCTCCAAGCACCGCAGCCGTAAACGCCTTGATGCCTGGCAGAAACCCTGTGATGAATGAGACACCGCGGAACAGCATCGCCCAAAGCAACGCCGCAACACCGGCCATGGCGCCACCAACGGCGAAGGTCATGACGATCACTTTGTCCACGTTGATGCCCATCAGGGCCGCGATCTCTTTGTCCTCGGCTACGGCCCGCATCGCACGGCCCGTCGCCGACCGTTCAACGAACAGCCACAGGCCGAACATCGATACGAGGGCGAGCACAACCACGAGCACGGTTGTGCCAGGAACTTTGAATCCCAATATGTCGATCGGGTTGCTCAACCACTTCGGCGGAGCCGGATACGTCTTCACAGCTGGTCCCACGAGGAGCTGTACGGCGTTCTGGAGGAAGAACGAGATGCCGATCGAGGTGATAAGGGGGATGAGCCTCGGAGCGTTGCGCAGCGGTCGGTACGCGACCTTCTCGATGATCACTGCAGTGACCGTAGAGCTCGCCACCGCAACGACGAGCACAACGATGATCGAGAGAATGAAGTTCGACTCCCAAATGCCGGCATCGAAAAGAGCATTCGCCGTGAAGAATCCGACGATCGCCCCAACCATGAACACCTCGCCGTGGGCGAAGTTGATGAACCCGAGCACGCCGTACACCATTGAGTAGCCGAGAGCGATGAGCCCGTACATCGATCCCTGTGCGAGGCCGGCAATAGTCAACTGCTTCCACGCAGCAAGGCTGAGCCCGTTGCCCTCGAAGCCGAGAGCGATGACACCAACAAATCCCCACACGATGACGAAGATCGAAGTCACTCGTATGGCCCACAGGAACGAATCAGTCCATGAGAACCGGAACGTCCGTGTCGCGGGCGTGGTGGTTGTATTCATCTGGCTGCGAGTAAAGCAGAAAACCGGCGCCTACACACGGCGCCGGCTCTCTGCCATCAACTAGGTTCGAGATCAGCCTCCTGGCGAATACTCGAAGACGATGTTGTTCTTGCTCTGTTCGATGTTCGTCGAGTCCTCATGCAACACGATCGAGATCCGCTGTGCACCGCAGTCACCGAAGTCATCACAAGACAGTGATCCGATGATGCCACCGAAGTTCCTCGTGGATGTCAACTCGTCACGAAGTGCCTGACGGTCGATGAACAGCGAACCGTCATCGAGCTCCACAGACACGGCATCGATCGCCGAGAGAAGCAGCACGGTAGCGTCGTAGCTGTGCGCCCAGAAGGGAGCAGACGGCGCCTCGCCGTATGCGGCCTGATATTCAGCAAGGAAGTCTGCAGAGGTAGTACCGATCTCAGACTTGTTGTTGCCGTAGTCCAGGTTCGGACCCGAGAAGTACATACCCTCGGTCTCCTTCAACTCCATGAAGTTGTCGGTCAACAGACCGTCCGCACCGATCATGACCACGTCCTCGAACCCCGCGATCGTCTCAGCCTGCTGGGCGATGAATCCGCCCTCAGGCATGAAGATCGGGAAGTAGAGTGCCTGTGGACCTGCCTGAGCAACCTCAGTGAGGACACCAGTCATGTCGGTGTCACCCTTGTTGACAGCCGTGAACACCACGATCTCGCCACCAAGCTTCTCGAACGCGTTCTTGAACGCTGACGCAAGACCGTTCGTATATGGGTCGCCATCATGGATGGCTGCAGCCTTGGTCAAGCCAAGCTGGCTGTACACGAACTCTGCAACAGCCGCTCCCTGGAACAGGTCGTTGTGAGCCGTGCGGTAGTAGCCGGGGTTGTAGTTGTCGCCTGCGTTGCCCACTAGGTCAGATGTGAGCGCCGGGGAGGTGTTCGATGGGGAGATCATCACCATGCCTGCTTGGGAGATGAGCGGCGACATCGCCGTCGCTGCGCCCGAGCAAGACGTTCCAATCACACCGATGACCTTCTCGTCTGACACGATCGTCTGACCGGCCGCCTGGCCACCTTCTGCCGAGCAGAGGTCGTCGAGCGGGGTGCCGATGCTGACGTTGTGGCCCTTGATGGCCCCAAAGTCGGTCACAGCAAGCTCCGTACCACGCTGATTCGGGACACCGAGGAACGCAACGTCACCGCTGATCGCCTCGACGCTCCGGATCTGGATATCTTCGCCTGGCGCAACAGTCACGGCCCCTAGCGGACCTGGCTCTGGCGCGACCATGGCAGCCTCGGTCGTGGTCGTTACTGCAGCGACTGTCGTGGTCGTTGCTGCAGCGACTGTCGTGACCGTCGTGGCGGCTGTCGTTGGAGCCGCTACCTCGTCATCACCACCGCTGTTGACAGCGATGATCACAATGACGATCAGCGCCACCGCAGCGACCGCGATCCACGGTAGCCATTTCTTTAGGTTGTCATTCACCTGTGGCCTCCATCTATGTTCTTGTTTTCGCGCAGGTACCGCCTGCACAGCGCGACAGAGTAGGCAACGCGCATCGAACCGGCAACAGGATCTTGCCGACTGAGTACCGTTACACCGATGAGCGAACCGTCAACCTCACATGTATCGCGCCAACGCCAACGACTCACTGCCTCAGAGACGGACTTCGACGTCGCCAGGCAGCAGGCATTGTTGATTGGCCTGATCCGCTCTCCGAACGACAGAGCGCGCGGGGAGGCGAGTCTCAGAGAGCTTGCATTGCTGACCGACACCGCAGGTTCTGAACCGATCGAAGCAGAGCTCGTCAGACGGGAACGGCCAAATCCCGCCACGTTCATCGGCAAGGGCAAACTCGCCGACCTCGTAGCGCTTTCGAAGGCGAGAGACATAGATGTCGTCGTGTTCGACAACGCTCTCAGCCCCGCCCAGCAGCGCAACCTCCATCAGGCGTTCAAGTGTGACGTCGTTGATCGAGTAGCTCTCATTCTCGACATCTTCGCCCAGCATGCCCACACCAGGGAAGGCATGCTTCAGGTCGAGCTCGCTCAGCATCGGTATCGCCTTCCGAGACTACGCGGACAGGGAATTGCCTTGAGTCGGCTCGGAGCAGGAATCGGGACCCGTGGCCCGGGAGAGACAAAGCTGGAGACGGATCGCAGACGGATCCTCGAGCGAATTCGCAAGATCGAACGTGTGTTGAAAGATGCGGCGCGCTCCAGAGCGACCAGGAGCAAACGCAGAAGGCGATCAGGCGATCCAATAATCGCGATCGTTGGATACACGAACGCTGGAAAGTCGACACTGTTCAACCGCCTCACCGATGCCGGAGTCCTCGTAGAGGACAGGTTGTTCGCAACGCTCGACTCGACCGTGCGCAAGCTCGCGCTCCCCCACGGTCATGAAGCCTTGATCTCGGATACGGTCGGCTTCGTGCGGGACCTACCCCATGAGCTCATCGAAGCCTTCATGTCGACGCTGGAGGAAGTCGCAGACGCAGATCTACTGATCCACGTGGTCGATGCATCCGATGCAGATCCTGACCATCAACTTGTTTCGGTGCGAACCGTGCTTGCTGAGATTGGGGCGGACGGCATTGACGAACTGATCGTGTTCAACAAGATCGACGTGACAGATGCGGCCACGGTTCGACGATTGCGAGCACTCCATCCGCAGGCTGTCTTCATATCGGCGGCACGAGGCGACGGTATCGAGCAACTTCTTGAGGCCAGCGTTGCCGGCCTTGATGCGAAAACGGTCGAACTGCGGCTCCAGATACCGTACGACCGCGGGGACGTTCTGGCCGAACTCCATGAAGCTGGGGACGTGCTCGATGTCGAACACGCCCCATCCGGCACAGAGATAACCGTCCGTCTGCCCCACGACGAAGCCAGCCGATTCAGAAAGTACGTGTCACCAGTCGCGTAGTGGCCTATCGCACAAAAGCCGACTCTGCGCTACAGCAGATCCAGCACACCGCCAACCGGTGGCTCGTCGTCCGGGCCGGACTGTGCCTCGAACGGTTCCTGCGGTGGATGCGCGTTCTCGGGAATGAGGACGAGCGATACGTATCCAACTTGGATGACGAGTGCGACAACACCAGCCGATGACAAGCCAAGCCCTACGGGCCAAAACGGAAGAACCGGGATCAAGGCGCCAAGCACCCAACCGATCTGAAAAATGGTCTCGGCATTCGTGAACGCTCGCCCCCGCTCCGCTGCGGGAATCGCAGCGTGCATCATCCCGTCGAACGCGAACTTGGCAGTACCCCATGAGAAGCCGGCGGCAAGAGCAACAATCGCCGCAGCGAGTAGCGAGAGTGTCTGGGCTCCTATGAAAGACGCGATTGCCATGACCGCGAGAGCGCCGACAACCATCGGCTCCTCACGCACGTGCCTGCCGAACAGCGGCGCAAGCCACGCGGATATGAAGTATCCGAGCCCGGCTGCGGCGAACAGAGCAGCAAGACTCAGAACTCCGGCATCGGCATCTCGAAAGGAGAACGCGACGAGCAGGACAAGGTAGCCGTTGAGAAATCGCACGCTCGCGGTCGCGAAACGAGCAAGCCGTAGCGTTCTCGGGAGCTGGTACCTCGTCACACCGCGACGCTCCACATCCACTCGGACCGGTGGAAGCTGCGTAGCCGAGACCGCTGAGATCACGTACAGCGCGATGGCGCCAAGGAGGACGGGCCCACTTCCAATCCATGCTTGCAATGCGGCACCTAGCGGAAGCACGATCGCCGCGGCGATGACCCCGGCACGAGCAAGCCTGGCATTCGCGTTGATGAGTTCGTCTACATCGCGGACAACAACAGGTAGCACACTCGAACGCGCAATTCCATGAAACCGCGACAGCACCAGGAGTAGAAAGGCTAGGGGGAACAGCCAGAACGAGTCGATGAGGAAGCCGAGCCCTGCAACGACGAACACACGACCGGCCGACGACAGCACGAGCCCTGCTCGATATGCGCCAGGCGCACGTTCGAACACTCGGCCGAGAACGGGTCCGATCACGGCAAACGGAGCGAGGGTGATCAGGAGGTACAGTGCAACGTTCTCGCGCGCATCGGTCGACGGCACAGAGAAGAACAGTGTCCCTGCGAGTGCCACAGCGACGAGTGCGTCGCCAGCGACAGACGCGGCTTGCGACTCGGCAAGGCGCCCGTATCCGTATCCCCATCCTCGGAAGACTGATGTGAAAGCGGTAACGAACGACCGGGCGAACCACCGCGTAGTCAATCGATCTGCTCGTCTGTTCGCTTCCATGGTTCGACGATATCGCATGATGACGAAACATCGCGGGTCCGTCGCGATTGCGCGTCATGCCCACACGTCTACAGCGAATCTCTTTGCCGCCTTCCGCATCCGAGCGTATCCGTACCCGTGCAGCGAAGTGAGCCTTTGTAGAATGCGAAGGCATGTCCATGACTCCCACGCTCCAGGCCCATCTGGGCGGCATAGCAATCCGCCGAGAGCTGTCCACCGCACCGAGTCGTGCGTGAGAGCGACACTGGCAGGGCTGCTCGGCCTCGTGGTTCTCGGCCTCCTCATCGGCGGCTGTTCCGCGTCCTCCCAGACGGACGACATCGGGGGCAGAGTGCTGGTGTCGGCAGCAGCCTCCCTCACCGACGCCTTCACAACGATCGAGGCAGCCTTCGAGCAACGCAACGTCGGGGTCGACGTGGTGCTCAACGTGGCAGGGAGCGCGACATTGCGAACCCAAATACTCGAAGGGGCGCCTGGAGACGTCTTCGCTCCTTCCGGTCTAAACGATATGCGCACGATCGTCGAGGCAGGGGAGACGATTAACGAGCCACAGATCTTCGCCAAGAATCTGCTACAGATCGCCGTCCCGACAGGAAACCCTGGTTCTGTGACAAGCCTCATCGACTTTGCAGACGACAACCTCTTCATAGGTTTGTGCGCTGAGAACGTCCCGTGTGGCCACTTTGCTCGTCTGGCTCTCGAGAAGGCTGGGGTACGCGCATCCGTCGATACCAACGAGCCGAATGTGCGGGCTCTCCTCACGAAGGTCGAGGTTGGAGAACTCGACGCGGGAATCGTCTATGTGACTGACATTGCCTCGACTGATGGGGTCGAGGGCATCGCCATCCCTCCTGATCACAACGTCGTTGCAGACTATCCAATCGTGGTACTCGCCGATTCGACGAATCCGACCGCTGCTTCGGCCTTTGTAGCATTCGTCGTGTCCGGTGAGGGTCAGAGGATCCTCGCCGACCACGGATTCTCGGCGCCATGAGCAGGCAGATGAAGCGGTCGAGTCGGCGTCTCGTCCGACCATCTGCGGTGCTGATAATCCTCGCATTTGCAGGCCTTGCTGTGTTCCTCGTGCCGCTAATCGCATTGTTGGCCCGAACGCCGTGGCTGGATCTCCCATCGCTGCTCACGACAAGTGTTGCCATCGACGCGCTCAAGATTTCACTCATTGCATCCCTGGGCGCAACAGCAATATCGGCATTTCTCGGGGTGCCGCTAGCGTGGGTGTTGGCTCGGGTCGATTTCCCTGGGCGAGCTCTCGTTCGCGGAGTCGTGCTGCTCCCATTAGTGATACCACCCGTAGTCGGTGGCGCTGCTTTGCTGTTCGCTCTGGGAAGACAGGGCCTCGTTGGGGGACCGCTCTATAAGGCGACCGGTCTGGTCTTGCCGTTCTCCACATGGGGAGTGGTGCTTGCGACGACATTCGTCTCGATGCCCTTCCTCGTCATCACCGTAGAGGGCGCACTCCGGAATCTCGACCCCCGATACGAAGGTGCTGCCGCGACCCTGGGCGCCAGACGTTGGGCGGTCCTATTCAGAGTGACGATCCCGATGATCGGGTCATCGATCGCCGCAGGTCTCGTCTTGACATGGGCTCGCGCCCTCGGAGAATTCGGAGCGACGATCACCTTCGCCGGAAACCTCCAAGGGCGAACACAGACCCTGCCGTTGGCGGTATATGTCGCACTCGAAAGTGATAGAGATACGGCAATTGCTTTGAGCGTGATCATGGTCGCCATCTCCTTGACCGTGTTGATCGCGTTGAGGGAGCGATGGTGGAAGACGCTATGAGCCCACGATCAGGATTGGAAGCCGACCTCATGGTTACCCGCGGGAAGGCGTTCACTCTCGACATCTCTCTTTCGATACCGCGGGGGCGAACCGTTGCCCTTCTCGGACCGAACGGCGCAGGCAAGTCGACCACCGTTGCCGCGCTGTCAGGTCTCATACCGCTGGACGAAGGCCGTATCAGGTTCGATGGCAGAGTTCTCGACGAGCCACGCGCGAGTGCCTTCGTCCCGCCGTCGGAGCGCAACATCGGTGTCGTGTTCCAAGACTATGTGCTGTTTCCGCACATGACCGTTGCACAGAACATCGCATTCGGGCTCCACCGTCGAGGGATACCGAGGGTCACGGCACGCGAACGAGTCACAGTTTGGCTCGACCGGTTCGATCTCGCAGACCTTGCAGACCGTATGCCAAGGGACCTGTCGGGTGGCCAGGCTCAACGTACTGCTCTTGCGCGAGCGCTCATTGCGGACCCGGATCTTCTGCTCCTGGATGAGCCGCTTGCGGCGCTCGATGCCACTACCCGTGTGAAGCTTCGTCGAATGCTCATCGATGATCTCGCGGGATTCCCAGGACCGCGTCTTGTGATCACGCACGATCCGATCGATGCCTTCCTGCTCGCAGACGAGATCCACATCATCGAGAACGGTGCGATCACTCAGGTCGGGGAGCCGGACGACATTCGCCTCAGGCCTCGAACACCGTACGTCGCCGATCTGGCAGGATCCAACCTCGTGACGGGGATAGCAGGTGGAGGTGTCGTTGCCACCGACGCTCATCGACTCCACATAGCAGACACGCGCATCACAGGAGCTGTGCTCGCAACCATCCATCCCCGAGCAATCGTCCTTGGCCGACACGAACCGACAGGAAGTAGCCGCAACGCATGGGAGACCGTCGTCACGCGTATCGAGCACCACGGTGACCGCGTTCGGCTCCAGACAGCCGATCCGCTACCGCTGACAGCAGAGGTAACACCTGAGGCCATCCGTGCGCTCAACATCACCGAAGGCTGCCCGGTGTGGGTGTCGATCAAGGCGACCGAAGTTCATGTCGAACTCGCCTGACCAGCACGTGAGCTTGTGGCCACCGACTTCGACTATTGGCTGATCACAGGAGCTTCGTCGCTAACTCCGCCAGCGGGCTACGCACGGTGCGTTCCATCGTCACGTGTCCAAACAGGGGATTGCCCTTGAATTTCTCGACGAGAGCTGCGAGTCCTCCGAACGGAGACACATACGGGTTGTCAACCTGTGTCAAGTCGCCACAGAAAACGACCTTCGAGTTCTCAGCCATACGAGTGAGAATGACCTTCAGCGTCGAGAGTTCGAGATTCTGGGCTTCGTCAACAATGACGATCTCGCCGGTGATCGAGCGTCCTCGAAGATACGTGACGGCGGCCATCTCAAGGACGTCTCGCTCGAAGAGCTCCTCGATGGTATCCCTCGGATTTGCCCCCTCTCCTCCGAAGAGCGCATAGAGATTGTCGTGTACCGCCGCCATCCAAGGCTCAAGCTTGTCGTTGAGGTCCCCAGGCAGGAAGCCGACCTCCTGGTGTCCGAGCGCGATCAGTGGTCGGTACACCGAAACCCTGCGATACCTCCCCAACTCGATCACCTGCTCCAGCGCCGCGGCGAGCGACAGAAAGGTCTTCCCTGTGCCTGCCATGCCCATGAGCGAAACAGCAGAAACATCGGGATCAAGGAGGAGGTCAACAGCGAAAGCCTGCCGAATGTTCTTCGTCTCAACACCGAAGAGGCGTCGAGATCCTGATACCCGAACTGCAACCGGGTCCGAGCCGCCCTCTGCGACACGAGCAAGTGCCGAACCGGATCCTGGACCTTTCAGGATCAAGTACTGGTTGACGATGCCGTCTAGCTCAGGGATGACCGCCTTGCCCGAGTCGTAGATCTCATTGATGATGTCGCTATCGACCTCGACTTCAGCAACGCCGCTGTAGCTCTCATCGACGATGACGGTGTCCCCCCGGTAGTCGTCGACAGAAACCTGAAGCTGTGCACCCTTGATTCTCAAAGCTGCATCCTTTGTCACGAGAACGGCTTCGGATCCCGCGTCGTCGAGGTTCAGACAGGTGGCCAGGATTCGGTGGTCTGGTGTGGCAGGGTTCAGAACTTCAGGGAGCCGATCGGAGTACACGCCGTTGATCTCGATGCGAACAGTTCCGCCGCCAGGGAGTCGATGTGGCGCTGCAAGGCCACCGGTCTTGGATGCGCCCATCTCTTCGAGTAGTCGGATCGCCCTGCGAGCGTTCGCTCCGACTTCGTCCATCCTGGTCTTTTGACGGTCGAGCTCTTCGACAACGACGAGCGGGATGACGACTTCATGTTCGTCGAACCGCAGAATCGCCTGAGGATCCGCAAGCAGCACACACGTGTCGAGGACGTACGTTCTCCGTCCCATCGCCAGAGTCGTGTTCCGCTGCGGCACATCAGATACCTTGCTAGAGCCCGCAGCGAATTGCAAGGATGCCCCCTGACTCTTCCCACCATCAAGCGGGTGAACGAGAGCGCTTGGCCGTGGAGCTTGCGAGCCAACGGACGACATCGACCTTCGAGCGTCGGGCTCTCGGGCGATCCGGGCGTAAAGTGCTGACCATGAGGTGCGCAGTTATCGGTGCAGGATCGTGGGGAACGACGGTGGCCTCGATGCTCGCTGCCCGCGTCCCGACGACCATATGGGCACGGCGCGCTGAGATTGCTGAGAACATAAACCACAAGCACAGCAACGAGGCCTATCTGAGCGGCTTCGAGCTCTCGCCGGAGTTGCGCGCGACGAACGAGTTGGAAGCGGCGATCCGGGGCGCATCGGTCATCATCATGGCCGTGCCATCGCACGGATACCGAGACGTCCTCGCCCAAGCCGCGGCCCACATCCCCGAGCAAACGCCGATCATCTCGCTATCGAAGGGCATCGAGGCAGAGACGCTCATGCGGATGACAGAGGTGACCTTCGACGTGCTCCCCGATCACGATCCGAATGTCATAGGCGTGATGAGCGGACCGAACCTGGCGAACGAGATCATGGCCGGTCAGCCAGCCGCAACGGTCGTGGCCGTTGCCAATGCGGACGTCAGACGGTCCGTCCAACACATGATCACAACATCCTCGTTCAGGGCCTACACGAATCGAGACGTCATCGGATGTGAGTCCGCTGGTGCGGTGAAGAACGCCATGGCGATCGCAGCAGGCATGGCTGCAGGCAAGGGCTTCGGTGACAACACGCTCGCGACACTGGTCACGAGAGCCCTCGTGGAGATGACACGTCTCGGCATTGCAATGGGTGGCGAGGCGAGAACGTTTTCGGGTCTTGCCGGCATGGGAGATCTCTTCGCGACCTGCAGCAGCTCGCAGAGCCGCAACCATAAGGTTGGCTTTGGCCTCGGCTGCGGTCGCGATCTGCAATCGATCATCGACGACATGGATATGGTCGCCGAAGGTGTGAAGTCGACGCGTGGGATTCTGGCTCTCGCTGAGAGACATGGTGTCGAGATGCCGATAGCTCAAGGAGTCGGCGCCGTTCTCTACGAAGGGCTCGACGTCGCCGAGGCACTGCAACGATTGATGATGCGAGAGGCCAGGAGCGAATTCGACTGACGGTCGAGATAGGGCCTACGGACTGTGTCCCACAAACCGGGCGCGGGCATCCTCGGCTTCGGCCCGCACATAGCAACCATCGAGATGGTCGTTCACCAGACCCATGGCCTGCATGAAGGCGTAGATGGTTGTGGGACCGACAAATTTCCAGCCCCGGGCCTTGAGATCCTTCGAGATTGCTGTTGAATCATCGGTCGAGGAAGCAATATCGACCGGTGGGCCTTTTCGTTGAGGCTCGTGCATCCAGAAGAACTCAGCAATCGAGCCGAACTCGTCGATCATCTCAAGAGCTCGCTGCGCATTGTTGATCGTCGCCTCAATCTTGCCGCGGTGACGCACGATTCCTGCATCCTGGAGCAACCGCTCCACATCCGTTGAGGTGTAGGTCGCAACCACGCCGGGATTGAAGTCTCGGAAGGCGGCCCGGAAGTTCTCCCTCTTCCGAAGGATCGTGAGCCAACTCAACCCGGACTGGAACCCCTCGAGACACACCTTCTCGAACAGGCGGCAGTCATCGCCTTGCGGGAATCCCCACTCGGTATCGTGATACACCTCGTAATCGGCGTCGCCGACACCCCACCAGCACCTGACCAAACCGTCCGATCCGGTGGTGACATGTTGATCAACCATCAGGATGCCCCGATCCGAGACCGTGCATCATTCGGTGGACGGCGGTGCGGCGTCACGGATCGTTTTGCGCTGGGCGGCGCGTGAGTGAATGAGAACGACAGCCATCAACTCCTCGACATAGTCTGGATCGATGTTCCGCTCGACGGCCGCGGCGCGAAAGCGGTGAAGTAGCTCCCGCTCGCGATCCTCCGAGTACAAAGGAAGGCCTGCCTTCTGCTTGATCGAACCGATCTCCACAGAAACGTCGAGCCTGCGGGCGACGAGGTCAAGTAACTCGGAGTTGATCCGGTCGATGTCCTCACGAAGCTGCTCGACCCGCTCGTAACCCATCGCTCGCACTCCCATTGTTGGTCGATCCGGGCCGCTGTTTCTCGAGCGCGTCCCCTCAACGAGGCAAGCTAACCGCCCAACGACCTAGAGGCAACATCGTATTCGCTCGGCGTCGCGTTGCTCTCCCCTCATCGGTCCTCGCCTGTCCCCCTGCATCTCCACATCGTTGGCCAGCGGCCGGGGATTAGCGGTCGATGGCATCGAGTGCAGCAACAGCGAGCAGTGGCGCAATCGGTTGGAACGAGGCGAATCGCTCGTCCGTGGTCTGTCCTTGAACGTAGCGGGCATAGATCTGCTCGATGATGACGGCGATCCGAAAGAGTGCAAGTGCCTCGTAGTACTTGGAGTCGACGAGGTCGAGACCGCAACGGTTCGCGTATCGCTCTGCAACAGCGTCCTTCGACATGACCTCACCAATCGCTACCGCGTTTGCACCGAAGACGAGATACGTCGGATCGTCTGGCTGCACCCAATAGGCGAGCAGTGTGCCGAGATCTACGAGAGGATCGCCGAGTGTTGCCATATCCCAGTCGAAAACGGCGACGAGTCGACCGTCTTCACCGATCATCGTGTTATCCAACTTGTAGTCGTTGTGCAGTATCGCGGTACGTTGAGGTTCGGGCGCTCGCTCGACAAGCAGCGAACTGACTACTTCCATTTCGCGAACTGGACGAGTGGCGCAGGCGAACCACCGGCTTGTCCATCCCGCGATTTGGCGTTCGACGAACCCCTCGGGTCGACCAAGGGACTCAAGGTCGACAGACCGTGGCTCGATGGCGTGAAGATCCCCGAGGGCATCCACCAACGACTCGGCAACCGTTCTCTGCATGTCGGTGTCGGTGGCGAACGCGTCGGGCCATGTCTTGCGGACAACATGGCCGCGCCTGCGCTCCATGACGAAGAACGGCTTACCCATCACTGCAGGGTCATCACAGTAATGGAATGCCCGAGGCGCAAGGCTGAAGCGTCTCCAGAGTCGAGAGAGCACTCGATGCTCGCGCTCCATGTCGTGCCCGCCACGTGCGACCTGACCAAGCGGCGCACGACGCAACACATACTCTGTGCCGTCTGCACAGCGAGCCCGGTACGTGAGATTGGCTGCCCCCCCATGGAATTGGTCGAACAGCACCTCGTCGCATGGGAATAGATCCGGCAGGTGCTCTGTGAGATAACGCGACACCCGCGACTCGTCGAAGCGCTCTTCTGGCCGCACGGGCGCGGTGTCACTCATCACCACGAGCCTAGGAGCGCGAGTTGCGTCTTCACGAAACGAATGCTCCCCATGCAGCGACAAGGACGCCAACAGCGAATGCCATCGTTATCCCCACCTCGACTCCATGTCGCACGGCCGAGACCCCTCTGGCTCGAACCGCTGGTCTTGTCTCAACCGTCGAGGCGCCGATGAGACCTGCTATCACCAAGGCCGTACCTGCGCCGGCTAACGACCATGCACCGGCCACCTCGCCATCCAGTGCGATTCGATCGATCATCATCGAGAGAAACACAGCAGCGAGATACACGTTCGTGAAGCCGAAATATTGCATCGACGCCATCCGCTCAGCGCGGACCCGCAGGGGGAACATCACCATGGGTATCGCGGATGCCACAGCCACGACTGTATATATCCACCCGAGTCCTGCGACCGGCACAAGGATCAGCGTCACCCCAACCGTTGCCATCGAGTACCAGAGGATCTGATCATGCGTCGGCCGAGGTCCCGCAACGACGGGAAACATAGGAACACCAGCCGCACGGTATTGGTCGGAGTATTTCAAGGAAAGGGACCAGAAGTGCGGCGGCGTCCACAACAAGACAATGGTGAACATGACCCAGGACGTCGTCGAAAGGCCTCCAGTGACCGCGGCCCAACCGATGAGCGCCGGAACAGCGCCGGCAGCACCACCGATTACGATGTTCTGCGTGCTCGAGCGCTTGAGCACGATCGTGTACACCACGATGTAGAACCCGAACGCCACGAGAGACAGCACACCTGCGAGCAGGGTCGTCCCAATCCATAGGACCACAAACCCCGCAACTCCGAGAAGGACACCGAAGATCGTCGCCGCACGTGTTGACACGCGGCCAGTCGGCAGCGGACGACCCCGGGTGCGGGCCATGATCCCATCGATGTCGCGGTCGAGCACCTGATTGATCACGTTTGCTCCGCCGGCCGCCAGCGACCCGCCGACGAGGGTGACAGCCACGAGCCACATACCAGGCCATCCGCGATCGGCGACCACCATTGCCGGAAGCGTCGTGACGAGGAGCAGCTCGACAATCCTCGGCTTCGTCAGCTCGATGTATGTGGACAACCACGACACCGTGCGTTCATCGGCGGTAGGTCGCGCGTTCACACAGACACAACTTCCCTGTGTCTCACAGGAGCGTCGTCGAGAAGTGACACGCCGAGCAGAACGTAGGCGATCCACAACACGTCGGCGACCATCAAGTGCAGCACCTGCATCGCGAGCGGTGTCAACAAGAAGATGCTTGAGACACCAATGAAGAATTGGCTGAGCACGATGAAGCTCACCGTGGCTGAGAGACGCCGCGATCGCGCAGATCCGCTCCGGGACGTATCTGCTGCGATCCAGGCGACGAACAGCCCGCCAACGACGGCTACGACCGGATGCACGATTCTGAGCTTGCTCAGAATCGGTGCGGTGGGGCCAAACTTCGCACCGAGGTCACCTGTGACCGATACCGAAGGAAAGATCGTGTCAGCGAGTGCATTCAATCCACCCGTGGCACCGAGCGCGACGATGACGACCGCCCCAGCAGCAAGCCATCGGACCGTCGCAGGACTGACCGACTTGCCTGAGGCCGAGAATCCGCTCCCCCACCACGCCGTGACTGCGAGCGCTCCCAGAAGGAGGAAGGTATTGGTGAGGTGGAGAGGTACGACGATCATGCGCCCAACCGAAATGTCGGCATCGACCCAACCATAGAGAACGAGTGCCGCACCGAGCAGGGCCTCTATCACCAGGAACACGCCGGACACCACAGCAGCCTTCCTCACGATGTGACGCTTCGGGAACATCCACAGTGCAAGCACGACAAGTGCTGCAACGCCGAGGCCTGCGAGAACCGACGACACCCGATGCGAGAACTCAATGAGGGTCTCGACCGTGGCGTTCGGCGGCACAAACTGGTCGCCACACTTGGGCCACGTGTCGCCACACCCGGCGCCGGACCCTGTGGCCCGGACGATCGTTCCCCCGAGAACCACCAACACGTTGAACACCAATGTGGCCCATGCAACGACGGCGAAAACACGCCGACGGCCCTGCGTCAGTTCGCTCATGGCCGGCAGAGTACCCCACGGGGAGTGCCGCCACTGACGACGGTCCTTCGTCCAGGGGCGCGTGTCGAACATTGGGCCATCTTTCCGGGTTCCCTGTACCATTCCCTCATGAAGAAACTCATCGTGCTCGCAGTGCTGGCAGTCATCGCCGGCATCATCTACAAGGTGCTCACCACCGAGATTCCGATCGACGAGTCGTAGCCCTGTGCTCCACGTTCGTCGATTCGGGTCTGGGCCCGCGGTCGTTGCACTCCACGGGTTCACACTGACCGGCGCACAGTTCGCCACTCCAGCCGTCCACCTCGACCGCACGGTGGTCGCACCGGATCTCCCAGGCCACGGCTTGAGTTTGAACGCTCCTGCGAGCATCGACTCGGCGGTTAGGGCAGTGAGCGAGATCATCAGAATGATCGACACCATGCCAGTCCTCCTCGGATACAGCCAAGGAGGGCGGATCGCACTCGTCACCGCGCTCGAGCATCCGAACCTCATCTCACGTCTCGTCCTGATTTCGGCGACGCCAGGCATCGACGATCCGTCGTCGCGAGCCAAGCGCGCACGTTCCGACGCCGAATTGGCTACACGGATCCGCGCGACGAGCCTTGACGTGTTCCTCGACTCGTGGACAACTCGAGGGATCACGTCCACGACGCACGTGGAACCGACCGATCGGGAGGCGGACCGACTGACCCGATCACAGAACACGCCTTCCGGTCTCGCAGCCGCTCTTGAGGGGATGGGACAGGGAGTTCAGACACCCGTGTGGGAGCGGCTCCACGAGTTGTCGATGCCCACCATGCTGATGCACGGATCGGAGGACACCAAATACGGAGCCATCGCTTCGCAGATGGTCAGATCGATACCGCGATGTGAAGTCGTCTCGATTCCAGGCACCGGCCACAACCCTCTTCTGGAATCACCGGAAGCCACCTGTACAGCGATATCAGACTTCCTCGATGGGCCTCGGTGATCCGGACGACCAGTCGTAAAAGCCTCGTTGAGATTTCTTTCCTAGACGTCCCGAAGCGACCATCGAGCGAAGCAGGTCTGGAGGTGTGAACCGTTCGCCGTACACGGAGGCGAGGTGATCGGCAATCTTGAGCCGCACGTCAAGACCCACGAGGTCTCCAAGCATCAGGGGACCCATTGGATGGCGGTACCCGAGTGACATCGCCCTGTCGATCTCACTCGGTGCCGCAACGCCCTCTTCCACCATGCGTATCGCCTCCAGACCGACGAGCACACCGAGCCGACTGGTCGCAAAACCGGCAGCGTCGTTGATGACGGCTTGCTGCATGCCGAGGAACGCTACAAGCTCACCCACCGCCTCTAGGGTCTGGTCGCTCGTTTTCGATCCTCGAATCACCTCAACGAGTGACATAGCCCACACCGGGTTGAAGAAGTGCATGCCGGCGAATCGGTCGGGAGTCTCTAGCCCGTCAGCTAGAGAGTCGATGGAGATGCTCGATGTGTTCGAGGCAAGGACCACGGGCGACAGCTTTTCGGCAGCAACGAGGACAGTCGTCTTGAGATCGAAGTCTTCGATGACCGCCTCGATGATCATATCGAGGCCCTCACCGAGTTCTTCGATCGACCCCACAGCAGTCAGGTTCCGAATCGCAACCTCCCCCTCTACCTCCGACATCTTTCCTCGCTCAACCGCCGTTCGGAGCGTCTCGACCGTGCGTGCAACGGCGGCATGTGCCGTGCCCAAATCGATGTCCACGATCGCTGTCGTCGCACCATTCGCGGCAAATCGGTGCGCTATCCCTATCCCCATCGTTCCACCGCCGATGATCCCGACCTTCATGGTGCCTCCGTTGTTGGCTGAGACCCCAGCTTTGTCGAAGTTCGACATCGGATCAAGACAGCGGTCCGTTTGAGCAGCCTCGGAAGCACGTGTGGCGAGAATTCGAAACCGTTCGCTGCCTAGTGTTCCCTCATGGAACCTATCCGCCTCACATCGTTCTCGCACGGCGCCGGTTGAGCGTGCAAGCTCGGACCTAACGAGCTGACGCAGGTTCTGCGTCCCTTGCACAATCACCCCGTTACGCAGCATCCGGACCTCCTCGTGGGTATCGCCGGTTCAGATGACGCCGGTGTTTTTCGCATTGACGATGATCGAGCAATCGTCCAGACAGTCGACTTCTTCACACCAATCGTGGACGATCCTTTCGATTGGGGTCGGATCTCTGCGGCCAACGCCCTCTCCGACATCTACGCGATGGGGGCAGAGCCTCTCACTGCCCTCCAGCTCATTGGATGGCCGCGCGAATCCATCCCGTTCGACGTACTCCAGAGAGTCATCGAGGGAGGCATCGCCGTGATGGCTGATGCCCACTGCCTCATCGTGGGTGGCCACTCGATCGACGACGCCGAGCCGAAATATGGGTTCGCAGTCACAGGAGTCGCTCCACCCGACGACATCACGACCAACGCAGGGGCACGCCCTGGTCAGGTACTCGTTGTGACCAAGCCGATCGGTACAGGGATCGTCGCGACCGCTGTCAAGAACGGCACTGCCCCGAGGGAGGTCGAACAGGAAGCGATCAAAATCATGACGACGCTCAACAAGGGTGCAGCCGATGCTGCACGCCGTGTTGGCGTCAAGACTGCGACAGACATAACCGGATTCGGGCTGCTCGGTCACCTCTCGGAGGTCGTGCGAGCCTCGAAGGTCAGCGCACACATCGATGTCGACTCGGTCCCAGTACTCGACGGCGTACATGAGCTCATCGACCAAGGGATGATCCCAGGCGGAACGAGACGCAACCTCGAAGCAGTCGAATCGATGTGCACGTTCGGTCCGCTCGGTCGGGAGAATCGGATACTCCTTGCGGATGCGCAGACCAGCGGCGGTCTGCTGCTCGTGGTCGACGCTCCGCTAGAGGCGGCCCTGCACCAAGCGCTGCAGGACGCGTCGACGCCTGGATGGACGATCGGGCGCATCATCGAACGCACCTTCGCACACGGCCCTACCGGCGCAATCGAAACTTCGTGAAAACTTTCTCATGAATGGACTTGCTGTATGACGACATTGCGATATCCTCAGTAGTGCTGGGTCGCCACAACGACCCTTAGCGGGTCCCCTCGTCCCCCCTGGGGGACCTGCCAACACAAGCAACGGGTCCCTATCCCCCTAGGGACCCGTTGCGCGTTCAGCGCCGGTACAAGCGATAGGCTGCGCCTGCCATGAAGATCCGAATCCGTCGTCCCGCTCAGCTCGGTGCTTCGATACGGGAGCTCGCACGCAGAAAACCTGTCGAAGCCGAGGAATACCTCGACTCCCATCAAGACACGTGGGAGCAGATCGCGGGTTCGGACCCCCACGAAGCGGCAGACATTCTTGAGGCTCTCGATGAGGAAGGCGCAGCAGACCTTCTCCAAGATCTCGAGCTCGTAGACGCTGGTGACGTCCTCGACCAGATGCGACCAGAGTCCGCCGCCGACGTCATCGAGGAACTGAACCCGCAGGAGGCAGCCGAACTGATCTCCGAGATGGAGCCCGACCAGGCGGTGGACTTGATCGGCGCTCTCGATCCGCACGATCGCTCCGCTGTGCTCGCAGCCCTCGACCCCAAGACTGCAGCCAACGTGGAGTCGCTGCTCGTGTACGCCGCAGACACCGCTGGCGGCATGATGACGACCGACGTTGCAGCCTTGCCCTCTGGCATGACGGCCGGTGAGGCCATTGAGGTGCTGAGGAAGCTCCACGACGAACTTGGATCCAACCTCCGATACGTGTACGTCGTCGACGATGCACAGCGGCTGGTCGGCGTCGTCCCGTTCAGGGAACTCGTGTTTGCTCGACCCGGCACCGGGCTCGAAGAAGTGATGGAGAAGCACGTGGCGATGGTCCGCACAGACACGGACCGCGAATACGTTGCCGAGATCATCCAGAGGTACACACTCATCGCGATCCCCGTTGTGGATAGTGAAGGGAGACTCGTCGGCATGGTGAAAGTCTCAGAGGCGATCGAAGGCATCGTTGCCGAGATTGGCGAAGACATGGCGGTGATGGTTGGCGCCGGTGTGGAAGAGACGGTGTTTACCCCGGTTCGACGCTCGGTGGGAACCCGCCTTCCTTGGATCATCTTCAACCTCGTCGTCGGAGTCGTCCTCGCTGCGGTCATCTCACGATTCGAAGGGACACTCACAACCTATGCCGTCCTTGCCGCGTACATGCCGGTGGTGTCCGCCCTTGCAGGGAACGCAGGAGCTCAGAGCCTTGCTGTCATCATCCGATCCATTGCTGTCGGCGAGCTTCCTCCCAGTCGAGCGGGTCGGGCCATTCGCAGAGAGATCGCCATCGGTGTCCTCGACGGCACGGCCCTGGCGGTTCTCACCGCGATCATGGCTGCAGTGACGCTCGGCATCTTCAAACAATCAGGTGGAGCACCTATCTCGTCGATCGAGATTGCCACGATCGTGTTCATCGCCGTGTGGGCGTCGTTCCTCGTAGCTGGACTGTTCGGCGCGGGTATCCCGATCGTTCTCCGACGCATGGGACGGGACCCTGCCGTTGCATCAAACATATTCTTGACAATGGTCACCGACATCGTCGGCATGGGTGGCTTCTTGGTGACGGCCAGCCTGCTCCTGTCGTAACACCTTGAGCGATCGACCGCTTAGCTCCCGAGAATCGCTGTGCCCCTAGCTGCGAACGGGCCGAGATACGTGATCGTAAATCCGTTGTCGAGGCGAGCAAGGTAGTTCTCCTGAATCGCCTCGATCTCCGCGTTTGAAGCGTCGGGGTTCACCACAACGCTCACCGCTGCAGGGTCATCAACGATGTGGATTGTCGAGATCGGCGGGAACAGCTCAACGACCTCAACGATGATGTCGAAGAGGTCGAGGTCCGTCAACGAGTCGTAGCTTGAGGCGTCGAGCAGCACGACGACGGTGTCACCGTCGTCTCCCTCGATTCGGTCCATGATCTTGTACTGGGGTGGCGATATCTGCGTTACCTGCGGAACGGTCGTCGTCTCAGGCGCCGAAGTCGTCGTCGAGGCCTCCGTTGCCAGGGTCGTCACCGGCGCCTCGACCGCAGTGGTAGTCGTCACTTCGCTCGTACTGGACGTACATGCCGCAACGACCAGTGCAGCTACGACAAGGATTGCGATTCGTGTTGTACCAGCCACAGGCCGATGCTACCTCCTGTGGGGCAGTCGCGAAAATGATCACTGCACCCGCGACGCCCGCACACGCGATTTGTGCAGGTCACGACTCGTCCGCGCGCGTACGACCGAGCATCCATTCTTCGAAATCGATTCCGTCGAGGTATTCGTCGTTGTTGACGAGCCGAAACAGGACTGCCGTCGTCTCGAACAGTTCTTGTGACGGATCTGCCGTCATCACATGAGAAGCGAGTCCCAGAACGGGACGCCACGCACTCGGGCCAAGCACGATGTCCACCTTCGAGCGCCAGTCGAGATCTGGCCTGTCGGTGCTGCTGCTCCAGAACGCCTGAAGCTTCTGTGCGACCCGGACGATCCGACGCAAATACTTGGCTCCTGCACGGTCGATAGCGCCGCCTGCGACCGACTCGGACCAGTCGACGAAGCGCTGTTCGTTCCACTGTTCTGGATCAGACACGACACCCATGTAGAGTTCCTCGACAGCACAGAGGAGATCGCTCACGCCGTCTCGTCTCGCACCAAGTCTGCGAAGGCCTGCCTCAAGCACCGTGTCACTGGTCCCTCCTCGAACATGGCCGTTCCCACCTCAGTCACGGGGGTCACCTCCCTGACAGTCGACATCACAAACACCTCGTCTGCGTCGACGAGTTGCCTGCGGTCGTACCGACCGGTCTCTGTCGGAATGCCTATGCGTTCGGCGACCTCGAGTGTTGCTTCCCTGGTGATCGATGCCAGGATGTGGCTGTCGAGGCTCGGAGTGAATACCGTGCCATTGCGCACCCAGCCGAGGCTGAACGTTGGTCCTTCGAGAACGACGTTGCTTTGCCCGATGAGTGCAGCGTCATCAAAGCCACGCGATCGGGCGTGTATCGTCGCTGCGAGGTTGGGCCCATACGACAGCGTTTTGGCACCCGTGAGCTCCGATGTCCGTCCGTCGGCATGCCACGGTGCCTCGAGTATCTCGAGGCGGACCGAAGCTGGGATGATTGGGAGCGGGTCGAGGAATACCACGATCGAATTATCGACGCCAGGGCTCCTCGCGTCGAGACCACCGGTTACGAATATGCGTACTACCCCGTCCCCGCCAGCTGCCACCTGTGCGCACCATGCCGCGAGGGTGTCGATTCGGGGTAACTCGATCCTGAGATTTTTCGCACCGGTCGCGAGCCGGTCGAGGTGTCGATCCATGCGGAACACCGAACCGCCGTACGACCGCATCGCCTCGAAACATCCATAGCCTCGCTGGAATCCGATATCGAACACACTCACCGATGCATTGGAGGGGTCTGTCTCGACTCCGTTGATGAGCACAGGCCCGATCGAACGGTTGTTCACGGCGTGAACCGGTTCGTAATCGGCAGTCGCCTGTCCCGCCCGAACGCCTTGTGGGAAATCTTGACACCGGGAGCAGCTTGACGGCGTTTGTATTCGTTGCGGTCCACCATTGATGCGATCCGACGTACAAAATCGTTGTCGAGACCGGTAGCGATGATCTCCGATGCCGTCATGTCCTGCTCAATGTATTGGACGAGCACTTCGTCGAGATCGTCATACGTTCCCAGGGAATCTACATCACGCTGGTCAGGTCGCAATTCTGCAGATGGCTCCTTGTCGATGATCGCTCGAGGAATGACCTCCTCGTCTCGGTTCCTCCACTCCGCTAGGTCGTACACCATGGTCTTGTACACGTCCTTGAGGACTGCATACCCACCAGCCATATCCCCATATAGCGTTGCGTACCCGACGGCCATCTCCGACTTATTACCGGTCGCCACGACCATGCCTCCGAACTTGTTCGAGATCGCCATGAGGACCGTTCCGCGTATCCTGGCCTGAAGATTCTCCTCGGCAACGTTCGGTGTGCCGTCCCAGAAGACGGGTCGTAGGGCGTCGAGGAACGTGCCGAATATGCCATCGACAGCAATCGTGTCGATCCGGATGCCGAGTCTGGATGCGAGATCCACCGAGTCGTCCACGGATCCGCTCGACGAGTACCTCGTTGGCATGGTGACGCCACGAACGGCATCAGCGCCGAGCGCATCTGCCGCGATTACCGCGGTGAGCGCCGAGTCGATCCCTCCAGACAGTCCTATCACCACCTCGATAAACCCGTTCTTCCTGACGTACCCTGAAAGACCGGAACAGAGCGCCATGTACACCTCCTCGGGGCCTTTCAAGGCAGGCGCAATGCCGGGCTCACCAATCGGTGGACGTTCGGCTGTTCGAGGGACCACATCAACAACGGGCACCAGCACGGCTTCAGGAGAAGGAACATCGAGATCGACGACGAATCGATCCTCTACGAATTGAGGGGATCGATGGATCAATGCACCATCGGGCCCAATGATCATCGAGGCACCATCGAAAACGAGCTCATCCTGTCCACCAACCGAGTTGACATACACGACATGAACGGCCTCTGTCTTGGCGCGTTGCTGCAACATCGTGAGGCGCTCGTCGCTCTTTCCGATGTGGAATGGTGATCCGTTGATGTTCAGAAGCACCTTCGCTCCAGCCGCACCCTGTGCCGTCGGTGGGCCGTCCTCATCCCAGATGTCCTCGCAGATCGACACTCCGCAAGGAACGTCTCCGATCAGGTGCAGCACGATTGCATTGCGCCCTTCTGCGAAGTAACGCGCTTCGTCGAAGACCCCGTAGTTGGGGAGCAGCTTCTTGTGATACACGTCGACTATCTCACCATTCGCCAGCACAGCGGCTGCGTTTGCAATCGATCGAGCAACGGCATCGTCATCCTTCTGGACCTCTGGTAACCGGTCGAGGAAACCTAGGACGACGGCAGTTGCTCCCGATGCTTGAGCAAGTCGATCGACGACGGCAAGGTTGGCATCGATGAAGCCCTCACGGAGAACTAGGTCCTCAGGGGGATAGCCGCACACAGCAAGCTCTGGCAACACCAGCACATCGGCCGCTCGCTGTTCTGCCCAGGCCATGGCATCGAGGATCTTCGCTTCGTTGCCGGAGAGATCACCAACAACGAAGTCCAGCTGAGCACCTGCGACCCGGAAGGGATTCGTCACAGGCCCTCCACGGTCTCGTCGATCAGGTGATCGACAACAGCAACGAGGGCTTCATGATTGTCGGCGCCGCCATCGATAGCGTCTGCATATACGCCACGCTGCCTGTCGGCGCTCGTACCGTTCGCAACGATCTCCTTGATGCGCAGCACCGATTCGAGACATCCGAGCTCCACTGCCTGGTCCCTGACGAGCTCGATGAGCTCGTCTGCAAGCTCAGCCATCGGCGTGAGGTGCCCTCTGCCAAAATCGATCAGAGACTCCTCGACCCCGTAGCGTTGTGCCCGCCAGTTGTTCTCAGCAATCAGCATTCTCGAGTAGATACGCCAGCGTTGGTTAGTGGTCCGTCGATCGTACAGCATTGCCAACAGCGACTGGTAGAGAGCGGCGATCGAAATCGCATCTTCATACCTTGTGCATAGGTCACTGGAACGCATCTCGAGCGTCGGATACCGCGAGGAGGGTCGTATGTCCCACCAGAGCTTCGAGGCGTCTTCGATCACACCCGCTCCGACGAGAACATCGACGTAGCGCTCATAATGCGACCAGTCCTGGAACTCGTCCGGCAGACCGGTTCTCGGCAGGCTCCGAAACACCGCGGGACGATAACTCTTGAGTCCCGTGTCGTAACCGTGCCAGAACGGCGACGAAGCCGACAACGCGAGAAGATGTGGAAGGAAGTAGGTGACCTGATTCATGAGGTCGATGCGAAGGTCCTCGTCCCCGATCTCGACATGCACATGCATACCGCATATCAGCAACCGACGAACGACACCCTGTAAGGCCTCCTCAAGAAGCCGATACCTGCGCCTGTTGGTTCGCCTCTGGGCACCCCATTCAGCAAACGGGTGCGTGGAGGCTGCAATGATGGCCATGTCGTGTGAGGCCACGACACCAGAGACGAAGCGTCGCATCTCTACGAGATACGTCTGCAGCTCGTCGACGTTCTGACCCACCGGTGTCCCAATCTCGATCTGGCTTCGAATGAACTCCGGGCTGGTCTCACCGACGGGTGGGTGCGCGAGCTCGGCGAGAATCGCCTTGGGCAGTTCCGACACGAGATCTCGCGTTGAGCGATCGACAACGAAGTACTCCTCTTCGATACCAATGGTGAATCGCGGCCTTGCTGAGATCATGCTTCCTCCACGCGCAAGCGTAGACCATGCGGAATTGGGTTAGGGAACGAGAAGTAGCCCTACCTCAATCAAGGCATCACGCAAGGCGGTCTCTTCTCCTGGCCGAACGGAGAGTGTCAGGACACCGCCTCCGCCATAGGGAGCATGGCGCATCTGAATATCGCGAATGTCTGCACCAGACGCCTCGAAGGCACGGCCGACCTTCGCGAGTTCGCCTGGCTGATCGGCAAGCGCAACCCGCACCTGTGATAGCGGCGTGCCAAGAGACCGACGCGTGTCCCTCGCCTCGCTCAGTAGCAGCAGGAGGCTGTCGTCGTTCGAGA
Organism: uncultured Acidimicrobiaceae bacterium; assembly: GCA_964460075.1. Classification (GTDB taxonomy): domain Bacteria; phylum Actinomycetota; class Acidimicrobiia; order Spongiisociales; family UBA5794; genus JAMBLL01. The sequence goes on from CAYWPC010000009.1 coordinate 80,155, forward strand.
CAATGGCTGCCTCCAAAGTGGCCAGTTGCTCCCTGAGCCGAGCTACCGCGTCAAGGACAGGTCGCTGGTTCGCCTTGAGGAGCTCCACCCACGGCACCGGCAACGAAGCACCAACTCTCGTCAGGTCTCGGAAGCTCCCTGCTGCCAGATCGAGCGCGTCTGGGGTAGCTGCAGCGCCCGACAGCAAAGCACCGGCGACGAGATGGGGAAGGTGGCTTATCGAGGCAACCGCACGATCGTGCTCCACCGCGGTCATGGTTACGACCCTGGCGCCAAGGTCCCCTATAACCGACTCCACGATCCGTTCTGCTCCCCTGTCGCTTCCAGCAACAACAACCCATGTGGCACCTCGAAACAGCGCGGCGCTTGCCGCGAGGGGGCCCGCAGTTTCTCTCCCGGCCATCGGGTGTGTGGCTACGAATCGCTCGACGCCCGACGCGGCTGCGACGACTGCCTCTTTGACGCCCGTCACATCCATGATCGGTACGTTCGTTGCAATACCGGAGAGGATCTCGATGGTCGCCTTCGGAGGAGCTGCGACGACGATGAGGTCAGGACGAGCATCGACGATTTCACGAATATCCCCGGCGAACGCATCCACGATCGAGCGCTCCCCGGCCGCGTCTCTGACATCTGGGTCGGGATCGTATCCTGTGACGAACCAGCCAACCTTCCGAAGACCAAGCGCTATCGACCCACCGATCAAGCCGATGCCAATGACACCGACCGAACGCGCCGACGGTGTGTCTGCTTCCATATTCGTGTCGTTCGTCATCCGTCCCCATCGGCTTGTCCGCGATGGGCAGGCTAGTGGGTGGCTACGTACGTTCGAGGTTTGGACACCACAGGAAGCGCAGAGAGCAGAGATCACAGGATGCGTGAGGTTGAGGGCATCCTCGAATCCGAGGATGCCCCAGTCGTAGCTTCTCATCATCCGATCGCTCTCGGCGTGCCAGCGGTTGTGGAATGCGGTGTGGCAGCCTGATGAATGCACAAGCCGTCTGGACGCCTGCCGCTCTACCCTGCCTTGCATGGAACGAGTGTTCGTAACCGGTGCTGCCACCTGGACAGGTGGAAACTTGATCAAGCGACTCGAAGTCCGCCCAGACGTCGAGGTGTTCGCAGTCGACGATCACAAACCCTGCGTGACCTTTCAGTCAGACTTCCAACAGCTCTCACTCGATCGTCTCGCACTAGCCAGGCACGTTCTCGAGGTAGAGCCAACGATCGTGGCTCATCTCCAGTCTGTGCATCACGCATCGGAGGAAGGCAGAAACAGCGACGCCGAGGAGCGGATCGTGGGTGCACTTGCCTTGTTCGGTGCAGTCGAGCGGCTCTCGAGCGTACGGTCCGTTGTCATAAAGTCGAGTACGGCGATCTACGGGGCGAGCCCACGCAATCCGTCCGTGCTGTCTGAGACAACAAGGTCCAGGGGACGGCCGAGTCGGTATCAGCGAGACCTGACTGAAATGGAACGCTTCATCGGAGCAGCACGAGAACGCCATAGAGACATCGCCTTCACGACGCTGCGGTTCGCCCCCATCTTCGGCCCGCGCGTCGCCAACCCGATCAGTCGGTACCTCACACTTCCGTCGGTGCCGACCCTGATGGGTTTCGATCCACGGCTGCAGTTCATCCACGAGCTTGACGCAGTGAACGCTCTGGAACATGCCGTCGACCACCCGATGTCGGGGGTGTTCAACGTTGCTGCCGATGGTCAAATGTACCTCTCGCGAGTGCTCCGGCTCGGCCATCGTATGCCCCAGCCGCTACCGGGACGGACCTTCGACGCAGCACTTCGCGGCCTCTCGAGCATCAGCGTGTCAACGCCAGCTCATCTCCGTGGCCTCCTGAAGCACGGGCGGGTGGTGGACACAACCCGTATGCGTGACGAGCTCGATTTCGTGCCGACATACACGTGTAGACAGACAGTTCTCAGCGCTTACGGAGTGATAGAGAGCAACGATGATGCGAGCTGACCTCGAACGGCTGACCAAGCCCGAGCTTCTGGACCTCGCAAGGGACCGACAGATCGTAGGTCGGTCCAAGATGACGAAGGCCGACTTGATAGAGGCCCTCATGGATCGACGAACAGACGACAAGTCCGATGGGCAGAAAGCACCGCTCGATGGCATCGGTGCTCTCCACCTTCCAGGAGTTTCACAACAAGATCGCGCCGAGGCTAAGACTCGAAGAGCCGCGCTCAACGAGAGACTGGGTGGGTTCGTAGATCGATCGCGGCACTGTCCATGGACGAGCATCGAGGGCCACCCGTGCGGGCTCCCTGTCATCAAGGGGACACAACACTGCGGCCTTCACGGCGATGGATTGATCTCGGACAGAGCCCTTCCGCTTACCGGTTCGTTGGGATTCAGCTCGTGGCCGACGCTGTGGCGCCATCTGACCCTCGCAACCTACGATCCCGATTCGTTCGGACTCGATCCGGTAATCGCCGAAATGGCGTGGCACCTCCTCAACAGTTTGTACTACGACTACTTCAGGGTGGAGGTGGAAGGAATTGAGCATGTGCCACTGGATGGAGGGGCGGTTGTGGTGGCGAATCACGGCGGTGCGGTACTGCCATACGACAGTGCAATGCTCACGCTGTCTGTCATGAACGAGGCCGAGATTCCGAGACGAGTTCGGGTGATCGGAACGGAGCTCTTCAACATGCTTCCGGTCGTCTCCCATCTCTACAGGAAGGTCGGCGCAGCCTATGCAGCACGAGAAGACGCCAGGGAGCTCCTTCGACGCGGACACCTGATTGGAGTGTTCCCTGAAGGTGAGCACGGTTTCATGAAGCCGGTGTGGGAGGCATACCGTGTCGGCCGACTCGGTCGAGGCGGGTTCGCCGAACTCGCTGAAGAAGCGTTCGTTCCCATCGTTCCTGCTGCGATCGTCGGATCCGAGGAAGTACACCCGGCCGTCATGGTGTCCAAGCGCCTCGCCCAACTTGTTCGACTCATCTTCCCAGAGCAACGTGTCGAGCAGATTGCCATTGCGTTGAACCCGATCCCTCTACCGATCCGCTGGAGGATTCGCTTCCTGCCACCCGTCATGCCGCGCGGTCCCGAGCGACCGCTCGACTCGCTCGAGCAACTCGAACGAGCCGAGGACGTACGACGTTCAATTCAAGACGCACTCGACGACATTCTCGCAGACCGCACTACAGCCTTCTGAGAGAACGGAAGGCTCACCGAGTATCGGATGCCTTCACGTGGGGTGCCGGTCGGTTGGAGCGGGAGCCCAACCGTCGTATACGGCAAATCGCTGCTAACAATTGCAAGCGGTTCGCTGTATACTGCAAGTAACATGAAAGCACCACAGCTCAGCGACGTTGGATCGTTCATCAAGGATCAACGCGAGCGAAGCGCACTGTCGATCCGCAAACTTGCCTCGCTGACCGGTGTATCGAACCCGTACCTATCTCAGATCGAGCGCGGCATACGCACTCCGTCAGCGGAGATCCTTCGCTCTATCGCTGGCGCTCTCTCGATCAGGACGGAGACGCTGTACGAACGAGCGGGCCTGCTCGATGAGCAGAAGCCACTCGGGGTTCGCGAGGCGATTGCTACAGACACTCACCTCACCACAAATCAGAAACAGGCGCTGATGGAGATCTATGCGAGCTTCGTCAACACCGACCAGGAGGAATCATGATCAATCTCGACACGCAAAGAGAAGCCGTTACCAAGGCCGCAAAGGTACTCACCGAATCCACCGTCTCCGCCGGAACGAAGGTCAAGGAGCTCGGAGTGACCACGGTCAAGACAGTGAACGACAGCCCGGCAGCGAGCAAGGTCAAGGAACTCGGCACATCGGCTACCACGACGGCGACCGACACCGCAAAAACCATCCTCGCGAGAATTCAGTCCGCAACCGAAAAGAGCATCGACACTGTCGGCTCACTACCGCTGGGCGACAAGAAGGTAGCCGAACGCGCCAAGGAGACGGTCAGCACCGTACAAGACAAGATCGATGTCGAGCAGATTCAAGACCAGGTAGCCAAGCTACGCGACCAGATCGAGAACGTGCTCGGCGCGTGGAAAGAGTCGTTCCGTCCATCATCACCGGTGGAGGAGACACCGAGTCCGGCGGAGAAGCCTGCCAAGAAGGCCCCCGCAGCGAAGACGTCGACAGCCAAGAAGGCCCCCGCAGCGAAGACGTCGACAGCCAAGAAGGCCCCCGCAGCGAAGACGTCGACAGCCAAGAAGGCCCCCGCAGCGA
>CAYWPC010000010.1:0-80873 GCA_964460075.1 uncultured Acidimicrobiaceae bacterium
GCGTTCTCTTGCCAAGCAACTCGGTGCGATCCCGGCGCTCCGGCGTCTTGCATCGCTTGCCCGGATACTGGAACTGGACAACCTCGCCGAGGATCTACTGAGGGGAGTACCAATCCCGTCGACCTCGATTCCTGCTGACCCTCGCCAACCGGATCCCCGCGAGTGGGTAGATGCGGCTGCAGGCGTCGTCTGGTCCACACCCACTCTCGATACGGTGCGGAGCCGGTAGTGCGATGATCACTCTTGGCCGCATCACGCAACAGGCGGATGCAGACGGTGTCGACGCCGACACCGTTGAGCGCGACTACATCATCACCCATGTCATGGCTTCCCTGTCTCACCATCCCGAGAACGGCATGTTCCAGTTCAAAGGCGGCACACTGCTTCGGCTTTGCTACTTCATCGACTACCGCTACTCCGCCGATATCGACCTGAACCTGGAGCCCGGCACCGACATGCAGGACGCTTTCGGTGTTCTCGGTGAGATACTCGCGGCAACCCAGGAACGCGTCGGTCTGCCGCACCTCGTGCTGGTCACAGAGCCGAAGCTGCGTATCGAGTTCATTGGACCGAAACGGACCGTGCGGCCCCGGATCATCAAGCTCGACATCTTGACAGACGAGTTGATCATCGATAGGGACACACGCCGCTCTCTGCTGCACCGCTATGACGATCAGCCACAGACGCCTCCGATACGAACATATGGCTTGCCTGAGGCGACTGCCGAGAAGCTCCGTTGTGTGATGCAGCGACTCCAATGCCGGGACCTGTACGACATCTGGTACCTGCTGGGGGAAGCCGGGATCGACGCCGCGGAGATCAGACGCCACTTCGAGATGAAAGCGGAGCATCGAGGACTCGACCCCGACTCCTTCCCTCAACGCTTCGAGCAACGCATCGAGTCGTACGAGCAGCGCTGGGAGGGCGAGCTGGTGTCGTACATGACACCCGTCCCCGACATCGATCGAGTCGTCCGGGAGGTCAAGCGAAACCTGCGACAGGCCGACTACCTGTAGCTGCCTGTCGGAGACACGAAACGTCACAGTGAGATCCCTGGCGTCTCACGGTTCGCTCCGCGGTTGCGTACGGTCGCGGCGATGGCGTCGAGCCGGATGGCGGTCTGTTCGTCGAGGCCATCCATCAGGTGCCCGTAGCGGTCCATCGTGACCTGGATCGAGGAGTGGCCGAGTCGGGTCTGGATAGTCTTGGGGTGTTCGCCTTCTGCGATGAGCCATGCGGCGTGGGTGTGGCGCAGGTCGTGTATTCGGCACGGTGTCCCGACTGACTCTCCAACTGCCGTTCGCCAGATTCTCCCAAAGGTTCCGCGTCGCAAGAACCCGCCTGCCTCGGTGGTCCAGACCGTGGAGTCGGGTGGGGGATACGTGTCGAGGTGGCGGGTAACGGTATCAATGACGATTGTTGGGAGGGTGATGGTGCGTTCGGAGGCTGCGGTCTTTGGGGAGCCGAGGATGGGTGGCTGTCCGGAGGCTTCGATGAGCGACGTGTTCACGGTGAGCCTTCGCCGGTTCATGTCGATATCGGCGAGTCGCAAGCCACCGCGGATGCCCTCGCCACCGCCACCTTGCTCATAGGGCAGGTGGAGGCCGGTGTGTGGCTGCCAGAGCAAGCCTTCGACTCCAGGGCCTTCCTCGACCAGTTGACGACGGACTCCGACATCACTATCACGTGGTCCGAGTCGGCCGCGAACAGCGCATAAGCGGAAAGACGGAGAGTCCGCCTCTTCTGTTCTTTCGCAAGAACAGAAGAGGCTGGTTGTGCTCGACAGACTGTCAAGGAACCCCAGACGTAGCATTGCGATGTGGCATCTACGAAGGAACCGGACCCGAGATGAGCGAGCAAGACCCGACAGCGTTCGAGAACGGCCTAGCGGATGGTCCCGGTTCCTCGCCTACTCGGCTGAACCTACGATCCATTGCTCTGCCGACGGAACACGGGGGCTGGGGATTCACCCTCGAGCCGATCCTGCTCGGGCTACTGGTGGCATCATCGACAGCCGCATGGGAGATCTCTGTCGCTGCTCTCGGAGCTTTCCTGGTGCGTCGCCCACTCAAGATCGTCTCTACCGACCTTGTGCGACGAAGATGGCTTCCACGCTCGACGGCAGCGCTGATAATCGGCTCCATCTACGGCGCGTTCGCGCTCGCAGGAACCGTCGCGGCATTCGTGACCTCTGGTGGCCGGTTCTGGATCCCCGTACTCGTCGCTGCGCCGCTCGCACTCGTCGCGCTGCGCGCCGATGCCCACTCCAAGAACAGGTCCCTCATTGCCGAAGTGTTTGGAGCAACGGCGATGGGGGCGACAGTCGCAGCGATAGCCATTGTGAGTGGTTGGGACCTGGCGCCCTCATTCGGGTTGTGGCTCGTTCTCGCTGCACGCGACGTCGCTGCGATCGCCCTCGTGCGAGGGCAGGTTCGTCGCTTGCATGGAAAGCCAACGGGTGCAACCAATATCTATGCCGTACAGGCGATCTCGATCGTCGTTGTCGGCGTTGGGGCCGCGGCAGGCATCCTGCCTTGGCTCGGTGTCGTCGGCATCGGGTTCGTCGGATTCGTCGCACTCATGTCGCTCAACAGGCGTCCCATCGAAGCTCGAGTCATTGGACTGACACAGATGTTCGTCGGACTGTCCGTGGTGGTTGCTAGTGCCGCAGGCATTCGCCTCGGCTGGTAGCAGACGAAATCCGCGGGGCACTCAGATGGCGGGTGGTCTCGTGTCGGTCTCACCCTTGACAGGCCACATCGAAACCGCTCGCTCCGCCATTGCTGTGATCGTCAGCGACGGGTTGACACCCAGGTTTGCGCCGATGGCCGCACCGTCGATGACGTGGAGGCCCTCACAGCCGAACACGCGGTGATAGCCATCGATGACACCGTGGTGCGGACCTGAGCCAATGGGAGCTCCTCCAAGCAGGTGTGCCGTCGTGGGTGTATCGAACAGCACCTCGTTGAGTGTGCTCCCACCGAAACCGCCCATTGCATCCGCAGCGAGACGAGCTGCCTGGTTTGCCTCAGGAATGTACGTTGGGTTTGGCTCGCCGTGCCCCTGCTCGGTCGTGAGCTTCGTCCGAAACCAGCCCTTCTTGCGGAGCATGCGCAGACTGTTGTCCCGGCTCTGCATCACAAGCAGGATGATGCCCCTCTCTGACCAGTGCCACACCGAGAGCGACCGCACGAAGGTGACCGGGTGCCGGAACGCTTCCATGAGGAAGCGGACTTGGCGGGGCATGCCAGGGCGACCGTCGACAAGGATCGTGGCGAGGAGCCCCAGGGCATTCGACCCTCTGCCGTATCGCACAGGCTCGATGTGCGTCTCGACGTTCGGATGCATCGACGACGTAATGGCGATGCCCTCCGAGTAGTCAACATCTCTGCTCCGTGCCACAGCCCCGACCAATGCCTCGCTGTTGGTGCGCGTCTGGTACCCGACTCGATGTGACAGGCCTGGCAGGCGTCCTCGTTCGGCGAGTTCGAGGAGAAGACGGGTAGTCCCCAGAGCCCCCGCACTGAAGACGACATGAGTCGCCTTGAAGACCCGCCGATGCTTACGAAGCCACGCGCCCGACCGCTGGGTTGTCACGACCCAGCCGTCGCGGTCACTCTCTACATCCACGACCGTGTGCTCGGCGAACACCTGTGCACCGTTGTGCTCTGCGAGGTACAAATAGTTCTTGTCGAGGGTGTTCTTTGCGTTGAAACGGCATCCGACCATGCAGTTTCCACATGCAACACATCCAGAACGCCGCGGCCCATCACCGCCGAAGAATGGATCGGATACTTCGACTCCCGGCTCGCCAAAGAACACACCCACGGGAGTCGGATGGAACGTGTCGGCCACCCCCATCGATGTCGCAACGCTTCGCAGGATATCGTCCGCTGGCGTGTCGAGCGGGTTCTGCACCACACCAAGCATGCGCTTCGCTGTCACATAATGCGGCGCCAACTCACGCTCCCAATCGGCCATGTCGGCCCACTGAGGATCGGAGTAGAACGGCGCCAGCGGCTCGTACAACGTGTTGGCGTACACCAACGATCCGCCTCCGACGCCTGCACCGGAGAGAACCATCACATCCCTCAGGAGCGAGATTCTCTGAATGCCCTTCAGGCCGAGCCTTGGGAACCACAGCGACTTGCGAACGTCCCAGTTCGTCCTTGGAAAATCGGAGGTCGCCCAGCGCTTTCCAGCTTCGAGTACGCCAACGGTGTACCCCTTCTCGGTGAGTCGGTGGGCCGTCACGCTCCCCCCGAAACCCGAACCGATCACGAGGACGTCGAAGGTTTCACTGTCGTGTGCGAGTAGCGCCATGGTCTAGATGAGCGAAGAACCCCACACAGGGAGGAAGGCACCGTTCACAACCTTCGAGCGCTCCGATGCGAGGAAGTCGATCACCTGAGCGATCTCGTCAGGCTGCGGCCAATTGACGTAGTCGGCATAGGGCAGAGCGGCACGGGTCGCGTCCGTGTTGATCACCGATGGCAGCAAGGCATTGCACGTCGTGTTCGTGTCGAGTAGCTCGACCGCCACCGATTTCGCAAGAGCCATAACGCCGGCCTTCGCCACGTTGTATGGGGCCTGACCTGCAGGTGAGTCGACTGCATGCTTTGATCCCATCAGGATGATGCGACCCCAGTCGTGTGACATGTGAGGGATCGCGGCGCGTGTCGTATTCCACGCGGTTCGGAGATTGAGATCGAGGATACGATCAAGACGCATATCGGACGTCTCGACGACGTCGCGTCCACCAGCCCAACCGCCGACGAGGGATGCCATGACATTGATGGTTCCAAATGCCTCAACCGCCTCGGCGAAGAACGCCCCGACGGCTTCGCCATCGACCGCATCGACACGACGAAGGATCAGCCTGTCCTCTTCGAGGTCGAGGGCCTCTTCGAGTTTGTTGGCCTCCTCAGGGATGAGATACGAGACAGCGACGTTGAAGCCGCGTTCAATGAGGAGCGGGACCAGGCAGTAGCCAACCGAACCCGTTCCGCCGGGGATGACTGCAACGTTCGCTTCACTCATACCAACACACTAGCGACACTTTCGACACGGGCAGCAACGGTGGTACGCTCACCTGCACGCCACGTAGCCCAGCCCACGGAGGAATCGATGGCTTCCATAAACCTCGAAGACGTCGGAAAGATCTATCCAGATGGCACCCGTGCCGTAGGCCAGGTGAACCTGACGATCCGAGAGGGTGAGTTCCTGGTACTTGTCGGGCCGTCCGGATGTGGGAAGTCGACCTTGCTCCGCATGATCGCAGGTCTAGAGGAGATCACAGAGGGCAAGCTCAGCATCGGCGACAAGGTCGTCAACGACGTTCCGCCGAAAGACCGTGACATTGCCATGGTGTTCCAGAATTATGCCCTGTATCCGCATATGACCGTCAGGGACAACATGGCGTTCGGTCTCAAGCTGCGAAAGATGCCGAAGAAGGAGATCGAGGAGCGAGTCAGGGAAGCTGCCGAGATCCTGGAGATCACCGACTACCTCGAGCGTAAACCGAAGGCACTCTCTGGAGGGCAACGCCAGCGTGTTGCAATGGGGCGCGCCATTGTTCGGGAGCCGAAGGCCTTCCTCATGGATGAGCCGCTGTCGAACCTCGATGCCAAGCTTCGTGTCCAGATGCGTGCTTCGCTCGGCAGGCTCCATCAGCGACTCGGCACGACGACCGTGTATGTGACCCACGACCAGGTCGAGGCGATGACGCTCGGCCACCGTGTGGCTGTGATGCGCCCGGTGTCAGGGAAGCGACCGTACAACTTGCAGCAGGTAGCTGCGCCGACAGAGTTGTTCAATCACCCGGTGAACCTGTTCGTTGCAGGCTTCATTGGGAGCCCCGCGATGAACATGATGTACGGAACGGTAAGAAAGGAAGGCGAGCGCTACAGCCTTACCTTCGCAGGGCACACCATCTCGGTTGATCAGGTGGCGGTCGATGCGCATCCCGGTATCGATGACTATCTCGGCAAGGAGATCGTTGTAGGAATTCGACCTGGAGCCTTCGAGGACGCCAGGGTCGATGGAGCCGCTCCCGGCCGTACGATCCAGGTGACGACGGATGTCAACGAGCTGCTCGGTTCCGAGTCGTACGTGCACTTCGAACTCGATGCAAAGCCTGTGATCACACCTGACATCGAGGAGCTGCTCGCGGATTCTGGAACCGATGCAGCGTCGCTCGGCGCCACGACGAGATGCACAGCACGCGTGAACCCGGATGTTCCTGTGCCGGATGGATCCGACGTCGATCTCGTCATCGACACCGCAAAGCTGCATTTCTTCGACATTGACAGCGGCGACAAGATCGGTGTCGCGGCGAACCGCTAGACCGCCTCGACAACGATCCCGACGGTTTCGAGCTCTGGAAGCAGTTCGGATCCGACAACGGCCTCACTCATGGTGCGTACGCCGGGCCTGTGCACCGCTCCATTCGCTATCAGGTCGGCGAGGGCTGTGGCTGGGAAGGCAGTCGTCCGAGCGAGAGCAGAGAAGTCGCCGCGTTGCGTGTCCTCGATTTGGACGGTGGTCGTGACACCGTTCTGGCGTCGCCACACACGGACGAGGACGAGGTCAGGCGCGCCACTAGGAAGGCTTCGGCTCAGTGAGTCCAGGAGGACAGCGCGCGGGGCGACTTCGGTTGCACTTACTCCACGTGCCATCTCGTCGAACAGGCCGAGTTCCAGCATGGCTCTGAACGTCTGCCCATGGCCAGGGAACCGCAGCGTCTTGTACTCAAGATCTGTGACACGCCCCTGGTGGGTCGTGCACATGGTGGATGTGCCACCAGCGGTCGAGAATGCCTCGAGCGGCCCCCAGCGATCCCAGGCAACGTCCTCAAGGCGTGTGAGTGGCTCGACTGTGGTGTACATACCGTTCTCGATGACCTCACACGGCTCTGCGTACTCGTTGATGAGTCCCGCGGGGCTGAACGCGAGCTGATACCCCAGAGCGCCCACAGGTATCTGAGGGAGCGCTCCGACGCGGAGTTGGATGCTCTCGATCGGGCCCTCGTCGGCAGACCGTATGAGGTCCTCACCGAGCACGTTCGCAAGGCCAGGTGCAAGTCCACAATCTGGGACGATCATTACCCCAGCAGCAAACGCATCGTCGTGAAGGCGCTTCTGTTCGGCTACAACGGTCGGGTTGCCACCAAAATCCAGGTAGTGCGTCTCGGTCGCTACGGCTGCCGAGGCGACGCCGACACCGTATCGGTATGGAACTGCGCTCACGACGACCTCGCACGTTTCGAGCAGGTGCCTCACTGCTTGCTCGTCTGCCACATCGATCGTTACGGGTCGTGCCCCGTAGGCGTGGGCAACGCGTCGGGATGCCTCGATGTCGGCATCTGCGACGATCACGTCGTGGCCCCGCCGCTCGAGGTCCCACACTGCCGCGGATCCGACGATCCCCGCGCCGAGTACCAGTGTTGTCATCGTGTCTCCTCAGGGTGTCAATCTCTTGAATATTTCGGCTGGAGCGGTGCCTAGCCGCTCCCCACTCCTGGCGTGCCAAGTATGGATTCTCTCGATGAACGCCGCCCGCTTAGCGCGGCCGTGCTCGGGGTCTCCCATTGTGGTGAGGCCCTGAGACGAGTGGCACAACAGCGCCTCGATCTTGCGGTCGGCCCACGATGGTGTGACCGGTTCCGCGTGATCGGGAGCGTCGGCTGACCACAGAAGAATGGTTGACGGTCGATGTGCAGGGAGGTCGCTGTCTCGGTAGGCGAGCGGCTCGCGTGCCGAGACGACGCCGTCGATTGCGGCCATTCCGGTGGCCCGGTGATCCGGATGGAGTTGATACCGCTGCCACGGATCGTGACTGAGCACGATATCTGGGCAATACCTGCGAATTGCGAGTGCTACCTCGCGCCGCAGCTCCATTGAATACTCAAGCTCGCCGTCAACGTATCCGAGGTGCTCGCACGTGTCGGCTCCAAGGACCTCTGCTGCGGCGCTCTGCTCTCGCTTCCGCTGATCGATCAAGGCCTGTGTGTCCTGGCCGGGATCCCACGAGCCTTTTGACCCGTCTGTGACGATCAGCATCGTGATCTCAGCACCGATATCTGCCCACCTGGCGAGCGCTGCTCCCGCACCGAACTCTGCGTCGTCAGGGTGCGCACCGATCGTGAGCACGCGTGAAGGCTCAACGAGGGGTGAGGTGCGTTCGGAGAGGTCGCTGTAGAGATTTGTTGTCATGGAGGAAGCGTACCTGTCGGACTGTGCTTGGAATGTTGGCCTATTGCACGAGGTCGGCGAACGCGGCGAGGTGCTCGGGTGTGTCGATGTCGATGCTCAGGGAACGAGAAACCAGTACCCGTGCATGCGGCACCGCAGCGAGATGGCGGTGAAACGACCCGGCACCGTAGGAGAAAGGGAACCTGCCATACCCAGAGATGACGTTCGTGCCGCCGTCCTGGCTTGGCACGATAACTGTTGACGTTCTCGCTTCAGATGCAACGGTGGCGATGCTCGATGGCTGCACAAGGGGGAGGTCGGCGTGGATGACCATCCAAGGCTTGTCGCCACCGCTGGCGACACCGGCCGCTGCAGCAGCTGACAGGCCGTCTCCCGGGTCGTTGCACGTGGCGACGGATCGTTGAACAGCCCAGCGCCAGACATCGGGTGAGTCCGTTACGACGATGGTTCTGAGACCAGCCTCCAACGTTGCGTCTACGACACGTCCAGCCAGCATCACGGCGAGCTGGCGGCGTTGGGAAGGGGAGAGGATCGGTGCGAGGCGGGTCATCCCTGAGAAGTCCCGGATCGGTACCACAGCAACGACGTCGCGGATGTGGTCAGTCATCCTTGTCTGGAAACTCCGCAAGCTGAATGAGTACTCCGTGCGCTGACCTCGGATGGATGAAGGCTTCCTTCCAGTTCTCCAAGGTGTCGTCGAACCTGGTGACGAGGAAGCCGAGGGCAACCGCACGCTCGGTGGCTTCGATGATGTCGGTTACCTTGAACGTCAGGTGGTGGAGGCCTTCTCCACGTTCGTCGATGAACCGCGTGATGAAGTTCGCAGGGTCAGATTCGACCGCGGCGATCAGTTCGAGACGGCCCCAACCCGGCAGGGAGTATTGGATCCAGCGAAAGTTCTCACCTGGACCAAGTCCACTGTCGAGGTACTCGGCGCCGAGGAGAGAGATGAGCGGCGATACCGAATCGATGTCTCGTACGGCGATCGAAACGTGGTCGAAGCGCTCTACGACCTCTTCGAGACCCTCGATGGGTGAGGTTGTGTCTGTCACGGTGTTGCAATCCTTCGCTCATACCATTGCAGGACCAGGCTGAGAGAGACCGTCAGTGCAAGGTACATGGCTGCGAGGATCATGAACCCTGCAAAGAATTGGAAGCTTCGGCCCGTCCACAGCTTCGTCATCTGCGTGAGCTCCCGGACGGCGAGAATGGACACCAAAGACGAGTCCTTGAGCAGGGCTATTAGGTCGTTGCCCAACGCAGGCATGACGTTCTTGATGGCCTGAGGCCACACGATAAGGCGAAACACCTGAACCGTGTTCAGTCCCATCGACATGCCAGCCTCTCGCTGGCCTATGTGCACAGACTCGATGCCTGCACGAAAGACCTCGGCAATGAACGCGGCGTAGATCAGCCCTACGGCGATCGTCGTTTTGAACGTGTTGGATGCAAAGAACGACTGGGGAGATACTCCGATGAGAGAGATGAACCACGGGACGATGACGAGACCGAACATGAATATCGTGACGAGGACCGGAATGCCGCGTATCAGCTCGATGTAGAACGTAGCGAGATTGCGTAGGACGACGTTCTCCGACATCCGGCCGAGAGCAACGGCGAGTCCGAGGATCATCGCGACAATGAATCCACCTGCTGTCACAGAGAGGGTGAGGGTGACGCCGTCCTTGATGAAGTCGTATCCCTGGTTCCAGGTGTCGTCGGTGAGTAGCTTGAACACAGGGAACGCGATGACCGCGAGGATACCGAGGAACCACCACGGGAATCCAGACCACTCGTATCTGACCTTGGCACCCGGTGGCGTGGGATCGGTTCCGATCGATGGTTCGAACGTTGTCATCGTGTCCTCGCTATTGGTGAACTGAAGTTAGTTGATGGGAACGAGCGAAGGGGTCGGGTTGAACCCGACCCCTTGTCGCATTTAGATGGCGAACCGATCGCCTATTCCTCGAAGTTGACGAACCACTTCGTGATCAGTTTTTCCATCGTTCCGTCTGACTTCATGTCTGCAATGGCCGTGTTGACCGCTGCCGTGAGCTCTGAGCCCTTAGGGAAGATGAACCCGAGTGGGTCAGACTGGAGATCGTCAGCGAGCAGCTTGGTCTGGTCTGCGTTGACGCCGAGATATCCCTGTCCTGCTACATCGTCGATGATCACAGCATCCACGTCACCGGCGATCAGTGCCTGCACGGCGACACCGAACTGGTCGAATGCATCGATGCGGGCCTCACCAACGAGCTCTGAGCCGAGCTCGTAGTTGGTTGTGCCCACCTGCGTTCCGAGTCGGTAGTCGCCGGACTGGAAATCAGCCAGGTTGGAGAAACGGGTCTCATCAGTGCGAACCATCAGCTTCTGGATCGTGGTCATGTACGGATCGGAGTAGTCAACGACTTTCTTGCGTTCATCCGTGATCGAGATGCCGTCGGCCGCGACGTCATACACGCCTTGCCCTGTCTCTTCGATGACCGCTGGCCAGCCAGCCTCGACGAACGTAGGTTCGCAGCCGATCCGGTTGCAGATCTCAGCGAAGATGTCGTAGTCGAAGCCCGCACCATTTCCGTTGGAGTCGATGTAGTTGAACGGTGTGTACGCGTTCTCGACACCGACCTTGATCTCGCCGAAGTCACCGCCGCTGTCGCTGCTGGAGCAGGCCGAAGCGACCAATGCCAGTGCGAGGGCAACGACGAGGATGCGGATTGTCTTCTTCATGAATGTGTCCTCCATTGATGTAGCAACCGTGCGCGGATCTACGGTACTCGCTTTTGGTGCGGTTCGGAAGTGGGTATGTGGGTATGCTCGGATCGCTGTCGGCTCTAATGTGGGTGTGATGCAGCGCAAGACCAAGATCATCGCCACGCTCGGCCCGGCCACCGACTCGCGTGACATGATCGAGAAACTCGCTGCACGTGGCATGAATGTCGCGAGGCTCAACTTCTCCCACGGTGAGCACGAAGAGCATGTGAGGCGTTGCGACCTCGTCCGCCAGGTCGCCTCGGATATGGACGTTTCGATCGCCGTGATGCAGGACATTCAGGGACCCAAAATCCGTGTAGGGACATTTCCCGGTGGATCGGCGATTCTCGAATCGGGTTCGGTGGTGCGTCTGCATCCTGGAAGCGGGGATGGAGATCCAGAGAACGTGTACATAGCGTATCTCGAAGATGTCGAGATGAGTGTTGAAGGCAAGATCATGCTCGCAGACGGCCTCATCGAACTCGAAGCGACGAAGGTGTCATCTGAGGGCATCACGGCGAAAGTACTCGGAGGAGGAGAGCTCAAGGATCACAAAGGGGCCTCATTCCCTGGAGCCAGGACACAGATACCGATCGTTACCGCAAAGGATGAGGTAGATCTCGCCCTCGGCGCGCAACTCGGCGTCGATCTCGTCGCAGCATCTTTCGTCAACACCGGGCGCGACATTCGCACGGTGCGTGACGTTGTCGGCTCGACACCGATCATCGCGAAGATCGAGACGGCCCTTGGATACATGAACCTCGACGGGATCCTGGACGAAGCAGCTGGGGCGATGGTGGCCCGAGGCGATCTGGGCGTTGAGCTTTCACTCGAGTCGGTACCTCGAGCACAGAATGAGATCGTGCACAGAACCAATGCAGCCGCCCGCATATCGATTGTTGCAACGGAGATGCTCGAGTCGATGATCAGCAGCCCGCGTCCAACGCGTGCAGAGGTGACCGATGTGTATCGATCGGTGATCGACGGTGTCGACGCCGTGATGTTGTCGGCCGAGACCGCAGTCGGTGCGTTTCCGACACGCGCTGTTCGACTCATGGCGAACATCTGTGTAGAGGCAGAGAGGTCCGCCGAGTATGGGAGATCGTCAGACATCTCCAATCTGTCACATGGCGCGGTCTTTGCGTCTGCAACGGCGGAAGCGGCTGTGGACACGGCAGACAGGCTCGGCATTGCGACCATCGTTGCGTTCACCGAGTCAGGTACGACGGCGCGCCTTCTCGCTAAATACCGTCCGCACGCCCACATTTTCGCGTTTACGCCGATTATCGGCGCGTATCGCCGCATGGCGATGTACGGCGGTGTGACACCGATGCTCGTCGACCGTGTCGAATCTACAGACGAGATGATCGCCACCGCTGAAGGCGAGCTGCTTCGACGCAGCCTCGTGGATCAGGGAGAAGGCGTCGTCATGGTCGCAGGTGTCCCACCGAATCAGTTGGCGTCTACGAACCTCATGAAACTGCACGTCGTGGGCTCAGGTGACACACTCGGCAGGTAGTCACCATGCGACCGGCACGTCGGTGGGAACGATCCGATGCGTCTTGGCTATCGGCCGTCAGCCGGAGTACACGCCGACCGTGAGGGTGATCGTTGTTCCCGGCTGCACCCACTCATCTCTCGCGGGGTCCTGGGCAAGGACGATGTTGTCGTTGGAGTGAGCATTGACGCTCTTGAGCTGCTTGGCAGCGAGCATGCCCTGATTCTCGAGAGCGGTGAGTGCCTGTTCCCAGGTCTTCCCGACCACTGAGCTCAACTGCACAGGACAATCAACCGGTTCCCCTGTGACCTCGCATGGATGGACAGTCCATTTCTCGGACAGAGGTCGATACCGCCAGTCGAGGTTCAGGTCCGTCTCGGTGCGCCCGTCTGGATAGGTGACGATGCGATCGACGTGGATCTTGAAGCCGTCGATGCCGTTGCGTTCCTTCCTCTGTTCTCCAGGAGCGAGCTCGCCTTCTTCATCGGCGACGAATTCGACGGTGAACGGGACGATGTCCTCCTTTTCGCCAGCCACCGACTCGCACGTGCGACCACCGTTGTCGCCATACATCTTGACCGTGATCGACGTTGGTGTATATGCAGTCTTGATGATGACCGGAAAATCGGTGTTGTTGCGAAACTTCACATCGGGTTTGGGGAATCCGAGCGTTGCTTCTCGGCCGGCTGGGTATCGCGTGAAAGACAGGGAGTGGGGGCGATGTTCGATGTCTTCGAGGCATGAGAAGAATACAGCGTTGAACAGTGTCGTTCCGAATTGGCTCACGCCGCCACCGATATTCGCAGGATTGTCGCAGCAATAGGGTTGACCGTTGATGATTGCGGGAGCAGCGACGTATCCGCCCTGCTCCGTTCGCTTGCCGACGTGATCGTTTATCGACCACTCGTCGCCTGGGAGCACGATCGCTCCGTCGACATCGTCTGCCATCTGCTGGATGTTGATGACCCGAGGCTGGTTGGCCGGGTGCTCAGTTGTGAATCCAGCGAGCGGCTTGAGCGTGGTGAACGCCTGAGCGTCTTGTGTCGTGAATGCCGGTTCTGCCCCTACGAGTACAGGAAATTCACCCATTCCCGATCCCATGGCTGCCTGTTTCATCTCGTCCAGAAGCGCTTCTGTGTCGAGCAACGTCCCGTTTCGGCTCGGGATGATCGCAAACTCATCCGTTTCGAGGTCGATATCGAAGCGAGCATCGACAGGCTCGACCTCGTATTCGGGTCGTCGCACGTCGAGAATCTCGAGCACCCGGTCTTCGTCGAACGTGACCTCGATTGCGTCTCCCTGCGGCGTGACTTCCGCTCGTACAGCAGTCGTTAGCTGGTCGACGCTGAAGGTCGTTCTGAATGAGATCTCCGTCGCTCTCAACGTGATGGGCTGGGAGATCATCTGCTCCATCTCAGCTCGGGCAGCGTCGATTTGTTCATTGGTGAGCCCTGGGCTCTCGGCAATGACAGGTATATCGGCATCTGCCTTGTCGAGCGTCGACATCACGTCCTTGATGGTCGTGAATGCCGAGGGGCGATCGATCGCTTCTCCCTCCCTTGGATATTCGGCAACCACGCCATGGTCGACGATCGTGAGGGAACCGTTGAACGCCGGATCCTGAATAGCTGCCGCCTCCCACGCATCGACTGCGACACCGATGGCGACGTCATCGAATGCAACACGAAGCGGAACACTGTTCGACGACGAGAACGACCGAATCCACGACACGAAATCTCCGATAAGCCCGTCAGAGCGCCCAATAGCGAATGCGGCATCGACAGCGGAGCGGACATCGGCCTTGAGCCCTATCGAGATCGGGCTCAACTTGAACACGACGCCGTTGACGGTGAATACGCCTGTGCTCGACCGCAACTCGTTCTCGTATGCCGAAACTGCGAGGGATGCGTCGCTCAGGTTGAGCCCACCGACGGGTACGCCGGCGATGGTCACGTTTCGTTCGATTGTCTCTGAGGACGCAACCCGGTCTGCGACGTAGATGGCGAGAGGGAGCAGCAGGATTGCCAGGGGAACGACAATGAATAAGGTTCTGCGTGGCGGCTTCATGAACGTTTCACGGTGGAGGAGCTGTGGACAGCAAGTGTAGGAAGGCGTACCGAGAATTCTGGGCACCTGCCGGTCCCGCGGCGCCAGGGATCAGGGACGTTTAGCCTCCGCCCGTGTAGTTGCCTACGACAATCGTGACGGTCCCCCCGAGATCTTGAAACTCGGCAGGGGTCACGGAGAGAACGATGCCGTCCTCAGCGACCTCGGTCGTGTCCTGGGGACTCACCTCGACGATGAATCCTGCTGCCGTCAAGATACTCGACGCGTCTGCCGTGGTGAGACCTGACACTGCAGGGATTGCAACGGGGCAGACGCCGTCGCCACCGACCCGTTCATCACATGCGTTGAGCAATATGACGTTCTTTGCGCCTCTGTACCGCCAGAAGAACTTCTCACGCTTTATCTCGTTGCCGTCAGCGTCGTAGAAGATGCGCCAGTTCGTGATGCTCCAGCCACCGGAGCCCTTCGACTTTATCTCTTCTTCCCCTGGGGCGACGACACCGTCGGGATCGACCTTGTACATGACGACCGGTGGCGTGAGGTTCGACCGTGCGGAGCGTTCGGTGCCACAGGTTTTTCCCTCTTGGTTACCGAAGAACGTCATGGTGATCGAATGTTCGGTGTAGGAGCCCTTGATGATGACAGGAGCGTTCGAGTCGTTTTCGAACGCGACGTCCGGTTTGGGGTACCCGAGCGTCGCCTCTCGGCCTTCTGGGTACTTCGAGAAGTAGATGCTGTGAGGCTGACTTACGACATCCTTGTAGCACCCGAAATAGATGGCGTTGAAGATCGTCGTACCGAACTGGCTCACACCTCCGCCGATGTTGACCGTGTCCTGCCCACACGCCAGCTCGCCGCTGACGATCGCGCAGTCGTATTTGAAGCCCTTCTCCAAGGTGCGCTGTCCGATGAATTCGTTGACGGAGAACGTTTCGCCCGGCCACACGATCGCGCCGTCAACGAGGTCCGCCATCAGGCGGATGTTATCTGCACGGTTCCTGCCAGGCATGTAGGTGGTGAATTCGGACACCTCGTACAGATCCCCGTAGGCCTGGGCGTCTGCGGTCGTGAAGTCAGCCTCCGGCGTGAGATCGAGCGGTAAGAATCCCGTACCATCGCCGAGCGCCGCCTTCTCGACTGCAGCGAACACGTCGTCGACGTTGACCGACGTTCCAGACAACGACGGCACGAGTTCGATCGTGTCGTTGAGCGGGAGACCGTCAACGCCCGGTGGCCGTGGCGGGTCTGGGATCTCGAAGTTCTCGTTCCACGGTTCTGTGTCGTCGACGAGGACGATGTCCCAGCGAGCATCCGTTGGTGGTACCTCGAGACTGCTCCTCGCCCGTTCGATGAGTGGTGCAATGACAGACCGATCGATGGAGAACTCGAAGTCGGCGCTGCCGTTGGTTGCAACCTTCACGTTGAGCGAGCGGGCTGTGTTGAACGAGTTGACCGCGAAGGTGAATCCGTAGGTGTCATTGACGAGTTCGACACCCCTGGTGATGATCGACTCTGCTCGTTGGGCCGCAGCGTCGATGTCGGCACGCGTGTGCACAGGAGTCGTTATCGCAGTCGGAAGCACGATCGTCTTCGCTGACCCTGCCACGAGTGCCGCCTTGATCAGGTCTATCGACACCTTGCGGTCGAGAGCCTCACCGGTCGTGGGGTACTTCGTGACAGCTCGCTGATTGAGAATGTCGATGGCGCCTTCGAACGCGGGATTCGGTATGGCTGTCTGCTCCCACTGGGTGAATAGGTCGTCGAGAAGGTCCTCGTCGATGGATGCGGTCACCGGCACGTCGACCTCGTCGGAGAATGCCTTCAACCAATCGGTTACGCCGTTCTTGTATTGCTCCATTGCGAGGGAGACTGCCGCCTCGGTGTCGAAGGTGAGGTTGACCTCGTCTGGTCGCAGCATGAACGTGGTGCCGTTCACTTCGATGATCGCGGTGTTGGCAAGAAGATCCGCCGTGTATGCGTCGACTGCGGCGGTGGCCTCGGCCTCTGTGTATCTGGCGACGTCGATACCGGAAATCGAAACATTTCGAGCGACCTTATCTGAGGCGGACGCGCTGTCCATGAAATAGACGGTCAAGGGCAGGAGCAGTATCAACGCTGGAACCGCGATGAGGAGAAGTATTCTTGATTTCGGGGTTGCCATCTCGTGCTCCACAGAGTTCGCTTTGGCGGCGTGGCGCGAGTATATGTGTCGGCTTCAGATAGGCGTTCCCTTTCCGAGCATGACGCACGATACGATGTCGATGTGACGGCATTCGACGAACTTGGCCCAGGCGAGGCGCTCCCCGTCTCCGCGACGCTGTATGTGACGTATCTCCGTTGTCCTCAACAGGCCCTTGCACGGCTTCAAGGCGTGTACGCCCGGACCACGAGAGCGTCTTTCAAAGGCATCCTCGCACATCGAATCTTTGCTCACCATCTCGAAGAAGGGCCAATCGATCAGCACGACTTCGAGCAGGTATGTCGGCGAGAGGCCGGTGCACATCTCGGTGAGATGATGGCTTCGCTTGGCATGAAACCGTCCGAGTTTCGGGTAATGGTTGGCGAGATCGCCGAGTTGTACGAGCGATTCAATGCCGTGCCGATGGATGGATTCGTCGAGGCGGAGAAGTCGATGGAAGCCGAGCCGGTGGCGGGTGTACGTTTGCGTGGGAGGGTGGACGCAGTGTTCAACGACGCAGGGTCTGTGCGCATCGTCGACTGGAAGACGGGTTCGAACATTGGAGGTGCAGAGCCCCAGCTCGACTTCTACGCGATGATGTGGAACGAGGCGTTTGGATCGCCGCCGCAGTCGCTCGAGGCCTTGTCGATCAGAACGGGCGAGAAGATCGTCACGAGGCCAAGCAATGACGACATCGAGCGCGTTCAGCGCGATGTCGCATTGATGATTGCCGAGCTTCGATCGGCAATCAAGGAACATCGTGAACTGCCTCGAAGGGCAGGGCCTCTCTGTTCGTGGTGCCCGCTGCTCGACGACTGCTCAGAGGGATCAGCTGCTGTGTCAATCTTGACATAGATCGCCACCTGAGGTTGCGTGGCACGACGCTCTTGGTGGTGTGCACCTTCAGCTGGCGCACAGTACGACCCGTACGTGCGCCATACTCGCCGTCATGCCCCACACGATCCTCGCCCTCCACGCGCATCCAGACGATGAGTCCTCGAAGGGCGCAGGCACGGTCGCCCGCCTGGTCGACGAGGGTGTTCGGGCTGTGCTCGTCACGGCCACGGGTGGAGAAGCTGGTGACATCCTCAACGCCGCAATGGATCATCCAAACATTGCGAGCAGGCTCCCTGAGATACGCACGCGCGAACTGATGGAGGCAGCCAAGACCATCGGATACGACGAGGTCGTCATGCTGGGATACCGCGACTCTGGCATGCCCGATTCGGCAGACAACAGGCGACCGGACGCTTTCTGCAATCAAAGCCTCGAATCCGTTCTCGGCAAAGTGGTCGAAGTCATCCGCCGCGAGAAGCCGGCAGTGGTTCTGGGGTATGACTCCCACGAGTTCTACCCGCACCCCGATCATCTCCGCATCCATGAGCTCACGCTGGAATTGGTTGCAGCAGCGGCAAGTCCTGACCGCTATCGCGAGGCGGGGGATCCGTGGCAGATCGAAAAGCTGTATGCCCCTGTGTTCTCAGGCGAACGGATTCGGGCACTGCACGAGGCGATGATTGAGAGGACAGGTGAGTCACCGTTCGGAGCGTGGCTCGAACGTGTTGCCGATTACAACGTCCCTGAGAGAAGGCTCATGCGATTCGACGTGACGGGATACACCGAGACGGCAAGAGACGCACTGCGTTCCCACCGCACGCAGGTCGACCCTGACGGGTTCTGGTTCGCGGTTCCGACCGAGGTCGTAGAAGTCGTGTATCCATGGGAGGACTTCGAGGTGCTCTATACGAGAGGCGTATGGGATCCCCTTGAAACCCACCTGTTCTCCGGTCTAGAAGCGTGAATCAGACCCGCAACGACCAAGATCTGCTGGAATCTCTGTAGTGGATTCCGTACATGCCCTTCGTCACGCGTTTCATGAGGTGCCTGACGTTCTGCTGAACAGCGACTGTCAGGCGGTCCTGAGGGATGCGCTGGTATCGCTCGACGTGATCGATGACGGGATAAGTGGCGACGCACTCGTGGTGTTCGTCGGTCCGTCCGGTTCCGGGCGCTCCTTCGTGTTCAATAGGTTCGTCGGCATGGCCGCCTCAGCTGAGGGGCTCATCCGGCCCACGACGTTGCAGCCGGTTGTGTCTGGGTCCCGGCCGCACACCCTCAGAGACTTCGATGGCCGTTTCGTCGTTGCACCTGATGCGCCGTCTGGCCTCGTCTGCATTGACACGCCGAGTTGGGAACACCAGCCGGAAGGTGTCATGTCAGCCCTTGTACATGCTGACCGTGTGGTTGTTGTCGTGTCTCCCGGCCGGTACGCGGACGCGTCGGTTGCTTCCCTCTGGAGCGAAGTATCAGACCGCGACGCCCTCGTGGTCCTCAATCGCGCTCCCGTGGACTCGATGGATCTGGCGAACCTCGTCACCTCGGTGCGCGCAGTGTTCAACGTAGAGCCGCTCGTCGTCCCTGAGGGAGCCACCGACGGAGCGCATCTTCGAGACGAGCTGGCTGCTGGTGTAGCAGCCAATCCGGAGAGATCCTCAAAAGCGATCATGGCTCGGTCCGCAATATCAGCTGCGCGCTATATTGCCGGCGCTGTCACGAAGGGTGGAGGGGAGATCGGTGTGGTGCGCGACGCCGTTGGTCGCATGGTCGGCATTGACAGGGCAATGGCGGGTCTTTCGGTCCACGACACATGGGTTGCAACTCGCCAAGCCCTTCTTGACAAGGTGGCCAAGCACATTCGTGACAGCGACAACGATGTCGTAGCGACCTGCGCGTCGCCGTTTGCTCGACAGATCCTGGAGCGTCTCGGACCATGGGACGACTCGGCGTTGCGTCACGACCTCGATGTGTGGCGGGATCGCTGCAGCGTCCACCATTGTGAGGCCGCATCGATCAGATGGCGTCGTGGGTCAGCGGAGCAACTCATCGACCACCTCAGCTGGAAGTCGGCGATCAACGGTGACGTGGTCCTTCCGAGGCGATACCTTCGGACAATGGGGAAGCACAGGCTTGGCGTAGTGACGTCTGCCCGCGATGACCTCCTCGGCGTCGTCTCAGGGTTCGTCGAGGGGCGTCGTGTTGCATGGCTCGACACGTTGACAGAGATTGGTCAATATCAGCCGGGCGCCCTGCTCGCAGCCGCAGAGCTGCTGAATGTCGACTGGCAACTCGATGCCTGATCTGATCCAACTACTCGACCTGGCTGATGTAGCCGTTGCTCGCTCGGAGGGCGTGCTCGATGGGGAGGACCGCCGCTCGATCGCGCACATCGCGAGACGTGTGCGACGTAGGACAGGGTTTCTCGGGGAGTACCTCGTCGTGGCGCTCGCCGGTGGGACTGGGTCGGGGAAGTCGTCTCTCCTCAACGCGCTGGTGTCGGCACAGGTCGTGGACGTTGGCGTCGTACGACCGACAACGAGCGCTGCCGTTGCAGTCATTCCTCAAGATGGCGACGTTGATCTCAGCGCGCTGATTGCAGATCTCTCCATCGAGAAGGTCGTGCGCTCCGAGCATGTCGCATCGACGGTGTTCGTGGACCTGCCAGACTTCGACAGCATCGAGGCAGCACACCGCCACATCGTTGAACGGGTGCTGCCAAGAGTCGACGCCGTGGTGTGGGTGTTTCACCCAGAGAAATACGCGGATCCCTCCGTGCATCGCGAGTTCCTGCAACAGCTCGTCGCGTACCGCGACCAGTTCATCTTCGTGTTGAACCACCGAGATCGTCTTGGCTCGCACGCTGCCACTGTTGCGACGAGCCTCAAAGTTCTCCTCGAGCGGGATGGGTACCTTGGAGCTGAGGTGGTGTGCACAGTCGCGTCCGGATCGCTCGATGTCGCCCATCTCGAGGATGCGCTCAGCGGCCGCTTCGATCTGAAGGCGACGGCGCTGACGAAAGCAGCCTTGGACCTTCGCTCTGTGGCGCAGGATGCATGGAAGGCCTGCAGAGAGGCTGTCCGATGCGCGGTCGATGACGAAGCGGCAGACCGTGCTGCGCTTACAGCCGCCACGTTCGTATCGTTGGGCGTCGAGGCGTACGCATTTCATCAGTCGATAGCGAGGGATCATCGTGGGTGAAGCGATCAGTAACTTCCTATCTGAAATATGGAACGACAAGGGTTCCGAGATGGCCGTCACGCTCGGCACGATCATTGGCGCCATCATTCTCCTTGCGATCGTTCGAAGGTTCCTCGACCGCTGGAACGCACGAATCGACGCCAAACTGACCTCATCGGAAGCTCAGGCTGACAGAGAGCGTGGGCAACGGCTCGCCACGCTCACCGACGTCGTCAAGATCATCGCCAGCATCATCGTGTGGTTTGTCGTGGTGCTCACGATCATGGGCATCTGGGGGATGCCGATGTCACCCCTGATCGCCATAGGTACGACCGTCGGCCTCGCTGTTGGTTTCGGGGCCCAGGACCTCGTGCGAGATGTGATCGCCGGGTTCTTGATACTGCTCGAGAACCAGTACTCGATCGGCGATGTGGTGACGATCGCCGAGGTCTCTGGAACGGTCGAATCGATCAAGCTGCGCACGACGGTGCTCCGAGATCTCGAAGGCAACGTCCACCATGTACCGAATGGGCAGATCCAGGTTGCTTCGAACAGGACGCCCGACTTCGCCAGATACGTGGCCGACATCCCCGTCTCGTACGATACGGATATTGATCACGCAATGGAAGTGATGCTCGACGAAGCCAAAACATTGGCGGAAGATCCGAAGTGGCGCAAGAAGTTCCTGAAGGAGCCAGAGATGTTCGGCGTCAACGAGCTCGCTGACTCGTCTGTGGTGATTCGTCTCGTGATGACGCTCGCACCTGAGGAGCGGTGGGCCGTCAAACGTGAGTTCCTCAAGCGTGTGAAGTCGAGACTCGACGACGAGGGCATCGAGATCCCGTTCGGGTATCTGAACGTGATTGTGCAGTCACCTGCAAGCGAAATCAGTCAGGCCAAGGCCGACTAGGTCAGCTTCGCCCGGGTCTTAGCACCAAGATGGCGTCGTCATGTGGCACCACCTCGAGGTGGTACGCGTAGCCGAGGAGCTCCCCGTCAGCCTGGAACGGGGTCTTCGGCTCTGCGTCCACAACGAGATGTTCATAGTCGGTCCACAGATGGGTGCCCGTCGCTTCACGGTGCCTCCTACGAAGAACCGCTCGACCGAAGATCTCGGCTGCCTTCCTCACGCCAAGATTGTTGGCCGCAAGCGTCGCGATGCCGACCGGCGGATCCGGTGTGAGGTGCAGGGGTACTCGGCCGAAGTAGGTGTACGGGTTGTGTACCTGGGTCATCGCGACCACGGCATCGAAACGTTCTCCGTCACATTCGATGCGCAGATTCGGTATCTCGGTTCGCCAACTCGACACAAGGCGTGTCATCGCGGTAGTGGCGTAGTGCACGCCTCCGAAGCGCGACTTGGCGAATGGTCGTGCCTCGGCGATCTTGACGATGTCTGCGTCGAATCCCATGCCGAGGGAGAACGTTGCGTATCGCCTGATGAGCCCGTGGTCCGTCTCGGCCTCGACGCGGACCATCCTCGTCGGCGTCGGGACCAACGTTGCTGCTACATCCGCGGCGACTCGCGGCTTCATCGGAACGCCGAGTATTCGTGCGAGGACGTTCGTCGTCCCTGCAGGTATGAGACCGAGTGCGGTTCGCGACCCAACGAGTGCGTTCGCGACGTGGTGTGCAACGCCGTCGCCTCCCATGGCGAACACGATGTCAATCTCAGAGGCCGCAGCTTCCCGTGTGGTGACGCCTGTTTGAAGTGCAGAGACAGGCCACGCCGTGGTGAGGTCAAAATCCGACTTGAGGGAGGCAACAACCTGGCGATAGAGGCCGCCGGTGAACTGCGACGCGGAAGGATTCGCGATCAGAAGGGCCGTCGGCATGGTGTAAGCCTACGCACCAGATCGTCCCCAACCTGCGTCGGGATGTCAGTTGGCGAGGAGTTTCTCCACCTGTACACGCAGGTCGAGCGGACGGAAGGGCTTCGTCATGAATGCATCGGCTCCACCCTTTGCCGCACGATCAGCCATTTCAGGCTGTGCGTGTGCCGTGAGAACCAGAACTTTGAGGTCTGCGGTGTCTGGTTCGGAGCGAAGTTGGCGCAGGACTTCCCAGCCGTCGAGGCCTGGGAGACCGATGTCGAGTACCACGGCATCAGGACGCTCTGCGCGTATCGCCTCAAGACCTGCCGTGCCGTCGACCGCCGAGGTCACGTCGATGCCGAGGACACGAAGGCACACTTCAATCAGCCTTCTGACCGACGCCGAGTCTTCAATGACGAGTACTTGCTGTTGCACCTATGGCTTATCGGCGCGTTTTTCGGTCGACTTCAGGGTTTCGTCATGAGATTCCCTTGCACGTTTTCGGTCACGCTCGCTCACGGCGTAGCCTTAGAAGCCAAGACGTCCGACCCAGGAGACATCGTGTTGAGCCCGTACCGAACACAGCCCTACACCGATTTCACTCAATCAGTCAACGCAGATCGATATCGCGAAGCCATCGTCGATGTGGAGTCACAGCTGGGTGAGCGAGCGATGCTCGTGATCGCAGGCGAGCACATCGACACGGATGCATCCATCGAATCGCTGAACCCATCGGCACCGAGCCAGATCGTTGGCACGTCGGCAGCGGCGACGATCGAGCATGTGGGACGAGCGATCGATGCCGCCTGGGATGCTTTCGGTGACTGGTCGAGGCGGCCGGCGAGCGAGCGAGCCGCACTCATCCACCGGGTTGGTGACGTGATCGCTGAGCGAACGCTGGAATTCGCGGCCTGGCAGACATTCGAGGCGGGGAAGAACTGGGCAGAGGCCGAGGCGGATGTTGCTGAAGCGATCGATTTCTGCAGGTACTACGCACACCAGGCTCTGCGACTCGACGAGCCTGTCGAGGTGTACACCTATCCAGGCGAATCGAACGAGTCATGGCTCCAACCGATCGGTGTAGGCATTGCCATTCCACCGTGGAACTTCCCGCTCGCGATATTGGTCGGTATGGCTGTCGGGCCTGTCGCAGCGGGAAACACGGTTGTACTCAAGCCGGCATCAAACACACCGCTCATCGGCTGGGAGTTCATGAAGGTCCTCGAAGAGGCCGGTCTACCTCCAGGAGTGGTGAACTATCTTCCCGGCTCCGGCGGGGTCATCGGAGATGCGTTGGTGGATCACCCGCGCACACGATTCGTCAACTTCACCGGCTCCAAGGAAGTAGGGCTCCGGATAGCTGAGCGCTCCGCAAAGGTCCACGATGGCCAGCGGTGGCTCAAGCGCGCATACATGGAGATGGGTGGCAAAGACGGCCTCATCGTCGACGACACGTGTGACCTCGACGCCGCAGCTGTCGACGCCGTTCGCTCCGCATTTGGGTTCCAGGGGCAGAAGTGCTCGGCGTGCTCTCGGTTGATCGTGTTGGACTCGGTCCATGATGAGCTCCTCGACAAGGTCGTGAACATCACCTCAGAGCTGGTTGTCGGTCCAGCGGTCGAGAACCACCCGGTTGGTCCGGTTATCTCTGCCGCACAGCACGCCTCGATCCTTGCCGAGATCGCTGCAGGCATCGATGAGGCCTCCCTCGTCGTGGGTGGTCACGCGATTGATAGAGATGGCGGCTACTACATCGAACCGACAATCTTCGACGGTGTCGATCCGAACGCTCGCCTCGCCCAGCACGAGATCTTCGGGCCCGTGCTGTCGGTCATCACGGTCAAGGACTTCGACGAAGCGATGGACGTTGCCAACGGCACCGAGTTCGGCCTCACCGGTGGCCTGTACTCCAACGACGAGCAACGACTCGAGCGGGCAAAGCAAGATTTCCATGCCGGAAACCTATATCTCAACCGAAAAATCACCGGAGCACTCGTCGGCATCCAGCCCTTTGGCGGATTCAACATGTCTGGGAGCAACGCCAAGGCAGGCGGTCCGGACTATCTGCGGTTGTTCATGGAGATGAAAAGCGTCAGTCGCCGATTGTGAACGCCGGGGCCTACCCGTCGACACCTGTATAGGTGAACCAGATCACTGCGTTACCAAGCGTGTCAGACACGATGACCGTGTCACCCCCGTTCGACCACACCGGCGTGTCTGAGCACCAGTTGAGACTGTCGGGAGGTCCGCCGTCACAGCCTGTCACCACGGTCACTGAATCACCAGGCGACAGCATCACCCCGCTCGGGAACGTGAAACGGTTCGACGAACTTTCGTCGCGAAGCGTCCAACCGGACAGGGAGACACGACCGTAACCCTCGTTCACAATCGTCACGTACTCCTGATCGAGCGCGTCCTCGTCTGGACCTGGCGGGTCAAACTGGATGTCGGACACTCGCACGACAGGACGGTCCGCCTTGAGTGCCTCTTCGTCGCCGCAGACCAAGGTTCCCCACATACCCTTACCTGACTGGAACGCTCTCGCCTCGAGGGCCTTGAGCATCGCCTCGTTCGGTCCACCGTTCTGGACAGCAACTGCGTTTCCCTCAGCCACCATCGTTGCGTTTATGAACTCGGGCCCATCTGCTGTCTCGAGGTACACATCGCGAAGCAGTCGCCCGAATTGGTCTGTGTCGTTCTCGCCGGAAACGAGGACGAGCTCCTTGCCGGAGAGGCGCGAGAGCATCAGTGCCGTGGCTTCAGAGCCCCAGCACTCCGTCCGCTCCGGGGCGTTGATACCCTCGAGCCGCACTTCGACAGTTGCTCCCTTGACGATCATCGAGAGCGTGTCACCGTCTGTGACGGACACGACCGTGCCGACCTCCTGCTCTTCGGGTGGGGGGAGTGTCAGCGTTGTCGTGGAGACACCCGAGCCGTCAGGCAAGGTGGTTGCGGTGATCGTCGTCTCTGTGAACTCTGGCGGCAGCGGTCGCGTCGACGTACATGCTGCGGCCACGAGGGCTAAGGCCAATCCAACGAGTACAACCGATTTGGACATGCCTGAACGGTACAACGGGTTCTCAGAAACTCGTGGTTGTTCAGTCCTAGGATGCGTCACCTACGCGTATTCGGGAGGATCTAGTCATGGGTAACCCGTTCGATCTCACGGGAAAGGTGGCCCTTGTCACAGGGGGAAACAGCGGCATCGGGCTTGCAATGGCTGAGGGTCTTCAAGCCGCAGGCGCAAGGGTCGCGATCTGGGGCAGAAACGAGGACCGCAACGTCACCGCCCTTGAGCGTGTGCAGCGGCTGGGCGGAGACGCCGTTGCGATGGGGGTCGACGTTGCAGACGAACAGGCGGTCATCGACGGTTTCGCGGCGGTGCTCGACGCATTCGGACAGGTCGACGCGGTGTTCGCAAACGCCGGCGCAGGAGCAGGAGCCACTCCGTTCCACGAGATGAGCACACAAGAGTGGCGCGGACTATTCAAGGTGAACGTCGACGGTGTCTTCTGGACGTTCCGCGAAGCAATTAGGCACATGCAACCCCGCGGGTCGGGCTCGCTGGTCGCGACATCGTCGGTATCTGCAGACATGGGTTTCCCTAGGGGTGAACACTACGCAGCCACCAAGGCAGGAGTTCGAGCTGTGGTTCAGGGCATCGCGGTCGAATACGGCAAGTACGGGATCCGAGCCAATGCGATCTCTCCTGGATGGGTAGTCACCGGCATGACGGACGGCTTCATAGAGGGTGATCGTTTCGAAGCCACGGTCAAGCCGAGGATTCCGCTCGGCCGATGGGGGAGACCGGAGGACTTCGCTGGGATCGCCGTGTATCTCGCCTCTGACGCCTCGCGGTGGCACACGGGGGATACGATCACGATCGACGGCGGCTATCTCTACAAATAGCAGCTTGAGGCACCCCTACAATAAGTGAACGGCGGATAACAATCGAGGAAACATGATCACGTTCGATGAACAGGTTGCAATCGTTACCGGGGCAGGCCAAGGTCTCGGACGTTCACACGCATTGGCCCTTGGTGCGCGTGGCGCACGCGTTGTCGTTAACGACCTCGGTGGCGCACGCGACGGTACCGGCGCATCGCTCACAGCTGCCGAGACAGTCGTTGCAGAGATCGTTGCCGCCGGGGGCGAAGCCATGGCTAGCGGTGCAGACATCACCGATCCAGGGGCCGTGGAAGCCATGGTCGAGGAAGCCGTGGATCGCTGGGGTCGTGTGGATGTTCTGATCAACAACGCAGGGATCTTGAGGGACAAGACGTTCGCCAACATGGAGCGGGCCGATTTCGATATGGTCGTCAACGTCCATCTGAGGGGCACAGCCATCTGCACAAAGGCGGTGTGGGGCCTGATGCGCGATCGTGGGTATGGCAGGATTCTCGTCACGACGTCGTCCTCCGGTTTGTACGGGAATTTCGGCCAAGCGAACTACGGCGCAGCGAAGCTCGGCATCGTCGGACTCATGAACACACTGCGGGCCGAGGGCGGTAAGTACGACATTCGAGTCAACGCACTTGCACCGGTAGCGCACACTCGCATGACAGACGATCTCTTGCCGGAGGAGGCCAAGCAACTTCTACGCCCACAGGAGGTAACGCCGGCTGTGGTGTACCTCGTGTCGAAGGACGCGCCCAACGGCATCATCCTTGCCGCGGGTGCGGGCGGTTTTGCTGCAGTGAGGATCTATGAGACCGACGGCATCTGGCTAGAGGAACAGGACCGAACCCCTGAGACGATTCAGGCCAGGATGGACGACATCCTCGACCCGGCGGGACAGCAGGAGTTCACCGCTGGAGGGGAACAGTCGATGAAGTTCCTCGGCAAAGCCATGGAAGGCGCACAGATCTCGGACTGAGGAGGGCAATATGAAGGAAGCGGTCATCGTATCGGCTGCGAGGACGCCCATCGGCAAGGCATATCGCGGCGCCTTCAACAACCTAGAAGCTCCGAGCCTTGCTGCGGTTCCGATCAGGGCCGCGGTTGAGCGCTGCGGCGTCGAACCGGGAGAAGTCGATGATGTGATCATGGGATGCGCCATGACCCAGGGCACACAGTTCCCGAACATCGGTCGTCTCAGCGCGCTCGCGGCGGACCTTCCTACGTCCGTGAGCGGCATGACGATCGATCGTCAATGTTCCTCAGGCATGATGGCGATCGCAACAGCGGCCAAGCAAGTCATGTGCGACGGCATGGACATCGTGATTGCCGGTGGCGTCGAATCGATATCGCTCGCACAAAACGAGCACACGAACACGTGGAGAATGATAGATCCAGCGCTCATCGAGAAGCATCCAGCTGCCTACATGCCGATGATCGCAACGGCGGACGTGGTCGCTGAGCGATTCGAGATTTCGAGAGAGGCGCAAGACGCATACGGCTATCAGTCCCAGATGCGTACCGCCGCAGCCCAGGAGGCAGGTGCGTTCGACGAGGAGATCGTGTCCGTCACAGCTACCAAGATGCTCGTGAACCGCGAGACTGGTGCGTCGACATACGAAGAAGTGACCCTGAGCAAGGACGAAGGCAACAGGCCGTCGACCACGGTTGAGGGCCTTGCAAGTCTCGGACCTGTAACCGTTGGTGGGACCATCACAGCGGGGAATGCGAGCCAACTCTCAGACGGTGCCGCTGCCACGGTCGTGATGGATGCCGCGCTTGCAGAGCAGCGCGGTTTGGAGCCACTTGGCTACTACCGGGGCATGGCTGTCGCCGGCGTCGACCCAGACATCATGGGAATCGGCCCCGTGTACGCCGTACCCAAGTTGCTCGAGAACACTGGTCTCACGATGGACGACGTCGATCTGTGGGAACTGAATGAAGCGTTCGCCGTTCAGGTGATCTACTGCCGTGACCAGCTGGGGATTCCCAACGAGAAGCTCAATGTCCATGGCGGTGCCATCTCGATTGGCCATCCGTACGGGATGACCGGTGCGCGAATGGTTATGCATGCCCTGATCGAAGGGAAGAAACGCGGGGCCCGATACGTCGTTGCGACCATGTGCGTCGGCGGAGGGATGGGAGCTGCCGGCCTGTTCGAGGTTGCGTGATGCGGGCGGTTCGCTGTGTCGAGCTCGGTCCATTCACGAACCTTGAACTCGTAGACATACCAGACACGGAGGTCGGCAAGGGTCAGATACGTATCGCGATGCGTGCAGCCAGCCTCAACTTTCCCGATCTCCTCGTGGTTCAGGGCCTGTACCAGATCAAGGCTGATCCTCCGTTTACGCCTGGCGCCGAAGGTGCAGGTGTGGTCTCGGAGGTGGGCGAGGGCGTCCAACACCACCAGGTTGGCGATCGGGTAGCTGCCGTCGGGGCAACGGGTGCGTTTGCGGACCAATGGGTCATCGATGCCGACGCAGCGACGCAGATCCCGGACGGTGTCGACTTCATTACCGCTGCGTCACTCATCTTGGCGTACGGAACGTCGTATCACGCTCTGGTGCAACGAGCCAACCTTCGAGAAGGTGAGACCCTGCTCGTACTCGGCGCAGCCGGTGGCGTTGGAGCCGCGGCAGTTGAGCTTGGCAAAGCCATGGGCGCCACCGTGATTGCAGCGGCGAGCACTGCGGCCAAGCTCGACTTCTGTCGTTCCCTTGGTGCGGATTCGGTCATCAACTACTCGGAGGAGAATCTCAAAGATCAGGTGAAGACGCTCACGGGAGGCCGCGGCGTCGATGTGGTCTTTGATCCGGTGGGAGGGGACCTGTCCGAGCGGGCGCTTCGCTCCATTGCTTGGAAGGGACGGTATTTGGTGATCGGGTTTGCCGCGGGAGACATTCCCAAGATCTCACTCAACCTTCCGCTGCTCAAGGGTGCCTCGATCGTCGGAGTGTGGTGGGGGTCGTTCGTTCAGCACGAGCCGGAGGTCAATGATGCGAACCGTTCGGCGATCTTCGACATGTTGGCAAGCGGCTCGCTCAGCCCCCGCATCACCAACGTGTACCCTCTCGCCGAGTACAGGGAGGCGTTCGACATGCTCGCCTCGCGTCGTGCGATGGGCAAGGTCGTCCTGAGTATTAGCGACCCGTCAGGCGTCGGGCACCACGAAGGCCTGTAGCTTCCGCATCCCTACGAGCCACCGGTCGTAGTCGTTCGCTTTTCGCTGAAAGTACTCACCGACCACTGCGTGGGGGAGGATCAGGAACCGCTCTTCTGCGATCCCCTGAACGACGGCTTCCGCCACATCCTCGGCGGTGATCGCGTTCTCCCTCACCCACGTCTGCATCTCGAGCGTGTGGCCACCAAAGGCCTCGAGCATCGGGGTATCGACAAACTGCGGGCAGAGGCAGGAGACCTTGATGCCCCGGTCACCGTAGGTGACGGCGATCCACTCGGCGAGAGCGACCGCTGCATGCTTCGTAACGGAGTACGGTGCCGCTCCGATGTTGGTGAGCAGCCCCGCGGCGGATGCCGTCGTCAGTATGTAGCCGTCGCCGCGAGCGAGCATCCCAGGGAGCGCGTGGCGTGTCGCGTACACATGCGCCATGACGTTCACATCCCAGGTTCTCTGCCAGTCGGCGTTCGTTGCATCGACCGACCCGTCGGTTGGGATCCCAGCGTTCAAGCAGAGGAGGTCGATCCGCCCATACGTCGATTCCACGTGTTGGACGACGGAGCGCGTTTGGTCCTCGTTTGTCACGTCGAGTGCCATGGCTTCGCCGTGGACCGCACTGGCAACCGCGGCTGCTCCCTCTGCATCAACGTCGGTGACTATGACCGCTCCCGCGCCACCGTCTGCGAACCGTTTCGCCATTGCAGCGCCTATACCGCCGGCGCCGCCCGTGATGACGACGACTTTCTCTCTGATGTCCAAGGATGTCCTCTGATCGCTCAGGAGTGATACTGCCATCTTCGGTCGACCTACGGAGGAGTATGCCGAGTAAACTGCCGTTCACAAGTAGCGAGAGAAGGATGCCATGACAACCGTTCCCATCGATCAACTCTCCTCGTACATCGGCACCGAGATAGGGCGGTCCGACTGGTTCACCGTGGACCAGGCTCGAATCGATGCTTTCGCCGACGCCACGCTGGACAATCAGTGGATTCACGTCGAAGGCGACGCTGCCGCGTCCGGACCATTCGGCAGACCGATCGCTCACGGTTTCTTGACCTTGTCGATGCTGAGCCACCTCACGGGGAACGCCTCAATCGTTCCTGAGGGTGCAGCGATGCTTATCAATTACGGCAGCGACAAGGTGCGCTTTCTCGCTCCGGTACGAGTCGGCTCGAACATCAGGGCGGTCTCGACACTGAAGGAGGTCAGGGAGCGGTCCTCGGGCCAATACCTCATGACCTCCAACATCGTGGTCGAGATCGAGGGAGAACAGACTCCAGCGCTCGTGGCGGATATCTTGACCCTTGCGGTAATGGCACCAACTGCGTAGTCGCAACAGCTACGCACACACCGGGAGATATCTACGTGACAGACACAACACACGACGCAGGGGTCGTCGAGGAAGCCATCGACCGACTACTCGCCGACTTCCCACCCGATGCCACCGACACCAAGTTGTTCTGGGGCGCCCAGTTTGACGCAGGCCTAGCGTTCGTGGACTTTCCAGTCGGCCACGGTGGCCTCGGCGTGTCACCCAAGCACCGCGAGACTATTGCGAGAAGACTCACAGAAGCGGGTGCGCCGACTTGGAATCGTTTGGCGAACGTTCTCGGCATCGGCATGGGGTCTGGTGTACTCGCTGCACACGGAACGGAAGCACAGATGACTCGCTGGCTGCGCCCGATGTTCACCATGGACGAGATCTGGTGCCAGATGTTCTCCGAGCCTGGCGCAGGCTCGGATCTTGCCGGTCTATCGACCCGTGCGGTCAAGGACGGTGACGAATGGGTCGTCAACGGCCAGAAGGTGTGGACCACACTCGCCCACCTCGCCAAGTGGGGGATGCTCGTGGCGCGAACGGACCCCGATCAGCCAAAGCACAAGGGACTCACCTACTTCATCGTCGACATGGAGGCAGAGGGGATCGACATTCGGCCTCTGTACCAGATCACGGGTGAAGCGGAGTTCAACGAGGTGTTCTTCGACGACGCCAGGATCCCCGACACTTTCAGGATCGACGACGTTGGTGCCGGTTGGCGGGTGGCGATGACAACGCTGATGAACGAGCGGGTAGCCATTGGCGGCAACACAGTACCGAGAAACCACGGTGCCATTGGTGTAGCAATACAGACGTGGAAGACGTCCGGCTCTCGCGATGAGGCGACGAGGCGTGAGTTGGTTCGGCTATGGGGAGAGGTCGAGGCACTCCGTCTCACGACGCTTCGAGCCACCGAGGCGATGGAGGCAGGTGTGCCTGGACCTGAAGGATCGACAGGGAAGCTCGCGTGGGCCGATCTGAACAAAGAGGTCACATCCTTCACTGTTTCGATGCTCGGACTCGAAGGCGCAACCATCCCAGAGAGCTACACACTCGAAGCGACCACCTACGACACTCGGGAGGTTGAGCGGGTCATGAGCCCCCAGAGACAGTTCTTGCGGGCTCGTGCCAACAGCATCGAGGGTGGCACATCAGAGATCATGCGCAACATTCTTGGCGAACGAGTGTTGGGCCTCCCAGGAGAACCTCGGGTCGACAAGGAGATTCCATGGAAGGAGGTCCCACGTGGCTGATGCAATCACGTTTCAACGCAGCGAAGAACAGTCGATGCTCGCGAGCACACTTCGTGCATTCCTCGAAGAGCACACGAGTCTCGACAAGGTTCGTGATATGTCTCTCACGCTCGATGCGTTCGACAAGACGGCATGGGAGGGTCTTGCTGAGATGGGCGTCATCGGTCTCACCATCCCAGAGGTCTTTGGTGGTGCCGGCTGCGGGCTCGCCGAGATGGCGGTCGTGTTCGAGGAGCTCGGCCGGATGGTGACACCATCACCGCTCCTCTCCTCGTTGCTTGCGTCGACTGCGATCCTGGAGGCAGCATCGGAAGATCAGAAGGCAGCATTCCTCCCGTCCATAGCGTCTGGGGAGACGATCGCGACCCTTGCAGTCTTCGAGGATGCCCACAGCGTGGACCTCACCGATATTGGAACGGTTGCCCAGCCCGACAACGGTGGGTGGGTGATTGGTGGGACCAAGCGTTTCGTCACCGATGCTCCGAATGCAGACCTATTCATCGTCACCGCACGCGTCAGGGACGGCGTTGGACTGTTTGCCATTGACGCTGAAGCTGACGGTGTCACCGTGCTCGCAACACCGTCTCTGGACGCTACTCGCCCACTCGGAGAGGTCGTGTTGAGCGGCGTGCGTGTGGCAGCAGCCGCATATCTGGGTGAAGCCGCACATCCCGAAGCTGTTCGGCTGGCACTCGACGTTGGCGTCGTGGCGCTCGCGCAGGAGCAGGTTGGAGGCGCCCAGCGTTGCCTGGAGATCGCCGTCGACCATGCCAAGACGAGATATCAGTTCGGGAGAGCTATCGGTTCCTTCCAGGCTGTCAAGCACACCTGTGCGAACATGCTCGTAGCGGTCGAGCATGCGAAATCTGTTGCTTGGCACGCTGCGCGGTCGATTGAGGATCCATCTGAGGCGTCGATCGCTGTGCCACTCGCGAAGTCCGTTTGCTCTGATGCATACGTGAGGGTCGCAGGTGACACGATTCAGGTTCTCGGCGGCATAGGCTTCACTTGGGAGCACGACGCACATCTCTATTTCAAGCGAGCGAAGTCGACGGCGCTCCTTCTCGGATCCGTCGGCAGTTATCGGGATCGTCTCGGTGCCTCGATAGGGGTGTGACCTCGTGACACAGGCCTCGGACGGCATCCCTCAAGGTTCTGCGACGCGGCGCGGGCAAGTGCGCCGAGAGCAGATCGTCACTGCTGCAACGGCCCTGTTCCATCGAAACGGATTCCACGCCACCGGCATCGACGACATTGGCGCAGCCGCAGGGATCACAGGACCAGGGATATACCGCCACTTTTCGAGTAAGGACGAGATCCTCATGGTGGTGTTCGACCGAATTTGGTTGATCTTGCGTGACAGCATCCAGGCCGCCGCCCTACTTCCACCCCGTGAGGCACTCGAACTGCTCGTGGAGACACATGTCGGATTCGTCGTTGATCATCGTGCAGCGACCACGCTTCTGCTGCACGAGCTTCGTTCACTCCCTGAGGACTACCAAGTGAAAGCGAGGCGAAACGATGTCACATATCAGGATGCTTGGGCGATGGCGATCGTCGCGTGCAACCCACACCTAGGACTCGACGATGCCCGAATCGTCGCGAGGTCGTGCTTCTGGCTGATCAACTCGTTCGATGACGACTCGGACGCCGGACGCGTGCCTCCGGATCGTGCCAAGGAGCTGCTCACGTCAATGACGAACGGCGTTCTCACATCGCTCAACGCAGTGAACGCCGACGTTGGGCGATCGCAGTAGGGTAAAATTATGCAATTCGGAACATTTATCCCACAGGGTTCGGTACGTCGAATTCCGAGCATTGAGCGATACGTAAAATGATGCAATTCGGAACATTTATCCCACAGGGCTGGCGACTCGACCTCGCAGGTATCGACACAGCCGAGCACTGGGACACGATGGTCGCAACGACGAGGAGCGCCGAGTCTCTCGGGTTTAGCTCGGCGTGGGTGTACGACCACTTCCACACCGTGCCCGTACAAACGCAGGAGGCGACCTACGAGGCATGGACGCTCATGGCTGCGCTCGCCGGGGTCACCAACACCATCCGCCTCGGGCAGATGTGTACCTGCAACGGGTATCGGCAACCCTCGTATCTCGCAAAAGTAGCAGCATCGATCGACGTGATTTCGAACGGACGTCTCGAGATGGGCATTGGCGGCGGGTGGTACGAAGAGGAGTATGTGGCCTACGGATACCCGTTCCCGAAGCC
Source organism: uncultured Acidimicrobiaceae bacterium (assembly GCA_964460075.1). Lineage (GTDB taxonomy): Bacteria > Actinomycetota > Acidimicrobiia > Spongiisociales > UBA5794 > JAMBLL01. The sequence goes on from CAYWPC010000010.1 coordinate 34,412, forward strand.
GTCCGTCCGCCTCGGCGAACTTGACGAAGCGATCCAGATCATGCGAGCGATGTGGACCGAGGAGGAGGCAACATTCGACGGGAAGCACTACACCGTCCAAGGTGCCATCTGCCAGCCGAAGCCGGTCCAGGAGCCGATGATCCCACTCTGGATCGCCGGTGGAGGAGAGCAACTTACGCTTCGGACGGCCGCGAGGTACGCCGACTACACGAATTTTGGGGGAACACTCGACTCGTTCAGCCACAAGTCGTCGGTTCTTGAACAGCACTGCGATCGAATCGGACGGGATTTCACAACGATCACGAGGTCCACGAACCTCAACGTGGCCATCGGCACAGACGAGGCAGAGGTGACGGCGAGCATCGAACGGATGCGAACTCGATTCAGCACCGTGCTCGACGACCCCGCACTGGCGATCGATCGGCTGTTCGGTGGGATAGGCGCAGCGGTCGGAACGCCTGATCAGATCGTTGAGATGCTGAAGGCCTACGAAGTAGCTGGCATGGGGTATGCAATCATCTACTTCCCCGATGCGGCGTACACCACCGAATCTGTAGAACTCTTCGCTGCCGAAGTGATGCCTGCGTTCGACTGATCATTCCTCGCCGTCGTAGAACTGGGCTTGCTCTGTTGAGCCCTCCAACGCCAGCGTGGCCGCAGTACCTCCCGAGATCGTCTGACTTACCTGGTCGAAATAGCCTGCCCCAACTTCGCGTTGGTGGCGCGTAGCTGTGTAGCCGGCCGCCTCCATCGCGAATTCGGACTCCTGCAACTCGACGTACGCTTCCATGCCACGCTCCGCGTAACTGCTTGCGAGGTCGAACATCGTTGCGTTGAGCGCATGAAATCCCGCGAGTGTGATGAACTGGAACCGGTATCCCATCGTCCCGAGCTCCTTTTGGAACGTCGCGATCGTCGCGTCGTCAAGATGACGCTTCCAGTTGAACGAGGGTGAACAGTTGTATGCGAGCATCTTGCCCGGGTACTGGTCGTGGATTGCCTCGGCGAACGTGGCGGCCTCTTCGAGGTCGGGAGTCGATGTCTCGCACCAAATCAGATCGGCGTACGGTGCGTAGGCGAGACCTCTCGAGATGGCTGCTTCCATTCCGTTGACGATCGTGTAGAAACCCTCGGCCGTGCGCTCGCCTGTGGTGAACATGCGGTCACGCTCATCGACGTCCGCCGTCAGGAGCGTCGAACCGAGAGAGTCGGTCCTCGCAACGACAAGGGTCGGTGTGCCCATCACGTCTGCGGCGAGCCGAGCCGCTTTGAGGGTTCTCACATGCTGGCGCGTCGGGACGAGCACCTTGCCACCCATATGACCGCATTTCTTCTCGGACGAGAGCTGGTCTTCGAGGTGAACCGCTGCTGCACCGGCATCGATGAAGGCCTTCGTCAACTCGAACGCGTTGAGTGCACCACCAAAGCCTGACTCGGCATCTGCGACAATCGGCACCATCCATTCGCGGGTGCCGTCACCTTCGGACCACTCGATCTCGTCGGCGCGTTTGAGAGCGTTGTTGATACGCCGTACAAGAGCAGGTGCTGAGTTCGCGGGGTAGAGAGACTGGTCCGGGTACACCGAGCCGGCGAGATTCGCGTCGGCAGCAACCTGCCAACCAGAGAGATAGATCGCCTGCAAACCGGCCCTGACCATCTGGACTGCTTGGCCACCTGTCATAGCGCCGAGGGCGCTGATGTAGTCCTCGGCGTTCAAGATGCGCCACAGCCTCTCGGCCATCGCAGAGGCAACGGTATGTTCTTCCACGAAGGATCCCTGAAGTCTGACGACGTCGGAGGGGGAGTAGTCCCGGCGTATCCCCACCCAACGCTCGTTCGTGTCCCACTCGTGTTGGATCGTTGCCGCCCGTGATGCGATCGTGTGTTCGTTGGTCATCGTCACTCCTGGTGTCGTTGCGTCAGGCATCGAGGATCTCGTAGGCAGGAAGGGTCAGGAACTCGGGGAACTCGTCAGAGAGCGCGACCTGCTCGAAGAGTGCCCTTGCTTCGTCGAAGCGAGATGCGTCATAGACCGCGTGGCCAAGCTCGGCGCGAACACGGTCGGTCTCTTCGTCTGCGATCTTGCGGATGAGCTCGGGGGTGATCCGTGTGCCGTTCTCGGTCGACGAGGCAGAGTGCACCCACTGCCAGATCTGGGACCGAGAGATCTCAGCGGTCGCTGCGTCCTCCATGAGGTTGTAGATCCCCGCCGCTCCGACGCCAGAGAGCCACGATGCGATGTAGCGGATCGCGATGTCGACGTTCTGCCTGACTCCGCCTTCCGTGATCGATCCCCCTTGCACCGTGAAGTCGGTCAGATCTTCGACGGTGACTGCCACGTCATCGCGTTGCTTGGACAGTTGATTCGGGGCATCACCGAGAACGTCGTCGAAGATGCGGGTCACGAGCGGCACGAGATCGGGGTGTGCGACCCACGTGCCATCGCAGCCGTCGCCTGCCTCTCTCTCCTTGTCTTGCGTGACCTTGGCGAACGCGACTCGGTTGACCTCGTCGTTGCTCCTCGAAGGAATGAAGGCTGCCATTCCGCCCATTGCATGTGCGCCTCGCTTGTGGCACGTCTTGACTAGGAGCTCCGTGTATGCCCGCATGAACGGAACGGTCATAGCAATCTGTGCCCTGTCTGGCAGCGCTGGCACCCCAGCGGACCGGAACTTCTTTATGACGGAGAAGATGTAATCCCATCGACCGGCGTTGAGGCCACCGCAATGGTCGCGCAGTTCGTAAAGGATCTCGTCCATCTCGAATGCCGCGGGAATCGTTTCGATGAGAACCGTTGCCCTCACGGTGCCGACGTCGATGCCGAGCACGTCCTGAGCATGTAGGAATACGTCGTTCCAGAGCCTCGCCTCGCGATGGCTCTCAAGCTTTGGAAGGTAGAAATACGGCCCAGAGCCTCGATCGATGAGAGCCGAGGCGTTGTGGAAGAAGTAGAGCCCGAAATCGAACAACGACGCCGAAACGGGAATGTCATCGATCGTCACGTGGTGTTCGTCGAGATGCCAGCCTCTGGGCCTGACCATCAGCGTCGCGGTATCCGTGTCGAGTGCGTATTGCTTGCCCTGATCGTTGGTGAAGTCGATGCGCCCGCGGATTGCGTCGAACAGGTTGATCTGACCCTCGACCATGTTCGACCACGTTGGCGAGTTCGAGTCTTCGAAATCGGCCATAAACACCTTCGCTCCGCAGTTCAACGCGTTGATGATCATCTTGCGATCGGTCGGGCCCGTGATCTCGCAGCGACGGTCGACCAGGTCGAGGGGTGCGGGCCGAACGGACCACTCGGCGGATCGCACGTTCGCTGTTGAGGTGAGAAACCCCAGGGGTGCGCCATCGTCGAACTGGATCTGACGCTCCCGTCTGATATCGAGGAGATGGAGTCGCGTTTCGTTGAATCGTGTGTGGAGATCCGCGACGAACTCGAGCGCGTCGTCAGCCAGCATGTCCGAGAAGTGGAGGCCCATCGGTCCCTCTATCGTGATGTCGTGCATGGCACTCCTTTCGATCTCTCAACAGGAAAGACGAAAATTGCTGATTATGCGACCAGCCTGCAATAAAAGAAACGCTATACTTTCGCATGTTGGCGACAGATGGGCATTTTCATGACGACGATCGATCCTCTGATGTTCGGACAGCGTGTTCGGCACTACCGCAAGAAGTCCAACATGACCCTTGACGACCTCGGGGCGATCGTCGGCAAGCCTGCTCCGTACCTGTCGTTGCTCGAGAACGGCAAGAAGGAACCGAAACTCGGTGTGATCAACGACCTGTCGATTGCCTTCGGTGTGGACGCCACTGACCTTCTGGCCCAAGAGGCACCGACACGGCGGGCCGAACTCGAGGTCATGATCGAGCGAGCGCAGCGTGACCAGGCCTACCGCGATCTCGGTCTTCCGTACTTCAGACCCGGCTCTCGCGTACCGGACGCGGCGCTCGAACACCTCGTCAGGTTGTATGAGGAGCTTCGTGGTCGGGACGCGGCAGCGAACTTCACCAGGGACGAGGCACGGGCGGCGAATGCGCAGCTACGAGCAGAGATGACATCACGGGGTAACTACTTTGCGGAGATCGAGAAGATTGCAGCCGAGGCGGTCGCAGCGATCGACTTCACGGGTCAAGGAGCGATGTCGAAGGGGGACTTGAACGCGCTCGCAGCTCATTTCGGGTTCAGGGTCATCCGTACCCAGGACATTCCTGCGTCGGTCCGCTCTGTGACCGATACGAGGAACGGGAAGATTTTCGTGCATGGTCGTGACAGCTTCGACTCCAAACAGGCTCGTTCTGTGATCCTTCAAACGCTTGGCCATTTCGCTCTCGAGCACCCGGATCCGCAAGACTTTGGAGACTTCCTGCGTCAGCGTGTCGAGGTCAACTACTTTGCTGGTGCGGTCCTTGTGCCTGAGGCATCCGCCAGCCGTTTCCTGCTCGATGCCAAAGCAGACCGAAACCTGTCGGTCGAGGACCTCAAGGACCGATTCTTCGTGTCCTATGAGATGGCAGGCCACCGGTTCACGAATCTCGCAACGGAGCACCTCGACCTCGGCACGCACTTCGTGCGCTCTGACGATCAGGGCATTATCTGGAAGGCATACTCGAACAACGGTGTGCCGTTCCCTAAGAACTCCGCCGGCGCCATCGAGGGGCAGAGACTGTGCCATGAGTGGGGTACGAGACAGGCGTTCACCTCTGACGCTCGCTTTACCATTCATTACCAGTACACCGACACCTCAGCCGGAACCTTCTGGTGCGCTACCTTCGTCGAGACGGCCCACGAGCCGGCACATGCGATCACTGTCGGCGTCAGATTCGAGGATGCACGCTGGTTCAGGGGATGGAATACCGAGCGCCACACTGCGTCGAAGTGTCCTGATGGCGAGTGCTGCCGATATGTGAGCGAAGACGCAGCAGAGCGATGGAACGGATACGCCTGGCCCTCTGTTCGGCCAAACTCGCATGTGCTTGCTGCAATGCCTGTTGAGACGATCCCCGGCGCTGACATGGTGGAGATCTACGACTTCCTGACACAACAGGAGAGAGAGGCGTTCCACTAGCGTTCCGTCAACACACCAGCCATGTATCACCTTCGGGTACCGTTGCTCGAAGCGATACGGTCACAACGATGCTGAGGCATGAGGAGACGACGCAACCGATGTGGGCAGAGACGCACGCGCAGAAACACGAGTGCTGAGACGTGACTTCGAGGCAGATCATCATCGATACCGATCCTGGCCAGGATGACGCCATCGCGATCTTGCTCGCGTTGGCGTCGCCGGAGATCGAAGTGACGGCGGTGACGACCGTTGCGGGAAATGTGCCACAGCCCCTCGTCACGGACAACGCGCTCGGTGTGCTCTCGCTCGCCGAGCGCGAAGACGTTCCAGTGTTCCAGGGGTGTGAGCGACCGCTACTGAGAGATCTCGTGACGGCTGAGTATGTACACGGACCAACCGGTGTCGACGGCACGGTCCTTCCACGTTCGCTGGTCGGTGTCGCTCAGGGCCACGCAGTGGATCACATTGTCAAAACGTGTTCGAGGGCTACGGATCGTTCTGTCACGCTGTGCCCGATCGGGCCGCTCACGAACATCGGTATGGCAATTGCGAAGGAGCCGTCGATCACCTCGAAGATACGCGAGATCGTATGGATGGGGGGTGCGTTCGATGAGCCTGGGAACACCACAGAGGTTGCCGAGTTCAACGCCTACGTCGATCCACACGCTGCTCATATCGTGTTCACGGCTGGTGTCCCACTCACCATCTTCCCTCTCGATGTCACCCACAAGGCTCTGATGCTGCCACGCCATGTCGAGGCATTGGCGGGCTATGCGTCGCCGGTCGCGGTGGCAGCGTCCGGAATGATCAGGTTCTACGAAGCATATGACATTGGCAAGTACGACATACCTGGTGCACCCCTCCACGACCCGTGTGTTATCGCCTACCTGGTTGACCCTGCGATGTTCACAGGATCGCAACACCATGTAGCGATCGATACGGTGCATGAGGCGACGATCGGGAACACCTTTGTCGACGATCACAGCGGTGAGCCGAATGCAACGGTGATGTTGGACATCGACGCAGAACGATTCTTCGAACTCGTCGTTGGACGGATCGGCGAATTGTGACACGCCGTCCTCTCACCGGTCTCAGCGTCGTCGAGTTCGCCGGCATAGGCCCTGGTCCCTTCGTTTGCAACTATCTGGAGGATCTCGGAGCCACGGTGGTGCGTGTCGAACGAGCGGGTGGGGCGAACGCCCTCCCTGCAGCCATGGCTGCGATTGGACGCAGGCCGAGACCGACGTTGAGCCTGAACCTCAAGGACGACGAAGATCGATCGATCGCAACCACACTGATCGCCCATGCCGATGTCCTCGTCGAAGGGTTTCGACCTGGTGTTGCGGAACGTCTCGGTATTGGGCCCGAGCCGATGTGCGACGCCAACCCAGCGCTCGTCTACGCCAGGATGACTGGCTGGGGTCAGGACGGGCCCTACGCGCCGATGGCAGGGCATGACATCAATTACGCAGGACTGAGCGGAGCGCTCGCAGCGATCGGGACACGCGAGATGCCGATCCCGCCACTGAACCTGGTTGCCGACTATGGCGGTGGAGCGATGTTCGCCATAGCTGGGATACTCGCCGTGCTGTTCGCTCGATCATCAACGGACACCGGCGGCGTCGTCGACGTTGCAATGGTCGACGGCGTCGGAACCCTCATGGGACCCATACGCGACCTTGCAAACGCTGGCCAGTGGTCCGATGAGCGCCAGTCCAACTTCCTCGATGGAGGAGCACCGTTCTACGCGTGCTATCAGACATTGGATGATCGCTTCGTGGCTGTCGGTGCGCTCGAACCCCAGTTCTACTCGGAGCTCCTTCGGGGGCTTGGCCTGAACGAAGCAGATCTGGGTAACCGCTTCGATCGCACACAGTGGTGGCGTCTTCGGGAGCAGTTCGCCGCAGCGTTTGCTCAACGTACGAGAGACGAGTGGACAGATATCTTCGATGGAACCGATGCATGCGTCACCCCGGTGCTCGGCCTCGACGAGGTGGCCTCACATCCGCACAACCAAGCGCGTGGGGCGCTGCGCTCCTCGCCAAACGGTCTTGTCCCCGCATCTGCGCCTCGCTTCTCGGGCTCTGGACCAACACGTAAGGCGGCGAAGCTCGACGAAGGGGCCGTCGTGGACACACTTGTCGGGATGGGATTGGACGGATCGGTCATCGGGGCAATGATCGACCACGGGACGTTGGACTGGGTGTGAAGTACAGGCGCAACTTGGCCGATACAGGGCCGAAGCCACCGCGAATATGTGCAGTGAGGTGCATGAAGCGGCGAGCCGGGCATAATGCACAATATTCACGTGTCAGCGGGGAGGAACGGTGAGAGCTGTCGTGGTAGGTGCGGGTGCAAGTGCCCGCGAGCTGATCAGGCGTCTCGGCGATAGTTGGAGCGTCGTCGTTGTGGATACCGATCAGGATCGTCTCGATGCTGTGCGAGCGATCCGTGACGTCGAGACAGTCCTTGGCGACGGGTCAAGCGCCGTGGTGTTGCGAGAGGCCGGCGTGGCGAGTTCGGTGGCGGTCGTTGCGTCGGCAGGCTCCGATGACGTCAACCTCGAAGTTGCACGCTTGGCGCGGGACGCCGGCGTCGACCAGGTGATTGGACTGGTTCGGGATCTCGACCGCGTTGACGAATACCGTGCCCTTGATGTTGACGTCATCACACCGCCCCGACTTGCGGCGAGGGGTATGGAGATTGCAATGGAGCCGCGAAAGCTCGCGTCGACGACATTTGCCGAGGGTCGTGCCGAAGCAATCGAATTCGAGATCACTCCCGATTCCCCTGTGCAGGGAAGAGCGTTGAAAGAGATCCATTCAGAGCTGTGGGTCGTCGCAGCGATCCTTCGAGATGGCAGCCTCATCGTGCCGCACGGCAACACGCGACTGCTGACTGGCGACAAGGTGACGGTTGTTGGATCGGCTGCCGACTTTGCCTACATGGTTCGCACGTTCTCGGGAGGTGTGTCGAGGTTCCCACTCAACTTTGGCAACAAGGTCGTCGTACCGCTCGCAACCAAGGCTGACAGGGCTTCCGCGGTCAACGAGGCTGCGTACTTCGTGCGCAACTCGAACGCTGTTGCCTTGCTCGTTCTCCACCGCGACCCCGCAGCGATACGGAACCAGGAAGAAGCCGATGAGTTTGCGCGGCTCATAGACACGGTCAGTTCCGAGGAACTCGGTGTCGAGGTCGACCGACGCGTTGTTGCAGGTGATCTGCTGCGTGCCTGTGTTGCTGTGGCTTCAGAAGAGAGCGTCGGCACGATCGTCACGTCGCTTCCCAGGCAGAACAGGTCTAGACCGTTTGCGAAGATCCCTTCGATTCTCAACGTTCTTGCTCAGGCGAGGGTTCCGATCCTCCTCACGAGGGGGGATGCCAAGTTCAACACGATCATTGCGCCGTCGCGCCGAACGGTTTCAGGTGACGTCGCGGGACGCGCCGCGATCGACATAGCGAAGCGATCGGGCGCGAAGGTCGTCGGCGTCGCTGCTGCCAACCCCGTCTTCATGGGGTCGGACGACCTCAAAGAGAAGCGGGGTGCAACCGCTTGGCTCCGTAGGGAGGCAGCAGTCCAAGAGGTTGATGTTGAGCGTCACGTCGTTCGAGGTAATCCGATCAAGGTACTCGCAGAAGTCACCGCTCGTGACACGCTGCTCGTCGTCTCGATGCCCAAGACACCGATCAGAAGGTTCCGGCCTGGGACAGCGGTGTGGGCCGCCGCGCGGGGAGAGGGATCAGTGATCTTCGTACCGGTATCGGAGTGACATGTTCCCTGTGATCGCTGCGGTAGAAGGTGTGCTGCCGAACGCTACGACGTTCGTGACGATCGGATTCGCCGCGTTTCTTCTGCCGCTGTTGGCACGAAAGGTCGGCATTCCATCGGTGGTGCTTGAGATCCTGTTCGGACTCCTGATCGGGCCTCAAGTACTGGGGCTGATCGCTGCAGAATCGACGTCTGAGGGATTCATTCTCGTCCTCGCAGAACTCGGCCTCTTCCTGCTCATGTTCCTTGCCGGGTTCGAGATCGACTTCACTTCGCTGGAGCGAGAAGGGAGAGGTCCAATCGTCGTCGGTCTCGGCGGGTACGCGATCGTCGTGCTTCTCGCTTGGCTCGGATTCGGGTTCCTCGACCTCGCAACGACGAACCAGAGGATATTTCTCACTTTGCTCGTGTCGGCGGCATCGGTCGGAATTATTGTGCCCGCTCTGCGAGGGACCAACAGGACGAGCACGCGCCAGGGACAGATCGCGATCGTCATAGGCATTCTCGCGGAGTTCATCGCGGCGACAGGGATCATCGTCTTCTCGGTCTGGGTCGAGAACGGCTGGGGAGTCCAGCTACTTGCTGTTCCGTTGTTTGCGGTGATCCTTCTCGTATCGCTGTGGCTGATGCGTGTCCTCGCTTGGTGGTACCCAGAACGTGCAGCGCGACTCTTCGATGCCGACGACCCTGACGAGCTCGGTATCCGATTCTCCCTTGCTCTGTTGTTCGTGTTCGTGGGCGTGTCGATAGCACTCGGCATCGATTCGATCCTTGGGGCGTTCATGGCTGGAGCCATATTCGCGTTCGTGTTCCGGAACGCTGGGAACGTAGAAGAGCGCCTTTCGGGTTTCTCGTACGGGTTTCTCATCCCCATCTTCTTCATCTCGGTCGGTGTCGGATTCCCACTCGATGCGTTTGGGGAAAGGAGCGTCCTCATTGCAGCGATCGGCACTATCACGGTGGCGATTGCAGCAAAGGTGCTTCCAGCCCCCTTGTTGATGTTGCGCGGATTGTCGCTGCGCGACAGCCTTGGTGCAGGCGTCCTCGTAGCGGGCCAGCTGACTGTGATCATCGCCCTCGCAGAGGTCGGTGTCGCGATCGGCGTCATCGACGAGGGACTCGCAGCGGGTGCGGTGCTACTCGTCGGTGTGACAGCGATTCTGTCACCTGTGCTGTTCAAGGTGCTCTCGCCGAGTCTGGAAGACCGTCAGGGCGATCGAACTGCGGGTTGACCTCAAGGTCTTTCGGTGCGCGCTGTGTCTGAGAGCTCGAGCTTCTGGGCGACTCGAGCGATAACGACGACAACGATGAACGCTGCCACAGCTATGACGAGGGATCCGATGACCTGGCCGTTGGGAGCCCCAATCGCTGTCGAGTCGACACCGAGCGGCCACGGCCACAGCACTCGCATCGAGGCTGCCATGAGTCCGATCAGTGACGCGAGGACGGCGTCGTGATACTCGCTGAGTGCCTTGTGTAGGGCCTGAGAGAACAGGGCCAGACCGATGACAGCTCCCGATGTGAACACGACAAGTGATACGAGGTCACGATCGGTTACCGCACCGAGCACCGGCCCAAACATCCCCATGAGCAGCAGGAGGAATGATCCGGAAATCCCCGGCAGGATCATGGCAGAGATCGCGATTGCCCCTGCCCCGAAGAATGCCCAAAGGCGGGGGTCCGCGATTTGAGACACCGTGTCCTCGGTTGTGCCCCCACGAAGCCCGAGGAGGACGAAAACGACAACGGTGACACTTACGAGTATGAGCACATATGCGCCAGTAACACGCGAGAGCATCTGCCAAGTAACAACGATCGATCCAGCGACGAGCCCAACGAACAGGGCGGCCATGAGCACCTGCTGCTGATCAAGCAACCTTGTGATGAGGCCCGCGAGTGATCCGATCGCCAGCAGGATCCCGCCACCGAGTGACAGGATGAAGGTCCACTCGACCTCGCCGAGCCAGCGTCTCATTCCCACGATGTCGCCGCGTACGAGATAGCCGAGGGCGGATGAGCCGGCTCGCACGGAGGCGATGAGACGTTCGTAAATGCCGAAGATCAGGGCAATCGTGCCACCGGAGACACCAGGGACGACGTCGGCTGCGCCCATGGCGAAGCCGCGGGAGACCGAGAGAACAACAGAGCGAAGCATGCACTCGAGTGTAGGTTGACGCGCTACAACAACGAGGTAGCAGCTATGCGAGCGGTCGTTCAGCGAGTACACGACGCGTCGGTGTCGGTCGAAGGTGATGTCGTAGCGTCCATCGATCATGGCCTTCTCGTCCTCGTCGGCGTCGTCCCCACCGACACCGTGGCAGACGCCGCGGCGCTTGCGTCGAAGCTCACGTCAATGCGCATCTTCCCCGACCGTGGAGGGAAGATGAACAGGTCGGTTGGTGAAGTCGAGGGCGCGGTCCTCCTGGTCTCGCAGTTCACGCTCGTCGGTGACGTGAGGAGGGGGAGAAGGCCATCGTTCAGCGGAGCCGCTCACCCCGATCATGCCCGCCCAATCATCGACCACATCGCTGCCGAGATGCGCGGCAGCGACGTTCCCGTGGCGTCGGGTCGATTCGGCGCACACATGAACGTGTCACTCACGAACTGGGGACCGGTGACGTTTGTCGTGGACGTACTCAATGGGAGGATCGCATAGGGCGACCAAGGTAGGATGTCGTTGTGCCTGATTGAAGGCAACGAGGACGAGGTCGAGGCAGGCATCGACGCCGCTGCCGATTTCGTAGACGACAAGACCGGCGGCGAGTACAGCGAGAAGATCGATACCGCCGCAGATCAGGCCAAGAGGCTCCTCGGCGACGAGTAGGTCTCACTGTCCTGGCAGCAGGGGACTGCCGTGGAGGTCTACGGATCTGACGCCTCAGGTCACGACGGACTTGCCGGCCTCGCAATGGTGGAGGAAGTCGCAGAACCGACATGCGGGTGACGGCGAGGGGTCGAACGGCCCGGACGTCGCTGCCGCAACAAGGTCTGTGATGTTTGACTGTGCAGCTTGGAGCCAGTCATCGCTGACGACTCTCGTCACTTCCTCACACGTCCCGTCACCGAAATAAGCGAACGTGACCTCGACGTTCTGCGGGATGGTGCCGGCTACGGTGCCGTTTGCGACTGCGAGAGCGTACGCCTCAAGCTGAACGTTCTTCGCCGCGTCGTCACGCCGTTTGCCTGACTTGTAATCGACAATCTCCCATGTGCCGTCGTCACCGTCGTAGATGGCGTCGATCTTGCCCCTAATGGTTCCTGGTTCGAGTCCGAGGACGAACGGTATTTCCACGAAGCGGGCCTGCATGCGGTGGAAGCGAGACCGAGCAAAGGCCTCCCAAGGGTCGCTTCGTGTCGGGCGCACAGTGGTGGCACCTTTGATGTGTACGGTGTCGAAGGCTCCGGTAGACGGATCGTCGAGGGCCACCACGCCGAGGTTGTGGAGCTCGACTTGTCGATGGAATCGGGTGCCGAGCGCAGCGGAGACCTGTGGGCGTCTGGGCAATCGGTCGTGCTGGATCCACTTGAACTTGAGGGGACACTCTGCGAGTGCGACCAGGTTCGTCACCGAAGTCGAGAACACGGTTCTGGTCGCTTCAGCCTTTGGAAGTTGGAGGTTGCCGATCTCCATGATGAGCTGTTCTGTTCGGTTGTGCACAGTGTCGACCATATCCGGGAAGTGATCCGTGATCCAGTGTGGATCACGGATTCGCTCACGCAGGGCACTCGTCCAGCCTCCTGGAAACAAAGGATCAGGAGGGTCTGCAGGCTCCTCATGGGATCTCGGTGCCGGTTTGGGCCCGGCATCGTCCGTCCAGACGAGTGCGGTCGCCCCCGGCGTGTCGTTGGCTATCTCAAGGAGCGGTGAAGGCGTACGAGGCCTCGTCACATCTCGGTCCCAAGCGTGGCCCGTCATGATGAGGTCGTGTTTTGCTCTTGTCACCGCGACATACGCCAACCGCCACTCTGCAACGTTGTGGCGGGCACTGAGAATCTCTCTGCACTCTTGTGGCGACGCCGCACCTTGCACCGCTGCAAACGACGACCTGTCGAGACGGAGTTCGTACGGCAAGACAAGGGCCGATCTGCCCGGGTCGTCATAGGTTCGCACACCCGCTGGGAACGTGCCCTTGGCTAGGGACGGCAGGAACACGATCGGCCACTCGAGGCCCTTCGCGGCATGAGCCGTGATCAGATGAACGACGTTTGACGACGTGTCCGCGGCCGCATCCAGTTCCTCGCCGGGTGATGCATCATCGAGAGCGTCGACGTAGCGCAGAAACGCAGTGAGTGTCGGGGTGCCGTCGAGTGGTCTCCAGCGGCGGGTGAGCGAGGCGAACCGGCCGATATTGGCCCGTGCCGTTGCTGCGTCCGATGGCGACTGGGCTGCAACCTCGTCCCAGAATCCGAGGTTGGTGATCGTCATCTCGAGGATGCGGGGAACAGGGAGCATCTGCGAGCGGGTGTACATATCTATGTGCAGCACTCCGAAGCGTTCGAGCCTGGCTCTCCCTTCGCTCGAGAGGCCTTCGATGTCGTCGAGATGCTCGAGCGCCACAGCCAAGTTGCGCGTTTCGACGTGTCCACACCATCTCCTCAGTCTCGAGATGTCGCGCATGCCGACCCGGAACATGCCTCCCAGGAGTATCCGTAGGAGTGACGGCTCGTCCGCTGGGTTTGCGAGGATTCGTAGCCAGGCGAGGAGATCTGCAACCTCAGGAACCGTGAGCAGGCCACCCATGGAACTGACGGCGTAGGGAATGTCTGCGTTTCTGAGGGCGTCCGCGATGGCGGGGATCGCTGATCTCTTGCGGCACAGGATCGCAACGTCGCACCATGACGAGCCGGATTCGCGACGGCGGTGTATCTGGTCGGCAATCCATTCGGCCTCATCATCATCTGTGGCGAACCACCCGACGCTGAGGCTTCCGTCTGCGGCGCCCTCACACGGAGTCAAAGGTTTGGAGGCTTCGATACGGGGGAGGTGACCCTGGATCTTGTTCGCCAACGCAAGGATGACCGTGTCAGAACGCCGGTTGATGCTCAGGGGGAGCGTCTCGGTCGGTAGACCATCTCTTCGAGGGAAGTGCACAGGGAAGTTGGCGAAGTTGTCAAGCGATGCGCCCCGCCAGTCGTAGATCGTCTGATCGGCATCTCCGACGGCGGTCACAGGCTTGCCATCCCCGAATACGGAGGTGAGCAGCCGGCGCTGAGCCGGATCGGTGTCCTGGTATTCGTCGAGGAGAACCGTGTCGTATCGATCCGAGATCCCTGAGGCGACGTCTGGGAAGCCCTCGACGATCTCCACAGCGAGCCTGATGAGGTCGCCGTACTCGAGAAAGTGCAGGTCACGTTTCGCCGAGGCGTAGCGGTCGGCAGCATGTGTCAGGGAGATGCGTGCCTTCCACACGTCATCCAAGGTAGCGGGTGCTGCATCTAGCACATCTTGCGCGGTGAGCAGGTTCGCGGTCATCGAGTCGGCAACGGTGAGTAACTCCTCCCTCCGTCTTGACAGGGATGAGAGATCGAGGTCCGTCGAGTCGAGATCTCGAAGGACTCGGTATGCAAGTTCCGATCGGTGACCTTGGTCCATCAGGGCCGATGCGGGCTCGTAACCAACGAAGGCTCCGAACTCGTCGAGGATCGACGACGCGAAACCGTGATACGTCGTCACCTCGACTTCTCTGTCATCGTCCCTATCACCGATAGCTTCCCGTAGCCGGGTCCGTAACTCGTCTGCGGCCTTGTTGGTGAAGGTGATCCCCAGAGCTCTCGTAGGGTCTCCCCCGCTATGTACCACTGCAGCGAAGCGCTCAACGATCGTTGTGGTCTTTCCGGTGCCTGCGCCCGCGACGACTCGCAGCGGCACGGGCGGGTAGTCGATGATTGCCTGTTGTTCTGCGGTAGGTACGAACTTGGTCATTGGGCGAAGGCCTCTCTTCCTTGAGGCTGGGCCGGGCAGACGAGGGCGACATCGCATCGGTCGCAATGTTTGCCGACGACCGGATCGAACCGCTCAGCGGCGATGGCCTTGGTGATGGCCTCGAGTTCCGCGGTCACTCCATCGAGTTGCGAGGGCTCAAGTGACCGGGTGACGATGCTGGTCTTGTTCGGGTCGATTCGCGGATACCAGAACTCGGCTCCGACGATCGATCCCTTGGAGACAAGGGACGCATCATCTCTGGCGGCCAGAACGTAGTAGCCGAGCTGGAGTGACACCGCGGCGTCCGCAACTCTCACCGCTGATCCCGACGTCTTGTAGTCGACGACGAAGAGCTCCTCGCCTCTTTGCTCGATACGGTCGGCCCGGCCCGTCCAGGGAACTCCTGCAACCGTATACGGCAGCTCTCTCTCGAAGGCCACGGGAACCCCAGAGGTTGGCCAGCGCTCGTAGAGGTTGTCCAGCGTAGTTTCGGCCCTCTCCCTCCACGATCTTCCCACAGCGTCGTCGTCGAAGCCCGCATCAGCCCACAGATCGTCGAGACACGCCTGGGCCTCTCTCCGTGTGGAACGCTGTCTGTCGTCCTCGACGGCTTGACGCTCGGCAACCTCGATGACCTTGTGGATGAGCGTGCCGAACTTCATGTGGTCACTGGTTTCGCTCCGCGAAAGCAGGTGCCTGCCTATGGCGTACTGCCGTGGGCAGGTGGCATACGCTGTCGCCTGGCTCGGTGATAGCCGAAGCTGGTCAGGGACGATGTGGCGATGCGGACCTGATTCGAGTGCACCGTACCGGGTCATCGGATCCGATAAGCCGACGTGCGTGCCTCCAGCGAGCACGTCGATCGCCGCTAGCCGTTGGATGGCTGGTGCCTCAGGATCCTTGGCGGTCAGACGAAGCGCGGCTTCGAACGAGCGAGGAGTCAGCGGCTCTGTGTTTCGATGTGGTGGTGTGATGGATGCCACGAGGGGAAGGAATCGGCTGGGCTGAGGTCCGTTTGGGACGGCGTCGTTGCTGGTCGCGGTCCATACGACGCGAGACGTTGCTCTGGTCATAGCGGTGTAGGCAAGCCGGCGTTCCTCGTCGAGCCGGAATGCAACGTAGTCGCTGGTCCTCGCGGGAAGGTGCGGGTTGAGGAGCCGCACGCCGAGGAGCGAGTCGCGCGATCGAAGATCCGGCAGGTCGCCCTCGACGGCGTTCGCGATGTAGACGACATCGAAATCGGTGCCCTTGGCTCTGTGCAGTGTTGCGATCGTGACGCCGCCATCGTCAGCGGATCGGAAGGAGAACAGCGGATCCGCTTCGAAATCGGTTCCTGCCACGAGTGTTCCGTGGTCGGTAAGGGTCGCCCCAGGCGATCGTTCGACGAGCCGCGTGAGTACCTGGTCGAATGCAGCCCACGCACGCCGATCGGCCAGGTGATCCGCGTCGAGCGCTACGGGAACGAGTTGCGGGAGCGTGGACCACACATGCCAGAGCCCGACGGGAGCCGGCACATCGCAGGCCCACGAAGCGTCATCGATGAGCGTCGCGAGGCGTTGGCCCTGAGGAACCCTCGATGCGATGAGTGCGGACCACGTAGCTCCATCTGCGGCCAAGCGGGCGAGGTGATTAACGGTTCCATACGGCACGGCGAAGAACGGGCTCAGGAGAACTCGTTCGATCGCGAGGCCGGCACCTTCGTCCGTTCCGGTGGCGAGCACGAGGTCGTGGACGAGGCGGACGACGGGCTCGTCTGTAAGCCTGCTCTCTGTGAAGGAGTGGGGGAGAGAGCGACGCTCGAGCGCCGTTGCCAGCTCGCTGCCAAAGTCAGACTTCGTTCTTGTGAAAACGGCGACGCGCTCGAGCGGCACACCGTCGAGGAGGTGGACACGCTCGATGTCGGATGCGATCCAGTCGGCTTCGTCGTGGATCGTCGTAAACGTGTGGGCGGCAACGCTTCCACCCGTCCGTGTGCTGTGCACCCTCCCCGCTCCTCCTGGCAGTTCACGCGCTGTGACACGGACGGCCGCATCGAGAATCTCGGAAGGAACCCGGAAGGATGTGGTGAGCACGATGCGCTCGGCCTCGGTTCCGAGGCGTTCCTCTGTGTCTTGGGGGAACGTGAACACGTTGTTGATGTTCGTGCCGCGGAATGAATATATCGACTGATAGGGGTCCGCTGCGACCGTGAGGCTCGATCCCGGTGCGGCGAGCCGGAAGAGCATCTCTGCGTGAGCGTGAGACGAGTCCTGGTACTCATCAGCCACGATGAGGTCGTAAGGATCTGCGATCTCGGGTATCGCGCCGAGCGCGGCGACGGCCTCGGTGAGAATCCTTCCGTAGTCGGTTCGGTGTTGTGCAGTGAGGTATGCGTTGTACCGGTCGAAGAATCCGGCCATCGCGATGAGCCTCGGGTCGCTCATCGTCGTGAGATCTTCTGGGGTGATGAGCTGCTCGTGGCATCGCAGGATGAAGTCGGTGACCTCACTGGCCATCATGGGCGAGTCGAGGAGCGTTCGGTGGCCCGGGGGCCATGCAGACGGTGTCTCGGATGCGAGGAGGTCTGCCACGACCTTCTCTTGCTCCGCTGCGGTGAGCACGCTCGGCGTCCTCTCCCAGCCGAGGCTTGCAGCGTTCGCTTCGACGATGCGCATCGCGAGACTGTGATATGTGGCGACGTGGATGCGTTGTGCGAAGGGACCGATCATGTCGACGAGGCGTCGTCGAAGATCGTTTACACCTGATCGCGAGAAGCCGAGAGCGAGGATCGCCTCTGGTGCGATGTGAGCATCGGCGATGGCAGCGTTCACGCGTGCAACGAGGAAGTGTGTCTTGCCCGTTCCCGGACCGCCAACAACGATCTGTGGCCGATCTGGTGGTGCGACAGAGCCACTCCAGTCTTGCGGTCCGAGTCTCGTCTCGATCAGCGGCATCGCACGAGCCTCTACGGTGACGGGGTCGAGTGGCGGGTCATCATCCGGCATCGGCGGTCTGCCATGCAGGACACAGCGTTGCCTTGAAGTCGCACCAGTCGCACAACGCAGACGTGGTAGGTGGCCACGTATCGGTCTCAATCGCATGCTCGATTGCCGTCCACAGCGCCTCGAGTTGACGTTCCATGGCATCGAGCTGTGCGTCGGTGATATCCATGGTGTACTCGGTTGGCCCGTTGAGATACAGGAGTCGAACGCGGTCGGGCGTGACGCCCTTGGTGATTCGGATCAGCAACGCGTAGATTTTCAGGGCGAAGAAGGCCTTGTGTGCGAATCGTTGCGGCGGGGCTCTCCCCGTCTTGTAGTCGGTGATCACCAGCACTTCTCGCACGGAGCCGTCGGTATCGACCTCGGTGATGTGCTCCATTCGGTCGAGGATTCCCCTGATCGTCATGTCGTTCACCGGAACCGTGAGGTCCATCTCGAGCTCGAGCGGTTCGAATGACGACGGATCCTCCACCGTGAAGTATGAGGCGAGAAGCTCAAGAGACTCAATTCCCCATTGGCGTTCGTCGTCGAGAGACGTGAACAGATCCGGGTATTCATCAGTTTTGAGCTCGGTCCATGCGGATCGAAAGAGGTCGTAGAGCTGCTCGGGTGTTCGCTGCGCAGCGGGGAGTTGGAACAGACGTTCGAGGGCGAGATGTGCCGTTGTGCCTCGAGCCTGGTGTACGGTCGGCTCGGTTGGGATCTTGTCGATGGATTTGAACTTGTACAGCTGAGGGCACGTCTTGAAATCGCTGGCCCTGCTCGGAGACAGACTCGTCAGCGTGTGCCCTGTCGTGGGGGTGTCGGTGGGTTCGGTAGCCATGCTCGCAGCGTACTTGCCTGCTGTGACAGAAATGGGTTCAGCGAGTCGTCTCGTGGGCGTGTTGCTCGAAGGGATGCAGACCGCACGAGTGAGGCTGCTGTTCGCGAAAAACGTGTGTGGGTCGCGAAAAGCACATGACGTTGTGAGCTACACAGGTGACGGCAGTTCCGTAGTTTCCCAAATATCCAGAGACGTAAGTCGATGGAGTGGCACAGGGCAAGCTCCTCACCCGAGCAGGCCTAACCGGGCGACCGGGTGCCTTTGCAGCGAAGGGCGACCGGAGCTGCAGCCTGCCGCTTCGGCGGTAGGCACAAGGTCTCGAGCAGGAGCCCAGCCTTCGAGAGGCCACCGGAGGTCCGCCGTGAGGTTGGGTCTCCACCCGGAGGCGACCTCGGTCGCCGCCGTAGCGTTTCTGCGAACCTCGGTTCGTATGAGCGGTTCCGTCCAGTGATGGAGACCTCGGTCCTCGTCGAGGACGGAGCACCCCGGGAGGAGTCGGGAGACTGGCGAGACCCGGATTGGAGTGACTGTGTCACTTCGCTTGAGAACCCCGAGAGGGCGAGGCCTCGGCCGAGCTTCCTCGGGGTTTCTCTTATGTTGGCGGTGCTTGCCTCAGCGCTCCTCTGCTCCCCAATCTTGTCCACTTCCGGCGCGGCGTCAGCACGTCGGCTCGATTGCGATGAAGTCGACGACCCCCGAGTCACCCGGCGCGTCGAGTTTGCCGACCATGTGGGGATCAGAGGAGCCGTCGACGACGAACGTCGCGGAGGCGATGTCGTAGGCATCCGTGACGCTGACCCGAGCGCCGTAGGAGTCGACGAGGTCACGCCTTGTAGATCCGAGGCCTACGCCTTCTCGAGTGCGAAGGTTGGAATTCCTGAGGTCCACGGAGTTGGCGGTCACCGGATCGAAACCGTAGGACCAGCTCGCAAGGCGCTCACCGTCGACGTCCGCAATGAAGACGAGAGCGAGGGAGCCCCAAGACACGACACGGGCAGCACCGCTTGGGCATTCGGGGGCAGCAACGGTGCTTGCGTCCTCACGTGAGTCGGCGTCCCACCCGCCGATTGCTGCAGCTATGCCAGCGATCACGGTCTCGGCATCGTCGCCGATGGCGAACGGCCCGATAGCGTCGCTTGTCAGCGTCAGATCGGTGGAAGGGGTCGGTCCGGAGGGGAGACTCGTCGTTGTCGACGGCTCGGCTGTGACGACCGGTTGTGAGATCGAACAGGCGCCTGCGAGCAGTGCAAGAGCCGTTGCGAGACGAAAAATAGGCGGAATCGAACGCATTTCGCAACGGTAGTCGGGAGACGCGAAAACTCGTCGTGGCTCGCGAAAAGCAATCAGCGTTCCAGGTTGCGAAGCCTCTCTGCATGTGCCAAATTAATGCTTACCGCAAAGGGGCAACCCGGAGCGGACCGCAATCGGGGAGACCCGGGAGCGGGTGCCGAAGGGAAACCGGAGGCATCCGGTGTAAAAACCGGTGACCGGTCTGGAAACGGGCCGGGTCCTTGAGAGGGCACCCTCGGGTGTTCGGGGCGTCCGCCCCAGTCCTCGGCTTCGGTCGACGACAATCACAAGGAGGGTGCGAGTCTCGATTCGCATCTGGCTCCGCTTGCGGAGCAGCGAAACCGAAGGCCGCAAGGTCGGAGGCGACGTAGAGAACACCCCAAGGGGGCTTCGGCTTCCTTGGGGTTTCTCGTTGTTGGCTCACCAACGACGAGGCGTCGTCGAGTCCACAGATGCCGGACGTCCACCGAGGTTCAAGGTGAACTATGCTGGCTGCATGTCCTGGCCAGATGACGCCCTCAGCGATGACGAAACGATCATCACCTCGTTTAGGCCTCATTGGAAGTTGCTGTTCATCCCGTTCGTGTGGTTCGTCGCGATCGTCGTGGTGTTCTCCTTTGCACTTGCGTTGCTCACGGACCTGTGGATCGTCTGGTTGGGCATCCTTGTCGCTGCAGACGCATACTTCGTCATTCGGCCTGTCGTCAACTGGTGGTTCACTCGCTACGTGCTCACGACGGAGCGGTTGATCACCCGAGTCGGCCTCATCGCACAGTCGGGTGTCGAGATCCCGCTCGAACGGATCACGAACGTCAACTTCTCGCAATCTGTGTTTGAGCGGTTACTCGGAGCTGGTGATCTACTGATCGAATCTGCCGGAACATCCGGGCAGAGCAAGTTTTCGAACATCCCTCACCCCGATGACTTCCAGACCCTCTTGTACAAGGTGCGCGAGAAGCGGACCATCGAGCTGAGCGGCATGCAAGACGCGCTCGACACACCCAAGGCAGACGCCGTCGACTCCATTCGCAGGCTCGCAGAGCTCCTTGAGGAAGGTCTCGTCTCACCAGAGGAGTACGAGATGAAGCGCAAAGAACTGCTCGACGAGATGTAGAGCGGCGCATCTCGTCGCTCTGGGAAGCCTGCTCAGTCGGCCTGTTTCGGCGGTTCCCGTTCAGCAGGATCCTGCCGGTAGAACTCCCCCAGGACACCGTACAACTCAGGCGTGGCTGCGGCCATGTCGATGGGACGATCGAAAAAGAACTCGGTGGCGACCGCAAAGAACTCGGCGCGGTTGACCCCGGCGTAGGCGTCGAGGAACGGGTGGCCGCTCACGCCCTCCTGCAGCGCCTCGTACTCGCGAGCACAAACTTGTTCCCATCGGCCCCGCAGCACCGTGTCCATTGGAGGCATGCCATCGGCTGCCCCATCAGCCATGTCGATCTTGTGAGCAAACTCGTGATATACGACGTTGTGTCCGGTGTCGGGATGTGCCGCGGATCGTTTCGCCGAGTCCCACGCGATCACGACTGGGCCGTGGAGGGCAGCCTCACCGAGGATCGGGACGATCGTGTCGGTCTCCAAGATGCCGATCTCCGGCACCGAGCGTCTGCCCCTCAACACGACACTGCTCGGATACATGATGATCGACGAGACATCTCGGTAGTAGGCATTCTCGAGTCCGAGGATCAGCAGACAGGCAGACGCCGCGACGAGGACCTTGATCTCGACGGACTCAGCCAGCTCACTGGCCCACTCGAAGCGCTTCTCGAAGAGGAACACCTTGATGAGGCGCTCGAGGCGGGCCCTGTCATCATCGTCAAGCCATCGCCAGTGCACCATCTCAGACTCAAGCAGTACCTGCCACTCGGTGGGGAAAGGGGCTTCCATGGCCCTGCGTCGACGTCGCTGCCTTGGTGTTTCGATACGCATGGGGTCCGTTCGTCGAGCATCGATCATAGATTGCCGCAAGCGGTCACTGTCACGCTTCGTCTTGAACCCGTGCTCTATCGAAACGGGCGACGACCTCGATGTGGTATGTCTGGGGGAACAGGTCGACCGGCGTTGCCTCGACGAACTCGTAGCCGTGGGACGCGAGCATGCGAGCGTCGCGGGCGAGCGAAGCCGGGTCGCACGAGACGTAGGCGATACGCCGAGGCATGGCAGCCGTGACGGCTTCGACGCCCCGCTCACCGAGCCCCTTGCGAGGTGGATCGACGACCGCAACGTCCCAGTACTCGTTGAGTTGCTCGATGTCCTTCGTGAAGGAGCCGGTGATGATGTGATGGTCGATACCTGCGCCTGAGAGGTTTTGTCGTGCGAAGTCGACGGCTCTGCCCGACGCTTCGATGCCGATGACCCGTGCGGCTTTGGCGCCGACGGTTGCACCGAACAACGCAACGCCGCAGTACCCGTCGAGCAGGGTCTCGTGCGGCTCGATCATCAGCAGATCCCCTACGAGCCCGACGAGTGCCTCAGCCCCATCGGTGTTGTTCTGAAAGAATCCATCTGCTGGTATCGCAAAGTCGACACCGTCGACGATTTCGGTCAATGTGTCGGTGCCGACGATGGCCTTCGTCGAGCGCCCGTTGCGGTGTGCCACCGACGTTCCCCATTCGGCAACCTGCTCGGGTATCTCGCCGTCGACTATCGCGAGGAGGACGCCGGTGCGTGTGCCGGAGCGAAGCGTGAGACGCTCGACGCCTGAGAGGTCGCCCAAGGCAGCGAAGACGGCTTGGAGCTCTGGCACCATCAGTAGACATTGGCTCAAAGGGACGAGATCATTCGACCGTTCCCGCGAGAGTGCAGGTGTGCCTTCGGCAACCCGAAAGTCCATGCGGTTGCGATAGCGGAGGTTCGGACCGACGACGACGGTTTCGTGAACGACAGGGGAGCGGATCTTACCGAGATGTTCGAGTTGGCCAACGACGGTCGAACGTTTCCATCGGCGCTGCTCCGACTCATTGGCGAACTGCCACTGGCATCCGCCGCACGCCGAGGCGTGGGGGCACGGTTGGTCTCTGCGCTCTGGTGACGGCGCAACGATGTCGACGAGTGCCGTTCTGGCCCACGAGCCCTTGTCCTCGACCACGGTCGCTCTCACAACTTCCCCTGGCATTGCACCTGGGATGAAGTACGCCTTTCCGTCGTGACGCGCGACGGCTTCGCCGCCGTGGGCCATGTCGTGTGGGTGGAGTTCCATCATGGCGATAACCTACCCGAGTACGGCGAACTCATGGGAGCCGGATCGATGTGCGTGCGCGACGTTGGAGGATGCGTTGGATCTCAACACGGTAATGCAGTTCCACAGGGAATGGTTCTACGTAGCGGTCGGATCTTTGGGGTTCGTGGGCGTGTGGGGACTCATCTTGGCGATCGTCAAGCGGCGGCCATCTCGTGCCTTCATCTGGGCACGAGGATTGGCGATCGGTGCGATTCTGTTGCAGGTGGCCGCAGGCGTGTATCTCTACAGCAACGGTGAGAGGCCTGGGAACTCGTTCCACGTGTTCTACGGGGTGGTGATTGTCGCGACCCTGACGTTCGCGTACCTGTACCGGTCGACGATGGCCCAGAAGCCAGCGCTCACCTACGGTCTTCTTCTGCTGTTTGTCATGGGACTGGGATTGCGAGCTTGGGCCAACGTCGCGTAGCGAGTTGGCCTATTGTCATGGTCGTCATTGTCGTGGCATCGCGCCATGACCCAACAATGAAGGGGCGCGGATGCTCACTGGCAAGCGGTTGCTGATAACCGGAGTGCTCACAGATGACTCGATTGCGTGGCACACGGCGCGAGTCGCGCAAGAGCAGGGCGCTGACGTTGTGCTCACCGGATTCGGTCGAGGGTTGTCGTTGACGCGACGATCAGCGAAGCGACTCCCGTCCGAAGCTGACGTATTCGAGCTCGACATCAATGACACGTCGCACATGGATGCCCTCGTCGCCCGCCTGGATGACCGGTGGGGAGGCATCGACGGTGTCCTTCATGCAATCGCCTACGCCCCAGACGATGCGCTCGGCGGGTCGTTCCTTGAAACGCCACCTGAGTCTGCGAGCACAGCCTTCCTGACCTCTGCGTTCTCGTTCAAGACCCTCGCTGTCGGCCTCAGACCACTCTTGATCAAGGCAGGGGGCGGCTCGCTCGTCGGCTTCGACTTTGACAATTCATTGGCATGGCCTGCCTACGACTGGATGGGAGTGTCGAAGTCCGCGCTGCAGTCGATCAACCGATATCTCGCACGGTATCTCGGCAAGGACGCGATCCGGGTCAATCTGGTTTCGGCAGGGCCGATCGGCACGATCGCCGCAAAGTCGATTCCCGGCTTTGTCCAATTCGAGAATCTATGGCAGGTGAGGGCGCCCCTTGGTTGGAATCCGCGGGATCCTGAGCCCGTAGCGAGAATGGCTTGTGTGCTGTTCTCCGACTTTGCGACCGCAACTTCCGGCGAGGTCATTCATGTCGATGGTGGTTTCCACGCCGTGGCGGCTGGCGAGACCGAGGGTTATTGATCAGGCTGTACCTGACGGCGCGCTTGGAATGGCGACCGTGAAGGTGGCCCCGCCCCCGAGCGTAGGTTCGTACCACACCCGACCACCCATGGCCTCGACGAGGCCTTTGACGATCGACAATCCAAGCCCAGCACCGCCTTTCGATCTGGTCGCGTGAGGCTGCAGCTGGGTGAATCGCTCGAAGATGTGGTCGTGCTGCCCATAGGGGATGCCTGGCCCGTGATCGACGACAGACAGGTGCACTTCTCCTCTCCCTACGGTCGTGAAGAGCTCAATCGCGCCGTCACCCCCGTATTTGACGGCGTTGTCCACCAAATTCGTGATGACACGCGCGAGGTGGTCCGGATCCGAGCGGACGATCTCGATCTCGTCTCGGCGCACGAAAGTGACTCGGTCACCATGGGGCAGTGACGCCAAGAGATCGTTGAGGAATGATTGGAGATCGATCTCTGCTGTTCGAATCGGAAGGGAATCTGCTCCGATCTGTGACATCACGAGGAGGTCTTCAATCAGCGTTCTGAGCCGCTGTGATTGTTTCTCTGCCATGTCGATCAATTGACGTGCCCTCGGATCGACCGGTGCGAGCTCAGGGCGGCGCAGGGTGCCGAGTGCCCCGATGATTGACGTGAGAGGGGTGCGGAGCTCGTGAGAGACGACAGACACGAAATCGGTCTTCATCTGAGCGACCTCGGCCATCCGTTCGCTCGTCGAACGTGCCTGCTCGTACCGTGTCATCTGGTTGAGCACCAGTGCAGCCGGCGCCGCCACTGAGTCGAGAGTCTCAAGGTCGTCTTCGGTGAACGTGCCAGGCTTGTCTCCGACGAGGAGCACGCCGATCGTGTGGCTCTCGACTCGGAGCGCAACAGCGGCTATGCGGTCTAGCCCGAGCTGAGCGACAAGGCGATCTCGTTCGCCTCTCTCGGTGATAGCGTTCATCACCTCGGCCTCCCCGCTCATGAAGACGCGTTGGCCGATGCCGTACTGGTCGAGGCTGAGATGGAATTCGTCTGCGTGCACCGTACGACCTGCAACGGCGATCGGTGACATCAGATCGAGTTGCTCAGTCTCGGGGTTGTACAGCAAGACGAGCCCGATTCTCGCGTGTACCGACATTGCGACCCGTGAGACGAGTTCCGGCAACACCTCGTTCAGTTTCGATCCAGCCCCGATCGTTCGTGATATGTCGTACAACTGGGACAGTTCGCGCTCTTGCTGTGTCAGAGCCGTCTCGCGGTCGGAGAGTCGGCGGTAGGCCTCGTTCGTCTGCTCAAGTTGGCTCCTGATGCCCATCGAGAGGAGCAGCACGAAGACTATGGCGCCGATCAGCGGTAGAAGATGGCCGATGAGCACAACGGTGTCGAATCCACTCGGACCGACCACGGCGACGGCGTACGCAGCGCCGGTGATCGCGCCGATCGTGATCAATGTGCGGTTCGGGACGAGCGTTGCGGCCCCGAAGAAGGTGATGAGGAGGAATCCGACACCGCTCGGTTCGCCTGATCGCTTGACTTCGAACATCAAGACGGCGATGTTCACCGCGACCGTCCAGGAGATAAGGAGCCACTCACCAAGGGCAGTGGGGAGCAGCCTGCGCCAGGGTGCGAACGTCAGCATTGCCAACACGGCGAGGAGACCACCTGCTGAGGCGATGATCTCCATCGCGTTGAAGTCTGGGAGCGTGATCGTCCACAAGGCGAAAACGACCAGACCCGACCACGACAGGATGAGACCGGTTGCGATCACCTTGACTCTGTAGTCGATGGTCAGGTCTTGTGTTTGCACGTTGGAGTCCTCAGAGGAGTGTGCACGACACGGTACCCTTCCCTGATGACGCGAGTGCTTCTTCTCTTTGGCGGTAGGTCGTCGGAACATGAGGTCTCCTGCTCGTCGGCGGTGTCTGTGTACGACGCGCTCGTCGAATCCGGCCATCGTGTGATCCCCGTCGGGATTGACCGTGGTGGATCCTGGTTCGTTTCAGATACGACCTCCCGACCGTTCCGAGCGGAAGGAAGATCAGCCGAGTTGCTCGTACCGAAAGGATCGCTGCGGGTAGGAGACGACGAACTCGATTTCGATGTCGCATTTCCGGTCCTTCATGGACCACACGGCGAGGACGGGACCGTCCAGGGCGCCTTCGAGACTTGCAACACTCCGTATGTTGGCTGCGGTGTCCTGGGAAGTGCACTCTCGATGGATAAAGACCTCACCAAGCAGGTCATCGCAGCAGCCGGAATCGCAACATCCCCGTGGCTGGCGGTGCGGCGCAAGAATTGGGATGACGATCCAGCGGTCTCGATGGGTGAGATGACTCGAACGCTCGGTTTTCCTGTGTTCGTGAAACCCTCGGCACAAGGTTCATCCGTGGGAATCTCTCGAGCAAGTACAGAGGGCGAGCTGAAGGATGCGATCACGAAGGCGTTCCGATACGACACGAAGGTCGTCGTCGAGCAAGCGGTGTCCGGTCGTGAGATCGAAGTCGGGGTCCTCGATGGGCCGGTGAGCTCGGTTCCTGGCGAGGTGCACGTTGCCGACGGTTGGTACACCTACGACGCGAAGTACCAGGATGCGTCGAGTTCGTTCGAGGCTCCGGCGAGCCTCTCGGAGGACGCATCGAGGCAGGTCCGCGACCTCGCAGAGCAAGTATTCGAGATACTCGGGCTGGCGGGTCTGGCTCGCATCGACTTCTTCTACGAAGACGCGACCCACCGGTTCGTCTTCAATGAGGCGAACACGCTGCCAGGGTTCACTTCGATCTCGGGGTTTCCCAAGGCGTGGATGGCGTCGGGTCTGACGTATCCCGAGATCTGCGACAGGTTGCTTGATGCCGCAATGCGTCGTCACGACGAGCGTTCACGACTCGCCGTCCGCTAGACATCTGCCTCGGTTCCAACCCCGCTGGGCAGACGACTAGATCCGAATCACGGGACACGTGAGTGTTCTCACGATGCCTGGCACGGGTTGAATCTCGGTGACGACGAGATGACCGAGTGCGTCGACGTCGGAGGCTTTCGCCGCCACTATCACGTCATAGGGTCCTGTGACAGCCTCAGATGAGTCGACGCCGTCGATCGCAGCGATAGCTCGAGCAACTTCGGAAGCTCGGCCGCTGTCTGTTTGAATGAGCACGTAAGCCTGAACCATGGCGTAACCGTACCAGCTCGTGCAGTTGAGCGTCCAGGGAGGGCAGGGTCCTGATTGAGCGAACAGGCAAGTCGGCGTGTTGGCCTGAGGACTCAGTATCCGTCAGATCCGAAGCGAAGGTTTGTCGCCACAGGCTCCTCGGTGTCAGCGACATCGAAACGGAGCCGCTGGCCTTGACGGAGGAAGCGGAACATTGAACCGTCCAGGCTCTCCGGTTTCACAAGGACCTCGGAGCGGTCGTCATCGCGAACGATGACGCCGATCCCCGTCGCAGGGTCGTACGCCTTGACGACGCCCTGCATCATGCCTTTTCGACTTTTCCAGCCTTGATGCAGGATGTGCACACCCTGGCGCGGCGAGTGTTGCTGCCGTGCTTGACACGGATCTTCTGGATGTTCGGTCTCCAGGTCTTCGATGACCGCTTGTGGGAGAACGAGACCTGCTTGCCTGTCCAGGGCTCCTTGCCGCAGACTTCACATCTGTATGCCATGTGGGGGTAAACCTCCTGAGGTGCGGTTGCAGGGTAGCAGCGGGGCACGGTATTCGACTCTGTCGAATCGGGACCGCAAGCTGGCATTGCGTCTCGGACTCGACCAACATCGAAGCATGGCAGTCGAGGCTCCAGAGAATGAACGCACGCTTGCATACCTTGCCGAGATCGGCGTAGACCTCGTCAAAGGGATCGGGGCGTCGTCTGCGAGGAAGCTGAACGATCAAGGTATTCGCTCTGTCGCGGATCTCCTGCTCACCGTACCAATCCGGTACCTCGATCGTAGTCAGATGTTCGACATCGGTTCTGCCCCTCTCGGGGAGGAAGTGACCATCGGGGGTACGGTGACGTCGTTCTCGAAACGCCGCATCTCGCGTGGTCGAACGATGGTCGAAGCCCGGATATCAGACGGTACGAGCAGCGTGCGGGTCGTGTGGTTCAATCCATACATTTCACTCGAACGGGGCGAAGAAGTCGCCCTGAGTGGAAAGCTCGACGATTTCAGGGGATCGTTACAGATGAAAGGGCCGGACGTCGACCGACTCTCGGGCCAGGAGTCCCTTCTCACCGGCCGTGTCGTGCCTGTGTACGGCAGCCTCGGTGGCATCCGTCCCGTTCGGGTTCGTGGGGCGATCAGCAACGCCGTTGCGCGGTCGCTTCCGATCGTTGACATCGTTCCCGATTCCATCACACGGCGTGTGGACCTTGTCGATCGCTCGACATCGATCCACGACATTCATTTCCCTGATGCTTACGCAGCGATAGCACCAGCTCGGCGCCGTCTGATTTTCGACGAGTTCCTCAGGATCCAGATGGCCCTGCGTGTCCGGGCCCATGATGCCTACGAGTCACGAGTCGGCATGCGCAACGCCGTGTGCGGGGACCTGTTCGATCGCTTCATAGCCTCCCTGCCGTACTCGTTGACCGCGGCGCAATCAAGGGTTCTCGATGAGATGATCCACGACATGGCTGCCGTCACACCCATGCATCGTCTACTCCAAGGCGAAGTTGGGTCGGGCAAGACGGTCGTGGTCGTAGCAGCGCTGCTCGCATCGGTCGAGAGCGGGCATCAGGGCGCCGTCATGGCACCGACCGAGGTCTTGGCAACCCAGCACTATCTCGGAACCGAGATGGCGCTCTTGGATGCCGATATGGCGCCGGCGCTGCGTGACGTCGGTGCGGCAGGCACCGCATCGCTGTTCCCAGCCGTGCCTTCGGCAGAGCGACCGGTTCGCATCGGGCTGTTCACCTCGAGCAGGGTGCGTGTGAACTTCGTGTCTGGTGACGTCGGCCGCGACCAGGGTCTTGCATGGTTGAGGGACGGCACCATCGACATCGCCTTTGGAACCCAGGCCCTGATTCAAGAGGGCGTGTCGTTCGCATGTCTCGGTCTGACAGTCGTCGACGAACAGCACCGCTTCGGTGTGGAGCAGCGAGTCGTACTCCGTGACACGGTTCCAGGGGACAACGTTCCTGATCTACTTCTCATGACGGCCACCCCGATTCCGAGAACACTTGCTATGACGCTCTATGGGGACCTCGACGTGTCGGTGATCGATGAGTTGCCGCCGGGACGTTCCGAGATCGAGACGAGCTCGTTCGAAGAGTCAGCGGATGACGAGATTGACCTAGCGATCGAGCGTGCAGTCGATGACGGTCATCAAGTGTTTGTTGTATGTCCGCTGGTGGATGTCTCAGACAAGGTCCATGCGCGTTCAGCAATAGAAGAGTTTGCAAGAGTGTCCGAAGCTCTTCCTGACGTTCGGGTCGAGCTGTTGCATGGCCAGATGCGCTCACAAGACAAAGCTGAGGTGATGGCACGATTCGCCAGGGGTGACGTCGACGTACTTGTCTCGACAACCGTCATCGAGGTGGGCATCGACGTCCCGAATGCAACGTTGATGATCATTCGGAATGCTGACCGCTTCGGGTTGAGCCAGTTGCACCAGCTTCGTGGTCGCGTCGGCCGAGGGATCCACGCAGGGCACTGCATCCTCGCGGCGGATGTCGACAGCGATGACGGGCGGCGGCGCATCGAAGCGATGCTGTCGACGAACGATGGCTTCACGCTCGCGGTCGTCGATCTGGAGATTCGAGGACAGGGCACCATCTTCGCTGGTTCGCAGTCCGGTGCTGCGGATCTCAAACTGGGCGATATCCTCATCGATCACGAGCTACTCGAAGCTGCGAGGGGCGTGGCAGCAGAAGCAGTGACAACCAATAGGGAAGGGCCGTTCGTTGCTGCTGTGATGCAGGAGTTCGACGTGTTCTTCGGACGAGACACCGAGTGGCTTTCGAGGAGTTGAGAGATGCGGATCATTGCGGGACAGGCCAAGGGCAGGAAGCTCGCAGTCCCTACCTTCGGTACTCGGCCCATGACGGGTCGAGTGCGAGAGTCGATCTTCTCGATCTTGTCGGCACGGATTCCTGACGCACACGTGCTCGACCTGTATGCGGGTTCGGGATCGCTGGGTCTTGAGGCACTCAGCCGGGGTGCTCGCACGGCAACCTTCGTCGAGCGTGATCGCTCGGCTGCGCACATAATCGAAGACAACATCGTCCTGGTCGGGCTCGGGGGCGACGTCGTCCGTGCATCGGTCACCCATGCAATCGATCGACTGGTCGGACCATATGACGTCGTATTTGTCGATCCTCCGTACGCGAAGGGTGACGCATCCGTTGATGCAGTGATCGATGCGCTCGCCCCGATTCTGGGAGGGTGCGGTGTCGTGATCGTCCATCGGCAGGCTGCGAGCAGGATCTCGACTCCCGATTTCCTCACTTCTACCCTTGAGCGACATTACGGTGATGCCATAGTGACAATGATGGAGAGAGCAACGCTGTGATAACCGTGCTCGTGCCAGGAAGTTTTGATCCCCCAACGAAGGGACACCTTGATGTGGTCGAACGGTGCGCGTCACTGTTCGATGACGTCGTGGTCTCCGTGGTCCACAATCCATCCAAGACACCCTTGTTTACGGCGAGTGAGCGTGTCGACCTGCTTGAGCAGTGTTGCGTTGCATGGCCGAATGTTCGTGTGGCGTCGTTTCAGGGGCTCCTTGTCGACTTCGCAAAGGAGGTTGGCGCTGCGACGATTGTCAAGGGACTGCGGGCCGTCACGGATTTCGAATTCGAGATTCAGATGTCACAAATGAACAGGCATCTCTCCGGTGACGTAGTGTCGCTGTTCGTTGCGACGAAGCCGGAGTACGGTTATCTGTCATCGTCACTTGTCAAAGAGGTTGCAAGGCTCGGCGGCTCCGTCGATGCCCTTGTCCCTGAACCCGTCGCAGCAGCATTGAAGGAGCGTCTTGCATGATCGACCGTCCCCAAGAGGCGCATCAATCGCCTCCGGTCCCTGGAAGGATCGCAGACCTTCTCGAAGACCTCATCTCAGAGATCGAGCATGCGAGGACTGTTCCGCTCTCTAACAACGTCATGATCAATCAGGAGGATCTCCTCGATCGGCTCCACCATGCCTCCGAGGAGCTTCCAGAGGAGCTCCGTGCAGCGCGGTGGATGGTTCGTGAACGCGAGTCCTACATTGCTCGAACGAATGAGAAGGCCCGTGAGGTAATCGCAAGCGCACGGGCCGAGTCTGTGCGGCTCGTGTCGGAGAACTATGTTGTTCAGGAAGCCGTCGAAGAGGCGAATACGCTGGTCCGCAACGCCGAGAATGAGGCACGGCGAATCCGTCTTGAGGCTGAAGATTACGCAGAACGGCATCTGAGCGAGGCCGAGACGGTTCTTGGGGAACTCTACCGATATGTGACAGAGGCACGAGCTGAGCTGCACAAGGCGCTCCCTCCCAAGCCCGAGCCTCCCGTGTCGCAGTAGCGGCGCGTGTTTCCGGATCACAGGGGTACGCTCGAGGTATGACGCGTAGCCTCTTCTCACTCGATGTCGCTGATCTGATCGGCAGCGATGCTTCACCGCGGCCCGTGAGTATCGAGGTGCACGTCGATTGGGGTATCGACATGAGTCGAGTGACTCCCGACGAGATGCTGATCGCCGATCTGATGTTGCACTCGGTTTCGGGCGGTGTCGCTGTTACAGGATCGGTTTCCTACACCACGATCGATACCTGTTTTCGGTGTCTCGACGAGTTCCAGACA
The DNA here is from genome assembly GCA_964460075.1 of uncultured Acidimicrobiaceae bacterium. Lineage (GTDB taxonomy): Bacteria > Actinomycetota > Acidimicrobiia > Spongiisociales > UBA5794 > JAMBLL01. The sequence continues at coordinate 66,519 of CAYWPC010000010.1, forward strand.
CAGCGTCGCGCCGCGGTTGGGGCGCTGTTCGACAAGAATGAGGACGATGACGGGAGCTACCCGCTCTTGGGGAACAAAATCGATGTAGAGCAGCTCCTGCGCGATGAGGTGCTTCTGCTGCTTCCTGTTGCACAGGATTGCGGGAAGGACCGCTGTACAATGGCGAGTAGCGCAGAATCAGACTTGAATACAGACATCCCGGATGACAATGGCGAATTTGGGTCGCCTTTTGCCGTCCTCAAGGACTTCCTGGAATCCGGGGAATGAACGGGAGAAGTTTTTACCATGGCAGTGCCAAAGAAGAAGATGTCTCGATCTCGCACAAGACGCCGTAAGGCTCAGTGGAAGGTGGCAATGCCCACGATCGCGCGTTGCTCGACCTGTAACGCCCCGCATGCGCCGCATCGCGCGTGCACGAATTGTGGTACCTACAACGGGCGCGAAGTCATCGAAACGTCGTAGCAGTCATGCCCCTGATCGCCGTTGATGCCATGGGGGGCGACAGCGCTCCGCGCGAGACTGTCGAAGGAGCAATAATCGCCGCAGAGAGCGGTGTAGAGGTTGTTCTTGTAGGCGATGAACAAGAAATCAGACGACTTCTCGATGGAAGAGATGTCTCGGTGTCTGTTGTGCATGCCGGTGAGATCATCGGCATGCATGACGACCCAACCCATGCAATCAGGGAGAAGAAGGACGCCTCGATCGTCGTTGCGGCCAGAATGGTCGCGGCGGGAGAAGCAGATGCTCTGGTCTCGGCCGGATCGACGGGCGCTGCCATGGCGTCTGCGGCGTTCATCATCGGTCGTCTCGAAGGTGTTGCGCGTCCAGGTATCGCATCGATCTTCCCTACGGGTCACGTCATCATGGACGTTGGCGCAAACCTTGAGTGCAAGGCTGAGCACCTGTTGCAGTTCGCGGTCATGGGCACGGCACTCGCCCAGGTGTATCGGCAGGTCGAGTTTCCGAGAGTTGGCTTGCTCAATATCGGCGAAGAGGAATCGAAGGGCAGGATCCTCGAAAAGGAGGCGTTCGCGCTTCTCACTTCGAGCGGTGCGGTGAACTTCGTAGGGAACGTCGAGGGGACAGACATCGCGACCGATGCCGCTGACGTGATCGTGACCGATGGCTTTACTGGCAACGTACTGTTGAAGACGGGCGAGGGCGCGGGCAAGGTGATCCAGAGGATGGTGTTCGAGATGCTCGCGAAGCCCCAGTACCAGGATGCGGTGGCCGAGCTGATGCCTGTCTTCATCGAGCTGCGCGAGCGGCTATCTCCCGACTCTGTCGGGGGTGCTCACCTCGTTGGGACGAAGGGCGTTGTAGTGATCGCACACGGGAGCTCGTCGCGTGTGGCTATAGACAATGCGATCGAGATTGCCGCCGAAGGGGTTGATCGTGGTCTCGTTGAGACGATCGCCCATGGAATCACGGCCGCTGCTCGCTGACGATGACTGCTCTCGATCCGATCGTTCAAGACGTCGAACAAGGACTTGGGTACCACTTTGGTGATGTCGGGCTCTTCTGGGAGGCGCTCACACACGCATCGTATGAAGCCGAGCACGGAGGGGTCACGTCCTATGAGCGGCTCGAGTTCCTTGGAGATGCCGTTCTCGAATTGGTGACGACAAGCCTGATCTTCGAGACGCTGCCGGACGCGCCGGAGGGAGCGATGACGAAGCTGCGAGCGTCCGTGGTGGATGCTGGGACGCTCGCCTCGCTCGCGAGGGATCTAGGACTCTCTGAAGCCATACGTGTGGGGAAGGGCGAGGACCGCTCCGGTGGCAGGGACAGGGTTTCGACGCTCTCTGACGTCCTCGAAGCGCTGGTCGGCGCGGTGTTCCTCGATGGCGGTTGGGAGCACGCGAGCAAGGTCGTCAGAAGGCTGTGGGCTCCTGTCATTCAGAGCAGAGATCCATCGTCGGATGTCACAGATCCGAGATCTCGGCTTCAGGAGATGCTCGCAAGTGATGGCAGGACGGTGTCGTTTTCATACGACCGTTCGGGTCCAGACCACGCAGCCAAATTCACGGCAACAGCCTATGTCGACGGCCTCCGGATCGCGATTGGAACAGGGACCTCGAAGAAGTCGGCCGCGATCGACGCGGCCCGCACCGCGATCGAAGCGGGAGTGGGCTGAGGTGTATGCGAAAAGGATTACAACCGTGTAATTCACTCTGGTAACCTGTCTACCTGTGAAACTCAAGCATCTGAAACTTCGTGGATTCAAGTCGTTCGCTGATCGCACGCGCCTCGACTTTGCATCAGGCGTCAACGTCGTCGTTGGACCGAACGGCTCCGGCAAATCCAACATTGTCGACGCGATGGCCTGGGTTATGGGGACGCAAGCGACGCGCACTCTTCGCACCGAGAGGATGGAGGACGTCGTATTCGCCGGTACTGAGACGCGGCCGCCGCTGTCGCGCGCAGAGGTGTCGCTGACGTTCAGCAACGACGACGAGATCATGCCTCTCGGTCTCACGGAGATCACGATTACTCGCCGCCTCTTCCGTGACGGCACCTCGGAGTACGAGTTGAACGGCGCGCCGTGCAGATTGCTCGATATTCAGGATCTCTTGTCAGATGGCGGGATCGGCAGGCAGCAGCATGTCCTCGTTGGGCAGGGACAGGTGGGCGAAGTGCTCAACGCCAGTCCGCAAGATCACAGAGCAGTGATCGAGGAGGCCGCAGGAGTCACCAAACACCGAAGTCGGAGAGACCGTGCCACTCGACGCCTCGAGCGCACGGATCACGACGTTGAACGACTGATGGACATCCTCAATCAGCAGCGCAAGGCGCTGCGTCCACTGAAACGGCAAGCGAACGCAGCACTGCGCTATGACGCAGTCAAGGCAGAATCGATTGCGCTTCGGTTGTGGCTCGGCGGCGAGCAGCTTCGCAAGATCCGCGGCCGTCATGAGGTCGCTGCTCGGGAGCGGCGTGAGGTGCATGCTGCTCTGACGCAGGCGGACAAGGAACTGGCACATGTGCATGAGTCTCTCGAACGGCTACGTTCTGCCGCTGGTGTGGTGGGAGACGAGTTGAGCCGTGACACGGCGTCGGCTGCTCGCCTGGAAACGGTGAGGGAGAGACTCACTTCGATTGCGCTCGTGGCGAGGGAACGGTCACATGCGATCACCTCACGGCTCGAAGGCGCAGACGAACGAAGAGAGGATCTCGAACTTGAGTTGAACGACCTTGAGGCGGTCATTGCCGCGAGCGGGAAACTCGAGCACACCGCCGAGGAAGGTGCTGCACAGTGTGAAACCGTTTTGAGGGCCCTCGAGGATGAGGAGAGATCCCTCGCCGAACAGATTCAGCTGCCGACGGAGGGTGTCGTTGCGAACCTACGAGGAGATCTTCGATCTCTCGAGACCGCTGCGAACCGCGACACTGCCGAGAGAGAGCAGATTGCCCGCAGGCTTCGGGTCGTCGAGGATCGGATCGCCGAAGAGCGCGCCGAGATCGGTCGCCTGAATCTGGGGATACAAGAGTCCGACAGCGCTGTCACGGGTCTCGCTGACACGTATGACGTGAAGCAAGAGGCGAGGGCGTTGGCGGAGGACAGCATGCGTGAAGCCAGCGCAGCACACGACGCGGCGCAACTCACTGTTGCGAGGTGTCAGGCGAGGGTTGATGCGCTGGAGTCGGCGCTTGAAGGCCTCGTCGACGAACAAGCGGTCGCGATCGCATCGGGAGCTGAGGGTGTGATCGGTGAGATTGTTGCACGCCTCGATGTTCCCTCACCGTACGCTGCCGCCGTCGATGCGGCCCTCGGATCGTGGCGCTCGTCGTATGTGGCCACGAGCACGGACGCCATGCGCACGGTGATTGAGGAGCTCAAGGCGGCAGGGACGGGAGGCGTTGCTTTCGTCATCCCTGGCGGACGCGACGTCGCAGTCGCAAAGGAGGCGGCACGCCGGTTTGGTGTCGAGGCGCTTGTCGATGTTCTGGGTCCTCGAGCCGACAGGGCGCTCGCAGTCGCGCTCCTCGGGGATGTCGTACTCGTGGAAGGCTGGAGCACGGCATGGCAGATCGCCGAAGCCGTTACAGATGTCCGCGTCGTCACGCCCGAAGGCGATGTTGTGACCTCAACCGGGATGATCGTTGCACAACCCGACGGATCCGGTCCTGCGGTCCTCGAAGCGTCCCGCGTTGCATTGGAGAGTGCCGAGCGCGATCTTGGAGAGGCGGCGATTCGATCATCGGACAAGCGCCAAGCCTTCGACGGGGCGCGTGACGAGGAACGAACGGCGTTGGAGAGCCTTGAAGCTGTCGAGGCGAAGCTTGGCGGATTGACGGAAGCGCTCGGCCTTGTGGGTCGTGCGCTTGCGGCATCGATCGAAGAAGCCGAGCGGCTCGCATCCCGTGATGGGGCCATCACGGTCGCGGCGACTACTCGCCAGGAGCGAATTGCGGTGCTTGCACAACGTGTGACCGAGTTCGAGGGAGAGGAAGCGGCCCGTCAAGCGGCGTGGGAGGCGCTCAATGAGCGTCGCGATGAGGTTGCGCGCAAACGAGATGAAGCGCGTCACGCACTTCAGGAAGTCACGGCCGAACTCGCAGGATTCGTCGAGCGTCGCAGGATGAGTGAGCAACGGCTATTGGCTGTACGCGCCGACCTCAACCAACTGCGGCTCCTGCCAGACGACGATGGCGTCGTTGGTGTTCTTGAACGGATTGGCTCGGTTGCTCACACCGCGATCGGAGAAGTTTCTCGGCATGTCGAAGCGCTGCGGATACGGCAACGAAGCCTTCGCGAACAGACAGGAACAGCGAATGCGGAACTCATCGATGCGGAGCGTCGGCGTGAGCAGCTCGAATCGGTGAGGAGAGTATCTGGGGAGAAGATGAACGCCCTCGACGTCGAGCTCGCTGAACTGCGGGTGCGAGACGAGGCGGCCGGTGAAGCGCTGCGCAGGGATGCGGATTCGACGGAGGATCAGGCACTCACCACGCCACGCCCTGAGATCCCCGATGGCGTGGACCCCTCTGAACGGCTTGAGAGCCTGCTCGCAGATCTTCGGCGCATGGGTCCCATCAATCCGCTTGCCGCTCAGGAGTACGAAGAGCTTGCTGCGTCGGCGAGCGAACTCGAAGAGCAACTCGACGACCTCAACGCTTCTCGCGGCGAGCTTGAGAAGGTCATTTCGGCTCTCGACGAAAAGATGGCAGACCTATTCCAGGGAGCGTTCGCTGAAATCGCTGCCTGCTACGAGGAGAACTTCGCGCTCGTATTTCCTGGAGGCAAGGGCCGCTTGAGACTCGTCGATGCCGACGACCCGCTTTCGATGGGCGTGCTTGTCGAAGCTCAGCCGGCGGGGAAGAAGGTTGGTCGGCTCTCACTGCTCAGCGGTGGGGAGCGCTCATTGGCGGCGCTTGCGTTCTTATTTGCTGTGTTCAGGGCCAGACCGAGTCCTTTCTACGTGCTCGATGAGGTCGAGGCAGCCCTCGATGACGCGAACTTGCATCGTTTCCTTCGTCTGGTGGACACGCTGCGTAGTAGCGTCCAGCTCGTGATCATCACCCACCAGCAGCAGACGATGGAGGCTGCCGACGTGTTGTACGGCGTGACGATGGAGCCAGGGGCGACATCGAAGGTGATCTCGAAGCGCATGACCGCCGTTACCGTTTAGAGCGTCTCGCTTGAGAGGTAACGCATGAATCCCATCGCGATCGTTGTTCTTGTCTCCCTTGTTGCTGTGCTTGCCGTGGTTGGGGTCGTCGTGATCAAGCGTCGCTCGAGCGTGCCGATCGAACATGCGGTCGTCCAAGAAGAACGAGGCTTACGGGAGCGTCTCACAAAGCCGCGGGCTTCCCTCGCTGGCGCTCTCAGCGGCCTGTTCTCCTCTCCGAATCTAGGGGAGGACGAATGGGATGAACTCGAGGACGCACTCGTCGCGGCCGATGTGGGACCGGTAACGGCGTCCGAGATCGTGGGCGCGGTCAGAGTGCAGAATCCTCGATCAGGAGAGCAGGCGAGGGTTGCCCTCCAAAGAGAGCTCGTGCGGATTCTCTCAGGAAAGGACCGTGGGCTTCACCTCGATCATTCACCTTCGGTGATCGTCGTGGTAGGTGTCAACGGAACGGGAAAGACGACGAGTATTGCCAAGATTGCCAGCAGTGTGGCCGGGGGAGGGTCGTCTGTGGTGCTCGCTGCGGCAGACACCTTCCGAGCAGCGGCCGACACGCAGTTGCAGTTGTGGGGGGAACGCGTCGGTGTCCCTGTCGTTTCGGGGTCCATGGGAGCCGACCCTGCTTCGGTTGCCTTCGATGCGCTCCGCGAGGCGAAGGATCTGGGCGCCGACGTTTTGATCGTCGACACCGCTGGTCGCCTCCACAGTCAGGCGAACCTGATGGGCGAACTCGGCAAGGTCGTGCGCGTCCTTGAGAAAGCGGCAGGTGGAATCGACGAGGTACTTCTCGTGCTTGACGGAACTACGGGGCAGAACGGCCTTCAGCAGGCCAGAGCGTTCACGAAGGAGATCGGCGTAACTGGCCTCGTTTTGACGAAACTCGACGGGACCTCAAGGGGCGGCATTGCGGTTGCGGTGGAACGCACGCTTGGCATTCCCGTGAAGTTCATCGGTGTCGGCGAAGGCATGAGCGACCTTCTACCATTCGACCCTGAAGCGTTCGTCGAGGCATTGATAGCGAGGTAGGCATGTTCGACGCTGAGCTACTGAACCAAGCTGCACAGGCTGCCGAGGGCTCCTATTCACCCTATTCGCGTTTTCGAGTTGGCGCTGTGGTCGTGACCGAAGACGGATCGGTCGTAACGGGGGCGAACATCGAGAACGCGGCATTCGGTGCGTCGATCTGTGCCGAGGCAAATGCCATCTCTAGCGCGATCGCCGGGGGAGCAACCTCGATCGAGACGGTTGCTGTGGTCTGCCTCGACGGGGAGTTGTGCACACCGTGCGGCAACTGCAGGCAGCTCATGCGCGAGTTTCAGGTTGCGCGCGTCATCCTTGCCAACCCGGATGGATCTCCTTGCGTGGTCACGCTTGAAGACCTGCTCCCCATGTCCTTCGGCCCCGAGTCGCTCCCTGACTCGTAAGACCCTCACAATGCGGGTGTCAGGTCCTCGCCTTGAGGGCTTCTATGAGTTGTGGAACGACCTTGTGGATGTCGCCGACGACGCCTAGGTCAGAAATGCCGAAGATCGGTGCGTCTGGGTCCTTGTTGATAGCAATGATCGTCGATGCGCCCTTCATACCTACAACGTGTTGCATTGCACCCGAGATGCCGCAGGCGATGTAGACGTCCGGCTTGACGGTCTTTCCTGTCTGTCCAACCTGGTACGAGTAGGGGACCCATCCGGCGTCCACGACTGCCCTGGTGCCGCCGACCGCACCTCCGAGGAGACCAGCAAGCTCGTCGATCATGGTGAATTTGTCGGCTGCGCCGAGGCCGCGTCCACCTGAGACGACAACCGCTGCAGCCTCAAGATCCGGCCCCTTAGACTCTTCGACGTGGCGTTCCGTGATCACTGCACCCCCGGACCTGCCTGTGTCAGGGACGGCCACCGAGTGCACCGACGGTGTAGGGCCGCCAGTGACCTCTGCCACAAAAGCCTTTGGCCGAGTTACGACGATCGCCGGTCCGGTAGCCGTGACGGAAGTGGTCACCGCAACGCTGCCGCCGAGTATCTCGGATGTCACAGAGATGTCGCCGTCGTCGGTCACATCGAGCGCGTTCGCGACGACGGGCTGGCCGAGCCTGGCAGCCAGTCGACCTGCTACGTCCCTGTCCGTGTTCCCTGCTCCAAACAGCACGAGACGTGCGCTGGACTCATCGAGAAGGTCGGCGAGCGCCTTAGCGGTCGGCGCCGAGGGGAGTGCGTCACCCGTGTTGATGTGGTGCACGCTCGATGCACCGTGGGCACCGAGCGTGTCGAACGCGTCCGGGCTGCCTTCTCCGACATAGAGCACGGTGACGTCGCCCATCGACGCGGCTTTGGAAACCAGTTCGAGCGATCCAGGAGATGGCGCGCCGTCGATCTCTTCAGCGAATACCCATATTGCCATTCAAATCACCTTCACTTGCTCGAGCAGTTCGACGATCTTGATATACGCCTCACCCTCGTCTTCAACGATTTCGCCTGCTGCCCTCGACGCAACCGGACTCACCGATGCAATGGTTTGACCCGAAGTTGGCTCGATGCCGAGGTCGGCCGCCGTTGTGGTGTCGACGGGCTTTGACTTGGCTTGCATGATGCCCTTGAACGTTGGATACCTCGGCTCTACGGCTCCCGCCGTGACGGCGAGCACTGCAGGGAGCGGCGTCGTGACGGTTTCGTACCCCGAAGCTGTCTGACGTTCGATCGTCAAGGCGCCGTCGGCAGTGTCGACGCTTCGCGCGAATGAGAGACACGGGACGTCCAACAGCTCAGACATCATTTGGGGGACAACTCCCGTGTAGCCGTCTGTCGATTCGGTGCCGGCGACGACGACATCGAAGCCTTCCCGTTCAATTGCTGCGCTGAGTATCCGCGCTGTCGTGAGTGCGTCCGAACCTTTCAGTGTCTCGTCGTCGATGATCACTGCCTTGTCTGCGCCCATTGCGAGCGCCTGTCGAATCCCCTGCAGGGATCCGGATGGAGACATGGAGAACAGCGTCACCGATCCTTCGGTTGCTTCAGCGAGTTGTAGGCCGACTTCTACACCGATGCGATCTGTGTCATCGAGAACCTGATCGTTCGGACGGATGACCCAGTGGTTGTCTCCATCGAGTTCGTACGGGGTTGCAGGGTCAGGGATCTGCTTTACGCACACCGCGATATTCATGGCGCTGCCGCTCCTTCGGTGGGAATCGCCTCCCATGTTACGGGCTTTGTGGGGTTGCCAGAAATGCCTGGTCTCGACCTGTTACTCACCGAGCGATCGGTCTGCGGTGTTCATGTGATCGTCCCGAGCACGAGGTTCTGGTTAGGAGGTGGCTCCTCACCTATCGCCCATGCGCCGTTCAAAGCGGTGAGTGCACTCTCGAGCTTCGCAGTGTCGCGGTAGGACACGACAGCCAGAGGCTGTCCTGCGGATACGGCATCGCCGATCTTTGCCTCGATCGAGAATCCGACGCTCGGGTCTACCACGTCTTCCTTGGTTGCCCTCCCTGCGCCGAGGCGTACAGCGGCAGTTCCCACGGCGTATGCATCACACGCCGTGACCCATCCGTCTGTGGCAGCTTTGATGACGTGTTCATAGGGGGCAGACTGGAGCAGGGACGGGTCGTCGATATAGGCAGGGTCACCTCCTTGGAGTTCGGTGACTCGTGAGAAGACCTCGAGTGCGCGTCCAGATGTGATTGCAGATTCGGCTATTGCTCTGGCTTCGTCGGGCCCAGCCAATTCTGCAAGCACGAGCATCTCTGACGCGAACAGGATCGTCAACTCCTTGACGTCGGCCGGTCCGTCGCCACTGAGGACGGCGATCGATTCCTGAACCTCGTTTGCGTTGCCGACAGCGACCCCGAGAGGCTGATCCATGTTCGTGAGGACGGCTGTGACGGGTGTGCCGTGGCTTGCGCCGATTCCGACCATCGTCTCTGCGAGCTCGGTGGCTTGTGCCACGGATTTCATAAACGCACCGCTTCCGACCTTGACGTCGAGAAGGAGACCGTCGAGGTCCTCTGCGAGTTTCTTGGACATGATCGAGGACGAGATCAACGGGATCGATGGGACGGTCCCGGTCGCGTCTCTCAGCGCGTAGATACGACGATCTGCCGGTACCAGCGTCTCGGTTTGGCCGACCATCACCATGCCGACGTCGTTGAGCTGTTCGATGAAGGCTCCTGGCGCGATGTCGACAGAGAATCCTGGGATCGATTCGAGCTTGTCGAGCGTGCCTCCGGTGTGGCCCAGACCTCGGCCCGACATCATGGGGACAGCGACACCGCACGCAGCGACCACGGGTGCGAGCGGGAGTGAGACCTTGTCGCCGACACCACCTGTGGAGTGTTTATCGACTTTCGGCTTTTGGACTGCTGAGAGATCGAGTACATCACCCGAGTGCAGCATCGCGCTCGTCCACGCCGAGAGCTCTCCCTGGGACATGCCGTTGAAGATGATTGCCATGAGCAAGGCAGAGAGTTGGTAGTCAGGGATCGAATCTGCTGTGTACTCGCTGATGATCCATGCAAGGGCGTCTTCCGGCAGTTCGCTTCCGTCGCGCTTGGCACGGATCAGCTCGACCATGGAATAGGTCATTGTCTTCCTCTCATGACAACGGCTCCCCTGCTGATGGCAACACCTTCTGCTCGTAGGCGCTGTGCGTGGTCAGCCTCTATGCCAGGTACCAGTCGACCGTCGGCTGCAATCACCCGCCACCACGGTAACCCTGGCGTGACGCGAAGGAGATTTCCGACGGCACGTGCTGCACCTGGGAAGCCTGCTTCGGCTGCGACCTCCCCGTACGTGCAGGTCTCGCCGCGCGGGATAGCGGACACGGTATCCGTGACAGCCGCTGCGAACTTGTCCGATTGCTCTCCTGTCACAGCGTTCCGAACAGCCGGTCTCCCATGTCACCGAGACCAGGGACGATGTAGTAATTCTCGTTGAGTTCTCTGTCGTAGGCTGCTGCGACGATGTGCACATCTGGATGATCCTCGTACATCTTCTTTATACCGTCAGGGGCCGTCACGACGCAGAGCGCAGTGATCGATGTGGCTCCAGAGCTTTTGACCTTGTCGACCGCCCACGACAGTGATCCGCCCGTCGCGAGCATCGGCTCGCAGATGAGCACGAAAGCATCGGATAGGTCAGGGAGTTTCGAGTAGTACTCCTGTGGCATGGCGGTCTCCTCGTTGCGCGCCACGCCTGCGAATCCGACTGTGACATTCGGAATCGTTTCGAGGACTGCGTCGAGCATGCCGAGTCCTGCCCGAAGTACGGGGACGGCAACGACGTGATCGACGGTGTATCCAGCCGTCTTCTCCATGGGCGTCTCGATTTCGAATTGGCGGAGCGTGAGACGCTTTGTCGCTTCCATCACGAGCGTGTAGGTGAGTCCCTTCGCAGCGGCGCGGAACTGCTGTGGGTCTGTGTCCTTGTTACGTAGGACGGTGAGATAGTGGCGTGCGAGCGGGTGATCAATGACGGTGAGATTCATGCGTGTCCTCGTTCGGGTACCCCACGGTACCAAAACCCACAATCCCTGAAGCTGGCGCGCCTGCTTGTACGATCGTACCAAGCAGCACTGATGGTCCCAAAAGCCCGATTTCGCGAAGGCCCAATCTCACGAGAGCCGAATATGGTGACTCCCCATTCCATGACGCACACGGCGAGGTCCGATCGGACCCAGCCGTCTCGACTCCTGATCGCAGTGGTCATGGTGTCGGGGAACAGGCGTAGAGGGGAATCTCATTGATGAAAATGTCGGGCGGGCGGGCGGTTCCGATGAGTCTCTCATGATTCGCTCACTTCGAACTATCGAGCCGTCGATTGTCACCCGTTGGATATTCTGGCTCGTCATCGTGATCATGGCTGTCGTCTCACTTCAGCATGTCATAGCGCTGGTGAATGCAGTTGAGGATGGGATCGGGGCGAGGATCGGCCTCGACTATCGGGCGTTCGTTGCTTCTGGTGACCTGCTCAGGTCCGGCAACGGTGCGCTTCTGTATGAGTCAGATTCGAAGGAGTTCCTTGCGCTTGCGCAAGTCGGATTCGTCTACCCACCGTGGATTGCGCTCGTCATGGTTCCGTGGAGCTTGTTGCCAGAGAGCGTCGGACTGGTGTTGTGGACCGCTCTTGGACTCGTGGTCATGGTGGCCGGTCTCCGCTCATGTGGAGTGGATGATTGGCGTCCTGTTGCGTTCACTCTGGTCTCGTTTCCTGCGGTGTTCGCACTCGGGCTTGGGCAGAGCACGTTCCTGTTTGTTGGCATCGTGGCGTTCTCCGTGGCATCGATGCAATACACCAGCACGACCAGGTCGGGTGTTTGGCTGGCCATGGCTGGCTGGAAGCCTCACTTGCTCGCAGGATTCGCCTTTTTGTGGGTCGCAGACCCGAAGCGTTGGTGGAGGCATGTCGTTGCTGGCGTCGTGGCGACGCTCGGCCTGATCGTTGTCTCGAGTGTCGCCCTTCCCGGCTCGTGGGGCTCATGGATTTCGTTCTTGATCCGTTCGGTCAACGATCTTGCTAGCGCGGTGCTCGAGGCGTCTCTTCCTGGGATGGTGTCGCTGTTGATCGGTTCGCTCAGCCCAATTCGGTGGGTGATTGTCGGTGGGCTTGCAGTCGGTCTGGTTACCGCCGTGATCGCGGCGTTGAGGAAGCGGAGAGCCTCATTCGAGGCGATTCTGGCTCTTGTGATGGGTGCGTGGTTGCTGATTGCCCCTCATGTGGTGATCTACGACGTGCTGATCCTGGTGATACCGCTGTCGATGGCACTCAAGACGAATCTTCGCCGAGATGCCATCTTGGTGGGGGCGATGCTTGGTGTTGGGCTGTCGCTCGGTCCGAAGGTCAACCAGGCGCAGCTTGATCAGTGGGGGAGAGCGGTGGATCTCTCCACGGTCGCCCTGATTCTTGCCGTTGCGATGTTCCTGTTCTGGGTGTGGAGCGGAGATACGTTCTTCCGCAACGCCTCTTTTTCGGACGAACCGGGCGTTTCGGCACGTCACGAGTCGCTCAAGCCATAGAATCCAGAGCATGTTTGATTCTCTTTCCAGCCGCCTCGGCGGTGTGTTTGATCGTCTCCGCAGCAAGGGGCGGCTCAACGAGGCGGATGTCGACGTCGCACTCCGCGAGGTACGCATGGCGTTACTTGAGGCGGATGTCAACGTGTCCGTGGTCAAGACGTTCCTTGCACGGGTAAAAGAACGCGCCCTCGGCTTGGAAGTGACGAAGAGCCTGACGCCTGGGCAGCAGATCATCAAGATTGTCCACGAGGAACTCATTGTCACGCTCGGCGAGGAGAATGCTCCCTTGGTTCGCCCGGCGGCACCGCCGCTCGTCATTCTGCTGGTTGGCCTCCAGGGATCAGGGAAGACGACCACGGCCGCCAAGCTCGCGAAGCGTCTGAAGGGCAAGGGGAAGCGCCCGATGCTTGTCGCTGCGGACCTGCAGCGTCCTGCAGCGATCGACCAACTCGAAACGCTCGGGAGGTCAATCGGTGTTCCTGTGTACGTCGAACGAAAAGGTAAGGCACCGAAGGTTGTCAAGGCGGCCCTCAAGGCTGCGCGCGACGAGAGCGCGAACGTCGTCATCGTCGACACGGCAGGACGGCTCCACATCGACACTGAGTTGATGAAGGAACTCGGAGCGGTCAAGAAGGCTGCTAACCCAGACGAGACGTTGCTCGTGGTTGACGCAATGACCGGTCAGGAAGCTGTCAACGTGGCCAAGGGTTTTGCTGAGTACACCGACATCACCGGTCTCATCATGTCGAAGATCGACGGTGACGCAAGGGGTGGCGCAGCCATCTCTGCTCGCGAGGTGACGGGCGTGCCGATCAAGTTCGTGGGAACCGGTGAGACGATCAACGATCTCGATGCGTTCTATCCAGATCGAATGGCATCGCGGATACTTGGCATGGGCGATGTGCTCTCACTGATCGAGAAGGCGGAGGAGAACTTCGACGAGGCGGAAGCGGAGCGCACCGCGAGGAAGATGCTCGACGCCACATTCGACCTGGAGGACTTCCTCGAGCAGTTCCAGCAGCTCAAGAAGATGGGACCATTGCAGCAGCTCGTTGGTATGCTCCCAGGCGCAGGGTCGGCCCTGCGCGATGTCCAGGTGGATGAGAAGCACCTCGCCCGCATGGAAGCGATCATCAGGTCTATGACCCCAGGGGAGCGCCGAAACCCGAAGATGATCAATGGCAGTCGCAAGCGCCGTATCGCTGCCGGGTCGGGAACCCGTCCTCAGGACGTCAACGGTGTCCTCAAACAGTTCTCACAAGCACAAAAGATGATGAAGGCCATGGCCGGTGGCAAGAGCCCGATACCAGGACTCAATCTTCCGGGTATGCCACGCCAACACAAGAAGAGGTGACCGATGGCAGTCAAGATCCGCCTGACGCGGCTTGGCAAGAAGAAGCAGCCGACGTACCGCGTCGTCGTTATGGACTCGCGCAAGCCACGTGACGGGAAGTACATCGAGCAGCTTGGTATCTACGATCCAAGGCAGGAGCCGTCGCTCATCAAGATCGACAACGAACGTGCTCTGCACTGGCTTCAGACCGGTGCACAGCCGACAGAGCGTGCCCAGAAGCTCCTTGAGATCTCCGGCGCCTGGACACAGTTCAAAGTTGCGCGTGGTGACATCCACACCGTCGGTGGCGATGAGCCTGTCGCAGCGTCTGTCGCCGAGGTTGTACCCGAGGTTGTACCCGAGGTCGTTGCTGAGGTCGTGCCTGAGCT
>CAYWPC010000011.1:0-11489 GCA_964460075.1 uncultured Acidimicrobiaceae bacterium
GCCTCCTTGGTTGCACGGTACAGCGTTGCGCGGTGTGTGAGCGGAAGTTCCGTCTCCACGTCTGCGACGAAGGAGATATCGAGGTTCGTTTCGTCCTCTGCGACCTCGACCAACTCCGCGAGAGCAGATTCCAGATCAACTTCGACTCCCGGTTCGTCGCGAAGGCTCGTGAGTTCAGACCTCAACGTGTGATCGACCTCCCTGACGAGAAGATCGAGACGCGCGAGTTCTTCGTCGAGATCGGAACCCTGCTCAACCATCCGGCGGCCTGCTTGGAGGCCGAACAAGATTCGATAGAGAGGCTGTCCGATATCGTCGTGGAGTGCACCGATGATTCGGATTCGCTCGTCTTCTTGGATTTCGAGGAGTTGGCCAATGAGTCGTTCCGAGCGCGCGATTCGTTTCCGCTCGGCTCTAGCGTTCGTGACGGCAGCGGCGGTGAGTGCTGCGAGCAGGATTGCGGTTCCGATGCCGAGAGCGGCCCATACTGCGGCTCGGATCCTGTGGGTGGTGGCGACGAGCGTGTCAGCAACCTCGTACACCTCGAAGACGATCTCGATGCCCTGTGGTCCGCTGTCTACCGGAACGTAGTATTCGCGGAGCTCACCGAGGTCACGTTCATACTCGTTTTCAGGCCTGCTCAGGTCCGGGTTCTCCCATATCAGCTCACCGCTGAAGGCTGCGAGGAGGTCGTGAGACGGTTGGTACGATCTGCCGATGAGCCGTTCTTCGTCGGAATACACGATGGTGCCCGTGTTGTCCCAAATCTTCACGCGTACGATCTCACGTCCGAGCAACGAGAGCTCAACCTCCTCGTGGAGAACAGCGATATCAAGATCTGTGAGCTCCTCGCCGGTGTATAGAGAACTCCCGATGTCGTCCACGGCGTCGTGGATCGATATCGCCCCGGCCTCGAGGACGCGCTCTTCTACGACGTTGGGAATGATGATTCCGAGCGCGATTGTCATCGCAACGGCAACTGCACCTGCAACGGCCGCCGTGGCACCGACCGGGCCAAGATCAAACCGGCTGCGTCTCTCGATCTGGAGGGGGCCGCGCTGGGTCGGATTCTTGTTCGGCGATGACTCCATAGGTGGAGCTTTGCATCATAGGTGAGCCTGTACCAACTGGTAGCTACTCGTTCCACCGAGCGAGCCACCCCGTGAACTCGCTCCACCACACCAAAGCATTGTCTCGTGTCTCGATCCAGTGTCCTTCATCGGGAAAGTAGACCAGCCTGGAGGGAACGCCCTTGGCCTTGAGCGAGCCGTAGAGAACGAGTCCCTGCGCGACGACGACGCGGAAGTCGAGCTCTCCATGCATCACGAGTGTTGGAGTGACGATGTTTTCGGTGTGGGCCATCGGGCTCCATCGCTGCACCGCATCCATGTCCTCCCAAGGGGTTCCCCCAACCGCACGGTCTCGACCCATGGTGTGGTCCGAGGCCCATTGGCCGAGGAGGTCCGTCACCCCAGCGTGGCAGATCGACGCGATGTATCGATTCGTGCGCGTCGTCAACCACGAAACAAGAAAGCCACCGTAGGAGCCTCCGGCAATCGACATTCGACGTTCATCGATACACCCGCGCGCGATGAGGTGGTCCGTAGCTGCCTCGATGTCCGTAGCCGGCATGTCTCCCCACGAACCACGAATACTGCGCGCAAACGCATCACCGAACGATGATGAGCCGTGGAAGTTGACCGAAACAACGACGTATCCCGCAGCAGCCATGACATGAGGGTTCCACCTCCAATGCCAGGCATCCATGACGCCGTTGTGCGGTCCTCCGTGCACGTTGTGCAGCAGTGGCCACTTCGTGGCGTCGTCAAACTCTGGCGGCTCGACGATGAACGCCTGGATCAGATCACCCTCTGCTCCCTCGAACTGGATTTCCTCTGCGGGGCGTAGCTTCAGGTCAGACAACAGTGCCGTATTGAACGCCGACACGACAGTGGTGCGGCCGCTGCACGTATAGGCCACCTCCGGTGGTGCACACGAGGACTCTGTTCGGTGCCAGTAGCAGTCAACTCCGACGCGGACGCCATGATTCGATCCGGTCGAAGTTTGAGGGATGGGCGTCCCGCCGTTGATCGTGAGCGTGAAGATGCGAACCTTGCCGCTGTCCTCCGCATGGAAGACGACTTCATCGTTCGAGACGAACTCCCAGCCGGATGCCGAGCGGTCCCAGTCCTCGGTGATGACCTGCTCGAGCCCGGATGCAAGGTCGTGTGCGACGATTCGCATCGGATCTGCGTAGTACCCCTCCTCGTACTGAGCTCCGTAGATCAATGTCGACCCGTCTGGTGACACACGCGGTCGGATCTGTCGTGCCGTGTCGGCCGTGGGCAGGCGAACGATGTTGCCTCCACCCACAGAAACAGCGTGGAGGCGAAACCGAAGTTGCTCCCACGGCTCATCAAAGTCGTCCAAGGTAAAGATGACCTTTTCACCATCTGGTGTGATCGTGAGGGAGTCCGACAGGTCGTCGATGCTTATGAGGCGGTCTAACTCGGGCGTGAGGTGGTGAGTGGAGCCCTCCTCGAGGTCGATGCGGAACAGATGATCGATCGTGTCGTTTGCGAGCCACCGCTTCCAATGGCGATAGACGCGATCCTCTGTGGTCACGACCTTCGGGCTGTGCACGCGCGCTTCGACTTCTTCCTTGGTCGCCTCGATGGTCGGGAACCCTCTCAGCAGCGGTCCCACGACAATGAGCGAGCTCTGGTCTGGGATCCACATCACATAGCGTGCGCCGAGCGGAAGATCGCTGACTGCACGTGCCTCGCCTCCGTCGAGTGAAATGACATGCACTTGGGCTTTGGCGTCACCGTGTCGCGAGAGGAACGCGACGCGATCGCCGCTGGTGCTTGGCTTCGGTGATGAGGCGAACCGTTCTGCCGAGGTCAGCCGGAAGGTCGAGCCGTCACGATCTACGACGTGGAGCGTGCTTGATGGTGGCTCGCCATCGAGGTGGCACGCAACGGGTATCACGACGCTCCTCGTGCCTGGAATGTGCTCGGGTTGACCGACCCGCTTCAGGTTCCACAGGTCCTCAGGGGTTATTGGTCGCGTCATGCTGCTCTTCGTCCTTCTCGGCTTTGTGTGCATTGATTCCACACAGCGTACGCGCTGCTACGCGTTGTTCGCTCGATGTCGTGAACGCATCAGGCCGATGAGGAGACCATCTGAAACCGCAGTCCAGGAGGCGTCGATGATATTCTGATGTACGCCGACACAGCCCCAGACGGAATCGATGTCGGCGTGTGAGGTCAGAACGCGGACCCTGGCGCTGGTCCCCTCTGAGCTGTCGAGATCGCGCACGCGATAGTCCGTTAGCTTGATCGAGTCTACTTCTGGGTAGGCCTCCCTCAGGGCGGCCCGCAGTGCTCTGTCCATTGCTGACACCGGTCCGTCTCCCTCACGAGTGGAAACGATTCTCGTGTCTCCGACATGGACCTTGACGGTCGCCTCTGCGACCGCTTCACCGTCGCGTTGCTCAATGAAAACCCGATAAGACTCCACATCGAACAGGTCCTGCTCCCACCCAAGGGCCCGCCTTGCGAGGAGCTCGAAGGAGCCGTCTGCAGCTTCGAATTGGTATCCCTCGTGTTCATGCGCCTTGACGCTGTCGACGATTTGCTGCGCCTGGTCGGCTGTCAGCTCAAGCCCGAACTCGGATGCCTTGGCAACCACCGTAGATCGGCCCGCCAACTCCGACACCACGACGCGGGTCGCGTTGCCGATTGACGTAGGGTCGAGGTGCTCGTACGCGTCAGGGCGTCTAGCGATCGCCGACATGTGGAGACCCGCCTTGTGGGTGAATGCAGACGACCCAACGTATGGCAAGTGTGGGTCGAGCGTCAGATTGATGACATCGGCTATGTGATGAGACACCGCGGTGAGGCGTGACAGGTGCTCGGAGGCTATCGAGTCGATACCCATCTTGAGCGTCAGGTTGGGGATGACAGAACAGAGATCGGCGTTGCCTGTTCGCTCTCCGTATCCGTTGATACACCCTTGTACCTGTGCGACGCCTGCGGTCACGGCGGTGAGGGAGTTGCCAACGGCCATTCCTGTGTCGTTGTGGAAGTGGCATCCGAATGTGCCGTCTGGGACGTGTTCGATGGCCTCACCGACAATCCGCTCGACCTCGTGGCTGAGGAATCCGCCGTTGGTATCACACAGGACGAGACGTGAAGCTCCTGCTGTGTGGGCCGCCCGCAGCACCGCAACAGAGAAATCCGGGTTGCTTCGGTAGCCGTCGAAGAAGTGCTCGGCATCGAAGAACACCTCGCGCCCATGTGAGCGGAAGAATGCAACGGTATCGGCAACCATCGCGATTGCCTCATCGAGCGATACCCGCAACGCATGCTCGACGTGATAGTCCCAAGCCTTGCCGACGAGGCAGACCGTTGACGTGTCCGCTGCGAGTAGGCGCTGTACCTGCTCGTCATCTTGTGGATGGACGCCCGTTCGTCTCGTCGATCCGAACGCAACGAGCTTCGACGTCGTGAGGTCGAGCTCAGCACCAGCTCGTTTGAAGAACTCGTCATCCTTGGGGTTCGCTCCCGGCCAGCCTCCCTCGATATACGCGACACCAAGATGGTCGAGAAGCCCGCAGATCGTGAGCTTGTCCTTGACCGTCAGCGAGATGCCCTCCTGTTGGGTCCCGTCGCGTAACGTTGTGTCATATATCTCAACGGTTGGTGCCATGGTTGTGTCCTTCAACGAAAGAACCCTCCACACGGGAGGGTTCGGCAGGCACACGTCTGGACGTGTGCGCCTAAGTGATAATGATCGTGGTGTGTTGCTGGTTGTACATCAAGTACCGAGTATGCA
This sequence comes from uncultured Acidimicrobiaceae bacterium, assembly GCA_964460075.1. GTDB lineage: Bacteria > Actinomycetota > Acidimicrobiia > Spongiisociales > UBA5794 > JAMBLL01. The sequence goes on from CAYWPC010000011.1 coordinate 4,840, forward strand.
CCACGAATGACACGAGGTCAAAGCGAGTGGGCGTTGTTGGCATGGGTTCTGTCAATCTTGACGTCGCGCGACGCGGTGCCTCGGCAGGTCTGATGGCCGACCGTTGGAGGCGGATCGGCATTGGCTTCACCCGCCGTTGATCGCCTCGTTGAGCAGCCTCGCGTACGCTGCCTGACCTTCCGGGCTCAAATGGACCTTATCTGCTTTGAAGAGCTCTGGGTGGTCGCTGCTATAGCCGTTCCAGTCGACAACCTCGACGTTCGGCCACCTCTGTGCTCCCTGTTCGATTGTCGCGTTCACGAGGGACTCCCAGCGGCGCGGAACCTTTGTGTTCACGACGATGACACGCTCGCGGTCGCTTAGCTCGGTCATGACTTCGTCAAAGGTGGCGTTGTTGAAGGCGCCGTTCGTCCCTAGGTGGAGAACCACGACGTCACCGAGCTCGCCGCGCGAACGCAGTGCTGCAGCAATATCACCCGCCTGTTTGAACTGCCGGCTCACCTCCGCAGCGAAGGTGACTTCGTTCGGAAGCGTTACGAGCAGAGCTCCTTGAGCTCCGAGCATCACCGAGTCACCGATCATGGTGACGGTAGACGTCCATGCGTTGGGCGTCGGCACCGTCGTCGTGACCGCAGCAACGGTTAGCTTGGGACCTACAGGATCGGTGACTACGGGTTGTGATGGTTGGTCCGTCGTGGGAGCTGGGCTGTGAACGTGTGCTGCTTCGGGTATCTCAAGCGCCACGAACGGGGATTCGCTTCCGGTTGGCGAGGCGACAACGGAGTTGGGGGTCGCCATTGCGCCCTCCAAGAGCCCGGCGCCGATGAGAACGAAGACCGCGAGTGCGGCGATGGCGAACCCCGTGACTGCTTGTGGGGATCGGATTCCGAGTCTCAGGCGTATCGCTGCGATCCAGGACAGGAACCCGTCGCGTCGGATTGGTGACTCGATGAACCTGTACGAGAACTCGGTCACCGCAACAGTCAACACGAGTCGGACTGCGAAGGTCGGTGCGACTCCTAGCGACATGTCGAATCCGGGACGTGTCACCATGAAGATCGGGTAATGCCACAAATAGATTCCGTAGCTGCGCGTTCCGATCCACTTCATGACGCGGTTGTCGAGGATGGAGCCGAGCGACGCGCCAGGGTGGACTGCGGCACCGATAGCCGTAGCCGTGACGAGCGAGGTGACCAGGAACCCGCCCCGATAGAGGAGGGGTGTGAATTCGTTGAGGTTCACCAGAATCAGCAGCATGATCCCAAGTGCAACCAGGCCGGTTGCGTTGATGAGGACGTGCTGCGTCGTCGTGACCTTTCTGGGGAGTCTCCACGGCATCCACGCGAGGGCGAGGAGGACTCCGATCAGGATGGCAGTGGCTCGAGTATCGGTGCCGTAGTAGACCCTTGAGGGGTCCTCATACGGCGTGTAGAGCAGAACCATGACGGCTGTGGAGGCGAGCGCACCGGCAAGTACGAACACACCGAATCGCTTAAGAGTCCGCTTCTGGGAGCCCCGGCCGAGCATTGCAAGGCCAAAGGTGAAGATGAGGGGCCACACGACGTAGAACTGCTCTTCGACCCCTAGTGACCACAAGTGCCTGAGTAGTGGGGGCCGCCCGAATGCCTCGAAGTACGATTCCTGGCGCACGATGAAGAACCAGTTCGTGACGTAGGTCATCGCAGCGAGCACGTCCCCGAGCATGCGCGCGAGCGTGTCGCGGTAGAAGGCGATTGCCGCAACCGATGTGACGCTCAGCAGCGTCACCACCGCGGGGAGAAGGCGTCGTGCCCGTCGTAGCCAGAATCTCCTCAGGTCGATAGATCCGGTTCGTAGCCACTCAACGAGGAGGAGGGACGTGATGAGATAACCGGAGATCACGAAGAAGACCTCGACACCGAGGAACCCGCCATCGGCCCACGCGAATTCGGCGTGGTAGAACACGACTGCCATGACAGCAATCGCACGTAGGCCGTCGAGGCCGAGCATGTGCTGCAGGTGAGCTGGAGGGACGAGGTCGCCTGACGGCTCGTCGCCCGTGTATGTAGAGGTCATGATTCCAGGATTCGGGGCGAGGTGAGTGTATCAACCGACCTACAGTCATTCTGTAGCATCGACAAGGAGTCAATCGTGAGCGACACATCTCGGCAGAGAATTTTCTCTGGTGTGCAGCCGACAGGTAACGCACATTTGGGAAACTACCTTGGTGCGTTTCGCAACTGGGTTCGGCTCCAGGACTCTTTCGATACGATCTACTGCATCGTGGATCTTCACGCCATGACCGTTGACTATGACCCCGCAGAACTCGAGCGGTCAAGGATCGACACAGCGAGGCTCTTGTTGGCCCTCGGTGTTGATCCTGATCGATCATTGCTATATACGCAGAGCCAGGTCATGGAGCATGCCGATCTCGCATGGATTCTCAGCACGATGGTTCCCATGGGGGTTCTCAACAGGATGACCCAGTACAAAGAGAAGACCGCGGCAGGATTCGCATCGAATGTCGGGCTGTTCTCGTACCCCGTTCTCATGGCAGCCGATATTCTGCTGTACCGCGCGAACCTCGTCCCTGTCGGTGATGATCAGCGACAGCACATCGAGATGACACGGGACCTCGCCGAGCGGTTCAACAATCGCTTCGGCAAAGTCTTTCCAATACCAGAGCCCTACATCCCAGACACGTCGGCGCGAGTGATGTCCCTCACAGACCCGGTGTCGAAGATGTCGAAGTCCGATGCGCAGGTCAAGAGCCGCATCTTGCTTGTGGATGATCCCGACGTGATCAGGAAGAGGATCCGCTCCGCTGTCACCGATAGCGACCCAGAAGTTCGCTACGACGTGGAGGCGAAGCCCGGCATCTCAAACCTTCTCGAGATCATGGCAGCGTGCACAGGTCGGTCGGTCGACGATCTCGTCGACGAGTATTCCGCAGGCGGATATGGACCGTTCAAGGATTCTGTAGCGGATGCTGTCATCGAAGAGCTTGCTCCGTTCAAGCCTCGTTACGACGAGCTTTCGAACGCAGACGTACGGGCGGTTCTGCGCGATGGTGGAGAGAAGGCCCGTGAACTCGTCGAGCCGTATCAGAGAGAGGTCCACAAGGCCGTTGGTGTGAAGGGCTACTGATTCCGTCGGTTTCTAGCGGCGTGCGGTCCGAGTTACAGGAACGCGGGACGCGAAGCGTCCGCTACTCTCCAGGAATCGCCGGCGCCGCACGTGGAGGGTTCTCTTGGAAATCGAGATCGGAATTGCGAAGTCCGGCCGTCGAGCCTGGGGTTTCGATGACATAGCAATCGTCCCGTCGAGGAGGACGAGAGACCCCGAGGACGTCGACCTGTCGTGGGAACTCGACGCGTTCACGTTCGACCTGCCGATGATGGCCTCGGGCATGGATTCTGCGGTAACGCCGCGAAACGCCATCGAAATTGGTCGCCTTGGCGGATTGGCGTGTTTGAACCTCGAGGGTCTTTGGGCGCGCTACGAGGACCCGATTCCCGTATATGACGAGATCGCTTCTCTCGAACCAGACACCGCAACGCGCCGGATGCAGGAGCTCTATTCGGTTCCGGTTGATCCCGACCTCATCGCGCGGCGTGTCAAGGAGATCAAGGATGGTGGCGTTGTTGCGTGTGGCAGTCTGACGCCTCCCAACGTTGCAAAGTACATTGATCATGCCAAGGCTGGCGGACTTGACATCCTCGTGATCCAGGGCACCGTGGTTTCAGCGGAGCATGTCTCGTCGCGTGAAGAGCCGCTCGACTTGTACGCATTCATCCGCGAGGTCGAGATGCCGGTGATCGTCGGTGGCTGTGCGTCGTATTCAGGAGCGCTGCACCTGATGCGAACGGGTGCCGTGGGCGTTCTTGTCGGTGTCGGACCGGGCGCCGCGTGCACTACCCGTGGCGTCCTAGGCATCGGAGTTCCGCAGGCGACGGCGATTGCGGATGCGGCTGGTGCTCGCACTGCGTATCTCGAGGAGACAGGTCGCTACGTTCACATCATCGCTGACGGTGGGATGCGAACCGGTGGCGACGTTTCGAAAGCGATCGCTTGTGGTGCAGACGCCGTGATGCTTGGCTCGCCGATGGCTGCGGCGACCGAATCGCCCTCGCTTGGGTACCACTGGGGTATGGCGACTTTCCATCCGACGCTTCCCCGTGGTTCGCGTGTGCGCACCGGGATCCTTGGAACGCTCGAAGAGATTCTCGTAGGTCCGGCACACGAGAACGATGGACGTCGCAACCTATTCGGAGGTCTTCGAGGCTCGATGGCGACGACCGGCTATGCAACCGTCAAGGAGTTCCAAAAGGCCGAGGTCATGGTCGCACCCGCTCTCCAGACCGAGGGGAAGCATCTTCAGCGTTCCCAGGGCGTGGGGATGGGTTGATGGCGGGGGCCGCCATTGTTGGTCAGGCCTCCCATGGTGACTTCGACCGCGTCCTGGTCGTCGATTTTGGGGCGCAGTACGCCCAGTTGATAGCCAGGCGCGTACGCGAGGCACGGGTGTTCTCAGAGATCGTGCCACGTGACATCACCGCGGCGGAGGTAAGCGAAAAGGAGCCGGTCGGCATCATTCTCTCTGGAGGGCCGGCATCGGTGTATGCCGAGGATGCATACGGTATCGACGAAGCCATCCTCGGTCTTGGGGTGCCTGTTCTCGGTATCTGTTACGGACATCAGGTTCTCGCCAAGGTTCTTGGCGGGACGGTGGCATCGACGGGCATTGCCGAGTTTGGTCCGGCGACGCTGACGGTTTCCGGCTCTTCCGACCTGTTCTCTGATACGGGAGAGGATCGGCAAGTGTGGATGAGTCACACTGATGCCGTAACCGTGCCCCCGGAAGGATTCGTGGTCTCTGCAAGTACCCGCGACGCTCCGGTTGCTGCGATGGAGGATGCGGTGCGTCGGCTCTTCGGCGTTCAGTTTCATCCGGAGGTCAAGCACACAGAGCACGGCCAAGACATCCTTGAGAGCTTCCTATGGGATATTTGCGGAGCACGTCCGACGTGGACGCACGTTGGGATCATTGAACAGTCGGTCGACGCGATCCGAGCATCAGTCGGCGAGGGCATCGCTATTTGTGGTCTGAGCGGAGGTGTCGATTCGTCGGTCGCAGCGGCTCTCGTGCACAAAGCAATCGGCGATCAACTCGTATGCGTCTTCGTCGACCACGGGCTGATGCGCGAGGGTGAAGGTGTCCAGGTTGAAGCGACCTTCCGTGATCACTTCAACATGAACCTCATATACGTCCACGCCGAAGATCGATTCCTCGGTGCTCTCGTCGGTGTTACTGATCCTGAGGAGAAGCGCACGATCATTGGCAACACGTTCGTCCGTGTGTTCGAGGAGGTTGCAGACGATATCAATGGTGCCCGCTTCCTTGTGCAAGGAACGCTCTACCCGGACGTCATCGAGTCAGGGACGAAGGACGCAGCCAAGATCAAGAGCCATCACAACGTCGGTGGGCTACCAGACGACATGCGGTTCGAACTCATTGAGCCATTGAGGGATCTCTTCAAGGACGAGGTTCGCGCGGTTGGCGAGGAACTTGGCCTTCCGCGCGAAATCGTGTGGCGCCAGCCGTTTCCCGGGCCTGGGCTCGGTGTCCGAATCATTGGTGACATCACCAAGGAACGGCTCGACATCCTTCGGGCGGCCGACGTGATCGTGCTAGAAGAGATTCGCAAGGCGGGGCTGTACGACGAGATTTGGCAGGCGTTCGGTGTCCTTCCTGCGATCAAGAGCGTAGGCGTTCAAGGTGATGCCAGGACCTATGCGTATCCCTTGATCGTACGAGCCGTTACGTCTGACGATGCGATGACAGCAGACTGGGCCCGTCTCCCGTACAAGGTGCTCTCTGCGATTTCGTCGCGGGTCATTAACGAGGTTGCAGGCATCAACCGTGTTGCCTACGACATCTCATCAAAGCCTCCCGCTACGATCGAGTGGGAGTAAGGGACGAATCGCGCGGTACCACGCGCGAAACATCGTCAGATTCGCTTGCTGACAGGTCATAGCGCTCAAGGCGGGTTGGCGGTCGTCCGATATCGCGTGGGTAGAGATAATCCCCAATCTGATGGTGCCTCGATGGAATGGCAGAACGATCCAGAGCTCGACAGGCTCTTCAAGGAGGAGCTTGATCAGCGCGTACAGAGCCTGATCCACGGCGCCGAGGCGATGCTCAGCGGCAACGTCACCTCGGAGATTTCTGGTCAGATGATGAGAGAGGGCCACACGATCAAGGGAACGGGTCGTGTCATGGGTCATGAAGCCATCGGCAGCGGTGGTGAGACGTGCGAGTTCGTGTGGCGCTGGATCCAGCAGGGTGAGATGGAACCGTCCTCCATGCTCGCTCGGGCGCTCATGCTCCTCGCTGAGGCTCTGCCCGCGGCGCTCGGAGGTGACGACGATCCTGTGTTCCTGGCGATCGACACGGTCAGGGCACTGATATCGGACGAAGATCGGCTGCGGCAACTTCCTAACCCTCTGGTCGAAGAAGATGACGATCCGAAAAAGATCTCCGTGAGCGGTATCACACTCGAAGGTGAGTTCGTGCCGGACTCGGTTGGTGATGTGGGTATCGGGTCTAGAGATGCACTCGAAGGTGAGTTCGTGCCGGACTCGGTTGGTGATGTGGGTATCGGGTCTAG
>CAYWPC010000011.1:11589-79053 GCA_964460075.1 uncultured Acidimicrobiaceae bacterium
GAAGGTGAGTTCGTGCCGGACTCGGTTGGTGATGTGGGTATCGGGTCTAGAGATGATGGAGGCAGCGATCCACGTGGCAGCATTGACGTGGCACCACCTCCACGACCACTTTCGGTGTCTCGCCACGACGGCCTTCACGCATCGAGGCACGGGTCGGACGCCGCAGCCTTGGACGCGCTCGTTTTCGAACCGGGACCAGATGGCAGGCTCCCGACGCCAAGCATCACTTATGAGATTGTCAACGGGACTTTTGATGCCGCAGATTCGGTGACAGGGCAGCCAGATCTCGTACCTACCGAGATGTTGACGGAACCTCCAAGCCTCACGCTCGTCGAGGAGGAGCGATCCATCCTTGACCCTGAGACTGCAGAGACGTACGACATGGGTGGTCTCGTTGGTGCCGTCGAGGCATGGGCTGCAGAGGAGTCGGTTCCGGTGAATGCCGGTCGACTGTACAGGATGATCAACGATGTCGTAGCGCTGCGGATCGACTTAGCCGGGACCATCCGGCAGGCCGAGCAGGTAGTCAGAGATGCCGAAGGCGTCTCCTCAACTGCCGTTGAGGGGTCACTCGAGATGCTCGACACCGTTCGCAGGGCATCCGTGCGATTGGAGAACACCGCTCTCGGTCTCACAATGGTGCCTCTCACCAACATCACGTCGACCCTCCCGCAGCTTGCCAGATACTTGTCGAAGCGCTTTCAGCGAGACATCGAACTCGTGATCGAGGGCGAGGAGACGTTCGTTGACAGACAGATGGTCGATCGTGTCAGTGAAATCATCCGCCAACTCGTGGTGAACGCGCTTGCTCACGGCATTGAGGATTCCGAAGCTCGATCCGCTCGCGGGAAATCTGCGCTCGGCACGGTCAAACTCGCGCTCTCACGTAACGACAAGCACCTGCAAATCGTTGTCGCAGACGACGGCTCCGGTATCGACTGGTCTCGCGTGAGGAAGCTCGCTGATGAGCGCGGGTTGTTGGAGAGCGATCCAACAACCGAGCAGCTCAGATCGGTTCTCTTCTCCGACGGATTCTCTACGAATCCTGGTTCGACGGAGTTCATTGGAAGCGGGAATGGGCTTGCTCGTGTGACCAATATTGTTGAGGAGCTCTTCGGGACGATGACGATGGAGTCGGTGCCCGGTCGGGGGACCACCTTTGTGATCACGATGCCTGCCCATCGTGCGCTTCAGCGGGCCCAGATCTTCACATCCGGGGGGCATTCGTGGGGGATCCCCGAGTCGTCAGTCCTCGCAATTCTCGACATTCAAGATGTCACGGTCTCTCTCACTGAGACTGGCAGCACTATTGGCTTCGGCTCCGAGACGGTGCCCTACTCCTCCTTTGCGACCGTCGCGGGACTGGACCTCGAAGGCCTTGCGTCGCAGGTCATCGTGATGCAGAGCCCCACAGGGCCGATCGCTCTCGCGGTCGACAACGTGCTTGAGCTCCATGAGGTTGCGACGAAGGACTTGGGGCCACTGTTGAGCGGTGCCTCTGTCGTATCGGGTGTTGCTCTGTTGGGGGCCGAAGAGACCGTCATGCTCGTCGATCCCGGTCGGCTTGCCGACAACCTACGAGAAGTCGAGATCCGTCCCTCCGGTCCGGGTCGCAGCGTGTTGATCGTCGATGACAGCCAGGGAGTGCGACAGGTCGTCTCAGGTGTGCTTGCTTCGCACGGCTTCTCGACCGTATCAGCCGGCAGCGTGTCAGATGCGCTTGCAGCGCTCGCCAAGAACACTATCGACGCCATGGTGGTCGACTTCTCGATGCCCCGTGCAGACGGGGTAGCACTCGTCCACATGGTGCGCCAGAGGTACGGTGAAATCCCCGTGGTGATGCTCTCGGGCGTGGCTTCCGACGAAGACCGTGCCAGGGCTGAGCGTGCCGGTGTCCACGCGTTCTTTGACAAAGCAGATTTCGCCAGGGGCGCCTTGGTCGAGAAGCTTCGCGATCTGATCGACGGGCGCGCGAAGCCAGGCGAGGCGGAGATCGCCTCCTAGTCCCCTGCCCTCCGGTTGCCGCCCACGGTGCTGTGCCTGCACTTCTTCGTCAGTTTGTACCGTGGTGCGACATCGAGCTGTGTTGATGACTACACGCCTGTGATTCGGTCCCAGAGGCTCGGTACACTCGAACGCGATGTCTGAGTCGCCCCTCTTTGCGTCGTTGAATCCCGTGCAGCGAGAGGCTGTTGCGGTCACCGACGGGCCGGTGTTGGTGATCGCGGGAGCAGGGTCGGGAAAGACGCGCGTTCTCACCTTCCGAATAGCACATCTCGTTCGTGACCTCCATGTCTCTCCGTACGAGATTCTTGCGATCACGTTTACGAATAAAGCTGCCGGTGAGATGAAGGAACGCGTCCAGGACCTGATCGGCCGCGTCACCTACGACATGTGGGTATCGACTTTCCACTCCGCGTGCGTTCGTATCTTGAGGCAGGAGATACATCGTCTCGGTTACCGGCCGTCGTTCTCGATTTATGACGACGGTGACTCGACGAGGCTCGTGACGATGTGCATCAAGGACCTCGACCTCGACTCGAAACATTTCCCACCGAGACAGATCAAGGCGGCGATTTCGAAGGCCAAGAACGAGCTTGTCGACTACGAGACGTTCGCCATGCAGGATTCCGGGTACTACCACGAGCGGGTCGCCGACATTTACAGGCTCTATCAGCAGCGACTTGTTGAAGCGTCTGCCGTGGACTTCGACGATATCTTGAAACTTACCGTCGAGGTGTTCCAGGCGTTTCCCGAGGTGCTCGAACGGTGGCAGAGTCGGTTCGGCTACATACTGGTTGATGAGTACCAGGACACCAACAGGGCGCAGTATCTGCTCGTGAAGATGCTTGGTGCTCGCCACCGCAACATATGTGTCGTGGGGGATTCTGACCAGTCGATATACGCCTTCAGAGGCGCGGATATGCGCAATATCTTGTTGTTCGAGAAGGACTATCCCGACGCAAGAGTCATCCTCCTCGAACAGAACTATCGATCTACCCAAACGATTCTTGATGCCGCTAACGCAGTGATCACCAACAACGTTGCCCGAAAGCCGAAACGTCTGTGGACCGACGAAGGTGCAGGTGACAAGATCGTCGTGTTCGAAGCCGAGGATGAACACGAGGAGGCTGCTTACATCGCTGAGGAGATAGCGAGGCTCCAAGATGGCGGTGCAGCGCTTCACGACATCGCGGTTTTCTATCGCACCAATGCACAGTCTCGCGTGATAGAAGAGTTGTTCGTCCGTTTCGGTGTGACGTACCAGGTCGTCGGTGGGTTGAAATATTATGATCGGAGGGAGGTCAAGGATGCCTTGGCCTATCTCCGATCCGTTGTGAATCCTGACGATCAGGTCGCGCTGAAGCGAATCATCAACATGCCGAAGCGATCGATCGGTGACACGACCATTGCGCACCTGGATCGATTCGCCGAGGCGAGCGGTATTGGTTTCATGGATGCTCTCAGGCAGGCCGAAGAGATAGATGCCCTCACTCCACGGGCCCGCAAAGCGATTCTCGAGTTCGTTGGTCTCATCGATGTTCTTGCGACGAAGGCTGTCGACGGTCCGCGGGCCGCCCTCGAAGCCGTACTCGCCGACACTGGATACCTCGACATGATTCGCGCCGAGCGCTCCGTTGAAGCCATGGGTCGAGAGGAGAATCTCAAGGAGCTCCTCAGCGCAGCAGCGGAGTTCGAGGAATTGGGTCCTGCGTCGATGGGCCCGAAGGAGTGGTCTGTGCTCGATGGGATGGGAAAGCTCCAACTGTTTCTCGAGTCCATCAGTCTCGTGACGGACGTTGACACCGTGGATCCTGCTTCCGCTGTGACTCTGATGACGCTACACAACGCCAAAGGCCTCGAGTATCAAACTGTCTTCCTGACGGGACTCGAAGATGGTGTGTTTCCACATGTACGATCTCTCGGCAACCCGCAGGAACTTGAGGAGGAGCGAAGGCTCTGTTACGTAGGCATCACGAGAGCGCGGAAGCGCTTGTATCTCACGAGGGCGTGGAGCAGGAATCTTTGGGGCCAGAACAATTACAACGGTCCGAGTCGGTTCCTGCGCGAGATTCCTGATCATCTCGTTGTCGAAGCCGGGCGGAGGCGTCGGTCAGCATCGCTGGAGGCGAGGCGGCCGAGGAGCACCGTGTCCGGTATCGACGTTCAAGTTGGTGACCGTGTTCATCACTCGCATTGGGGTGAGGGTGTCGTGCGTGAGGTCGCGGGCGCCGGCGAGCGAGCCGAAGCAGTGGTGACGTTCGAACGTCACGGTACCAAGAGACTTCTCCTCGCCTGGGCACCGCTCGAGAAGGTCAGCTAGTCGCCCATCTCTAGCCTCTCTCGAAAGGGAAGAGTTACTGGCTTCACTACCATTCGCACTGATGCCCGTACGAATTCTGATAGCGAAACCTGGCCTCGATGGCCACGACCGTGGCGCAAAGGTCGTTGCGAGAGCGCTGAGGGACGCCGGCTGCGAGGTCATTTATACCGGTCTTCATCAGACGCCCGCCCAGATCGCAGAGATCGCAGTGCAAGAGGATGTCGACGGTGTCGGATTGTCCACGCTGTCGGGGGCACATCTCACCTTGTTCCCGAGTGTGGTCGACGAGCTCGAATCCCGCGGGGCGGGAGACATTGTCGTGTTCGGAGGGGGCATCATCCCCGACGCTGACATCCCCGTGCTCGAAGACAAAGGCATCACACCGATTTTCCGACCTGGAACGTCGCTCGATGACATTCAGGCATGGGTCGACCAACAGTTTTCAGATTGACCAACGGCACGTTCCCGAGGAGGAAATGTGAAAATCCACGAGTACCAGGCGAAGGCCTTGATGAAGGGTCGCGGGATCGCTGTTCCTGCTGGTGTTGTCGCGACGACCGCCGATGAGGCTGTCGCGGCGGTGAGGGTGCTCATCGAGGCCACAGGCAACCCCGTTGTCGTCGTCAAGTCTCAGATCCATGCGGGCGGTCGCGGGAAGGGACGATTCAAGGAGCATCCAGATGTTGGCGGTGTCAACGTCGTTCTCGACGGTATCGATGGCGGCATCGATGCAGCGGAAGCCAAAGTGCGGGAGCTCGCCACGCAGATGCTCGGCTCAACGCTTGTCACCGTCCAGACCGGAGACGAAGGCAAGACTGTCAGCACGCTCTACATCGAGCAAGGCATCGATATTGCCACTGAGCTGTATCTCTCCGTGTTGCTTGATCGCTCGACGAGCCACAACATCGTGATGGCATCAACGGAGGGTGGGACCGAGATCGAGGTCGTAGCAGACGAAACTCCCGAGAGGATCCTCAAGGAGGAGATCGACCCCGCGTTTGGTCTGCTCGATTTCCAGGCACGACGCATTGCTCATGGTCTCGGCCTGGAAGGCGAAGCCTTCCGCAACGGAGTGAAGTTCCTCAAGATGCTTACTGCGGCCGCCGTGGAGCTCGACACCGACCTTGTCGAGATCAACCCTCTTGTCGTCACCAAGGACGCCGAGGTGATGGCGCTCGACGGGAAGATGTCGTTCGAAGCCAACGCCCTCTATAGGCACCCCGACATTCTCGATCTTCGCGACCCGTCCGAGGAGGACACAGCGGAGTCAGAGGCGAAGGAGTTCGGCCTGTCGTTCATCAAGCTCGACGGTTCGATCGGGTGCATGGTGAACGGTGCTGGTCTCGCCATGGCGACGATGGACATCATCAACTATTTCGGTGGGGAGCCAGCGAACTTTCTCGATGTCGGAGGGGGTGCGGAGAAGGATCAGATCGTTGCAGCCTTCAAGCTCATCACGGCAGATCCGAACGTCAAGGGCATCTTCGTCAACATCTTTGGAGGCATCATGCGCTGTGACACGATTGCTGAAGGTGTGGTTGCTGCGGTGAAGGAAGTAGGGCTCAAGGTGCCGCTCGTCGTGCGGCTCGAGGGTACGAATGTCGAACTCGGCAAGCGGATCATCGATGACTCAGGCCTCAATGTCGTGAGTGCAGAGGACATGAAAGACGGAGCGGAGAAGATCGTGGAGTTGGCCCGATGAGTGTGCTGGTAGACAAGGACACCAAGGTCCTGGTTCAGGGAATGGGGAAGACTGGTCGGTTCCACACCGACAAGGCCATTGCGTACGGCACAAACATGGTTGGTGCCGTTCATCCGTCGCGCGCCGGCCAGGTTGAGACCTACAGCGGAGCGATCGACCACTCGGGTGTGGAAGGTCGCGGTGACACCTACGAAGTCGATGTGCCGATATTTCGCGATGTTGCTAGTGCCATTGCAGCAACTGGTGCAGATGCATCCGTCGTGTATGTACCGCCGCCGTTCGCCGCGGATGCGATCATGGAGGCGGCTGACATCGGTGTGAAGCTCATCATCGTGATCACCGAGGGCATTCCTGTGGCCGATATGGTCATTGCGAAGCGGTACGTTCAGGACCGCGATGTTCGCCTTGTCGGACCGAACTGCCCTGGTGTCATCACGCCAAGGCAGTGCAAGATCGGCATCATGCCAGGCTATATCCACACACCGGGCAAGATTGGTGTTGTGTCACGTTCAGGGACGCTGACCTATGAGGCCGTGCATCAGCTCACGTTGAACGGCCTCGGCCAGACGACGGCGATCGGTGTCGGAGGCGACCCGGTCAACGGAACGAACTTCGTGGACTGTCTCACGATGTTCAACAATGACCCTGCAACCGAAGGCGTCATCATGATCGGTGAGATCGGTGGAACCGCTGAGGAAGAAGCCGCCGAGTGGATCAAGGCGAACATGACGAAGCCTGTCGCCGGCTTCATCGCAGGCACGTCAGCTCCTCCTGGTAAGCGCATGGGCCATGCCGGCGCGATCATCTCGGGTGGCAAAGGAACGGCTGTGGCCAAGATCGAAGCCTTGACCGCTGCTGGTGTCGTCGTCGCTCCAACACCGACGGACATGGGTGCGGCGATGCTTGAAGCGATCGGAGGATGACACTCCGCCCGTAGCGCGATGTGCGCGTGACGTAGCTGGAGCACCGGCGCGGGTGTCTCGGATGCAGGACGACGGATTCCTTCACGTACATGGCCGTGCCCACCGTGGATGGGCTTCCACCCTATTGAGGTTTCTACGGTTTCAGTCGTGCGGCGCTCTCGGCCGGATGTATACCGAACTTCCGCCAGGCCCGTGTCGACTGCACACATGACGAACATCGCTTGTACCCGTGCGCGGTGTCCGCTCAGCCGACGTGGTCGCACCCGCGACCACGGGCTTGGCATGGCCTCACCGTGGATGTGTGTCTCGGTCGTCCCTCTGATTGACTGTCAGGACCGCGACACTTATCTTGACGCCAACCGCTGTCAATGACACGCACGACTCCTCCCGACTATTGATGTTCATCGTGACGCGAGCAGGGCAGAGTTGACGATTTGTGAGGTCATCCGTCCGCCACACCTTCGTTGCGATTAGCACGGCGAGGAAGCAGCGATGTTCGCACGAGTCACGTTTGGCGTCACACTGATGCTTGTCCTCGCGGTGTGTAGCAATTCGACATCGGCTGAGCAGGTAGCCACGACCACGACGCAGGTAGCCACGACCACGACAGTCGACACCGACGTGAAGGTGCAGGCTCTCGACCCTGTCGGGACGCTCCTGGCTGCCGGTAAGCGGCTATCTGTTGGCGACTACACGACGACGGAGATGACTCCCTTGATCAGGTTCTCTACCGAACGATTCTGGGACTTCATAGGTGAGTTCCCATCGCTTCTGCTCCTTGGCCAACCCGCAGCGCAGCAATCACTCGCCTTCGTTCTGTTCCCTGTGTACTTGGGCGAGGGTGTTGTTGAGTCCATTCAGAGTGAATCGATATTCAACGCCTCCGATGTCGCGCCTGCGACCGTAGGTGGTATTGACGGTGTCTCGTTCATGGTCGATGTGGTGGTTCCAGGAGGTGGATTCGCTCAGACGACCCTGTTTCCGAACAACCAGACGTACAGTCAGGTCGACCTCGATCCGCCCAGGTTCAACGACGGCGAACAAGTCAGGTTCACCCTTATCGAAGTCGGTGAGAACGTACTTGTGATCATGGCCGGATCGGGACCGTCTGGATTCGGTGGCTTCCTTTCAGAGTGAATCGATATTCAACGCCTCCGATGTCGCGCCTGCGACCGTAGGTGGTATTGACGGTGTCTCGTTCATGGTCGATGTGGTGGTTCCAGGAGGTGGATTCGCTCAGACGACCCTGTTTCCGAACAACCAGACGTACAGTCAGGTCGACCTCGATCCGCCCAGGTTCAACGACGGCGAACAAGTCAGGTTCACCCTTATCGAAGTCGGTGAGAACGTACTTGTGATCATGGCCGGATCGGGACCGTCTGGATTCGGTGGCTTCCTTGCGATTGTCGACGAGTTGTTGGCCACAGTCACGTTCGGATGGATCCCAGACGGGTCGCTAATTTGCAACTCCACCTGCGGTCTTCATCTCGGCCGCTGGCGTGTGGGGTTGCAACGCCACACGAAGGTCGATTCGGTGGCAGCGAAGCTGCAAGGCCCCAGTCTCGGGAAGCTTGGGGCTGCCGGGGTCGCTGGAACGCATGCACTCCCTGAACCAATCGGGAGCCAGATGCGCGGGCGAGTGCTGTCGATCGTGTTCCCCCCCCAGACGGCCATGAGGGTGATGTCGCTGCTGGAGCGGCCGCCATGTCGATCGATCCCGCGCCACCAACGGCTTCTAGACTTGCAGCCGATGCCTCAAGAATCGCTCCCCATCGCTGTTCTCATCTCTGGTTCGGGGACCAACCTTCAAGCACTCATCGACCGGCAGGACGAAGTGTTCAGCATTGCCGTGGTCATCGCGGATCGACCGGATGCGTTCGGCCTTACGCGAGCCACCGATGCTTGTATCCCGATCGAAGTGGTTCAGAGGTCGTCGTACTCGACGCCGGAGGCCTTTACCGATGCTCTGTGCGATACGGCTGACCGCTACGGCGCCGCTGCACTGGTACTCGCCGGCTTCATGAGGATCCTCACGGCCTCAGCGATCGAGCGATTCCCGCATGCGATCATCAACGTGCACCCGGCCCTGCTTCCTGCATTCCCTGGAGCCCACGCAGTCGAGCAGGCCCTCGCGTACGGTGTGACACACACGGGGGTGACGGTCCATTTCGTCGATGAGCAGGTAGACCATGGTCCGATCATCGCTCAACGGACGGTCTCTGTCCTGGCCGGTGACGATCAGGCCTCGCTCCATGCCAGACTTCAGACGGTCGAGCATGAGTTGCTGCCAGAAGTAGTTGCAGCTTTCGCGCGAGGAGCGTTGACCGTCGAGGGAAGACACGTTCGGTGGAAACAGACGACACAGACGGAGGGCGTGCAGTGACCCGAATAGCCGTAACGAGAGCGCTGATATCGGTATCCGACAAAGAAGGTCTCCTACCACTCGCCGAGGCGCTCGTTGAACACGGGGTCGAGATCGTGTCGTCTGGAGGTACTGCGGCACATCTCGCACAAGCTGGTATTCCCGTGATAGCAGTGCAGGATGTGACCGGTGCGCCCGAGATGTTGGGTGGGCGGGTCAAGACGCTGCACCCGCGCCTCCACGGAGGAATCCTCGCCGATCTCGGCAAAGAGCGCCACAGAAAGGATCTTGAAGATCTCGACATCGAACCGTTCCAGCTCGTGGTTGTCAACCTATATCCATTCGAGGCGGCGGTTGCCGAGGGTGCAGACCACGGAACAGCGATCGAGAACATCGACGTCGGCGGACCGACACTGATCAGAGCAGCAGCAAAGAATCACGCTTGGGTCGCGGTCGTGGTGTCGCCGGAGCGATACGACCAGGTGATCGCTGCCGTAGCCGATGGTGGGACTACCGAGGAGTTTCGATTGGATCTCGCACGCGAGGCATTCTTTCGGACGGGCAGCTACGACGCTTCGATCGTGAACTGGCTAGAGAGCGACGGTGGAGACAACCTTGTCCTAGCCCTCACCAAGCAGGCATCACTGCGATACGGAGAGAACCCGCATCAGGAGGCTGCTCTGTACTCGGCTGGACGTTCGCGTGGATGGTGGTCTTCAGGGAGCCAGCTCCAAGGCAAGGAGATGTCGTTCAACAACTATGCAGACGCAAACGCCGCCTGGAAGCTGGCTACGGATCTTCCTGAGGGTGCTGTTGCGATCCTTAAGCACATGAACGCATGTGGCGTTGCGAAAGGTGCCTCCATGCTTGAGGCGTTCACGAAAGCGTGGGCTTGTGATCCGCTCTCCGCCTTTGGCAGCGTCGTGGCGTTCAATGGTGAGCTCGACGTCGACACGGCTCGCGCCGTTACCGAGTACTTCGTGGAGATCGTCATAGCCCCGGCAATCACACACGAAGCGAGGGCTGTGCTTGGCCAGAAGAAGAATCTCAGGGTATTCGTCGCGTCAAAACCATCACCGTTCGACCTCGACATCCGCTCGATCGACGACGGATTTCTCGTGCAGCAGTGCGACATGGTTGCGGGCGGTGTCGCTACGTGGGAATCCAAGACCCGCGTGCCAACGACTCAAGAACGTACCGATCTCGAAATGGCCTGGATCATCGCGGCACACACGAAGTCGAACGCGATCGTGCTGGTCAACAACGGTGCTGCGGTGGGGATCGGTGCAGGGGACCAAAGCAGGGTCGGTGCTGCACAACGAGCCTTGGCCAAGGCGGGGGAGCGGGCAGTGGGCGCCGTTTGTGCTTCCGATGCCTTCTTTCCGTTCAGGGATGGGCCCGACACGCTAGCTGCGGCAGGTGTCACAGCCATCGTGGAGCCCGGTGGCTCTGTCAGAGATGGTGAGATCATCGAATCAGCGAATGAGCACGATGTAGCGTTGCTCTTCACAGGAGAAAGGCATTTCAAACATTGAGCGCGCAGATACTTTCAGGCACCGTGGTGGCCAAGGCGGTCCGCCACCAGGTTGCACAGGACCTTGAAGAACTTCGAGCCGAAGGGTTCGACGTGGGGCTCGCCACGTTGCTCGTCGGCGACGACCCGGCATCCCACGTGTATGTTGGATACAAACACAAAGACGCTGAGGCCGTTGGTATGCGGTCGATTGATGTGCAGCTTCCACAGTCGGCCAGTCAGGCGGACGTCCTTGCAGCAGTCGATGAGCTCAACGCCCGCGAAGACGTCACAGGCATGATCGTGCAACTGCCTCTTCCAGACGGCCTCGACGGCGAGGCGGCTGTAGAGCATGTGCTGCCCTCCAAGGACGCCGATGGGCTCCACCCGTTCAATCTCGGTCGCTTGATCCTCAGCCGCCAAGGGCCTCTCCCTGCAACACCGTCCGGCGTCATGACGATCCTCGAGCACTACGGAATAGAGACGGCTGGAAAGACTGCCGTCGTTGTCGGACGCAGCTTCCTCGTTGGCAAACCGATGGGTCTCCTTCTCGGTGCCAAGGGCGTGGATGCCACGGTGATTCAGGCACACTCACGGACACCGGATCTCGCATCGGTCTGCTCGACGGCCGATATCCTGGTGACGGCGATCGGTCGTCCCGGCATGGTCGATGCCTCGTTTGTCAAGCCAGGCGCCGTGGTCATCGACGTCGGCACGACCCGTACGGAGGATGGACTACGGGGCGATGTCGTCTTTGATGACGTCGCGCACGTCGCGAGCGCGTTGACGCCTGTACCTGGCGGCGTAGGACCGATGACTCGGGCCTCGCTGCTGAGAAACACGGTATGGCTCGCAAAGGCCTCGCTGTAATACATGAGAACTCGAAAAATAGACGAACCGAACGGAGAAGCTGATGGCTGAAGCGATCACCAAGACCGAGACCGGCCTGAATGTGCCGGCTAACCCCACGATCCCCTTTATCGAGGGTGACGGCATTGGGCCAGATATCTGGTCAGCAGCCCAGGGAGTTTTCGACACAGCTGTTGCAAAGGCGTACGGGGGAAGCCGATCGATTGCCTGGGTGGAGGTCCTCGCTGGAGAGAAGGCATTCAACGAGACAGGTGAATGGCTACCTGAGGCAACGACGGAGGCGTTCAACGAGTACCTCGTCGGAATCAAGGGCCCGCTCACAACACCCGTCGGGGGCGGAATCCGGAGTCTCAACGTGGCGCTTCGCCAAATCCTCGATCTCTATGTGTGTCTGCGCCCCGTGCGCTGGTACAACGGTGTGCCATCTCCTGTGAAGCGTCCACAAGACGTCGACATGGTCATCTTCCGCGAAAACACGGAAGATGTGTATGCGGGCAAGGAGCTCGAGGCGGGGTCCGAGGGAGTTCACAAGCTTCTCACATTCCTCGACGAGGAATTCGGCTGGGATATCCGCAAGGACTCTGGCATCGGCATCAAGCCGATCTCGGAGACGGGAACGAAGCGGCTTGTCGCTGCCGCGATCCAGTATGCGTTGGAGCAGGGCCGTGATTCGCTCACGCTCGTGCACAAGGGCAACATCATGAAATTCACAGAGGGAGCCTTCCGCGAATGGGGATACGAGGTGGTTCGGGAACGTTTCTCGGATGTAGCTGTTGGATGGGAGGACTGCAACGGCCAGCCTGGGGACAAGCTGCTCGTGAAAGACGTGATCGCTGACGCCTTCTTGCAGCAGATCCTCACCCGCCCGAGAGAATACGACGTCATCGCCACGATGAACCTCAACGGCGACTACATGTCGGATGCACTCGCTGCTCAGGTCGGTGGGATCGGCATTGCCCCTGGTGGCAACATCAACTACGACACAGGTGTTGCGATTTTCGAGGCGACACACGGGACCGCACCTAAATACACGGGTATGGACAAGGTGAATCCCGGTTCGATCATTCTCTCCGGTGAGATGATGTTCCGGTATCTGGGTTGGGACGAGGCAGCCGACCTGATCATCAAGGGCGTAGAGGGCGCGATCACGGAGAAGATCGTCACCTACGACTTCGCACGGCTTATGGATGGCGCCACCGAGGTGAAGTGCTCGGAGTTCGGTGAGGCCGTTCAAGCTCGCATGTAACGCGGCGTAGCGGTTCGCTGCAGGGCTCGCACCGGTTCACGGTCTGGCAGATTCCGTGGACTGGTGTGCGAGTACCCTTAGTTGGAGAGTTGTCGTTCTCAAGGAGAGGCTATGAGCAAGGTAACCGTTGTAGGCGCTGGCAAATACGGCTCCACCACCGCCCAGCGGATCGCTGAGTGGGACATTGTCGATGAGGTCGTGATGACCGACATCGTCGAAGGTCTTCCTCAGGGTCTCGCTCTCGATATGAACCAGTCCCGTCCCGTGATGAGATACAGGACTCTCGTGACCGGTACGAACGACTACGCCGATACGGCTAACTCGGATGTTGTCGTGATCACCGCCGGTCTCCCACGTAAGCCGGGGATGAGTCGCATGGACTTGCTCGGC
Organism: uncultured Acidimicrobiaceae bacterium; assembly: GCA_964460075.1. Taxonomy (GTDB): domain Bacteria; phylum Actinomycetota; class Acidimicrobiia; order Spongiisociales; family UBA5794; genus JAMBLL01. The sequence continues at coordinate 24,920 of CAYWPC010000011.1, forward strand.
GTGAACGCGGGCATTGTGAAGTCCGTCGTCGAGGAGATTGCGAAGTACTCGCCAGAGGCCGTGATCATTGTCGTCACGAATCCGCTCGATCAGATGACGACACTTGCAGCAGAGGTCTCCGGGTTTCCTCGACATCGGGTTCTTGGGCAGGCCGGCATGCTCGACAGCGCTCGTTTTGCTCACTTCATCGCCGAAGCCGCCGATCACGACATTCTCGACGTCAAGGCTGTAACGCTGGGATCTCATGGCGAGACGATGGTGCCCGTCCCATCTCTGTGCACGGTCGGTGACACTCCTCTCGTTGACGCGCTCGGGACTGCAAAGGTCGACGAGTTGGTCGATCGAACCCGTAAGGGTGGAGCCGAGATCGTTGCTTTCCTCAAAACCGGCTCGGCGTATTACGCACCCTCTGCCGCCGCGGCGATGATGGTGAAGGCCATCGTTGAGAGTCAGGGCGCAGAAATGCCGGTATGTGCGTGGATGGAGGGACAGTACGGCATCGACGATGTGTACCTAGGTGTTCTCGCAAGGCTCGGCGCGAACGGCGTTGAGGAGGTACTCGAACTTGATCTCACCGACGACGAAGTAGCGGGTCTCAGGCAAGCAGCTGTCGCTGTCAAGGAGAAGGTCGCCGTGCTCAGAGAGATCGAGATGTAACGTTTGGAGAGCTCGTAGTTCCGGTCAGCAAAGAGAAAACGTCCCGATGTCTCATCGGGACGTTTTCTTGTGTCTTGATACGATCTATGCGGATGTCGCCTGTTCGCGCTCGAAGGTTTCGAGCGCTTCCCGTATTTCGCGGGAGCTCTCTTCTGCCGCTTCGCGTTGCTTTCGTGCACGTTCGAGCGCTGCGACGATGTCGCGTCGTTTGGCCCAGAGGCCGACGGCGCCCACGAACAGCAACGTGGCCGCGAACCCTGCGAGCCACCAGCCGGTAGCTGCCTGCGTGTCCTTGTACTGAGCAGCGACACCGGTGACTCCACCACCCTGGTCGAACAGACGCTGGGTGTCGAGAAGTGTCTGACGGATTGCCCCAGCCGAGAGCACGACAACGATCCACGCTGCCACGGATGTGAAGATCAGCATGCGGTTCGCAGCCACATCCGCCGGTTTGATCGAGATCGAGAGACCCCCGATGAGTAGGAACACCACGAAGACGACGAGCCATGTGTCGATGATGAGCTCGCTTCCAGAGGCGACGGCGCCGACGAGGAGGAAAAACGCCGCAAAAGCCGCGACGAAGAGTGGCAATGCCCGCTTGAAGAACACAGATATGTGTCTGAATCGGCTACGCACCGCCACAGACAACGTCGCGGCAAATACGGCCGAAATAGCTATGTTGATGATCGTGCTGACCGTGAGCGTCACTGAGCTGCGCTCGGTACCGACCGTGAATATCGCCGTGAAGACGGTGGATGCGACGACGAGATAGCCGACGACTGCGGCCGAGATCGATGGGCTCATCGATCCTTCCCAAGCCGTGAGCAGGGAACCGACCAGTAGCAGCACACCCATTACGGCAATGACCCATCCGTGTGTTGTGTCGTAGCCACGAATCGACCAGGGTTGGATCAGGAAGTTGTAGTCCGGGTTGGTACGGGCGTACTCCCAGGTCACCGATGAGATGAGGATCACAGGGCCGAGCGCCAGCGCGATCTTCGTCCAATTTTTCTTCACGTAATGCCTCCGGTCGGCATTACTTTACCGGCTTCGCGTTGGTGCGGCAGTCCGCTAGGCCCTATTGTTGCTAGGGATTCGGGTCCTGGGTAGAATCACATGTGTGTTATTCGTTCCACGAGAAGCGTGGACATGAGGAGGGTTCCGAGATGAACAAGGGTGAACTTATCGAGGCAGTGGCTCGCAACACTGGCGAGTCGAAGGCGACCGCTGAGAAGGTGATCAACGAGACCCTCGACGTCATCGTGAGTGGTGTTGTCATGTCGGGGAAGGTACAGATCACCGGCTTCGGCACATTCGAGGGTCGCGATCGGGCAGCACGAACTGCGCGCAATCCCCAGACAGGTGAAGAGATCAGGGTTGCCGCTACCAGGGTTCCCGCATTCAAGGCCGGGAAGTCGTTCAAGGACGCTGTCAGGCCAGGCTGACCAGAGCAGACCTCTCAGGGAGTACAGGGGAACGAATAAGAGGGAGCAGTTTCGACCGCTCCCTCTTTTCGTTGTGCTCGACCGTTGGTATGTATCAGTACTCGACGTCGAGTACTGAGAGAACCCTGGCGTAGTCGTTGATGACGCCCTGGTGCATCATGATCTTTGCAACATTGCCGCCGACCTTGATCTTGCCTGTCATGAAGGCCATCTGAACGTTCAACTCCCCTTTGGAGATCGCCTTGGAGGTTTCATAGTCACTCGACACCGTCACATCTGCACCTTCGAGGATGCCCATGTCGGTTTCGACGGCACCGTCTTGCACCTTGAGGTAGTAGGCGACGTCGCCCGCTGATGTGCCAGACACCTCGAACTGGACGCCGAGATCGACGTTGGCAATCGAGTTCTGGAACCCTGGATCGCTGCCAAGTGCCTCTCGAGCTGCACTGAAGTGATCTTCGCTGAGGAAGGTTGCCACTGGTGGTCCTTTCGTGTGGGTGCGTCCGCCAGGAGTCTACCGGATGGCTCGCCGGCCATCCGCTGCCGGCTCTGACGGCATGCCTGACCGTTCAACAGAGACGTGTCAGGGCCTACGTGAGCCCCTGGAGCCCTGCTGAATGGTGTCTGCAATCAATTGATTACCCTTCGGCTATGCATCTACAGGTTCGACCCTCACAATGGCACGGCAACGAGGTAGTTGCAGACACCATTCGTGAAGTCGTGTTCGGTGCAGAGGACGGCACCGTTCAGAACACAGCTCTCATAGCAGGCATGGTTGGTGCCGGGCTATCGAGCAGCGTCATCGTCATAGCAGGCATGGTCAACGCGATTGCGGGTGTGCTGTCGATGGCTGTTGGCGCGTATCTTTCATCGAAGGCCGAGCGCGACACGAGACTTGCCTCCTCATGCGCCGAGCCTGTGAGGAGCTCATCCCCGAGGAGGGACGCCATTGTCATGGCAGTCGCGTATGGGATTGGAGCGCTTGTCCCGTTGTTTCCGTTTGTGGTTGGCGTCATCGATCCGCACACCGCACTGGCGATTGCTGTCGTTGCAACAGCAGTTGTGTTGTACGGTCTCGGCGCTGGCAAGGCGATCGCGAGTGGTCAACCGATCGTCCGTTCGGGTCTTGAGATGTTGCTACTCGCTGCAGGTGCTGGACTTGCTGGCTACTTCCTGGGCGTTCTTGCAGGAGCCGCGTTCGGGGTTGATGGGTGATCGGCAGTCCTTCAAGGTCCAGTCTTCTGTTGTCTGTCACGATCGAGATTCGTTCATGGAAGCGCTCTTCATCGATACAGATGGGACAGCCCGAGCGGTTTGGAGAAGTATCCGAGTAGGCCGAGTGGATGGGAATCAGGTGAGTGACTGTTTCAGGGCACCGAGCTGCTACCAGGGCGCATGACACCGCGGTCGTCACTGGTCACGAGAGGGGAGAGACCGAAGGTGACGCACAGGTATCGCACAACAAAGTGCAGTACCGGTGCCATCCTGTGCCGCCCGTCGAGGGGAAAGAGCTGGGCCTCGAAACGGCTAGAACCCTTGGTATCCCTAGGAAAACTTGGTCTTCGGCTTCTCCTCGAGCACACCGTCCACATAGATATCCAGCTTCTCGTTGTAGAACGACACGAAACCCGCGATCTGTTGGGATTCGCGCAGTGGCGTGTCATAGCCCCAAGCCACGTCGTCGTGAGTGGTGCCACTCGTGTTGATCGACCAGTACTGCGCTGTACCTTTGTATGGGCACCCTGTTGTGGTGTCGGATCGCGTCAAGTATTCGAAGCGGACATCGGTCTTCGGTAGGTAGTACCTGGTAGGGAGGCCCGTCTCGAAGAGGAACCGCGGTTTGTTGGATTCAGCGACGGCTACACCATCGACCTCGACTCGGATTGTGCGGGAGCTCTGGAGGACATCGATGCGTGTGTAGGGGTCTCGTGCGTGGAAGTAGACTTCATCGTCCTCCTCGAACCAGGCGTCCATCGACCGCCATCTGAACGAGATGTGCCCCTGCACAGCTTCGAGCTTGGGTTCGTTCCACACCAGCGCCGCCTCGGCCACGGTCGTGTCGCCAACCGTGATATCGCTTAGATCAGCGGTCCCCCTGCTCGGTGAGCGCTTGGTCGTTCCCGAGTCCGACAACAGGTCCATACGCACCGACTCGCGTGGGAAGTAGTAGGTGGGGTAGTAGGGAACCTCCCACACCAACTTCACCGCAGTGGAGTCTGCAACCGTCACACCGCCGATCTGTGCGCGGATCCTCTTGGTGCCGTCCTCAACACGGACACGGCCTCGGGTCTGGGTCGTCATCGATGCTCCTCAAGTCGTTGATGACTCAACGCGTCTGCATCGTCGATGATTCCCAGGGCTGTCGTGGCGCCTGGCACGGTGCCAGACGCCATCGGTTGGCTGCGTTAGGACTGGCCCGACTTCACGAGGTTCTTGAACTGCGCCCTGACATAGTCCCGGTTCATGAAGGCGATGAAGTCGATCGAGATCGACTTCGGGCACGCCTTTTCACACTCGCCGTAGTTCGTGCACGAGCCGAAGTACTCCTCCATCGTCTCCACCATCGCCACGGTACGCGTGTAGCGCTCAGGCTGGCCCTGTGGCAGCAGGTTCAGGTGGCTGAGCTTCGCTGCGACGAACAGGTTCGCTGCGCTGTTGGGACACGCTGCGACACAAGCAGCGCATCCAATGCACGCCGCAGCGTCCATCGACGCCTCTGCGGCTTCCTTCGGCACGGCAATGATGTTCGCGTCGGGTGCCGCCCCTGTGTTGATCGAGATGTAGCCCCCGGATTCAACGATGCGATCGAACGGTGAGCGATCGACGATGAGATCCTTGACGACGGGAAACGCTGTTGCTCTCCACGGCTCGATCGTGATCGTGTCACCGTCTGAGAACTTTCGCATGTGGAGCTGGCAGGTAGCTGTCCCCGACTGGGGTCCATGAGGCTTCCCGTTGATCATGAGCCCGCACATACCACAAATACCCTCACGGCAGTCGTGGTCGAATGCGATCGGATCCTCTCCAGATGCGTTGAGATCCTCGTTGACCTGGTCGAGCATTTCGAGGAACGATGCCTCATCGCTGACGTTTGTTGCCGAGTAGGTTGTGAACTCACCCTTGGCATTCGCGCTGGCCTGTCTCCAGACCTTCAGTGACAGGTCCATTACTTGTAGCTCCTCTGCGTCAAAGCGACGTACTCGAACTCGAGAGGTTCCTTGTGAAGCGCCTGCCTGGCATCCTCGCCGCTCCACGCCCAAGCCGCGACGTAGGCGTAGTTCTCGTCGTCTCGTTTGGCCTCGCCGTCTTCCGTCTGATGCTCCAGCCTGAAGTGGCCACCGCAGCTCTCCTCTCTGTCGAGAGCATCGACGCACATCAGCTCTGCCAATTCGAAGAAGTCGGCGACCCTGCCTGCCCGCTCAAGGGACTGGTTGAGCGAGTCCGCAGTGCCAATGACTCGTAGATCCTTCCAGAATTCGGCTTGAATCGTTCGTATCTCGTCTATGGCTTTCTCGAGGCCTTCACGGTTTCTTGCAAGGCCGCAGTACTCGATCATGACTTTGCCGAGTTGTCGGTGGAAATGGTCGACGGATTGTGTTCCGTTTATCGCCAGGAACCGCTCGGTCCGCTCGTTGATGCTGTTGACCGTCTCGATGAACACGGCGTCGCCCGTCGAAACCGGATCGACGTTCAGGTACTCGGAGAGATACTCGCCAACCGTGTACGGCAAGACGAAGTACCCGTCCGCGAGCCCTTGCATCAGAGCAGATGCTCCGAGCCGATTCGCGCCATGGTCGGAGAAGTTTGCCTCCCCAATGGCGTACAGGCCAGGGACCGTGGTCATGAGGTTGTAATCCACCCACAGGCCACCCATCGTGTAGTGCGGCGCCGGATAGATACGCATCGGAACCTCGTACGGGTTCTCGTCGGTGATGCGCTCGTACATCTCGAACAAGTTGCCGTATCGCTCCTCGATCTTGGCCCTGGTGAGTCGCGCGATCGCGCTGCTGAAGTCGAGGTAGACCCCGTTCTTGAGCGGTCCGACACCTCGGTTCTGATCGATCATGCGCATTGCAGCCCGTGATGCAACATCACGCGGCACGAGATTGCCGAACGCCGGATACTGCCGCTCCAGGTAGTAATCGCGTTCGTCTTCGGGGATGTCGTTCGGTTGCCGTGTGTCACCAGGATCCACCGGTACCCAAATGCGACCGTCGTTGCGCAGCGACTCGGACATGAGTGTCAGTTTTGACTGGAACTCATCCGACGCAGGGATACACGTCGGGTGAATCTGTGTGAACGACGGGTTCGCGAAGTAGGCACCCTTCCTGTGTGCACGCCATGCCGCCGTTGCGTTGCAGGCCATTGCGTTGGTCGAAAGGAAGAACACATTGGAATATCCGCCCGTCGCGAGCACGACAGCGTGGGCCGAATGCGCGGTGATCTCACCTGTGATCAAGTCACGGACGACGACACCGACCGCTCGCCCGTCCTTGGTGACGAGTTCGAGCATCTCCGAGCGGTTGTGGAACTCCACGGTTCCAGCATCGATCTGCCTCGCCAAGGCCTGATACGCACCAAGGAGTAATTGCTGACCAGTCTGGCCACGCGCGTAGAACGTCCTCGATACCTGAGCGCCACCGAAGGAGCGATTGTCGAGCAGTCCACCGTACTCCCGTGCGAACGGCACACCTTGGGCGGTTGCTTGATCGATGATCTCGTTGGATACTTCGGCGAGTCGGTACACATTTGACTCCCTGGATCGGTAGTCGCCCCCCTTCACCGTGTCGTAGAACAGCCGGAAGATCGAGTCTCCATCGTTCGGGTAATTCTTGGCCGCGTTGATGCCACCTTGGGCCGCGATCGAGTGGGCTCGCCTGGGGGAGTCGTGATAGGTGAAGACCTTGACGTTGTAGCCCAGTTCACCGAACGTCGCCGCGGCAGATGCACCAGCGAGCCCGGTGCCGATAACGATGATCTCGTACTTGCGTTTGTTCGCAGGGTTGACCAGCTTCGTCTTGAACTTGTGGTTGACCCAGCGGTCCGCGATGGGCCCATCTGGAGTCCTTGCATCGAGGGTGGGGGGGTGGTTGTCCGTCACTGTCTGCCTACCTTCCGATCACGAGACCCAGCCGGTCCACACGGCCAGTACGATCGCAACGTTTCCGATGAATATCACCCCTGCGAAAGCCACGGCGAAGTAGCGTCGAAGGATCTTGTATCTCGCGTTGACGCTTCCGAGGCTCTGGAACAAGCTCCACGCACCGTGGTAGATGTGCAGAGCAAGAGCGCCCTGTGCAACGAGGTACAAGATGGCCACGAGCGGTCGAGTAAGGCTTGTCGTTACGTTGTTGTACGCCGCGAGGTATTCGAATTCAGGGTTCGCCCAGCCGACAGTCAAGTCGGCGAGATGGAACAAGACGAAGAGCAGGATGATCACGCCACCCCAGCGCATCGTGCGGTTTGCGTAATTCACCGCTTCGTACTGGCGTGTTGCCTCGTACCGTCCGTGGCCTCTCGCCGCGATGTTACGTCTGGTCAGCTCTGCTGCCGCGTAGATGTGGATCACGAAGATCGCTATCAAACCGATGCGGAAAAGCCAAAGGATTGATTGCTCAGGAAGGAGGTCCCCTCCGAGGCTTCTCAGCGCTTCTGCGTACAGATCGATTTCGAATTGACCGGCCCCGTTGGCTCCGAGAAAGATCTTGAGGTTCCCGAGCAGATGCGCCAGCAGGTAGAGCAGGAGGCCGATCCCGGTAAGCCCCATTGACCACTTGAGGCCAATCGACGAGGAGAAGAACCCCCCGAACCAGGAGCGCCAACCCTGGCGAGCGTGAACTTCGGCGCGTTTCGTGGTCGTCACTGAACCTTCCTTGCCGCGTGTGTCTTCAAGAGTATCGTCGACCCGCGTCGCAGTGTCGAAACGAGAATGGGTGAGTCTCTGCCCAGCGGCGCGGATCGGGTCGATGGCAGTTCTTTGATCGAAACGGCTCCGATTGGCTGTGTGCGTCCAGGTCGCGTCGAGCCCTCGGGAGGACGCGTCGGGCGTTAGGTCCTTGACAATTGCAACGAAATGCGCGCGCGAGCTTGACACGCGCGCGCGGTGTTGGTTGAATTACAGAAGTGTAATTACGCTGTTGTAGGAGACAACGTGTTCATAGACCTCATTGAGGCGTTGCAAGCTGAAGGTATCGACATGGCGTGGCAGGACTTTGCCAACTGCCGCGGCGCCGATCCCAATCTCTTTTTCCCTGAGCGAGGGGCGTCGACGCGCACAGCCAAGCAGATCTGCCGAGAGTGCGCAGTGCAAGGCGAATGTCTTGAGTTCGCGATCGTATCGAGCGAGAAATTCGGAATTTGGGGAGCGCTCTCCGAACGTGAGCGTCGCAAGATCCGGCGTGAGCGGCAGATAGCGGCGCGCCACCGTCGGGCAGGCTGATCAGATCTGATCTGACTGCTGACGGTCATCCTTTAGAATCATTCGCAGCACATCTCCAGGGAGGACCAGGTGACTGTTGTAGCAATTGTCCTGCTCGTCGTCATCGCCGCAACGGTTGCGGCGTTCGCCATGAACGCCGTTCGGACAGCCGGCGAAACTGCTGAAAGGGCCGCGGATGCGAAGCCACCACTTCCGAAGCGTCCGATGCCGCTCGTCACGACGTTTCACGTCAAGGGACATACGGCGAGCACCGTGTTCAACGTACCGCTCGGCGAGGCGGCCCCTGGGCGGCATCTCGTCGATCTCTTATGCGCGTCGGCCGTTGAGTATGTGCGGCAGAAATCTGAGGAAGGGCTTCCCCTCGATGGTGTTCGGCACATCGAAGTGTCCGCTATGCGTGGAGGCGAACCTGAGGTGATCGGATCGGTCGATCTCCCTGACGTTGGTGTCCTACCGGAGGCCGACCTGACGGTGCTTGTCGAGCCGACGCACGATCCGATCGGAGCCGTTGCGGAGGTCATCGCGGTCACGGCTGTCGCCCCACCTGCCGCCGCCGCGACGCTCGAACCGATCGCCGAGTTCCTTCAGCTTTCAGGTCCGACGGAGGCGCATCTACGCGCCATCGGCGTCGATCCTGAATCGATGACTCTCGAGGATCTCGTCCTCGGACTCCTACGTGTGAGCGGCTACGACGTCCATGTTGGGAGATCAGGGTTCACGATGGGTTCAGACGGCAGGGCTGCAACATATGGCCTCAGTCGGGCAGGCCAATCAACGGTGCTCGTCATCTTGAGTCACGAGCACGGGTCGTACCCGGAGCTTGATGAGAAGCTGCTGTCGGAATTCGCTGTGGGTGTCGCCCAAACCAACCCGGACGTCGCAGTACTCGTCACGGACAAGTACGGCCCTTACGCGTTGTACGAGAGGGAGAAGCGCGACAAGCGTCTCGTGTTCGTCACTAGGGAACGTCTCCAGGCATTTGTCGATTCTTTCGGTGTTGCATAGTCGTCTCAAATCGCGCAGTGATACACTGAGGAGACGAAAGGAGTACCTTGTGCTCGCATTTATTCGAAACCTCGGTGGGCCTGAAATCCTCATCATCCTCGTCGTTGTGATGTTCCTGTTTGGCGCGAAGAAGCTCCCGGAGCTCGCCCGATCCCTTGGCGTTTCTGCCAAGGAGTTCAAGAAGGGTGTTGAAGAAGGAGCCGCCGAGGCGGAGTCAAGCGAAGAGGACACGCCCGTCTAGTAACTCTCCTAGCGACCTGCGACGAGCGGCCCACACGTAGTGGTGACCCGCCGCCGCGGATCGTTGGGACCGCAACCGGTCATCCCCAGCAATGACCTTCCACCTCCCTGCGACACTCCGTAGCCGCCGCTGCAACCCACGGGGAGATGTGCAGGCACCGCGCTGTTCGTTGTCGTACCGTTCGATGGCAGAGGCCCTGAGACCACGATTCTCACACTGTGTACGTGGATGGAAATCTGACACGCCGCTGGGGTCTGAGGAACCTTCGATCCGTGTAGTTGGAATCCCGCCATACGTGGCGGGGCGGCCTGGTTCTCGTATCGGATCGGCCGCCGTGACTACCCGAGTATCGGCGTGGGTCAATAGACTCACCAGGGCCCAGGAACTCCCTGAGCGATCGCGGCGTTATATGCCACGAGATGGGGACTATGGCTGAACACACATCCCTGACATGGGAAGATGTAGCGCAGCGGTACGGTCGAAAGATCTACACGTTCGCATATCGACTCACTGGCAATCCTGACGATGCTGCCGACCTTGCCCAGGAAGTGCTCCTACGCGTCCGAAAGGGCCTGTCTTCCTACACACCAGGATCATTCGAAGGATGGTTGTGGCGCATCACCCGCAATGCGTTCCTCGACGGCGTTCGCAAGAAGAAGCGCCGCCCAACAACTGCGCTCCCCGACGCTGACTACTCGTCGTTGGGAGCTAGCCCATCACCGGATGAGGTTCTTGCTTCTGTGCGCCTGTCGGATGATGTTCAGTCTGCTCTCTTGAAGTTGCCGTACGACTTCAGGGAGGCGGTTGTCCTCTGTGACGTCGTGGGACTGACATATGAAGAGATCGCAGACGCGACCGAGGTTCCGGTGGGCACGGTGCGGTCGCGGATCCACAGAGGACGCTCGACGCTGAGAGGGCTGCTGTCATGGCCGGTCTGAACCCTGTGAGCGAAAGGCTGTGCATGCTGTTGTCGTGCTACCTCGACGGCGCGCTGAGTTCGACAGAGCTGGATGAAGTCGTCGTGGCGCTCGAGTCCGACCTCGACGCTATTGCGGAATTCCGACACCTCCAGGAAGTACGCAGAACCATTCGCCTGATGCCAACGCTCGATCTCCCACTCCATCTGCTCCCAGGCGCCCACATTGGTGAGGAACTGTCCGCGTTCCTCGACGGCGAGCTCACGACAGGTGAAGTACCGATCGTGACGTCGCATCTCGATATCTGCAACGAGTGCAGGCACGAACTTGCCGCTCTCGACCGGTCTCGCACCGCGATTCGCGCCTTGCCTGGAATCGAGCCGCCGGTGTTTCTCGATATGCGTCGTGAGCAGTCTCGACATGGGAGGCGAGGCATGCGGGCGGCAGTTGTGGTCGCTTCGGGTGCAGCCGCCGTTGCATTGGCATTTACGATTGGCCCGTTCGCGTCGACGAACGAGCCTACGACTATCACGATATCCGACCTCGACGCCCGACACGCAGCCGTGGCGTTTGTACCGTCTGCCGTTCAGGTGTCAAACGTGGCCGTGGCACCGTGATGTTCGCGCGACGATCGGCCGTTATCGGCACGTCCATCGTCGTTGCACTCGCGATGTTCGTTCAGCCCGCTTCTGCCGGTGATCTTGCAGGCATTCTTGAGTCAGCGAGAAATGCCACATACAACGCGTCGCGCGTAACCGTGTCTGTGTGGGGAGGCCAAACCCAGATCGCCGATCAATGGGTCGAGCACTGGAGCGGTGGTGAGATTGTCAGGACCGCGTCGGTGTGGTCGGTGTATCGACAGGGACGGGCAGTGACGATGGGTGAAGCACCTGCAGGTTTCGCTTTCGTGACCAAGCGCACGTTGCCAACATCGGAGCGATACAGCATCGGCTCGGTCGAGAACGTGACCCATCTACGTAGGCCATGTAAGCGGATCGAGATCATGGAGGGGGATACGCTGCGGGCGGTCCTCTTGGTAGATCGCAGATCGGGCGCGGTACTGCACTCGGAGATCTACACCGACGAGGGCAAGATTTTCAGAACCGTCGCGCTTGATAACTTCAAGCCGTATCGCGTGTATTCCGAGCCCAAAGACTCGTCATCGGTGCCGGTCGAGGTCGTTATGCACCGTGAGAATGCCACGCTTCCGGATGAGGTTGCCGGATACCAACTCGTTGACGTGTTTTCGGGTCCGGGGGGATCTGAGCAGGGCTACTACTCCGATGGGTTCTTCTCGTTCTCGTTGTTCGCGATCTCCAAGCGCACGCCAGTGTCGGGCTTCGAAGATCCGATGGCGTTCGTGACCAATGGTGGCGTGTACGACATGGTTCCCACGGCCCAGGACGTAAGACTGCGTTGGTCCGATGCCAAGACGAACTTTGTCCTTGTTGGAGATCTTCCCCCCGATCATGCTCGAGAGGTGTTGGCCGAGTTACCGCTGCCGGAAGTCAGGAGCATGTTCTCGCGATGGTGGCATCGTCTCTTCGGGTAAACCGACCCCACTCTTGTCATTCTTGCGTAACTGAGTCCCGCACAGCGGGACTCAGTTACGCAAGAACAGAGAAGGGCGCTCAGTCGCGTCCGATCTCTCTTCGCGCTACGACCATCGTGTGAACTTCATCTGGTCCATCCGCCAGTCGAAGCGTGCGCATGTTGGCCCACATCGCGGCCAGCGGCGTGTCGTCGCACACACCCATACCCCCGTGTACCTGAATCGCCTTGTCGATGACCCACAGCGCGGTACGTGGGGCAACAACTTTGATCGCCGATACGTCCCGCGTCGCAGCCCTGTTTCCTTGCGTGTCGATGAGCCATGCCGTGTGGAGCACCAGGAGGCGTGCCTGGTCGATACGCCATCTTGCCTGGGCTATCCAGTCCTGGACGATGCCCTGGTCGGCGACCCGCTTACCGAATGCCTCACGGGATTTCGCCCGAGCAATCATCAGACCCAACGCTCTCTCTGCTTGACCGATGGCGCGCATGCAGTGGTGGATGCGGCCAGGTCCGAGGCGGGCTTGGGCAATCATGTAACCCTGACCGGGACCTGCGATCATGTTGGAGGCAGGTACCCGCACACTGTGGTACCGCACCTCTGCGTGCCCACCGCGGTGGTGGTATCCGAACACTGGCAGGTCGCGAACGACCTCAACGCCGTCGGCGTCCATCGGCACGAGGATCATTGAGTAGCGAGCCTTCGGTGCAGCATCCCTATCGGTTACACCCATGACGATCGCGACCTTCGAATCCTTGGACATTGCTCCGGAAGACCACCACTTGCGTCCTGACACGATGTAGTCGTCGCCGTCTGCCTTGATCGTGAGATTGAGGTTGCGCGGGTCAGATGATGCAACGCCTGGTTCGGTCATCCCAAAATTCGATCGGATCTCGCCGTCGAGGAGTGGGACGAGCCAACGCTGCTTCTGTTCGGGCGTCGCGAACATGTGAAGCACTTCCATGTTGCCTGTGTCGGGTGCGGAGCAGTTGGTCGCCTCAGGGGCAAGTTCGATGACGTGACCCATGATCTCTGCGAGCGGTGCGTACTCCACGTTCGTGAGCCCAGCACCGTATTCATCATCCGGTAGGAACAGATTCCAGAGCCCTTGAGCCCTCGCAATGCTCTTTAGCTCGGCCATCTCGGGTGGCGCTTCAATCGGTTCGCCTGCAAGGGGTGCCCTCGCCGCGATCGCACGTTCGGTGGGGTAGACGTGCTCAGTCATGAATGCTGAAAGTCGCTCCTGGTAGTCCTGTGAGCGTTCGGAGTGTGCGAAGTCCATAGCCGTCCTCGTCGTGGGTTGTGCGCAGCACAAGATACGTACTGCGTATGTGTTTCAGTCTCTGTCTTCTTTTGCCTCGTCGTAGTAGTCGAGTCGATCGAGAGGTTGGACGAGGGCCGTGAGGATGTTCATCACGTGGGCCGTCATTCGTTTGAGATAGCGGAAGTAGAGGGCGCGTGCCACCGCATCTGATGCTGCGCCTTCAGACTTGTATGCCGCTTTCACGTGCGCGTCGTAGTCATCGAGGAATCCGTCAGCCTTGCCGATCAATCGTTGGGCCGCCACAGCGTCGTGGTCGGCGAAGACGTCGGCGGCGTCCAGGATGAGACGGCTGACGTTGTCCCGGTAGCGAGCGAGTTCATCTCGATCTGCGGCTGCATCGAAGTCAGCGCCGTAACGAACCAGATCGTATACGTTCTTCGCGTAGTCGCCGATCCTTTCTGCGTCTTTGACGATCGATGCGTATTGGAGGCTGAGAGGAAGGTCACTGCTGCCGACAGCGACATGGACCATGAGTGCCCGTCGGATGGCTTGCTGAGCCTCGTTGATGGTGTGATCGGTTGATCTCACCTCTCGCTTCGTCTGCTTCGACTTCCCTCCACCGAACAGAGCATCGGTCGCAGCGACGAAAACTTCGTTGCCGGAGCACAACATCGAGACGAAGGTTGCCTCCACTTCGTCGATGGGCGACTGCGAGCTGCCTTTGAAGAACTCGAGTACCACTTGTCACCTCCTAGTTGAGTATCAAGATACCGAAGAATGGAATTGCTATGAAAACGATGCCGACGTAGGCGATTGCAAGCCACTTTCTTGCAACGGCGATGCTCGACAACTTTTCAGCGAGCGTGACTGGTATGTATCGGATCTTGGGAATCGGATAGAGCAGCAGGATCCCAACGATATTGAACAGCAAGTGCACGAGGGCGATCGTCATACCGCCGATGACGCCTGTGGCTAGCGCAGCGAGCAGGGCGGTGACCGTTGTGCCGATGTTGGCTCCGAGCGTGATCGGGTAGGCGTTACGGACGAGCAGGATTCCTGATGCGACGAGCGGGACGAGTATGGATGTCGTGATCGAGGAGGATTGGACGGCGATCGTGACCAGGATTCCGACCATCAATCCGACCATTCCGCTACGGGCGAGAACAGCGTTTATAGATGTTTCGATCCGTGAGGCTATGAGAACCTTCATGTTCTTCGTGATGAGCATGAGCGTCGCGAAGATGATGACGATGCCGAGCACGATGAACGTGATGCCGATAGTTGTCGTGCTCGATATGATCGCCTCGACAACCGGCTCGATCAGGCCGGTACCCCACTTGACGGCGCCTTTGATCGGCGAATTGAAGGTTGCATCAGCTCCAGACGGCAGCAGCTCAGCGAGCCACGTCGCGGTCTTCTGCAGGAACCCGGTTGCGATCTCGAGTGGGAGCAGGATGGCGACCGCAATGACGTTGAAGAAGTCGTGCATCGTCGCCGCGGCGAAGGCGAGGCGGAACTCTTCGGACTTTCGGGCGTGAGCGAGGGAAACGATCGTATTCGTGATCGTCGTCCCGATGTTGGCGCCCATGATCATGGGAACGGCTGTCTCGAGCGGGAGTTGGCCTGCAGCGACCAGCCCCACGATCGTTGAGGTTGTGACCGATGAGGACTGGACCAGGACGGTTGCGAGCACGCCGACGAAAAGTGCTGCCAGAGGATTCGTGATGCCGGTGAACAGGCCGCCTGCTGTGTCGGACCCGAGGACCTTCACCCCGCTCTCGAGCAGTTTCACACCTACGAGGAACAGGTACAGGAGGCCGAGAACCAGGGCTGAACGCAGTGGTGCAGATATGAAAGGCCGCGCAGGATGTGCAAGAGGAGATGAGCTACCCGGATCGGAACCGTTCATGTGCCCGAGTCGACCTGTCCCTAACCGGTAGAGCGGAGTTTCCGAGTTCGATCGTAGGCGAACTCGCGACGAGAAGGGCAATCGGGTATCTGAAGGTGATCAGTCGTCCTGTGGGAAGCGGGACGTGACCGCGAATGTGATGTTCTGGGCGATATTGACGCCGTGGTCGGCAATGCGCTCGAGGAACCTGCCGATGTAGAAGAGCGTGACCGCGGTCTCAAGACCAAGGTCGTCTTGACGCTCTGTCACGGCGGAGAAGAGCTCCGAGGTCAGCCGGTCGGTCTCCTCATCCTCTCTGTCCGCTTCGACGCCGATGGCCGCATCCATCGTCGCGATCGCCTCCACCCCCCGTGCGAACATGCGCGTCGCCGCGTCGATGAGATGTACAAGGACAGAGTGCAGAGCCGGGTCTGTTGGCACGCCACCGATACGGTCGAGGTGCTTTACGAGGTTGACCGCAAGGTCGCCCGACCGCTCCATTTCGTACAGAATTCTTGTCGCGGCAACGAGGAATCGCAGATCCCTCGCAACCGGCTGTTGGAGGGCGAGTATCTGGAACACATCGGCTTCGAGGACTTGATAGCGATCGTTGATCGGCCAGTCCGCCGCCTTGACAACATCGACCTCCTCAAGGCGATTCTCCGATATCACTAATCCTGCGTGACGAATATTGGACACGACCATCGTTCCCATGTCAGCAAGATTCGTTCGAATCGCTTCGAGTTCGTCGTCGTAGTGGTGTCTGAGATCGTGTTCGTCGTGGTGTGTCATGGTTGCCCTACCCGAATCTGCCTGTGATGTAATCCTCAGTTTGTTGCATCGAAGGTGAGGTGAACAGATCGGCGGTTTTCGCAAACTCTACGAGGTGGCCGGTACGTTGGCCATCATGTACGTTGACGCTCAAGAACGCTGTCCTGTCGGACACACGCGCGGCTTGCTGCATGTTGTGGGTCACGATCACGATCGTGTAGTCCTGTTTCAGCTGGAACATGAGCTCCTCGATCCTGAGTGTCGCAATTGGGTCGAGAGCGGAAGCCGGTTCGTCCATAAGCACGACATCTGGAGATGTCGCGATCGCCCGCGCAATGCAGAGTCGTTGTTGCTGGCCTCCCGAAAGCGCCATAGCGCTGTCTGCGAGCTTGTCCTTGACCTCCTCCCAGAGTGCGGCTCGTTGGAGGGACTGTTCGACGAGATCGTCCATGTTGCCGTCGTACCTGGCGATCTTCGGCCCGAACGCGATGTTGTCATAAATCGACTTTGGGAACGGATTGGGCTTCTGGAAAACCATACCGATGTGGCGGCGAACCTCGACGGGGTCGACGGTTGGGCCGTAGAGATCGATTCCGTGATAGGTGATCGTGCCTTCGACCCGTGCTGTGTCGATCAGGTCGTTCATCCGGTTTATGGAACGCAACACTGTGGATTTGCCACAACCGGATGGGCCGATGAAAGCGGTGATCTCTTTCTCCCTAATGGGGAGACTGATCTCGTCGACGGCCAGGAAATCGCCGTAATAGACGCTCAGGCCCTTGAGTTGAAGGATTACTTGGTGGGTGTCGTCTGGGGAGCCACCAGTAACTCGCGGCGGTGTTGTTCGCGTCGGCGTGGTGTCAGGGAGGCGATCGGGCGTAGCCCTGGTTTCTCTGACCCTGTCGTATCGCGGGCGTGTCATCCTTCGGTCCCCGGTGTGTCGCTCGGTATCGACGTAGATGCTATCGGTCATCATTCACCATCTCTTCTCCGAACGGTTACGTAGCCAGATGGCAGTCCCGTTGAGCAGGAACAGCACGACAAGGAGAACCACGATTGCGGCAGGGGCGAGTGTTGCGGCGAACGCAGCCTGAGTTTGGCGTGACCATGAGAAGACAATCACAGGGAGGGCCGTATAGGCGCCAGTGAGCTTGTCAAATATCGAGGCGCTTCCTGGCGGTGCGAAATACCCGGTGGCCACACCTATGACCAGGAGAGGCGCTGTCTCGCCAAACGCTCTGGCGAGCGTGAGAACGGTGCCTGTGAGGATGCCTGGGAGCGCTGAGGGCATCACGTGGCTTCGAATGACTTCCCACTGGGTAGCTCCCACTGCGAATCCGGCATCCCTGATTGACTGTGGTACAGCGCGAACCGCCTCTGAGGAGGTGATGATGACGATGGGAAGGACGAGTGCGGCCATCGTGATACCGGCTGCAATAGCGTTCTTGCCTCCGGTTGATCCACCGAGTCCGATGAATCTGACGACTGGAACGAACATCGCGAGGCCGAGAAGACCGTACACGATCGATGGAACGCCAGCCAGATTGCGCACAGTCGTTTCGACGAACCGAGTAAGGCGGTTGTCTGGTGCGTACTCCTCTAGGTACACCGCAGACGAGATGCCGATTGGGAAAGCGAGCAGCACGACGAAACTCGCGATGATGACCGAGCCGACGATGCCGGTGAACACGCCTGCGGTGTCGATGTTGAGAGATAGGCCGTCGGACAGGAAGGTGAGACCTCTCGCTTGAAACGTTGGCCATGCGCTGACGATGATGTCTGCAAGGAGTGCAAGAAGGATCACAAGCGATCCGAGGAGCAGTGTGAGCAGCAGGACCTGGAACGCCACCGGCCTCCAATCGGAGTTCCCCCGCTGGATCG
Source organism: uncultured Acidimicrobiaceae bacterium (assembly GCA_964460075.1). Lineage (GTDB taxonomy): Bacteria > Actinomycetota > Acidimicrobiia > Spongiisociales > UBA5794 > JAMBLL01. The sequence continues at coordinate 42,980 of CAYWPC010000011.1, forward strand.
CTGCTGCCACTTGCTGAGATGTCGACCGTCTCTCGCTGTGCAAAGGTTTAGCCATCAGTACCGCTCCCGATATCTGCGAACAATCCGGCCGCTGATCGAGTTGAGTGCGAGGGTGATGAGGAACAGGAGCAGTCCGACGAAGAACAAGCTCTGAAACGCAAGCCCCTCACCGGCGACCTGATCCGAACCTGTTGCAAGCGAAGCAACGGCTGCCGTCATTGTTTGGCCAGGCTCGAGCGGGCTCCAGGTGCGTAGTGCGCCACCGACAGCCCCCGCTGCCATGAACACGATCATGGTCTCCCCGATCGCACGAGAAAACGCGAGAATCAGGGAGGCGACCACACCGGAGAGCGCCGCGGGGAATACGACCTTGCGCACGGTGATTGCTTTGCTGGCCCCGAGTCCGTAGGAGGCCTCCCTGAGCGACATGGGAACCGCACGCATTGCATCCTCGGACACTGTTGCAACTAGCGGTGTGATCAGAACACCCACACCGAGACCCGCGGCCAGCATCGTGAACGGCTTCGCAGACGAGAAAACTCGTTGGACGACCTCGGGGCTGATGAAGGTCAGGGCCCAGAAACCGATGACGACAGATGGGATCCCTGCCAGCATCTCGATTGTCGGCTTCAGCCAATGTCTTGACCGTGGTGATACGTATTCAGCGAGGTAGGCCGACGCCCCGAGACCCAGAGGTATCGCGACGAACATGCCGATACCCGCAACGATGGTCGTTGCTATGAGAAGCGTGGGGATGTCATAGAGACCCCTTCGGGGAAACCATCCGATGGTGAATAGATTCGCAAGCTCGACTTGAGAGATGAAGTTCCACGCCTCTCCGGCGAGCGACACGATGATCAGGATGCTTACCGCCACCGATGTGAAACCTCCGACGAGGAACAACGCTTTGATTCTGCGTTCCCTGCGTCGTCGCTGGGGGTCACCCGCGAGGAATGCGGTGGGGAGCGTGTGTGTCACGGCACTAACGAGCGCTGATCATGGTCATCGTGTCGCCTCTCCTCGTTGGCCAGATCAGTAGCTCTGCTTGCCTGCCGAACGGTTCTTCCAGATCTCGCGCACGGCGTCGTAGTCGGCGAGGCGAACATACCCGGCTTTGTCGACGTTCGCTAATCCCTCGTCTGAGAGGTAGAAGTCGATGTAGCCGACGAGCGCTGCATTCGTTTCGGCCTTCGCCTTGTTCACATACACGAACAGTGGGCGGGCAATCGGATACGACCCGTCGGCGATCGTGCTCGGAGTCGGTGCAACGCATCCGTCTCCTCCGTCGACGGCCAAGGCAGACACCTTGTCCAAGTTGGCGAGAAGGAACGCATATCCAACCCATCCGAGTGACGTGTCGCTTCCTGCTATTCCTTCGATGATGACATTGTCGTTCGCTGATGCGGTGTAGTCGGGTCGAGTGGCTTCCTCCTGGCCACGTGCCTTTGCAAGTTTCCCTAAGACGATCTCGACGAACGTGTCATAGGTTCCAGACTCTTCTCCTGGACCGGTGACCACGAGGTCGGCGTCTGGGTAGGGAGGGTTGGCCCCATCGAGCTGCGCGGCGAGTGTGTTTGCGTCGCTCCACTTGCGGAACCCCATCGACTCGGGTCCGATGAGCGCATAGAGGTCTTGGAAGCTCACACATGAAACTTGCGAGTTGGTTGTAGATGTCAGGATCGAAAGGCCGTCGATTGCAAACCGTAGCTCGATGAAATCGATGCCTGCCTGGCTGCATGCCTCTACTTCGGAGTCCTTGATCTGGCGAGACGCGTCCGAAATATCGGTTTCACCTGCACAGAATGCCTTGAAGCCATCGCCTGTTCCAGGTCCGCTGACGGAGATGCCGACGTCAGGGTTGTCGATTCGGAATGATTCTGCGTTGAGTGCCGACACCGGTTCGACGGTCGATGACCCAGATATCTGAAGCGAGCCGACCTGGCCTGTGTCCGTCTCTGCGGAGGGTGCTGCTTGGCTGTCGGCCCCCACCGGTGTAGCGGCTCCGCTGCCACTCGATGCACAGGCCGAGGCCACTAATGCGATCACTCCGACAAGTGCCGCGATTTTCGCTCTCATGCTCATTCGTGTTCCTCTCGGATTCGAGGTTGCGAGCTGACGATGGCAAGGTACGAGGTGAAGGTGATCGGAAACCCACGCGAAGGTGAACCCAGGGTGAACTCTTCGCGTTTGATGAGGATCGCCTGTGGTCCGTGGACGAACCGCTCCTATAGTCGACCGCGATGCCTGTTTGGGTTCCCCTCGCGACAGTCGCTGTGTTGGCGATTCTTGCCGCGATTGTGTCACGGAAGCGGTTCATGGCTGCTGAGCGAACGCTGCGCTCTGTCGCCGAGAGCATCGGTGTTGACGAGATCGACGTTCGACTCGTACGAAGCTCACGCAACGTCGTCGCGGAGGCGATCTCATGTAGGGATCAGCTTGACCGATACTGCGCAGTGTTGAGGGAAGCACCGACAGGTATGGCGTTGATGTCGGCAGACGGCAACTTCGAGTTCGTGAACCTGAAGGCCGAGTCGCTGCTTGGAGTCGGAACTGATGTGGCGATTCTTCGTGTGAGAGCGGTTGCGCTCGCTCGACGTGTCAGCTCTTGTGGGGAGAGCGAGACCGTCGAGGTCGAAACTCACGATCCCGATAGAAGGGTCCTGTCCTTGACAGCAGTCCCGATCGGAGAGCCCCGATCGGTTGCGTTGTACCTCGACGACCTGTCCGAACGGCGCAGGGTCGAAGCTATGCGCACAGACTTCGTAGCGAACGCCAGCCATGAGCTCAAGACACCGCTCGGAGCCTTGGCGCTGCTCGCCGAGACCCTTGTTGCTGCCCGCGACGAAGAGGTGCGGGAGCGGCTGTCGCAGCGCCTACAAACTGAGGCCTCGCGTCTCGGGAACGTGATTGATGATGTTGCACAACTCGCGGAGACACAGTCGCTCGGCTCCGAGTTCGAGGATGTCTCGATCGGTGCCGTTCTCGCAGACGCCGTCGCGTCAGTCGACACACTGGCACACGAGAAGGACATCACGATTGTCCGTGGAGATGTCACAGACACTGTCGTTTCCGGAGACCGCGCACAGCTTGTTTCGGCTGTAGGAAACCTGCTCATCAACGCGATCACCTATACCGCTGTGAAGGGCGAGGGGGGGACGGTTACCTATCGGTGCTTGATCGACGGACCGAGCGTGCGCATTGAGGTGCAAGACACGGGCATAGGTATCCCCGCCCACTATATCGATCGCGTATTCGAGCGATTCTTCCGAGTCGATCGTGCGCGGAGCCGCGAGTCAGGTGGCACTGGACTTGGACTCTCAATCGTTCGCAACGTCGCGATTTCACACGGGGGAAGTGTCAGAGTCACCTCACTCGTCGGTGTCGGATCGACGTTCGTCATGTGGCTTCCCGTGGTTGCGGGGAGCACGCCATGAGGGTTCTCATCGTGGAGGATGAGGAGGCGTACGCCGATGCCCTGGGGGTGGCGCTCGAGATGGAAGGCATCGACTCTCTCGCGGTCTTCGACGGTCGAGATGCCGTCAGGGAGTTCGGTGCAGGGCGGTTCGACGTCGTGCTGCTCGACCTCATGTTGCCGTCACTTTCAGGATTCGACGTGCTAAGGGCGATCCGGGCCGAGTCGCAGGTCCCTGTCATTGTTGTATCGGCCAAAGATGCAGAGTCCGACGTCGTGGCTGCTCTCGAGCTTGGGGCCGATGACTACCTCACCAAGCCATACTCGGCGCGCGAATTGATAGCTCGTATCAGGGCGGTTGCGCGCAGAACAGCCGTGGGGGACTCGGACGATACGCTGAGCGTCGGCGACGTATCTCTCGATCCTGGCCGGTATCAACTCCGTGCTGCTGGCAGTACGTTCGACTTACCCCGCAAGGAGTTCGAGGTCATGTTGATGCTGATGGAGCGGGCGGGTCGCGTGGTTACGAGGGAACGAATTCTTGATGACGTATGGGGTTTGTCCTGGGGAGATACGCGGAGCTTGGATCAGCACATCAGGCGCCTGAGACGCAAGCTCGAACATGATCAGGACGAAGTGCGTATCGTCACGATTCGCGGCGTTGGATACCGTCTCGAGTTCGATCAATGACGGCCGACGACGCGGCTACCTTCGATGCCTAGATCGCGGCGAGCGCCTTGGTGTAGAGGCTGAACTCGCGCGCGGTTCCAAGTCCTTCAGAGGCAATGATGTCGCGTACGACACCGTCGCTGTCGAGAACATACGTCACCCTGTTGGCGCAACCCAATTCCTCATTGAACGCACCGTATGCCTGCGCGACTTGACCATGGGGCCAGAAATCAGACAGGACGGGGAATTCGAAGCCGTTGATGTCAGACCACTTGGCGTTGGAAGGGACCGTGTCACAAGTCACGGCGACGACGTTCGCGTCGAGGGCGCTGAGCTCGGCGATGCTGTCGCGAATTGTGCAAAGCTCCCCCTCACACGTTCCGGTGAACGGGAATGGGATGAAGACGATCAGCGACTTGTTCCCTTTGATGGTGTCGAGCGATACCCGCTCGCGGTGCTGATTGTTGAGGTCAAAGGCTGGAGCTGGTTCACCTATGCGTGCAGACATGCTTGTTCCTTGCTCGGGAGTTGGCAGTGGGGACGAGAGTAGTGGGGCTGCAGAGTCGCTGAGACGTCTCTGCAGCTACTCGTGATCTGGGTCCTGTCCCAATGACGACTCGTCGAGCAGAACCCGAGCCGCCCAACCGATCGGATCGGTGAGCTCGTCGAGTGTCGGGAAACTGGCTGGCTGATCCCACACCTTTGTGAGAGCGTCGTCGCCCCAGCGCTCAACGACGTCGTCACAGAACGTTCGGGCATCGGCTGCGCGGTGTCGCTGCAGGTCAAGACCGGCGAACTGCTGAAGGAACTGTTCGGCCTGATCTGGTTCCGTTCGACGCAAGTCGTAGGCAGACTCGATCCGCTCAAGGCTCGGCACCAACTCACGTCCGCTGAGGGCAACGATGCGGTCCGCATACCCCTCGATGAATGCGGTGAATGCTTGAATCTCTCCTAGACGCTGCGGGTCGGATGTTCCTTTGATCAGGCCTCCTCCGCCGATGTCGTCCTCGCCCAACATTCGTTGGAGCTCGGTTGGGTCGCTCATCGCCCCGCTCAGTTTGCCGAGAAGATCGGAGGCGTCGATCTCGACACTTGCGTAGAACGCTTCCACAAGGTTTACGAACCGGCCGCGAATCCACTCCACAGCCATGATCCGATGAAACGCAACTTCGTGGAGTGCCGCCCATAGGCGCACCTGGCGATGATCGATACCGTGGTCGATCGCGAAGTCGTCGAGGTTCGGCACGATGACGTATGGCCTGTCGTGATCCATTGCAGGGATACCTGTATCGAATTGCCCTAGCGCTCGATGGGACATGAACCCGACCATGGTTCCGGCCTGGATCCCGAGCAGGGCGGGTCCCAGGGGAGCAAGCATGGCATCCATCCCCGATGGCCCTCCTGGGCCCAGGATGCCTCCGTCACCTGCAAGGTTCGAGAACTTTTCAGCTAGGGGCTCGACGAGGATCCGGAATGCCTGTTGGTTTTCGGCAGCCCAGGTAGCGCGGTCGGTTGGGTTCAGTTCGCCAGGTGCGCGGGAAGGCACGGACGACGTCGCCGAGATCCGCATCTCGGCGACGTGTGCAAGTTCCCTGTACTCCTCTGCGACGACAGGGTCGACGGGCTCTGGTTGGCCTGCAAGGCTCTTGGTGACCTCTCTCGCGAGTTTCCAGTTGACGGGCCCCGACGTTTGGAGCATCTTGAACAGTTGCTCAAAAATGCCTTCGTCGCCTAGTCCGTCCATCTGGTTACCCCTGAATATTTTCGGGCCGGCGACCCAACACGACGTCAAAGGTCATCGACTCGTCGTTGCGCAGCGCCTCGAACTCGACCTTGTCACCCACGCGGTACAGACGAACAGCGAGGATGAGGTCGGTTTGGTTCGCGATTGGCTTGTCTCCGATCCGAACGATGATGTCTCCCGGCTGGAGGCCTGCCGTGCCGGCTGCCGAATCGTTTCCTTCGATCGTCTGAATATCGGCGCCCGCCGGGACGATTGCGCCGTCTGGCGCCTCATTGACGTACGTACCGATCGTCACGCCGAGGAACGGGTGGGCGACATCGCCGGTTTCGATGATCTCGTCCGTGATGCGCTTCACCACTTCGACGGGGATGGCGTATCCGATGCCCTCCGGTCCCGCCTGCGATACGCCGATCGCAGACGTGATACCGATGAGCTTGCCTTCTGCGTTGACTAGGGAACCGCCAGACGATCCGCTGTTGATAGCAGCATCGGTCTGGATCATGCCGAACAACATTGATCCGTCTCCGAACTCCACTCTTCTATTGAACGCGGAGACGATGCCGACCGAGATCGATGCACCGCCGTCTTGGGCGAGAGGGTTACCGATCGCGATTGCCGGATCACCGAGGGCAAGATCTTCGGAGGATCCGAATTCGATCGGAACGAGATCATCGGCAGAGATCTGAAGGACGGCAAGGTCTGTCAGGGAGTCACTTCCGATCAGCTCGGCTGTGTATACCCGTCCATCCTCAAAAGTGACCTCGAAATCAGTTGCATCCTTGACGACGTGGCTATTGGTGACGATGTACCCATCGTTGCTCGTTACGACACCGGAACCGGATCCTGTGGGTACCAGCCCACCGGTGTCGCCCGTTGCCTTCTGGAGGACATTGACGGTGACGACCGACGGCACGACCTTTCGCGCAACGGCTGTTGGGTTCACGGCGCTGCCGACGCCGTTGATGATCTGGTTCGTCACCTGAGGCAGTGGTGTCGTTGCGGCAGGTGCAGCAGCAACGATCGGTGGCGGCGGGACGGCTTCGGTGCTGGTAAAGGTTCCGGTCGCAGCGAGCACACCGAGGGTTACGAGCGCTCCGAGTACGCCGGCGACGAGTGAACCGAGGATGAGCAGCCCTCCGTGGGTGCGATCCTTCGCCTCTGCTGGATGGATCCGATCCGATACCGGCACCGGTTTAGGTTTCGGATCGGTCACCCCGTAGTAATCGTCGTAGTCGAACTCGACGGTCGGTGTCGGCTCGAGCGACGACATGCCGGGTCTCGCTTGTGGCACAGCCGCCGTTTCCGGCGTGTCGGTTGCGTCTGGAGCATTGATCCTGTCTGGACCAGGTGCCGTATTCGGCTGGACGCGGGTGTCGAGGGAACCAGCGGAAGAATCCCCTCCCTGGCTGTTGGATTCGTCGAAAGGAATCTGGGGTGTTGTGTCGTTCATGTCCGGTGCAACGCCTGACTCGAGCGGATCGTTCCGCCCCGAGATGAAAGGAATCTGAGAATCGTCTGGCGTGGGTTCGCGGGTATCGTTCGACATAGTGGTAATTGTATGAGTGATGAGTGTGTAGCTCAGAACACGTTCCTGCGTGTTTCTGTTTCCGATGCTGCGATCAACGCGTTGGAACTCATGGAATTCGTCGCGGATCCGGCCGCTGGGTGCACGGTGCTGTTCACGGGAACGGTGCGTGACCATTCGCCTGGGCGCGATGGCGTCTCACAGTTGGAGTACGAAGCGTACGACGAGGTCGTTGAGGAGAAGCTTCGAGACATCGCTGTCGAGGCCATGGAGCGGTGGTCGATACTGAAGGTCGCCGCTGTGCATCGGACCGGTTCGCTCAGCATCGGCGAGTCTGCTGTGATGGTCGCTGTGTCTTCCGCCCATCGCACTGATGGGTTCCCTGCGGCCCGGTACATCATCGACGAGCTCAAATCTCGCGCCCCGATCTGGAAGAAGGAGCACTGGCCGGGTGGTGCAGAGTGGGTCGAAGAGGGTGGAGGTCACGAGCGAACCCCGTGAGGGGACCAGTTACGACGGGGTGTTGAGCTGTTTCCCAACGACCATCTCTGCTGCCTCTCTGACTCCTGGGTTCCTGTCGAGAGCGGCTCTGCGGATCGCCGACTCGATACGGTCGTCCTCGAATACCGTGATCGCGGCGATTGCTCTGCGACGGACCTGAGGTGGACCGTGCTCCATGACCTCGAGCAGCATGCCGATCGAGCGCTCATCTCCCACGGCGCCGAGCGCCGCAACGGCAGCTTCCTTGACATGGCGGTCGGTGTCGTTCTTCGCCGCGAACATCAGCCATCCGACAGCTTCTGGTGAGCCGATTTCGCCGAAGGCTGTCGCCACCGCCTCTCGAACAGTCGGCTCGCCGTCCTCCGTCAAGGCGTGCAGGGTGCCGAGCGCTGCGTCGCCACAGAGCCCAAGCTTGTCGGCTGCTGCTGTGCGTACAGCAACCTCTGGGTCTGCCGCTCGGCGCATCAGCACGGCAATGTTCGCGACGGCCTGGTCCGGCGACAGCGCTGTAACGGCCATCCTGCGGAGAACCGGATCGGCGTGCCCAAGGAACGAAACGGGTCGGTTTGTGAGCTGTACCAGTTCTTCTCGTGTTGGAGGCATGGTGCTGGCCTAGCGCAGGACTTCAGTCGACCCGTTCGAGAAGCATCGCGATTCCTTGTCCGACGCCGATGCACATTGTTGCGAGACCGTAGCGGCCTCCCCTGGCAGCGGTCTCTCTGGCGACGGTTCCCACGAGGCGCGCGCCGGTCATCCCCAACGGATGACCGATTGCGATCGCTCCACCGTTCGGGTTCACATGCTCGGCGTCGTCCGGGAGACCCATCTCTCGGAGGCAGGCGAGGGACTGGGACGCGAACGCTTCGTTGAGTTCGATGGCTGCAATGTTTGCAAGTGATACGCCTGTGCGCTCAAGCAGCTTCTTGGTTGCAGGGACAGGACCGATGCCCATGATCCTTGGTGGCACCCCGGCCGTCGCCATTCCAACGATTCTCGCCATAGGGGTCGCACCAAGCTCGGTCAGAGCCTTCTCGCTGACGATGACCGCCGCTGCCGCACCATCATTGATTCCCGACGCGTTGCCAGCGGTCACCGTCCCTCCCTCGAAGATCGGGCGTAGCCTCGCGAGCTTCTCGAGTGTCGTTTCCGGTCGAGGGTGCTCGTCGAGATCAACGATGATCGGATCGGCCCGCCTCTTGGGAACCTCGACGGGTACGAGTTCGCCCTTGAAGAACCCGCGCTCTGTTGCTTGCGCGGAGCGCTGCTGGCTGCGGAACGAAAACGCGTCTTGATCATCTCTGGATATAGAAAAGTCGGATGCCAGGTTCTCTGCGGTTCCTGGCATTTCGTCGGTGCCGAACCGCTCCCTCATGTTGGGATTGACGAATCTCCACCCGATCGTCGAGTCGTGAACTCGCACCGATCGATCATATGCCGACTGTGCCTTGGCCATGACTTTCGGGGCCCGACTCATCGACTCGACACCCCCTGCGATCACGATGTCCGCCGCACCGACCATGATCGCTCGCGACGCTAGACCGATCGCTTCCATGCCGGATCCACAGAGTCGGTTGACCGTGGAGCCCGGCACCTCCACAGGGAGACCGGCGAGAAGCGCTGCCATTCTCGCAACGTTGCGGTTGTCTTCCCCTGCCTGATTGGCGTCACCGAAGTAGAGGTCGTCGATGTGGTCGGCGTTGATGCCGGAGCTTCGCACGACCGTTGCAATGGTCAATGCGGCGAGATCGTCCGGCCGGATCGAAGCGAGGGCTCCGCCGAAGCGGCCGATGGGGGTGCGTATGTAGTCGAGGAGAAAGGCGTGCTGCATGGATACGTACAGTACTGCGTGTCGGTGTGCACTCCCTCGCGGGATTGGGTGTCTCGGCGATGGGTACCGTGTACGCATCGAGAGTATGGGGGGACCATGCCAGACTTTTTCGCAACACATAGAGACACGCTCGAGCGGGCGGTCGTAGCTATCAACGAGCGCCGATATTGGAGCGCGTATCCCGAGCATCCCAAGTCCTACGGTGATGAGGCCGCGGATGCGGGGAAGGAAGCATTCGAGCGACTGCTCGGGAGGCCCTTCGACACCGACCAGGCGCACGACGGGTTTCTCGGCGTTGCCGAATCATCGCCGTTCGGCGTCGAGCTAGGCATCCGTTACCTGTCGACCGACGTCGAGACTGTGATCGCTGCCGCGTCCGATGCGATGACGGTCTGGGGCAAGGCACCGACTGATATTCGGGCCGGGGTGTGTATCGAAATCCTGGACAGGCTTGCAACGTCGACCTTCGAGATGGCGTACGCCGTGATGGCGACGACGGGTCAAAGCTTTCTCATGGCCTTCCAGGCCGGTGGCCCTCATGCTCTGGACCGTGGTCTCGAAGCGGTTGCCTACACACATGCCGAACAGAAGCGACTCCCAGACGCTGTGGTGTGGGAGAAACCGCAAGGCAGCAGGCCGCCTCTTCGGATCGACAAGCACTGGATCGTGCGTCCGCGCGGCATCGCGGTGACGATCGGCGTTTCGACGTTTCCGACGTGGAATGGCTACCCGGGGATCTTCGCGAGTCTTGCGGCAGGGAACCCCGTCATCGTCAAGCCGCACACCCACACTGTTCTCCCTCTCGCGTTGTTCGTGCGCATCGCGCGTGAGGTATTGGAGAGCGCGGGATTCGACCCGAATCTGGTGCAACTCCTTGTGGATACACCTGATCGACTCGTCGCGAAGGATCTGGTCATGCGACCGGAGATCGGGATCGTGGATTACACCGGTGGAACCGAGTTCGGTGACTGGCTCGAAGCGAATGTGGCACACGCCGAGGTGTATACAGAGAAGGCGGGCGTCAACTCGGTCATCCTCGACTCAGCAACAGACCTGGCCAGCGTATTTCGCAACCTGTCGGTCTCGATGACGATGTATTCGGGCCAGATGTGTTCCGCACCCCAGAACATTTTCGTGCCGGAGACCGGTGTCCGGGTCGGGGACGAAATCGTGTCGTACGACGACGTTGTTGGTGGTTTCGTCGAAGCTCTCGGGGCTCTGATTGCTGACGACGCCAGGGCTGCCGCCATTCTCGGCGCTGTGAAGGGTGAGGCAACGCTCGATCGCATCGATGCTTCGGCTGGCATGGGAACGGTACTTTTGGCGTCACGGCGTGTGACGAATGACAACTACCCGGATGCTGTCGTGCGATCGCCGAGCGTCGTCGAGGTCGACGTCGAATCCGACGCCTACGCCTGTGAGATGTTCGGTCCAGTGATCTTCGTCGTTGCGACCCGTTCAACCGAGGATTCAACGGCGAGAGCCGGGGCCGCCGCCGCTCGCAATGGTGCGATCACGTGGCTCGCGTACACCACGGACGACGCGGTGATGGACAGCATCATCGATGCGGCGGTCGACGCCGGTGTTTCCGTCGCGTTCAATCTGACGGGGGGCCTCTTCGTCAACCAGTCGGCCGCCTTCTCCGACTTCCACGTGACGGGATCCAACCGAGCAGGGAATGCGTCGCTGACAGACCTTGCATTTGTAGCTCGCCGGTTCAGCGTCGTCGGTGTGCGGGTGGAGCAGCCCGCCTAAATCTGCACCGTCCGTGGCCTCGAAATCGCGAAAAACGGCAACTTGAGATGCACACGGCGGCGGATTCGTCTAACTTCGCACCATCGGGGGGTAGACGCTAGCAAGGCTTGGGCTATGACAACGACGCTGGAACACGCAGGTTCGCCAGATCTGAGCGACGCGTTTCCGACCGTTGCTTGGAAGATCCGAGAGTGGGCGAGGACGACTCCTGACCGCGTTGCCATGCGCGACAAAGACTTCGGCATATGGCAGGAGTGCACGAGCGCGCAGCTTTGGGACGACGTGCTAACTGCCGCTCACGCGTTACTCGCACTCGGTGTCAAACCGGGAGACGTCACATCGATCCACTCCGAGGATCGCCCGGAATGGATCGTATTCGATTTCGCCTCTGTCGCTATCAGAGGCATATGCACAGGGATGTATCCCACGAACCCGACGTCCGAGGTGCAGTACTTGCTGAACGACTCGCGGTCGCAGATCCACTGCGCCGAGGACCAAGAGCAGATCGACAAGGTCATAGACCCGGGTCGGGCGGCGTTCCCCACGGTCCGAAAGATCGTCTATCTCGAGCCGCGCGGTGTGCGAACGATGCAGGACGATCGTCTCATGTTCTGGGACGACTTCATGGAGCTAGGCAGGAAACATCGCGAGGCGAATCAGGGAGCGGTCGAACGATTGATGGCCGAGGTCGACGGTGATGAAGTTATGACGCTCATCTACACGTCGGGAACCACCGGGCCGCCCAAGGGGGCGATGCTCACGCATCGCAACGTCGAATTCGCGGTCGCCAACGTGTTGAACGATCCGAGCCGGTTCCGCGGCGGCAAGGGTGAGAACACCACAGACGAGAAGCTGACATATCTGCCACTGTGCCACGTTGCTGAGCGCCTGTTCTCGACGTGGTCGTTGGCGTACAACGGACCGATTCTGAATTTCGCAGAATCGATCGAGACGGTCCAGATCAACCTGAGAGAGGTACAGCCGACAATCTTTTTCGCCGTTCCACGCATTTGGGAACGGATTCACGCAGGTGTTCTCATCAAGCTTCAGGACGCCACACTTCTCAAGCGGATGATTGCAGCGGTTGGTCTCAGGCTCGCTAATTACATCGGAACGAAGCGGGTCGAGAACAGCGGAGACTTCACTTTCACGGCACGTCTTGCCTACTGGATTGGGAATCCCATTTTTTTCCGGTCCCTCCGTGAACGGGTGGGCCTGCGCCACTGCCGTTACGCGTCGTCTGGTGCGGCACCGATCGCTCCTGAAGTCCTCGAGTTCTTTATGGGTCTCGGCATTCCCGTGTACGAGCTATACGGGATGACCGAGAACACTGCCGTTGCCACGACCAACTTTGATGGCCGCGTCAAACTTGGAACCGTCGGTGAGCCATACAGCACGATCGGCTTGCGCATCGACGAGGAGACGGGGGAGATTCAGACAAAGCACCCAGCCGTGTTCGCTGGATACTGGAACAAGCCAGAGGCGACCGAAGAGACGTTCACTGAGGACGGGTGGTTGAAAACCGGCGACGTGGGTGTGTGGGTGGATGGCACGCACGTCAAGATCGTCGACAGGATCAAGCACATCATCATCACATCGGGAGGCAAGAATATTTCACCTTCCGAGATCGAGAACAGTCTCAAGACCTCGCCGTATGTGAAGGAAGCAATGGTCATTGGTGACCGTCGAAAGTACCTCACAGCGCTCATCGGCATCGAGTACGACGTGGTCGGGAACTGGGCGCTGCGACGGTCCATTACCTATACAACGTATCGAGACCTCGCCGAGAAGGAGGAGGTCATCGAGTTGATGCAGGGGATTGTTGACCAGACGAACGAGAAGTTCGCGCGTGTGGAGCAGATCAAGAAGTTCAAGATGATTCCCAAGGAGCTTGATCACGAAGATGGTGAGCTCACTGCAACGCAGAAGCTCAAGCGCAGCGCAATGGAAGACATGTTCGGTGACCTCGTGGAGTCGATGTACTCGTGATTGGCCTCGTCATCTTCGCCCAGGCGGTTGGCCAGACACCCGTCGAGAAGCTCGTGAACGCGATCGGCTCAGGGATCGCGCTCGGCGCGATATACGCCCTGCTGTCCCTCGGGTTTGTGATCATTTTCAAGGCGACCCAGGTCGTCAACTTCGCTCAGGGGGCGATCGCAGCGCTCGGTGCGTACTTTGTGGTGTATTTCGCGACGGTTGTGAATGTTCCCGGCAGGTGGATCGAGGGTGTGTCGCCGTGGATCCAGTGGACGCTGTCTGCGATCGTTGCGATCGCTTTCACCGCACTCATCGGCATCATTCTCGAGCGCGTGACGATTCGACCCATGATCGGTCAGCCCCTCTTCGCTGTTGCCATCATCACTCTTGGTCTCGACCTCATCATTCGAGCGGTCACGAACGACTTCATGGACAACTCGATCAGAGGCCTCGGGGACCCATGGGGGGCCTCTCTGTACGAGGTTGGGCCGATTCGCATTGCCTATACCCAGATGATCACGGTTGGTGTGTTGATCGCGGTAGTCCTATTGCTCGTCGCGTTCTTCCGATCTCGAACGGGCATAGCGATGCAGGCGACCGCCTTCGATCAGGAAGCCGCAATGGCACAGGGCATCTCCGTGGGGAAGGTCTTCGCAATTGCGTGGGCGATAGGCGCCGTGCTTGCCGCGATCGGTGGCATCTTCTCCTCTGTGGCCCCTCGGGCCGCTGGAGTGAGCCCACTGACAGCGTTTGTCGCATTCCGTGCGTTCCCTGCCGTCATCATTGGTGGGCTCGACTCGATAACTGGAGCAATCTTCGGTGGCATGCTCATCGGACTCGCCGAAGTATTCGCTGGAACTTACCTCGGTTCGGTCTCATGGCTCGGTGTCGGATTCTCAGGCAACGTCCCGTGGATTCTCATGATGATCGTTCTTCTTGTGAGACCGTACGGATTGTTCGGGACTGAGGAGATTCGTCGAGTATGAGAGGACGCCCCAATCTCTATACCCGGTACTCCTCAGAGATGGGGCTGTTCCCAACGACGACCAAGAAGGTCTCGATAACGCTGCTCGGCGTGATCGCCGTGCTGCTGCCACTCTCCGCATTGCCGTTCGCTGGATATCTGGCATCGAGCAGCTGGTTGATCCTCATCAACAAGGCACTGGTCTTCGCGATCGCTGCACTCGGCTTGAATCTTCTCTCTGGCGTTGCGGGGCAGATCTCTCTTGGGCACTCGTTCTTTATGGCGGTTGGCGCATACACGGCTGTTCTTCTCGGGTCGAGCCCTGGCAGTTCGACGTGGGGCCTCGGACTCCCGATGTGGATCTGGCTACCTGCCGCAGGCATCGTTGCTGCGTTGGTAGGCATCCTTGTTGCGCCGATGGGTGTCCGAGTGCGCGGGCTGTACCTGGCGTTCGCGACGTTGGGTCTCGTGTTTATCGGACTCTATCTTTGGCTCAACCTCAACAAGATCACAGGGACACCTGGTATCGGCCGCAGGTGGCCACCTCTCGAGTTTGCCCTGTGGCGGGGGATGGATCCGATCATCTCCTTTGCTTCCGACGGCCCGTTGTGGTGGTGGCTCCGACCGATCAACCTTCTTCCGTGGGTGCAACTCGATGAGCTCTCCAGTGAGGCCAAGACGTACTTCCTCGTCGGGATTCTCGTTGTGCTATTCGCTATCGTGTCGAAGAATCTGATGCGAACGAGGGTTGGAAGGTCCTGGGCCGCAATTCGTGACCGCGACATTGCAGCGGAGGTCATGGGTGTCAACGAGTACAAGGGGAAGGCGCAAGCTTTCGCGATCTCGTCGTTCTACGCAGGTGTTGGAGGTGCGTTGTTCGGGGCAGTTGTTGGTCAGTTGATCCCGGAGTCGTGGGACCTGCTGTTAGCTGTCGACTTCATCGCAATCGTGCTCATCGGTGGTGCCGGCACCGTTGCGGGGACGCTCATGGGCACATTCTTCGTTGTTCTGATTCCACGTGTCGTTGAGAACGCGACGAACTTCCTCGCGGTTCAGGCCCAAGACGCCGGCCCGCTCGGATGGCTGGGCAACCTCGTGATACGTTCCTCGCCAGATGATGTGGTTGGGATTATCTCACTTCAGGCTGCGGGGCCTGGACTCAGTATTTTCCAGTTCAACGTGATGCTCTTCGGTGTGCTCATCATCGTGTTCCTGATTGCCGAACCGCTCGGCCTATACGGGATTTGGGTGAGGGTGAGAAACTACTGGAAGGGTTGGCCGTTCTCATATTGATGTTTCAAAGGTCCATCCGGTGCCGCGGGGCGCTGGAGGTATACAAGGAAGAAAACGAGCAAGGAGGACATAGATGAGAAAGCGTTTGAGCTTACTCGTCCTCGTGGTGGTGGTGATGCTTGTTGCCGCCGCGTGCAGCAGCAGCGCTGACGAGACGACCACGACCGCTGGGGCAACCGGCGGTGGCGAGACGACCACGACAAAGGCAGCTGCCCCGGCAGCGTCGTCGACAACGACGGTGGCACCGGTGAGCGATGTGGTCGCTACCGACGTCGGCGTCGACCCCGAGACGAAAGTGATCCGGATTGGTTCGCTGTCCGACCTCACTGGTGCGTTCGCTCCTCTCACGACGGACATCACTGATGCCCAGGCCGTGTATTGGGACATCCTGAACGCCAACGGTGGTATCGATGGATGGACCGTGGAGTTCGTCATCGAGGACACCAACTACAACGTTGAACAGCATCTTGAGAAGTACGAGAAGCTGCGTGACAACGTCGTGGCAATCAGCCTGTCGACGGGTTCGCCCACGACGGTTGCCGCACTGCCGAAGATCAAGGAAGACGGCATGCTTGTCATACCGTTGAGCTGGTACTCGGGATGGGCAGTCCCCGAATTCGATGGAACGTTCCTGCTCGAACAGAACACGAACTACTGCCTCGAAGCGATGAACGTACTCGACTTCATCAATGAGATGGGTGGAAAGACGATCGCTATCGCGACGTTCCCAGGCGACTACGGCGGCGACGCCTCGGCTGGCGTGTTCAAGGCTGCGGAGTTCTACGGCATGGAAGTCGTCTACGACGGCACGGCCAAGGTCATCCCAGGTCAGGACCAGACACCTGTTATTCAGGGGATCGTTGACTCGGGAGCCGACTGGACGTACATGACGACGAACCCGTCGATTGGCGCAGAGATCCTCGCCGGAGCAGTCCAGCTTGGATATCAGGGCTTCTTCACCGGTTCGGCACCGACGTACGACTTCAGGTTGCTGGACTCGCCAGCCGGTCCGCTGTATGACAAGCTGTTCTTCCAGTCTGCATACAACGTCGGTTGGGGTACAGATACGCCTGGAAACAACGAGATGATGGCTGCCTTGGCAGATGCGTTCCCGGATCGTCGTCCGAGTGATGCCTTCATCACGGGTTGGAACGAAGCCAAGACGATGGCAAAGGTGCTCGAAGTCGCAATTGGGAACAAGGACCTGACAAGGGCAGGTTTGGTTTCTGCAGCGAACTCGATCGAGAGTGTCGATTTCGGTGGCGCAGCTCCGAACCAGAGCTATGCAGGCACGGCGAACGACTACGTGTCACGTGAGACCGCGATCTTCAATCCCGATCTTGCAACGTACACCGCGGCAGGCGGAGCTAACCAGACGGTGGCCCAGGCTGGCGCGACAACCGGTTCGTTACTTGAGAGGGACTTCAAGGTCGGCGCAGCAGCGGCTGCTTACGACTTCAACGCACCCTGTTGGACAGCGGGCTAAAGAAGACAATCATGTGGGGGTGCGGTTCGCCGCACCCCCACCCGATACCCCCTAGGGAACACATCTACCATGCTTGAGATTGCCAACTTGGAAGTCGTCTACAACGACGTCGTTCTGGTGCTGCGCGGCCTCTCCCTTGAGGTCCGCGATGGTCAGATCGTCGCCCTGCTCGGTGCGAACGGTGCAGGGAAGACGACGACGTTGCGCTCGATAACCGGCCTGTTGGATGTGCATGAAGGCGAAATCACCAAGGGAGTCGTATCCCACAACGGTGAGCGGATCGACTCGAAGGATGCGTCGGCGATCGTCCGTGGCGGAATCGCCCAGGTCATGGAAGGCCGCAGAGTATTCGCCGAGATGACCGTTGATGAGAATCTTCGCACGGGAGCGACGACGAACAAGAGCTCCTCGAGCATCAAGGCGAACTACGACAAGGTGATGGAGATGTTCCCGTTGCTTGGGAAACGTCGCAAGGACACTGCTGGGTATCTCTCAGGTGGAGAGCAGCAGATGCTTGCGATCGGTCGTGCAATGATGGCGAATCCGACGTTGCTCATCCTCGATGAGCCGTCTCTCGGTCTCGCTCCGATGCTGGTGGCCCAGATCAGAGACATCATTGTTGACATCAACAAGGCAGGCACAGATGTTCTGCTGATCGAGCAGAACGCCAACATGGCACTCTCGATCGCAGACTATGGCTACATCATGGAGACGGGCAAGGTCGTCATGGACGGGGATGCCAAGAAGCTTCTGGGTGACGAAGATGTCCAGGAGTTCTATCTCGGCATTCACGGTGGAGGCGAGCGTAAGTCCTTCAGAGATGTGAAGCACTACAAGCGTCGCAAGCGGTGGTTGTCGTGAGCGATCATCTTCTTGAGTTCACCAATGTCAGCCTTGCGTTCAAAGGTGTCAAGGCTCTCACCGATGTGAGCTTCACCGTTGACGAGGGTGAACTATTCGCGGTCATCGGGCCGAACGGGGCAGGCAAGACCTCATCTTTCAATTGTCTCAACGGTGTCTACAAGCCGCAGGAGGGTGAGATTCTTTGGAAGGGCGAGTCCATTCTGGGATTGAGCCCAGACAAGGTAGCTCAGCTCGGCGTAGCGCGGACCTTTCAGAATATTGAGCTGTTCGCTCACATGACTGTCATCGAGAACATTGCTCTCGGGCGGCATGTCCGCACCGATGTTGGTTGGTGGCGCGGGGCGTTGTGGTGGGGCAGAGCCAAGCGTGAAGAGATCGACAACCGCGCAAAGGTGGAAGACATCATCGACCTTCTCGAGATCGAAGCGTGGCGTTTTCACCCGGTCGGAATGTTGCCCTATGGTGTCCAGAAGCGGGTTGAGCTGGGACGTGCGCTCGCCATGGAGCCGGAACTGCTGCTTCTCGACGAGCCTGTTGCAGGTATGAACCTCGAGGAGACCGAGGACATGGCCCGGTTCATTCTCGACATTCGTGAGGAGCTCGGCATCGCCACGATCCTCGTGGAGCACGACATGGGCCTCGTTATGGATATCGCGGATCGTGTGATGGTGCTCGACTTCGGCGAGGTGATCGCCATTGGAACGCCTGAGGCCGTCCAGCGAGACCCGAACGTGATTCGGGCGTATCTCGGTGAAGAACTCGACATGTAGGGACGTCGTCGCGAGGTAGCCTTCGTATGAAGCGGGTCACTCTCCATCGTGTAGCACACCTGGCAACATGGTCCACGCTGGCCCTCATTGCGTTTGGTGGCTACACCCGTGGCAGCGGCAGTGGCTACGGATGCAAGGATCGCTGGCCGCTGTGCGATGGCGGTGCCTTTGGCGGATACCTGCCGAAGCTCGATCCCCAGATGATCGTCGAGTGGACGCACAGATGGATCGCGTTACTCGTCGGCCTGCTCGCTGTGGTGATCGTCATTGGCGCAGTGCGAGGGAAGCATCGCCGTTCTTGGATTATTGGACCGGCCGTTGCTGCGCTCGTTGTCATCGGTATCCAGGCTTGGCTCGGTCGCATGGTCGTCAAGGGTGGGCTCGACCGCGATCTCATAACGGTTCACCTCGTTGTCTCCATGGTGATCGTTGCGTTGTTTGTCGTGATCACTGTTGCGACCAGGGCCAAACCAGTCGATGGGCCCGGCCCTGTGGGTTGGTCAATGTTGATAGGAGTGAGCGCCGCTTCCGTGTTCTCTGTGATGATTCTTGGATCCATCGTTCACAACATGTACTTCCCTGGGTGGCCACTCGTCGATGGTGTGTTGATACCGGACCTGTCGGACACATATGTGGCGATTCACTTCCTTCATCGGGCAGCGACGGCTGTGACGTTCGTGCTGCTCGTCGCACTCGTCTGGCAAGTGAGAAGGCATCGTCGGCCCCTTGTCGAGATGTATCTTGTTGACGGCGCGTTGAGCGCGTTCCTGGTAAACGGGGCGCTCGGTGCTTTGCACGTCTTTACCCAGGTTCAGTCCAGCTTCGTCGTAGCTGCCCACATCGGTGTTGCTGGCCTCGTTTGGGCGGCACTGGCCGGTGCTGCTGTTGCTTCGCTTGGGCCGCTCGGTGTGGGGAGACCCTCGGTGGTGCGCCCTGTGCCCGCAGACGGGGATCGTCTACTGCGAGCGGATGTAGACGGTCCCGGTGAATAGGCCGACGACCCGACCGTCCGTCCGAGTGACATCGACTCGGTAGGTTGCAAGGGTTCTGCCCCGTGTCATCTCGCGTGCCGTTGCTGTCAGTTCGTCACCCACTTTGGATGGGGCTGTGATTGCCAGGTGCGTGTCGATGGCCACGGCGGGGTCTCCGTCGGCGTTTGAGGCCAGTGAGAATGCACAGTCTGCCAGGGAGAACAACACACCGCCGTGTGTGCCTCCATGGAAATTCGTCTGATCGTCGCGAACGGTCATCGCCACCACGATGTCGTCGTCTGTGATGGCGACCAGGTTGAAGCCTTGGGCCGCAATGTACGGGTCGTGTGCGAATGCGTGCTCGATCGTCTGGTCTCTGGTAGCCATGCGCACAGCGTACCTGGAGGGGGTCGCGGTGTGCCTGCGACCCCCTCCAGGTTGCCGTTGTCGAGTGTGTTGCGCTAGCCGTCGGAGCCGAGGGCGTCCTCGATGGCCTGCTTGGCCTTCTCGAGGGATGCCTTGGCCTTCCGCACATCTACGCGGGCGTTGTCGAGTCGGCGGCGACCCTCCTGGAGCTCGCTGGCTGCTGGCTCTTCCCAGTCGGCTGCCTGAAGGCCGATGACGTTGTCTGCGACTGGCACACCGGTTCGGCGAGCCTCGTCGATGTCATCGAGAGCCGAGATGAGCCACTTCCTGGCCTCGCTCATGTCGTAGCCTGCCTCTTCGCCACGTCGAATCGCTTCCCCAACGGTGTCGGCCGCGGAGCCAAGGCGATCAACAACGTCGGCGACGCGGTCGGATGCTCCCACCTGCCTGCTCTTGGGGACCACAACGAGGTAGATGCGGAAGTCCTCGGCGATTGCGGGGATGAGCGCCCGCAGCTCGTCGATGGTCTCGGCTGCTTCGATCTGTCTGCCAACGGCAGTGAGGCCGAGACCTGCCGACGCATACTCGCGGATGAGCGTGGTCTTGTGCCTGGCGGTGATGAACTCACTGCTTGCAACACCGTCGGTGAGCTTCTTGAGTGTCACAAGCCGCCGGTCGATAGCAGCGGCTGCTCTCTCCTTGATCTGGTCGAGAGTTGGCTGCCTCACCACATCGGTCGTGACTGTGGGTTCGCTGTCGACTCGTGTTCCGTCGGTTCGTGCGCTCGCTGCTGCCGGAACGGCAAACAGCATCCCGGCTGCGACACCGATGACGATCAGTTGTCTGAGTCGTTTCATTGTCCTATGTCTCCTTCGTCGGCGTTCAAGCTTGTCTCTACTTGCGCTATGTCGCTGTCGAGTCCTTCGAGTTGGCCGTCGAGGTCGTTCAGCAGGTCGTCGAGCGACCTGAGGAGTTCCTCAAGCTGGTCGCTCGCAGGCGCGGTCGTCGTAGTTGGTGCCTGAACGGTTGTGGTCGTTGTCGTGGCGACGCTGTTGTCGGCTGCCGCCGCTGGGGCGGTCGCCGGTGGCGTCGTTGTTGTCATCGGGACCTGCTGTGACGTAGCGGTTTCGATGAGCATGGTTGTGGATGTGTCCGCCGCGTCCGTGACGGACGGTCGTGCAACCTGCGCCGGGTCGTTCTCGGCTGCGGGTGATGCAGCGGATGTACATGCAACCGCGATCATCGCGATGCCGATGGCAAGCGCCGGTTGCCTTACGCGCATGACAGCTCCTTTCGTCATACACCAAGCGTCCGGTGCGCCTACGCGGCAAAGATGAAGGGAACATGAGAGGTTGTTAAGAGCGGTGTGAAAAAACGGTTAGGCGATCAGCAGCGCATCGCTGTACTTCGATGCGAGGCGAGCGACGCGTAAATCGAGACCGTGCAGCGACTACTTGCGGAGGGCGTCGACCATCTTCCACGAAGCGGGCAGAAGGAGCCCTGCAGCGACGATCTTGACGAGGTCACCAACGATGAACGGCGCGAACCCTGCGAGCAGCGCAGCCGACAAGGTATCGATCGATGGGACAGCAACGATCAGCCAAGGGATGCCAAGAAGGTATATGACAGCGTTTCCTGCGAGGAATGCTGGAATCGCTGTAGATATTGTGCGGTCCTGGCCTCGCTCAGCGAGGTGGCCGACGACCCAGGCCGCAACGATGAACCCGAACAGGTATCCACCCGTTGCACCGGTTGCAGCCTCCCATCCGCCGGATGTGTTTGCGTAGAACGGCAACCCGACCGCTCCCATGCTCCAATACAGCAACTGGCTGCCTGCGCCGGCCCGCGGTCCTAGCGCTGCACCCGCGAGGAGAACGGCGAAAGTCTGTGCGGTGATGCGCACAGGGCTTCCAGGCACAGGGATGGCGATCTGGGCGGCGAGCGCCGTGAGCAGTGCGAACCCGACCGTGAGCATGGCTGTGGTAACAGCGGTGCGAGGAACCACCACGTTGGCAATGGTTCGTGTTGGATAGGTCGTCTGCATGCAGTGTGCTCCTTGGGATGTCGGGGCGTACTCTAGAATTCTTGTCCAGCGATGTGGAGAATCTGCCGATCAGTCTCCCATGAGACTCAGACACTTCGTCATCAGTTTCATCGTTGCTGCCGGTGTGTTCGCTGGCGTGCCTGCATCCGTGTCAGCGATGTCCGCACCTGAGAACGTCGCTCCGAACCCGGCGAGACAGCCGTCGTTTCATCGGTCGCAATCTACAGGTGTGGCTATCGGGTCGCTTCGCATTCCGGCAATAGGCGTCGACGAGACGGTTCGCGGTGGCGTGGCACTCAGCGTCATCGATCTCGGTGTTGCTCACTGGGCTGGAACTGCGCTTCCAGGCGAGCAGGGCAATGTCGTGCTCGCTGCGCACCGCACCACGTACACCCGGCCGTTCTACGATCTCGACAAGCTCGGGATTGGCGATCTCGTGTTCATGACCGACGGCAACGGGTTCGAGGTCATGTACAGAGTTTCGGCTTCTCTGATTGTCGAGCCGAGCGATCTCTGGATCACCTATGACAGGGATGATCCGACCCTTACGATGTTCGCCTGCCACCCGAAGGGGTCAGATCGGTACCGGATCGTTGTCGTCGCGGACTTGGTTGCCGGTCGAAGGATCGCGTGAGGCCTGTACAAGCAGCTTCGGCCCTGCGGTAACCTCGGAAGATGGAAAGCGATGTCGTGACACAAGGGCAGTCGGGTGACTACGCCGATGTTCCGCCCAGCGTGCGCCCACCATCGCGATATCCGAAGTGGCCGTGGATTGTCGCCATCGGCCTCATCGTTGTTGGGATCGCCATTGCGATTGCCTGGCCGATCACGGTGCCGTACTACACGCTGAGTCCTGGTCCTGTGTACGACACGTCGGACTTCATCACCGTTCAAGATGGCAACGTCAGTGACGATGGCGAGTTGTTCTTTCTCACGGTGTCGCTCAAGGAAGCCAACATTTTTGAGTACGCGGCCGGCCGCCTCGACCCCAGGGTCGATGTCCGAGAACGTGAACGTGTCCGACCCATAGGCGTCTCACAGGAGCAGCTTCGCCGTGAGAGTCTTGCTGCCATGGAACAGTCGAAGCAGGACGCGACCTTTGTTGCTTTGACCAGGCTCGGTTACGAGGTGACGCTTGTCGGAACCGGCGCATTGGTCATCGACACGGTGCCAGACACTGCTGCTGACGGTGTGTTGCTGCCCAACGACGTCATCGTGGAGATGGACGGGCGGTTGGTTGCGTTCCGTGACGACATCATCGGGCAGCTCGCGGACCTCAAGATCGGAGACGTCATCAGCCTCCTCGTTGATCGACCGGCGGACGATTCTGAGGTCGGGTACGACGAGACGCCGGTCGAGCTTCAACTCGGCCCACACATCGATGATCCGACCCGTCCGATGATTGGTGTTTTGCTCGACAACAACGAACCGATCGTGTCGTTTCCTGTCGAAGTCGCGATCGACTCGCAGAACATCGGGGGCCCATCGGCAGGTCTCATGTTCACGCTCCAGATCATGGATCAACTCACCTCAGACGAGCTCACGCACGGCGAGCGCATCGCAGGAACCGGCACGATCTCTCGCGATGGCACCGTTGGTGCGATCGGTGGTATCAGGCAGAAGGTTTACGGTGCGATCGATGCTGGTGCTCGTGCAGTTCTCGTGCCTGCGGCAAACTACGACGACGCTGTTGTTGCAGCGGCGGACGATATCGAAGTTGTTCGTGTCGAAACGGTCGATGATGCGCTTGCGTTCCTCGGATCTCTGTAACAATCCGCCTCCACGACCGTCATCACCTGTACGCTCGCGCGTATGGCTGAGGAAGTGACTTCGAGCGAAGTACAAGCTCGTCAGTTCGATGTTGTGCGCAAGGGATACGACCGTGCACAAGTCCAGTCGTTCCTTGCGTCTGTAGCGCACCGTCTCGAGCAGCTAGAGCACCTCGCAGCGCGCTCTGAGCATGCAGAGATCTTGTTAGGGCTTGACGATCCTGAGGCACTTGCGCGAGAGCTCAGCATCATTGGCAGCGAAGTCGCAGCTGTGCTTGAGGCAGCGAGAGCAGCCGCAGAGTCGTTGCGCTCGCGCGCGGCTGCCGATGCCGAGGAGTGGCGAAGTTCCGCAATGGCCGAGACTTCCAAGATGCTCGCGGATGCGGCCGAGCAGTCGCACTCGATGCGAGCTGCTGCGTGGAACGAGGGTTCGTCGATGTTGCAGTCGGCTCTCAGTGAGGCCTCGGCCCTTGTCGATAGTGCGAAGGAAGACGCACTGTTCGTTCGCGCTGAGGCGGAACGTGAGGCGATACGGCACACGGGCGATGCCAAACGCGACAGCGAAGAGGCCATTCGCGCGGCCCGATTGGAAGCAGAGCAGATCATCGAAGCGGCCAGGGCTGAGAGCGACGGTGTGCTCACAGCGGCGGGTCAGGCCGCTGAACGTGCACAGGAACGTGCCCACGCCCTTGAGGATCGACGCTCTGAGCTGCTGGCTGAGCTCGAGGCGGCAAGATCCTCGATTGGGCAACTCGAGACGGAGATCGAGACGAAACGTCAGGCGCTCGAAGAGCCGGTGCCGATGCACGACCCAGAGGAGATTCCTCGGCCGCACCATTTGTCGGATGGGGGATCGGTCAGGATTGTCTCTGGCAGCAAGGTAGTCCCGATGAAGCCGGTCGACGCTGACTCTTTTGTTGCTGAGGTAGAGGCTCTTCGAAGGGGGACCGTCGGATTTGAAGCCCCAGAAACCCGTGAGCTGCAGGTGGAGACCGTCACGGTAATTGCACCCCCGCCGCCGGCGGTCTCGGAGGTGGAGACGATTGTTGAGGTTGGTGGTGAGCCAGCGGACGAGCAGACCGAGTCTGACACCCCGGATGAGGAGGAGCCGCACACGACGGAGGAGATACCGGTTCTCGTGCCTGACGACCATGAGGTGGCAGATGAAGCAGCGCCACTGTTGGTCGCTGTCGTGGCAGACACGGACGAACCGCGCACAGACGAGCCGGATACAGACGAACCGAGCGCAGACGAACCGAGCGCAGACGAGCCGGGCCATGATGCCATCGGTTCGCTGTTCGCACAGCTGCGTGACGACACGGCCGAGCGACCGGTCGTTGTTGTGCCGGTGATGCGGGAGAGTGCTGCGAGTGAGGCCGCTGCCGAACCTGTAGACACCGCTGAGGTATCCGGCATGATCCAGGAGAGCCACCCGTCCACCCAGGTGAGCGGAGAAGAGGCCTCTGAGACCGAGCATGGTGCTGAGGATGACCAGGTAGGCGTGTCGTTGATACCCGCCCAGAACGCGGCGTTGCGAACGATCAAGCGCGCTCTCGTCGATATACAGAACGACGTTTTGGAACATCTCCGAACCGATAAGAGCTGGCTACCGGACGACGATCTTGTGGGTCGCTTCGACGAGGCGTTCGCAGATTTAGCTCTCGCCATCACCGGAGATGACGACGATGCGGGAGCGTCACGAGTGTTTGCATCCGATCTTTTCGAGGCCGCTACCGCCGCGATTCAGGAGGCGAGGGACGCCGGATCCGGCGGTCGAGCGATCGCAGCCGCGGCGAGCAAGGTGTTTCGGAGGTGGCGATCCGACGAGGCGGAGCACAGGGTTGTTGCGGTCGCAACGGCACTTTCGCAAGCCCCGGTGTCCTCGTGAAGCGTGCGCGGTGCGTCGAACCCGCTAGCGCAATAGAATCCCTGCTGTGATCAACCGCGAGACCATCAATTACCGGCAAGGTTCCGCGTTCAGGCGGCTGCTGTCAATCGGGTTTGCAGGCCTGTTCGTTCTCCTCATTGCCGGCCGTTGGTTGGCGACACTCTGGACCGACTATCTGTGGTACGACGAACTCGGAAGCGCGAACGTCTGGTTCACGCTCACGTTCACCAAGGTGTGGCTCATCGCAGGAGCCACCGTTATCGCGTTCGTGGTGTTTTGGGTCAATCTGTGGCTCGTCGACCGTCTCTCGCCCCGCAGCCTGCTCGCACTGACCGGTGCGCCAGACGAGGAGCTTCTCGAGCGGTACCAGCTGTGGATCGAGCCGAGAGCGTTCCTGGTGCGAACCATGTTCGCTCTGGGATTCGGCCTTCTCGTCGGCCTTGGTGCCTCAGCGTGGTGGCAGGACTGGCTGTATTGGCGAAACGGTGTTCCGTTCGGTCTCCTCGACCCGATCTTCAACAACGATATCTCAATGTATGTGTTCGGGCTTCCGCTCTACCGCGACATGTATGGATGGCTGTTCCAGTTGCTGATGGTCACCACGCTGATCGTCATCGGAGCCCACTACCTCAACGGCGGTATCAAACTCACAACGATTGGCGAGCGGACGTCCGGCAGCGTCAAGGCGCACATTTCGGTGTTGTTGGCGTTCATTGCGTTGCTCAAATCGGCTGGGTACATCTTTGACAAGTGGGAGTTGCTCTACTCCGGTCGAGGTCAGGTGTTCGGTGCCTCCTACACCGACGTCAACGCACAGATACCCGCGCTCAATCTGTTGATTTTCATCTCGGTTGCGGCTGCGATCATCCTGCTCGTCAATGTGTGGTTCAAAGGCTGGATGCTTCCTGGTGTTGCTTTCGGGATCTGGTTGGTCACATCGATCGGTGTTGGCGGCATCTACCCGGCCGTTGTGCAGCGATTCTCTGTTGAGCCGAATGAGTTACAACAGGAGCTCCCGTATGTTCAGCACAACCTCGACTTCACTCGTCTTGCGTACGGGCTCGACAACGTGGAGGTGCGTCCCTTCGGTGCGTCGACAGATTTGACGTCCAGCGTCATCGAAGCCAACCGGCCCACGATCGACAACATCCGGCTCTGGGACCCGGGAGTTCTAGCGAACACGTATCCCGAGCTGCAGAACATCAAGACCTACTACGACTTCGCGGACATTGATGTCGACCGTTACAAGATCAATGGGGAACTCACGCAGGTGATGATCTCGGCTCGTGGCCTCGACGAGCGCAACATTCCAGGATCGGGTTGGGTCAACGAGCGACTGATTTACACGCACGGTCTCGGTGCGGTGCTGAGCCCCGCAAACGATGTCACAACCGATGGATTCCCCGATTTCCTCGTCGAGGACATACCGCCGGTCAACATGTCGAACTCAGAGGTTCTCGATATAGACCAGCCGCGCATCTACTTCTCGGACAGTTCCGATAGTGACTTCCTCATTGCAGGGTCGAAGGAGGGAGAGGTCGACATTCCCCAGGACGGATCCGAATCGACGTCTACCAATTCCTACGACGGAAGTGGCGGCGTTCCGCTTGGAAACCTGTTCCAGCGAGCGGCTTGGGCGTTGCGGTTCGGGGATCTCAACACGCTCATCTCCGGGCAGGTGCAGAGCGACAGTCGTGTGATGATCGCGAGAAACATCAAGGATCGGATCAAGCGAATCGCGCCGTTCCTCTATGCAGACAACGACCCGTACATGGTTGTGGCTGATGGCAGACTCGTTTGGATCATGGACCTCTACACCGTGACGGATGGGTTCCCCTATTCAGAGATGGCGAGCACCGCACGGCTGAACAACGGCTCTGAACTGCCTCGCAGGTTCAACTACATTCGCAACTCCGTCAAAGCGGTCATCGATGCCTATGACGGCACGATCGACATGTACATCATCGATCCGACCGATCCGCTGATCCGCACCAACGAGCGCATCTTCCCGAATCTGTTCAAGCCTGTTGCAGAGATGCCACAGGTCATTGTCGAGCATGTTCGCTACCCAGAGGATCTATTCCGCATCCAGACGGATGTGTACACGCTGTATCACATGACCGACCCAACAGACCTCTTCCAGGTGAACGATCCGTGGCAGATCGCCCGTGACCCGTCCAACAGTCCGAAGGCAGCGCTGCGGGGCACGTTCACGACGGATCCGATGTTGCCGTACTACCTGCTCATGGAGCTGCCGGAGGAGAATCAACTTTCGTTCCTTCTGATGCAGCCGTTCACGCCGAGATCTCGGCCGAATATGTCGTCGTTCGTCGTGGCGAAGTCCGGTCCGCTTGATGAGTACGGGAGGCTGATTGAGTACACGATGCCTGAGGACCGGCAGGTCGACGGGCCTGGGCAGGTCGGTGACTTCATCGAGCAGGATCCACAGGTATCTGCAGAGTTCACGTTGCTTGACCAGGTCGGGTCCGGTGTGATCAAGGGCAACATGCTCGTCGTGCCGATCGAGGATTCGCTGTTGTACGTGCAGCCGATCTATCTGGCAGCAGACACCGGGGGAGGTCGCAGCGGCATTCCGCAGTTCAAGCGGGTCGTGGCGTCGTTCAACAGCAGAATCGAGATTGCAGACACGTTGGATCAGGTACTCGTCGCGTTGTTCGGGACACCCGACGGCGTTGTCTCTGACGGTGGTGGTGGAGACACCGGAGGCGGAAGCACTCCACCGCAGCCACCCACAGGAACGATTCAAGAGCAAGTCGAACAGCTCATTGCCGACGCCCAGGTGGCATTCACCGACGCCGACGCAGCGCTTCGCCGTGGCGACCTTGCTGAATACCAACGCAAGGTGGATGAGGCGAAGGCGCTCATCGACGACGCGAATCAGGTCATCGCTGAGGCTGCTGCTGCGGCATCCGGTGAATCTGCAAGCTCCACCGGTTAGCTTCACGGTGGTGCGCACCGTGTATCGTGACCGGGTCCAGAGAGGTGAATCGTGAGCCTTGGCGTGTATTCAGAGGTCGGGAAGCTCAAGCGGGTCATGGTGCATCGTCCTGGGCTGGAGCACCGTCGTCTCACACCGTCGAACGCTGAGGAGCTTCTCTTCGATGACGTCATCTGGGTTGACAAGGCCGTTGAGGAACACGATGCATTTGTCGAGGTGATGCGAGACCGCGGCATCGAAGTGGTGTACGCGCAGGACCTGTTTGCCGAGGCGCTTGAGGACGATGCATCGCGTCGCTGGGTACTCGAATCGATGCTGAACGAACGCATGATCGGTGTTGCGGCCGCGGCCCATGCTTCTGATCTGATTGCTGCGCTCACGAGTGAGGAGATAGCTGAGTTCCTCGTTGCCGGCGTTGTTGAACGTGAGATGGATCTGCCGGGCGCGAGGCTGCATTACGAGTCGACGAATCCGTCTGCGCTGATGCTGGCTCCACTTCCCAATTTCGTGTTTCAGCGTGACCCGTCGTGTTGGATATATGGCGGTGTGACGATCAATCCGATGGCTAAGCCAGCCCGTCGCTACGAGTCGATGATCATCGAGGTCATCTACCGGTTCCATCCAATGTTCACACGCGAGAGCCCCGTGACGGTGTGGTTCGGGGGAAGCAACGAAGATTGGGGAAGGGCCCACATCGAGGGTGGCGACGTCGAGGTGCTCGGCGACGGTGTCGTCATGATCGGCCTGTCGGAACGAACGTCGCCTCAGGCCGTCTCGATTCTGGCGAGAACCCTGTTCGCTTCTGGCGCAGCGACAGAGGTCATAACGGTTGCGTTGCCGAAGACCAGGTCGTTCATGCATCTCGACACGGTGATCACGCAGGTCGACCGCGACGCGGTGACTGCCTATGAGGAAGTCATCGACCAGGCACGAGTGTGGACGATCCGGCCGGGTGACTCTCCGGACGATCCGGTCGTGGAGGAGCAACCGGAGGGGCTCATCGAGACGATGCGGCGCTCCCTCGGTCTCAGCGAGCTTCGTGTGGTCGGGACCGGTGGTGACGAATTGGCGGCTGCACGGGAGCAGTGGGACGACGGCAACAATGTCATAGCCCTCGAGCCGGGTGTCGTTGTTGCCTATGAGCGCAACACGAATACGAACCAGCGTCTGCGGGAGGCTGGCATCGAGGTTATCGAGATTCAGGGTTTCGAGCTCGGTAAGGGCAGGGGTGGGGGGCACTGTATGACCTGTCCGATCGAGCGTGAAGCGTGACACACAACAGGAGACGTACATGACACAGTTCACCGGTCGCAGCTTCGTGAAAGTCATCGACTACGAGCCTTCGGAGTTGAGGGAGCTGCTCACGCTTGCAGCCGAGCTCAAGGCAGCCAAGCGCCAAGGCACCGAGGAACGCGCACTCGATGGCAAAAACATCGCACTGATCTTCGAGAAGACGTCAACACGCACCCGTGCAGCGTTCGAGGTTGCGTCCTACGACCAGGGCGCCCATGTCACGTATCTCGATCCGTCTGGCAGCCAGATGGGCCACAAGGAGTCGACCGCCGACACGGCGCGGGTCCTTGGGCGGATGTACGACGCCATCGAGTACAGGGGGAGCGACCAGGTGGCTGTCGAGATCCTGGCGGACAAGTCTGGAGTGCCGGTGTACAACGGTCTCACGAATGAGTGGCATCCAACCCAGATGCTTGCGGACTTCCTCACGATGGATGAGCACTTCGACGGTGACATGAGCGACGTCTCCTTCGCGTTTGTCGGCGATGGGCGATTCAACATGGGGCGTTCCCTGCTCGTGATGGGTGCCCTGATGGGTTGTGACGTTCGGATGGTCGGGCCGGCTTCGCTACACCCTCCGACTGATGTCGTGGAGACGGCCCGCAGCATTGCGGAGAAGACTGGTGCCACGATCACGCTCACCGAGGACGCTGCCAAGGGTGTTGCGGGGGTGGACTTCGTGCACACAGATGTTTGGGTGTCAATGGGTGAGTCCAAGGACGTCTGGACGTCGCGTGTCGACTTGCTCAGGGGATATCAGATCAACGAGTCGATGCTTGCAGCGAGCGGCAAGGCCGAGGTGAAGTTCATGCACTGTCTCCCGGCTTTCCACGACGCAGGGACGACCGTTGGCGGGGAGATGATGGCCCACACCGACATGCCAGACGGGCTCGAGGTCACACACGACGTGTTCGAGTCGGATGCCAGCATCGTGTTCGATCAGGCCGAGAACCGGATGCACACGATCAAGGCGATTCTCGTTGCGACCCTGACCTAGGCGTTACAGGGGGCCGTTACGTATACTGCGCGTTCCACAACGACGCGGGGTGGAGCAGTCTGGTAGCTCGTCGGGCTCATAACCCGAAGGTCGCGGGTTCAAATCCCGCCCCCGCTACGAAGAGAACCCTTGGGATACCTACATTCCCGAGGGTTTTCTCGCGTCGTGGGGTTGTCGATGTAGCCCTCCATACCGCGTCCATACCGCGCGCCGACAAGTTTCGTACTGTTTCGGGATCCCGTTTCACTGCGTCCATCGAGCCTTGAAGGGGCATTGACGACGAACCAGACGTCGATTCTTGTGGCTTCGTGCACCGTCCGATGTCAGCCATTGTTCGCGCACAGACGTGATGAGGACATGTGCGCGTGGGCTACCCGACGGTCCTTGCGAGTTGTGCGAGCAGCCCATCGGGGTCGTAGATCGGCAACAGTGCTCCGCCGGTTACGACCTCTGCTGTGCCTGAGTCCACAGGGTCAGTTGCTGCCCACGATCGTTCGACGAATCCCATCTCAACCTCGAACCCTGAGGGGAGCTGCAGTCGTCGTTCGGTCAGTGCGCCCCACTCGGCATGGCGGACGACAGGGATTCGCTGTCCAACAGCCGGTTCGATCCACTCGTCGGTAGCGGCATATGTCGTCTTGTTCGTCGTGATAGCGACGATATCGATATCCGAGTCATCATGTTGGTCACCTCTTGCCCACGAGCCGACGACACCGACAGCAACGATGTCACCCTGCGATGTCGCCCATTCCGACACACTGGCCACAACGTTTCGATACTCAGAGGTGCGGGCGTCAGTGACCATCGACCCACAATCGACCGGCCCGACCGGGAGCACGCTCGGTGCCCATCCCGAATCTGTGTGTCCGAACAAGGAAGTCCTCGGACGTGTAGATGAATCGACGGTCACTGGAAGTCACGGGAGCAGTTTGGCAAGCCTCCGAAGCTAACCCACAGCCGGCTTCAGGATGAGCCAGGTATAGGTCACCAATGGTGTGAGAGATCGTCGGTTGTCGGCGGTGTTCTACAGCTTGCGGCAAACCAGTTCACCTTTGCCGATAGGTACCACCAAGGAATCGACTCGTGGATCGTCGAGTGCACAGTCGATCATCGGCTGCAGGGTCTCACGGTGGTTAATGGCGTTGTCCGCCACGAGCAACCCGCCTCGAACAAGCTTCGGCACGACCGCTTCGTAGCAGTCGGCGTACACCTCCTTTTCGGCATCAAGGAAGCAGAACGCGATGTCGCCCACGTCTTCGAGGTGTTCGAGGGCATCCGCCTCAACGAGTTCGACGAGGTGCTCAACTCCAGCAGCTCGAAAGGTCTTACGGGCGAGGTTTGCCTTTTCTGGGAGAACCTCGAAGGTCGTGAGCGTCCGGTCTGCGGCCTGGCACGCAAGGGTGAGCCACAGGGCCGAATACCCGGCACTCGTGCCCACCTCAATCATTGCACCTGCCGGAGCAGCCGCTGCCAGGATGGAGATGAACCGTCCCGTCTCAGGTGGTATCTGCCGGAGGCGTTCCATCCGGGGTGTGCCGTCGGCACGGTCGGCAATATCGATCCGCTCCAAGACACGAATTCGGTCCTGGACCCTGTCGGGAATGTCGTGGAACATGATCGCCTCCCAATGCTTTGAGTGCAGCCGACGATAGGCGGTTCACACCCCCCCCCGACACCGTACATATCGCCGGCACGGGCGGATCAGTCTTCGGGTCTGCGAGCGGCTCTACCGAACCCGGGAGGTTCGTCCCGTGTACGATCGACGCATGGGACCTCTTTGGGAACGAATGAATGAGCAACCTCGGCTGGCCACCACGATGCTGGCTGCCTCCGTTGTGCCCAAGTCCGTTGGTGTGTACGCCTGGTATCGGGACGGGGAGCCGATCTATGCCGGTCGAGCGCTTGGAGCCAAGGGTCTTCAGCAACGGGTGTGGAGCAAGCACATGGCTACCGGACCCGACTTGTCGAGATCCTCGTTCCGCCGGAATGTGTGCAGCTACTTGGGAATCGCAGACACGAGCATCACCAAGGTGAGACCGACGCGTTTGACTGCCGCGCAGGTGGAGCCGGTGAACGCATGGATCCGCGAGTGCGAGATCGCATGGATCGTCTTCGACGCCGTTGAGGAAGCGAAGAACTTCGAGCGCACCCTGCTCGACGAGTGGATGCCTCCGCTTTCTCGTAGGTAGATCGGGGAGCGGCTCGGGTGCCACCGGGGGCGGCGGGACAGGGCCGATTGATGCGCTGTGATGATCGCCACGGTGATTGTCGTGGGCACTCCCGAATAGCTTCGCGCCGGACCCGCATGAACGACTTCAGGGCCGGCCGGCCTGCCCCTGAAGTATCTGAAGGGCCCGGTAGTAAGGCTCAGCGTCGGTCAATCCTCGGGATGGCGTGGCTACTGAGTACTACGAGCGGTACCCGTCAAGTGACGGTGGCCATCGGGTCGATGTTGTTGTGATGATGTTCAGCACGAACGCAGGAGGGATCGATTCTGTGGTTCTCCATTGATGCCAGTAGCGACCGGGCACCTCGCCGAGCCGACCGGCGAAGGCCGGCAGGAGTGGTGTCAGGTTCAGTGTTGGGACCCGAGCTCCGAACTCAACGATCACTGGTTCGCTCAGTGCGGTCAGGTGCTGCGACAGGGCGATGGAGTCTGTGCCGTCAGCAAGCCATCCGAGTGTTTCGCCACCCCATGTGTCGAACAGGTTCATGAGGCCGCGAGCGTCGTGGTGGAACATCGTGAATGGCGCCACGAAGTCAAGGAAACCCAGCCGGACATGCGCTGAGTCCTGCCAGTCGTTCGGTCCTGAGCGGAGCAGTCGGATCCCGTCAGGATCATCGTTGTCGAACACACTTGGGAAGTAGCGGCGAGCGTCATCGACCTTCTGGCGCCGCAGATCATTCGTAAGGACGCTGAGCCCGGTGCCGTCGCGGATGTCAGCTATCTCGTGTGGGAGAAGGCGGGTTGCGTGATAGCCAACGATGCGACAATCTGCGAGTTGCTCTCGGAGTCGCAGCTCGTCTTCTTCGGAATCGCTCCAACCAAGGTGGTCGTACGGGTCATCCCCCCAGGCACGATCGGTGACACGTCCTAGGACACCTTCGACCGTGCTTCGGACCTCGCGCAGCCACGATGATGGATCATCAATGTCAACGATCTGTTCCATTGCCATCGAGTGTAGGAGCTGGGTGCGAAACGCCCCTGAGGGGCGGAAGGCAAGGCTGACGCTACGACATGTTCGACTGCGGGCAGGCGATGACAAACCTTCGTCGCGGTCGCGGGTCTGTGGTCGGTGCCCAGTAGGGTCGGCCCTGTGATCGATCACCGTGTTGTTGCAGGCCTGTTCCGAGCGGGCGACAGTGTCCTTCTCTGCCATCGCCGACCGGACCGGCGCTGGTATCCCGATGTGTGGGACCTTCCCGGCGGCCACGTCTGCAAGGACGAGGATCCCCGGCACGCGCTTGTGCGCGAGATGCGAGAGGAGCTAGGGATCCGCGTGGGCCTACCGACGAGCGCGCCCGATGCAGTTGTCCGGGACGAGGATGCCGGATTCGAGCTTTCGATCTGGATTGTTGACGCGTGGGACGGTGAGATCGTGAACGCAGCACCAGGCGAACACGACGACATTCGCTGGTTCACCGCTGACGATATCGAAGCTCTGAGCCTCGCCGACTCACGGTACGCCGAGCTGCTGCGGCATGCCCTGGGGAGCAGCCCGTAGCCAGCTGTGCCGGGTATTCGGGCTACGTGCAGGTCGGGCGGACGGGGCCGTTACTACGCTCAGAGGGCCAGCATTGATCCTTGGAGTCAGATGTGACGGTCAATAGACCTGACAAGCCTCATGGGCTGAACGACCTGAACATTGGTCGCGTTCGTTACCTGCTCGTTGGTATGTCCTCCAGCCACCTTGCGGGTCTGGCGGAGGGCGATATGCGGGGGCGGCACGCATTGGCAGAGTGGCGAACGGGGATGGAGCCCTGGGCCGCCTCGTACGATCTGGACGCGCTGTTCGATCGGATCTGGAACCCTCGCACACTCTGTGGTCGGGAGTGGATCGAGATGGAAGCCGGAGACGGACCGCCGTTCAACGCTGCAGGTTCCGGCGTATACGCGCCGAGTTGCAAGAACTGTCTTCGCATCATCTCAAACCGCCTTCAGGGTGTGGCTCCAGACGAGCGGATTCCTCTCGTTGCCAGCCTGGCGGTTACCGAGGTCATCGCCGACGCCGGGACGGTAGTTACCAGTGTTCCAGGAGATCAGCTTGAGGCGCTCAGAGCGGCGATTCGTCAGCAGTGCAGGAAGCTCGGTATCCCCTTGCCGTACCTATCCCGCCGGTGGCGACCTTCATGTTGTTTCCGAACGGCTGTGGGACGACATGCCGCCGGATCAGAAGGCTGAGATCGATTCGCAGGCCGCGTCGGCAATAGAAGACGCCATCCAGGGTCGGCCCGCCACCCGTCGGGGGATAGCTTGGAACACATGGGGTGTGGTGTAGGGAGTCGGCTCCTATGAGAGCAGATGGTCCGCTCTATCAGCCGTCGATTGCGCGAATGTCAGCCGGGGCCACCGGCTCGGCCTTGCGGTAGACGTTGTCCAATGCTTCGGTGAGCGACGCTTCCAGACTTGGGAACAGATGACCGTAGGTGCCAAGCGTGACCTGGATCGTGCTGTGACCCAGGCGTTCCATGATTGCCCGTGGGTGAGCACCTTCCGCGATGAGCATGGCAGCGTAGCTATGGCGCAGATCGTGCAGTCGGATCCTGGGGAGGGCGAGCTTGGCGAGAAGCCGGTCGAAGGTCTGGGAGAAGTAGTCCGGATGGATGGGTGAACCGTCGGGGCGGGCGAACACGAAGCCTGAGTCATCGGTCCTCACGCCTGTCTGCATGTACTCCTCGAGTTGCTGCTTCCGCCAGGATCGCAGGATCCTGACGGTGCGTGGATCGAGGTCGATGGTGCGGAGGCTGTGGGCGCTCTTGACGTCGGACACGACCATCT